>NZ_JBNPXH010000001.1:456880-901223 GCF_050433395.1 Anaerotaenia torta
TATACCCAGTGCCGAACGTAGTGAGTGCACATCCTGGCACGCAGTGCCAATATCATGGACGCTTGCGGCCGTGATATAATGTCGATAGACATTATACCCAGTGCCGAACGTAGTGAGTGCACATCCTGGCACGCAGTGCCAATATCATGGACGCTTGCGGCCGTGATATAATGTCGATAGACATTATATCCAGTGCCGAACGCAGTGAGTGCACATCCTGGCACGCAGTGCCAATATCATGGACGCTTGCGGCCGTGATATAATGTCGATAGACAAATACAATAGATAAAAGGAGTGGCGGACATGTCAGGCTATCGCTTTGAGGAATTTATGGATATCATCAGAAAGCTGAGAAGTGAGGAGGGATGCCCCTGGGACAGGGAACAGACTCACGAGAGTCTCCGAAACTGTCTGCTGGAGGAATGCTATGAGACCATTGAGGCAATCAATAACAGGGACAATGACAATCTTTGTGAGGAACTGGGAGATGTCCTGCTGCAGGTTGCCCTTCACAGTGTGATCGCGGAAGAGAAGCAGGAATTCACCATAGATCAGGTGATTACCGGAGAAGCCGAGAAGATGATACGCAGGCATCCCCATGTCTTTGGCGGCGCCGTAGCGGAGGATTCGGAAGGAGTACTGAAGAACTGGGAAGAGATCAAAAAGCAGGAGAAGGGATCGGATGATATTGTGAAGGAGCTTCTGGGGGTCCCCAAGGCATTTCCCGCGATGCTCCGGGCGGAGAAAATACAGAAAAAAGCAGCCAAAGCAGGGATGAATCCAGAAGGTTTGGAGCAGGCATTGAAAAGGGTGCAGCAGGGGCTGAAGGAGCTGGAAAAAGGGATAGAATCCGGTAATAATAGTGATTTTCAAGAGGAAATTGGCGAAGTACTGTTCGGAGTTGTTAATTTATCTCGTATTTTACAAATAGATGCAGAAAATTCCTTGACAAATGCCACTAATAAGTTTATAAATAGATTTGTAGATATCTTCGCGCAAGCTTAAGAAGCGAGGGTAGAATCTATACGAGTTCTCATCTGCGGAACAAAATGACTTGCAGAGGGAAGCACAATAATCGTAAGATTTAATAAATGAAATTATCACTTTAGAGGAGGAGTTAATCCATGAACAAAGCAGAATTAGTTGCTGCAATCGCAGAAAAAACGGAATTTTCCAAGAAGGACTCTGAGAAGGCATTAAAGGCTTTCATCGATGTAGTTACAGAGGAATTAACCAAGGGCGAGAAGGTTCAGTTAGTTGGCTTCGGCACTTTTGAAGTATCCGAAAGACCCGCCAGAACCGGCAGAAATCCTTTAACAAAGGAAACCATTGAAATTGCCGCTTCCAAGGCACCGAAGTTTAAAGCTGGCAAGGCTTTAAAGGATGTTATCAACGCATAACAGGCAAAGCAAAAGGGCTGTTTTAAATTCTGGGTCTCTCTGGGGTGTAGGTCTTTAAAACAGCCTTTTTAAATGGATTCTAAAAAGGAAGCTATGAGCCGGCAATTGGCAGGATAAAGTGTCAATTGCTTTTTTTATGCATTCGAAGAATGCATGTACCCTTCGAGGTGCATGCTATGGAGGATCAGGTATGAGACTTGATAAATTTTTGAAGGTGTCCAGGCTGATTAAGCGCCGTACCGTGGCAAATGAAGCCTGTGATGCAGGCAGGGTTACGGTTAACGGTAAGCCTGCCAAGGCCTCGGCAACGGTTAAGACCGGTGATGTGATTGAAATCGGCTTTGGTGAGAAAGCTGTCAAAGTAGAAGTGCTGGACGTGCAGGAAACCGTAAGAAAGGACGATGCAAAGGAGCTTTATAAATACCTGTAGAAAAAACATAAGCAGTTGGCAGCGTCATGATTTATAAAGTCTTCTCATATACTTAAGAAGATATGATATTCTTAAGGATGAGGAGGCTTTTTTTTCTATGGATGACAAGCAACAAATTCTAAAAGGGCACAAATTGAACATCATAGCACGAAAAAACGCGGCAATTACCGGAGTAAATGATGTATTATCCTTTGATGCGGGAGAAGTATTGCTGCAGACGGAACAGGGGATACTGATGATTCGCGGAAGCGAACTGCATGTGAACCGGCTCACCCTGGAGAAGGGAGAGGTTGATATTGACGGCCGCATTGACAGCCTGACCTATTCTGATTCCACCAATGGAGGGAAGTCTTCAGAATCCCTGTTTGGAAGACTTTTCAAGTAGGAGGCATCTATGAATCCGGCAATCACCGTTGAACTGCAATTCTTTCTGATCTCTGTTCTGTGGGGGGGAATACTCTTATTAATTTATGATATACTAAGGATATTAAGAAGGCTGGTAAAGCACGGGGCTTTTTTGGTTGCGCTTCAGGATCTGATTTTCTGGATTGGAGCCAGTATATTCATATTTTCCATGATTTATCGGGAGAACAACGGAATTATTCGCGGGTATTCCATCCTGGGAATGATGCTGGGCTCCATACTTTATCATTTTGCTGTCAGCGACTTTGTTGTCGAACTCATAACAAAGCTGCTCAAAACTCTGCTGCAGCCCTTCCAGGCCGCCGTAAAACAGACGGTTCGGCTTGTTAAAATGCTGCTGTCCGCAAGCAGAAAAAAATATAATAGGTTAATATTACGATTGAAAAAATGGCGGATATCGGTTAAAATAAAGCAAGAGAAGGCAAAACGTGAAAAAGCCGAGAAAGTAGAGAAAATAGAGAAACAAAAATTAGAGAAACAGAGATTAGAGAAACAGAAATTAGAGAAACAGAAATTAGAGAAACAGAGATTAGAAAAACAGAGATTAGAAAAGAAGAAATTGGTGAACAGGAAAGCAGAAAATAAAAGAGCAGGGAATAAAACAATAGAGAACAGACGGCTGGGTGCATCGGGAAATAGAGAAGCCAGGTAATGATACACGGGAATTATGAGATCGAAGCAGAAAGAAGCGAAGAGTAGGAGATCAGGCCGCAAAAGAGCGGCAGATTAAGAAGTCCGGAGCATAAGACAGAGAAATGGATCGGAAGCTCAGAAAAATATGCCCGCAATAAGATGGGCATCGGCAGGAGATGGGATGAAATGAGAAGAAGAAAAAAAAAGGGGACAGGCATAGGTGTGATAGCATTTGTTGTGCTGATACTATGCGCAATTGTATCCTATCGGAGAATAGGCCTGGGACAGGAACGGGAAGCGGCGGAGCTGAAGCTGAACCGGCTGGAAGCGCAGAAGAGGGAAGCTTTGGAGCGCAAGGAAGAGATTGCGGAGTATAAGGCATATACGAAGACGGATAAGTACATCGAGGAGATGGCCAGGGAGAAGCTGGGGCTTGTCTATGAGGATGAGATTCTTTTTGAAGCAGAGAAATAAATGGTTGACAACCACTATAAAAGCAGTTATAATTAATTTCGTTGTCTTGGCGAAGTAGCTCAGTTGGCGAGAGCATGCGGTTCATACCCGCAGTGTCGGCGGTTCAAATCCGTCCTTCGCTATTTTTTAATGCAGAAAATGAACTTCAGACTATTTTACAGTTGGTGCCGCTGAAGAAGTTATTATCAGGGAGTTGTGAAAACAACTCTCTTTTTTCGTATAGGAAAGTTTGTCCTATACGATAAAATGCCCCGCAGGATGCACATGCCGCGCAAAATGCACATTCTGTGCATAGGTAGATGTTGTCTGGAGGCAACCGCGCGGCAGCGCAAGAGTCAGCAATCGGACTCTTTATTTTGAATATAAAACCGGGCAGCTTGCTGTCATCTTATCATGGTCTTAATCTGAATTAACCGCCTGCATTCGAGAATATCACCCATTTAGTGGAAATCTTGTCAAAAAGTTTTTTAAACCGATGAAGCTCTTTTGACAAAGATTTCAAAATCTCCTGCCTATAATTACAGCACGATTATCATCTTGAGGACTGGAAAGGGAGTTGGAGAAGACTATGAAAAGAAAAAAGTTACTAATTCATCTGATCGGTATCCTGGTTGCAAGAGCAGCCTTTTATTCTATGAATCCATTGGCAGTCGGTTATTTTACCGCGGCATATCTTGCGGGGACCGGAGGGGGCTGGGCGCTGGCCGTAGCGTTATTCGGTATCCTGACCAGCCTGGGGACAGCCGGAATATTGAAGTATTCCCTAACCCTGGTCACCGCTTTAGTTATTATGGAGACGCCACTGTTCAAGGACAGGAGCAGCTCCAAGACCATTCTTCATCTGATTCCCTGTGTCTGTCTGACCCTCTTCTCCTTGATGGAGGTTGCCTCAGAGGGATCGGTCAGCCGTTATGTTATCATGGCAGTATTGGAAGGTCTGATTGCTTTTATCTCTGCGGGAATATTCCGTCAGGGAATTGATTATCTGCTGGAAGCACGGAAGGGAACCCGAATGAATAATGAGCAAATGGTAAGCATGGCATTGACTATCGCCGTATTATTGTATGCAATTCCCGATCTGGGCATAGAGTACCTGGCACCGGCCCATACAGCGGCATATTTTCTGGTTCTGTACTTCACTTACAAATACGGCGCCGGACAGGGTACCATAACAGCGGCCCTTTGCGGCTTTGCACTGAGCCTGCGGGGAGCCTCCGCTGCGGATATCGGAATGTTCACCATGATGAGCATCCTTACGGCGGTCTTTCGCGAGATGGGGCGGTTTTCCTGCGGTGCGGTCTATATGATTATCGCCTTTGCCACCGGGATTGTGAATGAGAAAATGGTGATGGGGCCGAAGGAGATGGGGGCGCTGCTGTCGGCGGTCCTGGTATTTCTTCTGCTGCCGGGCAGCATGATTTACCGCGTTGATGCGGCGGGCGGAACCGGGCGTCAGGAACAGCTTGCCGCTCAAAATTTAAAAAAAATAGCCAGGCTGAGGATGAAGATTTTTGCCGAATCCTTTTTGAAGCTGTCCAAGACCCTGGATACCATTACAGAGAAGCAGACTAGGCTGAAGCAAAAGGAAATCAACCATATTTTTGAGGAAATCTCCGAAAAGCTGTGCCGGAACTGTGAACAGTGCACCTCCTGCTGGGAAAGCAGCTTTCAGGAGACTTATCAGGCTGCCAGTATGATGTTTGAGGTTGCGGAAAGGAAGGGGAAAATCACGAAGGAGGATATCCCCATGCATTTTCTGGACAGCTGCATCAGTGTGGAGGATTTTATAACAGAGACCAACCGGGGGTTTGAGATTGCCAAGCTGAACCAGATCTGGCAGAGCAGGATATCGGAGAGCAGGGAAGTGATCGCGGAGCAGCTTCGGGAGGTATCCGGGGTGATACAGGAGATTACCGGGGAGATCTATGAGGCGGATCAAGTGTTCCGGGCGGAGGAGGAACGGGTGGCCCACAGGCTGAAATCGGAGCATATTATGGTGAAGGAGATCACGGTACTGGAACGGGAGGACAGGCGTAAGGAAGTGTATCTGACGGCCGCATGCAGGGGAGGAAGATGCATTACGGCGAAAGAGGCCTCCGGGTATGTCTCGGAGGCTCTGGGCATCCGTGTGAAGGCATCCGAAGCCTCCAAGTCCGTCATAGCCAAGGATTATGACAGTTACTGCTTTCTGGAGGATACCAAGTTCAAAGTGCTGACGGGCGTTGCCAGAGCCATGAAGGAAAATGTATCCGGGGATAATTTCTCTATTCTTCGCCTGGAGAACGGGGAGTTTATGATCGCCCTGTCCGACGGTATGGGAACCGGAAAGGAGGCGGGGGAGGAAAGCGAGACGGTGATGTCACTTTTGGAACAGATGATTGAGGCAGGCTTTAAAGCGGAAACTGCCATTAAGCTCATTAACTCCAGTCTGGTGCTGAAATCCGACAAGCAGACTTTTTCCACCATTGATATGAGTATCATCAATCTCTTTACCGGTATGTGTGAATTTATCAAAATCGGAGCTGCCGCCACCTTTATCAAGAGGGGGGACTGGGTTGAGACGATTGCATCCACAACCCTGCCCATAGGAATGTTCGGTAATGTGGACTATGATACCGTAACAAAGAAATTGTATGAGGGGGATATTGTTGTGCTGGTGACGGACGGCGTGCTGGACTGCATTCCCGGAGAGAATAAGGAAGCCTTTCTGGAGCAGCTGCTGCTGGAGATAAAGAGCAAGAACCCCCAGGAGATAGCAAACCGTGTTCTGGAACGGACCCTGTCCCAGAGCAATTATGTGCCCATGGATGATATGACGGTAATAACCGCGGGAATATGGATGAAATAAAAGGAATTTGAAAATATTGCATTGAAATATAAGAGCAAAAGGGGTAGAATGCTATTATCGCAGATTTGAACAGCGCGGACCGGCAGAAATACCAGGCCGGGGAATATGATGAGTATCATGGGACAGGAACAGATGCTGCAAGAAGTAAGATCTTTTATAACAGAGAATAAGATGCTTAAGAGAGGGGATAGGATTGTCCTTGGGGTATCCGGAGGCGCCGATTCTATCTGTCTTTTGCATGTTCTGGAATGCCTTCGGAGTGAATATGAGCTGACGCTGGTGATCGTGCATATAAACCATGGGATTCGCGGAGACGAAGCGGAGCGGGATGAAAGCTATGTCAGAGAGCTGTGCGGGAAGGAAGAGCTTCCCTTTCTGAGTTTTCATTGCGATGTGCGGGCTCTGGCGGACCGGGAGGGCATGAGTGAGGAAGAGGCCGGACGAAAGTTCCGATATGACACATTTTTGCAGGTTTGTAAAACTTACGGGTGTAATAAGATCGCAATTGCGCATAATAAAAACGATCATGCCGAAACCGTGCTTTTTCATTTGTTTCGGGGATCCGGCCTTCGCGGCCTGACCGGAATCGATGCGGTAAGGGCTTTTCCCGGAGATTTTAGTGATATTATTTTAATCAGGCCGCTGCTGGGTGTTACACGATCGGAGATCGAGGCATATCTTGGCAGGGAGGGGATCGGGTATCTTACGGACTCCACCAATCTGACAGAGGATTACAGCAGAAATAAGATCCGGCACAGAATTCTTGCCTATGCTTCCAGGGAGATTAATTCCCGAAGCATTGATCATATTGCCGAGGCGGCGGGAACGCTGCGGGAAATTGAGGACTTTATAAGGGGCAATATCCGGCGGCGCTGTGAGGCCCTGCTGCGGAGAGAAGAAGCCGGCTGCAGGATAGGCATCCGGGAGCTGGGCGGCGAGCATATTGTAATTCAAAAGGGCATCATCCGGCTGATTCTGGAGGAATTGTCAGGCGGCGGGAAGGATCTGGAGGCGAAGCATGTGGAGGCGGTGCTGTCCTTGCTGGAGAAGGAGAGCGGAAAGCAGGTGCATCTGCCCGGAGGGCTTACAGCCAGACAGGAATACGGTGATATCGTAATACAGAAGCCGGCCCAGAAACAGACCGGAGGAAATTTTGCGGAAAACGGCTTGCAGGAATCCTTCCAACCCGTTAAGATTAAGATACCGGGAAGAACAGAGGTCCTGCCGGGTGCAAAGTTAGTGGAGGCGGAGCTGATCCGCAGTAAAAATAACCAGCTTATTCCGAAAAGTAGTTGTACGAAATGGTTCGATTATGATAAAATAGAAAATGCTGTTGAAATCAGAACAAGAAGAGAAGGGGATTACCTTCAGATTAACGCTTCAGGCGGCAGCAAGAAGCTGAAGGATTATTTTATCGATCATAAGGTTCCCCGCAGGCTCAGAGACAGCAGACTTCTCGTTGCCGACGGCAGCCATATCATGTGGATTACCGGCAGGGAAGACCGGATGAGTGAAAGATATAAGGTGGATGAAACAACAACAAGGATACTGGTGATAAAAATGTTTGATATGGAGGAGAAGCAGTATGGAGCATACGATAAGGACAATGATAACGGAGGAACAGATCAGTAAGAGGATACGGGAGCTTGCCGAGGAGATCAGCAGGGATTATAAAGGGGAAACGGTTCACCTCATCTCGATTTTGAAGGGCAGCGTATTCTTCAGCTGTGATTTGGCAAAACGCCTTACGCTTCCGGTTACCATGGATTTTATGTCCGTATCAAGCTACGGAAGCGAAACGGTCAGCTCAGGGAGAGTCCGTATTCTGAAGGATCTGGATGAATCCATTGAGGGAAGGAACGTACTTATTGTGGAGGATATTATTGATTCCGGACATACGCTGGCTCATCTGAAGAATCTTCTTGGGGCCAGGGCACCCAAGAGTCTGGAGATCTGCACCCTGCTGGATAAGCCGGACAGAAGGGTTACGGATGTGGATGTGAAATATGTCGGCTTTGTAATTCCCGATGAATTTGTATTGGGCTATGGTCTGGATTATGATCAGTTCTATCGGAACCTACCCTATGTAGGTGTGGTTGAGAATGAATAAAAAAGAATTCTAATGACAGGAGGGGCTTCCTCTTCTGCCAGTATAGTGATAAAGGAGGTTGTTTAGTGAGAAAACAGATGAAGGGATACGGCTGGTACATTATCATTCTGCTGATTGTGATTGCTACGTTTTATATCTCGAATCATCTTGAATTAAATAGTCAGGATGAATACAGCAAAACACAATTTGTGAAGGATATAGAGAACAGCCAGGTGAAATCCATTGAGATCTATCCCAATGAAACGGCGCACATTGGAGATGTTACCGCTGTCCTGAAGAGTGGAAAGAGCGTTAGTTTTCATGTGCTTGATATCCGGGAGATTGAGACACTTGCCGAAGAAGCCGGGGTGGACACGGCGATTCATACCATCTCCAAGCCAAGCTGGTTTCTGACATCGGTATTGCCATATATCCTGGTATTTATTATTATCATCGTATTATTTTCCTTTTTATCCAATCAGGCATCGGTAGGCGGAGGAAACAGCAAGGTGATGAACTTTGGCAAAAGCCGCGCCAAGATGACCACGGAGGAGAATAAGCATACGACGTTTAAGAATGTAGCAGGTTTGGAGGAGGAAAAGGATGAGCTGAAGGAAATCGTTGATTTCCTGAAATCACCTAAGAAATATATCCAGGTTGGAGCCCGCATCCCCAAGGGAGTATTGCTGGTGGGACCTCCCGGAACCGGTAAGACCCTGCTGGCAAAGGCTGTTGCGGGAGAGGCGGGAGTTCCTTTCTTCTCCATCTCCGGCTCCGACTTCGTAGAAATGTTCGTCGGTGTGGGTGCTTCCCGTGTAAGGGATTTATTTGAGGACGCCAAGAAGAATTCCCCCTGTATCGTATTTATCGATGAGATTGATGCGGTTGCCAGACGCAGAGGAACCGGTATGGGCGGCGGTCATGATGAGAGAGAGCAGACCTTGAACCAGCTGCTGGTGGAAATGGACGGCTTTGGGGTAAATGAAGGCATCATTGTCATGGCGGCAACAAACCGTGTGGATATTCTGGATCCCGCCATCCTTCGTCCCGGACGCTTTGACCGTAAGGTTACCGTAGGCCGCCCGGATGTGAAGGGAAGAGAAGAGATCCTTCAGGTTCATGCCAAAGGAAAGCCTCTGGGTGACGATGTGGATCTGAAGCAGGTGGCCCAGACCACAGCCGGCTTCACCGGCGCGGATCTGGAGAATCTAATGAATGAATCCGCTATCAGCGCCGCCAGAGACAACAGGAACTATATCACCGGCGAGGATATTAAGAAATCCTTTATTAAAGTGGGAATTGGCACGGAGAAGAAGAGCAAGGTGATCACCGAGAAGGAGAAGCGGATCACCGCGTTCCACGAAGCGGGTCACGCGATTCTGTTCCATATCCTGCCGGATGTGGGGCCGGTTTACACCGTATCCATTATCCCCACCGGAAACGGAGCGGCGGGCTTTACCATGCCTCTCCCGGAAAGAGATGAGATGTTTAATACCAGGGGCAGAATGCGTCAGGAGATCATTGTGGATCTGGCCGGCAGGGCTGCGGAGGAACTGGTATTTGATGATATTACTACCGGGGCTTCCCAGGATATTAAGGTTGCCACCAAGACCGCGAGAGCCATGATTACCCGTTATGGTTTCTCTGATGCCATCGGAATGGTGAACTACGATTCCGATGATGATGAAGTGTTTATCGGAAGAGACCTGGCGCATACCAGAAGCTATAGTGAGAATATTGCTAACCGGATTGATGATGAGGTGAAATCCATCATTGATGACTGTTACAGGGAAGCAAAGCGCGTCTTGACAGAGTACCGGGATATACTGGATGCCTGTGCGGATCTTCTGATGGAAAAAGAGCGGATTACCAGAGAAGAGTTTGAGGCTTTATTCGATGCAAGGAAGGTGTCGGAAAGCACAGAGGCGTAAGAAGGAGCGTGAATACGGATTTGTGCATAATGACGAAAAAATCATTGGAAATTTGTAATGTTTGTGCAGACTTATTTTGAATGTCATGCTATACTATGTTTGTAAACCCCAATACATTATATAGTTTTTGCTACACCCCCCATAAGTAACAAAAATACCTTCTCCGAAAAAGGACAGTCCCATAACTGTCCTTTTTTACTGTCCAAAAATAAATTTTACCGTTTTCTGCACTGCGAGTTTTTCCCAGAGCGATAAATCGAGATAATTTTGCAGGATTCTGCATATACTGAACCGGAAGGATGGATAAAAAACAGTATTATAAAAACAGTACTGCCATGAACAGTGCTGTTATGGAGGGAGCTATGCTGTTAACTTACAATCGCTTTTTGAAATATACTTTTTTATTCCTGACCGGAGGCTTTCTCTATGGAGGAATTGAAATTATAAGCCGGGGTTATTCCCATGTCTCCATGCTGGTGGCGGGAGGAATCTGCTTTGTGCTAATCGGTTCTTTGAATGAGGTTTATTCCTGGAAGATGTCCATTGTCAGCCAGATGGCCATTTCTGCACTGATTATTACCGCCGTCGAGCTGGTGGTGGGAGTTGTGGTTAACCTGTGGCTGAAGCTGGGGGTATGGGATTATTCCCGGCAGCCTTATAATTTTCTCGGGCAAATCTGCCTTCTGTATACCAATCTCTGGTTCCTGCTGTCCCTGCCTGCCATTGTGCTGGATGATTATCTCCGGTATCTGCTGATGAAGGAGGAGAAGCCCCGTTATAAATTCCTCTAGGGAATCAGCACACAATACTTGTCCAGCAGTGCAACCGGATGATAGGACAGCTTGGAGGTCCGCAGACCGGGATCTCCCACATCCTCCTCCCGGTTAATATATTGGATGCCGTAGGTATTGCGCATATCGCCGGAGAATTCCTTAACAATCATCTGATAGGAGCCGGGGTAGTCCCGGTTGGCCTTCTCGATATGGCAGTACAGGGTATCGTTAATGATCTCGCCGATGGCTATGGCAACAATCGCCCCGTCAACCTGGATGTAGGCGCCCGGAAGGCCGAACTGCTCCAGGCGGGGGATGAGCTCCAGAGCATGGGCCAGCTCTTCCTGGGCCAGGGAGGCTTCTTTTCCGTGATTTTTCTCATAATCCATCAAAAAATCAATTATTTTTGGGAGGTTCTGCGGCGTGATCCGGTGGTAGGAGTAATCCGGATACAGCTTCTTGAATTTGTTAATGTGATTCCGCTGACCGCTGAATTTCCTTCCGGCCATATCGGCCAGATCCTCCGCGCGGTAGAGATAATCTGCCCAGTCACGGTTGGAAGAACAGGGCTGTATGCCGCCGAATTCCTTCACCAGAATGGAAACGGCTTCCTCGGGAAGCGTACAGAACCACATGGGGAGATCCTGTTCCCGGCAGTATTCCTTAATGGCCTCCATTGCCTTTAGCAGGGAGCCGCCGCCCACGGGAAGGGTAAAGGAGGTCCGGTTTAAAAACTTCACCTTATATAAAATCATATCATCAAAAACTGTAAAACTGGTCTGATAAAAGCTTCGCCACATATACATGGCGCCTATGGTATAGTCGCTGGTACGGCTGATTTTATACTTGAAATACTCCGCTGCTTTACAAATATTATCAGCAGTAATGGGATCAAATGTTAGCATAAAAGTCTCCTGAGTCTATTGAATACAATAAAGAATTACGCTGCCGGCAGCGTATGTCTTTATTTATATCATATTATGTCGAAACTGTCCATATGGCACCGATAGAGTGTTTTTGTTATTGTGCCGCGGTTTATGCTGTTTTATCCATTTTGTCCCCTTTGTTCTAATAGTTCATCGTAAGTGGTATGCAGGGCATCCTTAATTGCTCTTAGCTGAGAGGCGTAGATATGCTGTATTCCCCGCTCTATTTTTACCAGAGATTCGCGTGTGATAGAAATGCCCTGTAAATCCAGCAGGCGGACCAGTTCAGTCTGACCTATCTTCTTTGCGATTCTAATTTCACGTATGTTTTTGCCAATAAAAATGGAAGAGTCTGTTTTTATCTTTTGTTCGTTCATACAAAAATCCTTTCAAAAGGTATGGACTTATTCTAGTCCTTTTGTGCTTTATTTTAATGGTATTTCTTGCTATAATGGGACTAATACAGGTCCATTTTTTCAAGGACAACCATACCAGGGATTAAGATGCCGGGCGAATCAAGGCTGCGATTCAGGCATCTAAACCGTACATATCGGAGGAATGAATATGAGCATGAGGAACATCTATCGAGAGATTGCGAGAAAAAATGGAGTTACGGTTGAGGAAGTAAAGCGGGAGATGCAGGAGGCAATCAATGCGGCCTACAGAATGACACCGGTGGACAGCATTACCCGGGAGTACCAGGACAGGGTTCCGCGGGTAGGGGAAGTGCCTACGGCGGAGGAGTTCATCCGATATGCAGCAAAAGAGGTTGGCCGCAGAAAAAAATAGTAATACCCTGTTTTTATTCGGTGTAAATTATGCTATGATGATAGTTACTATAATGAACCGGATAAGGAGGGATTGATCATGAAATTGTTGTTGGTGGCGGTGAATGCCAAGTATATCCATTCTAATCTGGCAGTGTACAGCCTTCGGGCGTATGCCCGGCAGCAGGGATTTACGGGGCAGATATCTTTGGCGGAATATACGATCAATCATCCCAGGGAGGATATATTGAAGGGGATTTATCAGGAGCATGCGGATGTGATTGCCTTTTCCTGCTATATATGGAATATTGATATCATTCTCAAGCTTACAAAGGAATTGCATAAGGTACAGCCGGAGGCCAGACTGTGGCTCGGAGGCCCTGAGGTGTCTTATGATGCCGAGGCCCGTCTCTTGAAGAACTGTGAGCTGGAGGGTATTATGCTGGGAGAAGGGGAGCAGACCTTCCTGGAGCTGGCCCGGTATTATTCCTGCGGCGGTATTTCTGAGGAAGCCGGTACCAGAGGGGCGGATGCCGAAGAGACGGATACCGGATTGGAGCGAATCAAAGGAATTGCCTTTCGAAGAGGAAGGGACATACTGGTCACAGAGGCAAGGCAGCCCATGTCTCTGAATGAGATTCCCTTTCCCTATGAAGATATGACGGATTTTAAAAACAGGATCATCTATTATGAGAGCAGCCGGGGATGTCCCTTCTCCTGCAGCTATTGCCTTTCCTCTGTCGACAGGAGGGTCAGGCTCCGGGATACCGGCCTGGTGAAGAAGGAGCTGAAGTTCCTGCTGGATCAGCAGGTTCCCCAGGTGAAGTTTGTGGACAGAACCTTCAACTGTAATAAGGCCCATGCCATGGAAATCTGGCGCTTTATTAAGGAGCAGGATAATGGCATCACTAATTTTCATTTTGAAATATCGGCGGATCTGCTGGAGGAGGATGAGATTACATTTTTGGCAACGCTTCGTCCCGCCCAGATACAGCTGGAGATAGGGGTTCAGTCCACGAATCCGGACACGGTGGAGGCGATCCGGCGAAAGACGGATTTGAATCGGCTGAAGCGTAATGTTCTTCGAATCGGAGAGAGCGGAAATATTCATCAGCATCTGGATCTGATTGCGGGCTTGCCCCATGAGGACTATACCTCCTTTGAGCGTTCCTTTCAAGAGGTGTACGAGCTGAGGCCGGACCAGCTTCAGCTGGGATTTTTAAAGGTGCTGAAGGGTTCCCCCATGGAGGAAGCAAGCAGGTCCTATGGTATTGTATACCGGGATGATCCCCCCTACGAGGTGCTCTGTACGAAGAAGCTGTCCTTTGAAGAATTGCTGAAGCTGAAGGGTATCTGCGAGATGGTGGAGATTTATTATAACAGCGGCCAGTTTAAGTATGCCATGGAGTATCTGGAGCATTTCTTTCCTGCCGCGATGAGGATGTACGAGGCGGTTTACGATTATTATGAAAGCGCTGGTATGGATGCTCAGGCTCACAGCAGGATAAAGCGTTATGAGCTGCTGTGGGATTTCTTTCAGGAGAAGGCGGCCGGTGTTCTGACGGAGGAAGCGGATGAGAAGAAACGAGACAGGAGCAGCTTGTTTAAAGAAATTCTCCTGATGGACCTGTTTCTGAGGGAAGACAGCAAAAGCAGACCGGCCTTTGCCGGAGAGAGATCAGGTAAGAACTATAAAGAATACTATGACCGGTACAGGAGGGAGTATTCGCGGGAGCAAGGCTCCCGGCAGCTTCAGCTTCACATCGAGGAATTTACTTATGATATCGCGGCATCGGCTGCGGCGGGAAATGCAATAAAAAAAGAGCAGGTTCTTCTGTTTGATTACAGCAGAAGGGATCCCATTACAAAATCGGCAGCGGTTACGGTTCTGGAAGGATATTCAGGGACATAATTGCGGGATTGTATATACCGGCATATGTATTTATAAAATAAATACGCAGGCTCATAAAATGTACGTTTTGCGGGTATGTTAGAGAAAAGGAGGCATCAAGACAGATGGCAATTCAAAGGATATCCAGGAAGGAGCGGGAGAGGGTGGATCGCATTATATCCGCTTTGAACCGGGAATATACCACAGAATATAAGGTCTTTTTAAATCACGATAATCCCTGGCAGCTTCTGATTGCCACGATTCTGAGCGCGCAGTGCACGGATGCGCGGGTCAATATTGTAACGAAGGATCTGTATCAGAAATATACGAGTCTGCAGGACTTTGCAGATGCGGACCAGGAGGAGCTGGAGAAGGACATCCATTCCACCGGATTTTATAAAAATAAGGCGAAGAATATCATCGCCTGTGCAAAAGAGCTGATTGAGAAATACAACGGAGAGGTTCCCGGTGATATGGATGCCCTGACCAGCCTTGCGGGAGTCGGACGGAAGACAGCGAATGTCATCCGGGGAAATATCTTTCATGAGCCAAGTATTGTTGTGGACACCCATGTAAAGCGTATTTCCGGGCGGCTTGGCTTTACAAAAGAGGAAGATCCGGTAAAGATAGAGTTTGATCTGATGAAGCTTCTGCCCAGGGAGCAGTGGATTGCCTATAACCTTCAGATTATCACCCTGGGCCGTACCATATGCACGGCCAGAAATCCCAGGTGTGAGGAGTGCTTTTTGAAGGAAGAATGTCCGTATTACAGCAAAGCTTCCGGTCTTACCGTAAAAAAAGCTTGATAGAATGGTCAAAATATCTTAGAATAATTCTTGCATCCTAAAATGGTTTGTTTTTGATGGTGTTCAGTTCCAGGATCAGATCTTCCTTTTGTTTGATTTTGGTTCGGGATATCATCTCGGCAATGGAATCAATTCTATCCGGGCGGTTCTGCTCGTGATACAGCCTGGCTAACAGGCGGTATGATCCCGTGACATCTGTCCGGCAGGAATAAATGCTGAATTCCAGCACGGTCTGGGCGCGGGAGATAAAGCCCTTGTCTGCCAGCCGCACGGCCCATTTATGGAGCATGCTTACAAAAGAAGTGTAGTTGTTATCATACTCGGTCAGAAGGGCAAGATTCGCCGCACCGTACCGGAACTTGAGTTCCGTATTGGTCAGACCGCAGAGATTGGTCATTCTGCGGCCGGACAGCTTACGGATAAGATCCCGGTATGAATTGGCGGTGTCGTCTTCGATATCTTCCATGGGAAGGGAATCAAGGGATACCGTAAGATAATCCAGCCCGGAGATATCCTTCTTGCGTGCCAGGTTGGATTCGCGCTCCTTCTGCCAGAAGAGGTCCAGGGTTTTCTTGGACAGCCTGCTTTCCTTTTTCATTTCGTAGTGCAGCCATACGACAAAAATAAGGATAAGTGCGGAGGTGATAGGAAGACTCATAAGGGTTCACAGCCTTTCAAACAAAAATTTTAAAAAGAGGTGAAATGAATGAATTTCTATAATAAAAAATCAAAAAAAATTATATCGACAATCATAATCATTATATTGGTGTTGGCTATGACGTTGCCGACCATCCTGAGCGTACTGAACTAGGGTGTTATAAATATACATAATTCTTCCGGAAAAGTCAACGAAGGAATGCTGTAACACGGCATTCTAAAAATATGGCCTGAAAGAAAAACTTGAATAATCTTCGGTTTATGTTAAAATAGGAAGAAGTCACAAATGTAACAAAATAAGGCTCCAGAAGGATTTAGCCATTTAGAAAAGGAGGATGAATATGGGCAGGAAGAAAATTATTAAGTTCGCGATTTTTTTACTCTCCATTTCCTTTTTGTTTATCACAAGGGAATTGCTGTACCAGTCTGATTTATATGCGGGGAATGTAATGCACGCATCTGCAAAAGAGAATAATAGGACCATTGTAAAGGGCGTATTTATAGATGAGGTTGATGTCAGCGGAATGACAAAAGAGCAGGCTGAGGCTGCGGTGCGGGACTACGTGGAAGGGCTGCGGAACAAGGGTGTCGCCATCCTGATGGGTAAGAATATCGTATATACCACCATGGGCGCCCTTGGCTATGAGATGGAGGAGAATGACAATATCGATACCGCGCTGTCCCTGGGAACCAGCGGTAATCTGATCAAGCAGTATAAGGATATGAAGGACATTGAGCAGGGGAATATTGTATATCCTATTTCCTTCATTTATGACAAAACAAAGATCAGAGACATTGTTGAGGTGGATGTAAGCTCGTATAATGTGGCTCCCGTTAACGCCACGATTACCAGAAAGAACGGTAAATTTATCTACGGGGATCATGTTGTCGGAAGAAAAGTGAATGTTGATGCCACGGTTAATGCGATTTCAGAAGCCCTGGACTCCTGGAAGCGTCAGGATATCGTTGTGGAAGCAGTGGTTGAGGATGATATGCCGCTTTATACCAGGGATGTGGTGGAGCAATGCAACACCGTGATTGGTACCTTTACCACAGAATATACGGATTCGGCAGAAGGAAGAGCCGCAAACCTGGCCAACGGGGCAAGGCTGATCAATAATGCCGTACTATATCCGGGAGATGTGTTCTCCGGATACAAATACCTGACCCCCTTCACCAAGGAAAACGGTTATTATGTCGCAGGAGCTTACCTACAGGGGAAGGTAATTGACAGTGTGGGCGGAGGAGCCTGTCAGGTAACCACTACGCTGTATAATGCGGTGCTGAATGCGGAGCTTGAAGTGGTGGAACGTCAGCCCCATTCCATGACCATCAGCTATGTGGATTTATCCAGAGATGCGGCAATTGCAGGAACTTATAAGGATTTTAAGTTTAAGAATAACACGGATGCGCCCATTGTGATTGAAGCTACTACAAAGGGAAGAAGAATTACCTTTAAGCTGTGGGGAAAGGAGACCAGGGATAATAAGAACCGGACCGTGGAGTATGAGACGAAGATATTGTCCGAGACCGCGCCTCCGCCGGATGTAATCACGAAGGATCCGAACCAGCCGGAGGGCTATCGCAAGGTGACCCAGTCGGCCCATACCGGTTATAAAGCCGAGCTGTACAAGGTTGTATATGAGAATGGCATCGAGGTCAGCAGAGTTCTGGTTAATAAGAGCAATTATGCTCCGGCTCCCAAGTATGTAACCATTGGAACAAAGAAGGTAGAGACACCGGAAGAGACGACGGATCCGAAGGATACGAAAAACTCTGCCGATAAGAAGGATACGAAAAAGGACAACGATAAAAAGGATAATACCCAGCCGGATACAAATGAGCCGGATGCTTCAGGGGATGAGACCCAGGACGAGTCAGAGGCGGACAATCTTGCGAATCCTCAAGGACAGATCCAGGCGGATGTCTGGGATGAATCCTGGTATGATTGACATTATGGAGGTCAGGTATGAACGTGGGGAAAGTACCGGAAGCGGTCCTGAAGAGGTCCGTTTTAAATCAAATAGGGCATAGGCGTGAGGAAGTGCTGGTTGGTCCCGCCATTGGCGAGGATTGCAGCGTTCTTGCAATTGCTGAGGATGAGGTGCTTGTTCTTTCGACGGATCCCATTACGGGAACGGTACAGGATATCGGAACCCTTGCAGTTCATATCACAGCCAATGATATTGCTTCCAATGGAGCCGAGATCATTGGTATTATGCTTACGGTTCTCCTGCCGGAAGGAACGAAAGAGGAGCAGCTGAGAACTGCCATGCAGGATATGGAGGCGGTTTGTGAGCAGCTGGATATTGAGATTGTCGGCGGGCATACCGAGATCACCAGAGCGGTGTGCCAGCCAATTATTACCGTTACCGGTGTGGGGAAGATGAAGCGCAGTGAGATGATCAAAACTGCGGGAGCCAGGCCGGGTCAGGAAATTGTTATGACCAAATGGGCCGGTCTGGAAGGAACGGCAATCATAGCGGCAGCCAGGGAAGAAGAGCTTCGTGCCCGGTACAGCCGGAGCTTTCTGGAGGGTGCCAGGAAGATGATAAATCATATCTCTGTGGTGCCGGAAGCCCGGATTGCCAGAGAATGCGGTGTAACCTCCATGCACGATGTGACGGAGGGCGGAATTTTCGGAGCATTGTGGGAAATCGGAGCGGCTTCCAGGGTAGGCATGGAAATTGATTTGAAGAAGATTCTGCTGAAGCAGGAAACGGTGGAAATCTGTGAATTTTATGATATTAACCCGTATATGCTGATCTCCAGCGGATGTATGCTGATGGTGACGGACCGGGCAAATTATCTGGTGGACCGGCTGGAGGCGGGCGGAATTGACGCGGCGGTCATCGGCCGGATTACGGAGGGAAATGACCGTATGATTATCAACGGCGGGGAAAGACGTTTCCTGGAGCCGCCCAAAAGTGACGAGCTGTACCGGGTAATGATGGGAATGCATTCTCCAGGAAAGAATTCCTGAGGAAAGAATGCTTGATTATATATAAGGATAAAAAATTCACAGGGGAAGGGAAGGATTTTGAATGAGAGAAAAAATCTTGACTGCAATTGATAAAAACAGTAAGATTTCCGCTGCTGATCTGGCCGTTATGCTGGGCACCACCGAAGAAGAGATTGTGACCACCTTAAAGGAATTGGAGGATGAGACCGTAATCTGCGGGTACCCGACACTGATTAACTGGGATAAGGTCCATTGTGAAAGGGTGACCGCATTGATCGAGGTCAAGGTCACACCCCAGCGAGGCTTGGGCTTTGATAAGATTGCCGAGAGAATCTATCAGTTTGACGAGGTGCAGTCGGTATATCTGATGTCGGGAGGCTTTGATCTGACCGTGATTATCGAGGGCAGAACCATGAGGGAGGTGGCCACCTTTGTATCGGAGAAGCTTGCTCCTATGGAAGCGATTCTTAGCACGGGTACGCATTTTGTACTAAAGAAATATAAAGAGCATGGTCTGCCGTTGGTTCAAACCAAGCACGATGAAAGGATGTTGATTACGCCTTGAGAAATCCCCTGTCCAAAACAGTTGTGAACATACCGCCGTCCGGAATTCGGAAATTCTTTGACATTGTCAGCGAGATGAAGGACGCTATCTCCTTAGGCGTGGGGGAGCCGGATTTTGATACCCCCTGGCATATACGGGAGGAGGGCATCTATTCTCTGGAAAAGGGAAAGACCTTCTATACCTCCAACGCCGGATTGAAGGAGCTGAAGATAGAGATCTGCAATTATTTAGACCGCAGATTTGATTTACACTATGATTATAACAAGGAGGTCATCGTTACGGTGGGCGGCAGTGAAGCCATTGATATCGCTCTTCGTGCCATGCTGGATCCGGGCGATGAGGTGCTGATCCCCCAGCCCTGCTATGTATCTTACCATCCCTGTACGGTTCTTGCCGGAGGGGTTCCGATAGTGATTGAGCTGAAGGGGGAGAATGATTTTAAGCTTACCAGACAGGAGCTGGAGGCTGCCATTACTCCTAGGACGAAGGTATTAATTCTGACCTATCCCAATAATCCCACAGGAGCTATTATGGATCACACAGATCTGGAAAAGCTGGTAGATCTCATTATAGAAAAGGATTTGATGGTGATTTCCGATGAGATTTATTCGGAGCTCACCTATGGCAGCAGGCATGTGTCCATTGCCTCCTTTCCGGGAATGAAGGAGAGAACCATTGTGGTCAACGGCTTTTCCAAATCCTATGCCATGACCGGCTGGCGTCTGGGCTATGCGGCAGGTCCGGCATTGGTTATGGAGCAAATGATTAAGATACACCAATTTGCCATTATGTGCGCACCCACCACGAGCCAGTATGCAGGTCTTGAGGCAGTGAAAAACGGGGATGGCGATGTGGAAATGATGCGGGATGCCTACGATAAGAGGCGCAGATTTGTAGTTCACGCCATTCGCAGGATGGGCTTGGATTGCTTCGAGCCCTATGGGGCATTTTATGTGTTTCCCTGTATCAAAAGCCTTGGCATGACCTCGGATGAATTTGCCACCCGTCTTTTGCAGGAGGAGAAGGTTGCCGTGGTTCCGGGAACGGCTTTTGGCGATTGCGGAGAGGGGTATCTGAGGATTTCCTATGCATATTCCATTGAAAATTTGAAGACAGCCCTGGAGCGGATGGAGAACTTTGTAGAACGGCACAGACAGCTGAACTAATTGTAAGAGTTCAGTTGATAATAGTATAACATTTATGATACAATAAGTAAAATACTTAGGAGGTACGCAAATGGCCGTAAATGTAGAGCATATTAATCCGTTCTTAATGGCTGCTACAAAAATACTGAAGGAAATGTGTTTTGTTGATGCCGCGATAGGAAGACCATACATAAAGAATCCGGCTTTCTTTGACAATACATTACTTATTCTGATTGGCTTTACAGGTACAATGAAAGGACAGGCAATGATTGCATTTGAGGATCCCGTTGCCTGTGATATTGCTTCAAAGATGATCATGATGCCGGTTATGGAGATGGATGATCTGGCTAAAAGTGCAATCTGTGAGCTGGGGAATATGATTATGGGCAATACTGCAACCATATTTTCCACGAAGGGAATTGCGATTGATATAACCCCGCCTACCATCGGTAACGGTACAATGACCTTCAGTACGACTTATGCGCACAATATCTGCATACCGCTGGAATATGGGGATCATAAAAAGATTGAGATACATATTGCGATTAAAGGTGATTAGGTCACCTTTTTTCTTTGCAAGGATGTAACAGTGCAGAGGGGGGTCCAGGCGGAGAACATAATACCCCCGTAATGCACTGCTACGTAAGGACATTGTTTTGAAGGAGGAGCAGAGGCTGGAATGAATGTTGTGTTATTAGAACCGGAGATACCGGCCAATACCGGCAATATTGGAAGAACCTGCGTAGCCACCGGCACCAGGCTGCATCTGATCGAACCCTTGGGCTTTCGGTTGGATGAAAAGGAGATCCGGCGGGCCGGGTTGGACTATTGGAAGGACCTTGATGTTACAGTATACAAAAACTTTCCGGAATTCCTGGACAGGAATCCCGGAGCTAAAATCTTTATGGCTACCACAAAGGCGCAGCATTCCTACACCCAGGTGGAATACGATCCGGACTGTTACATCATGTTTGGAAAGGAAAGCGCGGGAATACCGGAGGAACTGCTGCTGGAACATAAGAAGAATACCATAAGGATTCCCATGATAGGTGATATCCGATCCCTTAACCTGGGCAATTCGGTTGCAATTATCCTGTACGAAGCCCTGCGGCAAAATAATTTCGAGGGAATGCGCATGGAAGGACAGCTTCACCGCCATAGCTGGGACGAAGCATAGAAACATGGTTACATTTGAGCCGGGAAGGGGCGGCAAGACATCCTTTTATGCAGACCGGCTGAGTGCATCTTGTGAAGCGGAGCGTCCTGAACGCACGAAGGAAAGGCAAGTAAAAGGATGTCTTGCCGCCCCTTCCCGGCTTAAATGTAATTACGGAGATTATTCCTCCGGAGCCATGGCTAAGGAAAAGATGAATTCGCTTCCCACACCCTCGGTGCTGATTACATTGATATTTTCATTGTGTGCCTGGATGATCTCCCTGGTGATGGACAGCCCGAGGCCGGTGCCCTTCTTATCCTTGCCGCGGGAGACATCGGTTTTGTAGAAGCGTTCCCATACCTTTTTGATGGAATCCTTCGGGATTCCGATGCCATAATCCTTAACAGATACGAATACCTTTTCCCCCTTTTCTTCGGTGCTGACCCGGATCTTGGAGTTGGCATGGCTGAACTTGATGGCATTGTCGATGAGATTGTAAAGCACCTGCTGTATCTTGCCCATATCTGCATTGACATAGGTCTGCCTGGCGGAGAATACCAGGTTTAAGGTAATTTTTTTATCCCTGCAGGCGCCTTCAAAGGCTTCTGCGGTTTTTTTGATGATATGATTAATATCAAAGGTCGTGATATCCAGAAAGGTTCCGTTGTTTTCAAAGCTGTTGAGCTCCAGGAGACCGGAGGTCAGCTTGGTCAGACGCTCCGTCTCAAATAAAATGATATTAAGATATTTGTCCTGCATCTCATGGGGAATGGTTCCGTCCAGAATGGCACCGGCATAGCCCTTGATGGAGGTAAGGGGGGAACGGAAGTCATGAGAGATATTGGCCACGAACTTCTTCTGGTAATCATCCAGCTTGCTCAGTTCCCCTGCCATGTAGGAGACAGCGGCTCCTAATTCCTGGTATTCGCTCAGTCCCCTGGAAGGAATGGTATAGCTATAATTGCCGGAGGAGTACTCCCTGGCGGCCTTCATCAGGTTTCGCATGGGAACTGCGGTAATGTAGTAGATATAGACAAAGAGCAGGAAGAGCATGGGCAGGAAGACCAGAAAGCAGATGTTTATGACATCCAGATAATAATTGGTCTCGTTGGTGATCTCCTTCTGGGAGGTATGCAAAATGATATAGCCCCTAAGCCGGAAGTTCACGTTGATCCGGTGGGTCAGACTGAGCATGGGCTCATAGAAAATATCCTCATAATACACATTTTCCGTTATGGTACGCTCCAGAAGGGAGGGATCAAATTCGTTGATGTCCCGCCCTTGTGCATTTCTGGAATAGGAGGAATCAGCCATAATGATTCCCTTGGAGCTCACGATCCACACACGGATGCCCAGAAAGGTGTCGATGGAACGCAATGGTACGTTAAGATTGCCCAGGGACATCTCAGAATTATAGAAATTGGCCATATATTCGGATTCGATCAGCTTGGCCTCATCCAGCAGCTGATCCTGTTTGTTGTCCTTCAATCGCCGTTCCAGCAGCCTCATACCGTATGTATTCAAAAGCAGAAACACCATGAAGCCGGTCAGAAGAAAGCAGATGATTAATCTGGACCAGAGAGTCTTTTTCATGGTATTCACCGCCTTTCTTTTTTATCTCAATTGTTCCTGTCTTTTTTATTCCTGTTATTTTTTCTGGTTCTTTACTTCGAACTTGTATCCGATTCCCCAGACAGTCCCCAGGCTCCAGTCTTGGTGATCCTTGATCTTCTCACGCAGACGCTTGATGTGAACGTCCACGGTACGGGTATCCCCATAATATTCATAACCCCAGATGTGATCCAGAAGCTGTTCTCTGGTGAAGACCTGATTGGGGTGGGACGCCAGGAAATACAGTAATTCCAGCTCCTTTGGCGGCATTTCTATATTCTCGCCCAGATACTGGACGGAATAATTGCTGAGGTTAATCATCAGATCTCTGTAGGCGACATAGTCGCCGGTAGGGGCGGGAGCCTCGGGTTCTTCCGCCGCATTGGCATTGCCGGGGTGGAAACGGCGCAGCACAGCCCGCACTCTGGCCACCAACTCCTTGGAATCGAAGGGTTTGATGATATAATCATCCGCCCCCAACTCCAGTCCCAGGACCTTGTCAAAGATCTCACCCTTGGCGGAAAGCATGATGATGGGAACGGAGGAGGTCTTGCGAATCTCGCGGCATACCTCATAGCCGTCGATGCCCGGCAGCATCAGGTCTAAGAGCACCAGATTCGGCTGGTAGGAAGCAAATTCATGGATAGCGGCCTCGCCGTCGTGTACGATCCGGGTATCAAAGCATTCCTTTGTAAGATAAAGGGATATAAGCTCTGCTATATTGACATCATCATCTACAATCAGTATTTTCTGCTTTGCAATCATAGAGACTCCTTTCCAATACAAAAACTTATTTAAATTCAACTATGGTTACGCCTTCGCCGCCCTCACCGAAGGCACCCAGGCGGAAGGATTTTACATAGCTCAGCTTCTTTAAGCGGGCATGGACGGCGCCTCGCAGGGCTCCGGTGCCGCGGCCGTGGATTACCGTTACCTGGGGCAGGTGAGCCAGATAGGCATCGTCCAGATATTTCTCCAGCTCGGACAGAGCCTCGTCCACTGTCTTGCCGATGAGGTTGATATCCGGGTGAATGGTAGCGGACTTGGACATCTTAATCTTGCCGCTCTGGGTCTTGTTATAGCCGGGGGCAGTGATAACCTCCTCGTCAATTAGTTCGATATCCTTAATATTCACCAGGGAGCGCAGGATGCCCATCTGGACATAGAGATCCCCCTTGGCATTGGGAAGAGTGCTTATGGTGCCCTTGAGATTCAGACTGATGACATTGACCGAATCTCCGATCTTAAGCTTATTGGCGGAAGGAGCCTTGTCCGGCTTTTGCTTCCGCTGTGAATGAGGAGCCTCACTTCCGCTTAAGCGTTCTCTTAAGTCTGCCCGCTCACTTTCCATATCCTTAATATGACCGCCCTCCTGGAGCCATTTGTTATAGCGGCGGATGCTCTGGTCTGCGAATTCCTTGGCCTCCTGAAGAACCGCGGCAGCCTGCTCTTTGGCCTCCTTCATAAGACGTTCCCGGCTGGCATCCAGGGATTCACTCTTGCGGGCAAGGTTTTTCTTTAACTGCTCGATTTCCTGCTTGTACCTGGCTAATTCCTCCTGCTCCCGTTCGATGGTCACACGGTTTGCCTCCAGGTCACTGATCAGATCCTCAAAGCTCTTCTCCTGGTGTCCGATTCTTTCCTTGGCGTCCGCAATGATATAATCCGGCAGTCCCAGCTTCGAGGAAATGGCGAACGCATTACTCTTGCCGGGAATACCAATTAGGAGCCGGTAGGTGGGACGCAGGGTCTCCACATCAAATTCACAGCAGGCATTGGATACCCCTTCGGTAGACAGGGCGTAAATCTTCAGCTCGCTGTAATGAGTGGTAGCCATAACCCGGATATCCCTGCTGTGAAGATGGGACAGGATGGACATGGCAAGAGCGGCACCCTCGGTCGGATCGGTTCCGGCACCAAGCTCATCGAAGAGAACCAGGGAATTGGCATCTGCCTTTTCCAGTATCTTTACAATATTGGTCATATGGGAGGAGAAGGTGCTGAGGCTTTGCTCGATGCTCTGCTCATCTCCGATATCCGCGTATACTTCTTCAAATACAGCCAGCTCGGAGCCGTCAAAGGCAGGGATATGAAGCCCCGCCTGGCCCATAAGGGTCAGCAGTCCCACTGTCTTCAGGCTGACGGTCTTACCGCCGGTATTGGGGCCGGTGATGATCAGCATGGTAAAATCCTTGCCCAGCATGATATCAATGGGCACCACCTTCTTGGCATCGATCAGGGGATGACGGCCCTTCTTGATATGCAGCAGCCCCTTCTGGTTAAAGCGGGGCTCGGTACCCTTCATTTGCTTGGACAGGGCGGCTCGGGCAAAGATGAAATCCAGCATGGACAGAGTGTGGAAGTCATAGTTCAGGCTGTCACAATGCTCTGCGGCCTGACTGCTGAGTTCCTCCAGTACCTTCTCAATCTCCTCCTGCTCCCGGATTGCCAGTTCCCTCAGCTCATTATTCAGGCGGACGATGGCAACCGGTTCAATGAACAGGGTGGAACCGGTGGAGGATTGATCGTGGATCATTCCCTGGAACTGGTTCTTGTATTCGGAGCGGACAGGAAGGCAGTATCTTCCGTTACGCATGGTAATAATATTCTCCTGAAGCAGGTTGCGGGAAGAATTGAGGATGGAGCCCAATTCGTTGTGAAGCTTGTCATTGGCATTCTTAATAGCCCGGCGGACGCTCTTTAAAGCAGGGCTGGCATCGTCGGCAATCTCCTCTTCCGAGATGATACAGCGGCGGATTTCGTTATTTAATTGAGTCAGAGGCTCCAGGTTGGCAAAGAACTCCGTTAGGGAATCCTCTGTCATGGCCTCGCTATCCTTGCCGGTATATCCCCCATAGGCCTTGATGCGCAGGACGGCATCCAGATCGGAGCTGATATGCAGAAGCTCCGCCGCACTGAGGGAGGAGGCAATCTTCAGCCTCATAACGGAGGGACGGATGTCGTGAATCCCGTTAAAGGAGACGCTTCCTTTGCGCAGCAGCCGGGACAGCGCATCGCTGGTCTGCTGCTGCAGGGCCCGGATCGTCTCCAGATCTGTCTGCGGCAGCAGCTGGGAGCACAGCTCCCTTCCGTAGCCGGTACCGGCCAGGGAGGATAATTTATCGATAATCTTATTATATTCCAGGGTTCTTAATGCTTTCTCATTCATGATGCGGTTCAAGCCTTTCTGTAAGCTGTACTGGGACAGCGTTCTTCCTGTGGTTTAAAGATACTATATCTATTCTACCTTATGTTGTAAAAAAATAAAACTACAATTTATGAATTAGGAGAATCTTTTACCGGATACGAACCTGGTCTTGTGTCGTCCAATCTGTGCAGGGGGGAAATCCGATCCGGCTGTGCCCAAAGACTGAACGGTAACTAATATTATGCAATTTGCACAATTGCTATTGAAATTACTGGGGTTATGTGTCATAATCTTAGAAGTGTTTGTTTACAGATAATTCATATTATGTTCATATGTAACTGCTAAAATAGGACATAAGTATTATAAGAATCCTACTGGTAATTTGTCTCTTGAAGGAGAATAAGGATGTCTGGGAGCGATAAAAAGGATTTTGAATTTATCAAAGAGCAGGTAATCGAAAAAAAGCGCAAGAAATTACGGAAAAAAATCATGCCCATCATAATGACGGTTTGTCTGGCAGTTGTATTTGGAGTGATCGCTGCCATTACTTTTGTGCTGACAGAACCAGGATTGTATGGGCTTTTGCATAAGGAAGAGGAGACAAAGACACCCGCGGATTTTCCTACCTTGAATCCCGATGACCACGGTATCCAGGCCAATGCGCAGACAGGGGAGCCGGGGGAGAAGCAGAGTGAATCCAAGGACGGTGAAGAGCAGGGGGAAAAGGGAGAAGAGACAAAGAACTTTGTAACCGATGCCCCGAAGGATACACAGCCGGAGCCGGAGACTGTGATTATAGAACGGCCTATCGATGCGGATGTGGATGACTATACCAGTATCTTCAACGGATTACGCAAGATATCTTCAGAGGTTGAGAAATCCATCGTTACGGTGGTGGGAATTACGGATGAAACAGATGTATGGTTCGGGACGAGTGTAGAGCTGGCTAAGGAGACCTACGGTCTGATTATCCATAACAATAATGTTGATCTGTTGATTTTAACAAGTCTGGAGAGAATTGAGGATGCCGATATTATTCAGGTTAGATTTTCGGATAACTTTACAGTGGATGCCACTCTTCAGGATTATGAAACAGAATTGAATCTGGCGGTGATTGCCGTTCCTCTGGAGAAGATCCCGCCCATTTATATGAGCGGCCTTATGGTGGCAAAGCTGGGGGAATCCTACACCTTGACGGTTGGCAGCCCGATTTTGGCCTTGGGCAGCCCCAACGGATATACCGGTTCCATGGAGACAGGGATCGTTTCCAGCAGAAACAGCCATGCCTATATTACGGATAACAAGCTGGATCTGTTCAATACGGATATTACCGACAATGAGAACAGCGAGGGCGTTATTGTGAATATGAAGGGCGAGGTGGTCGGTCTGATTACCCGAACCCTGAAAGGTGAGATGGATGCGGGGCTTAGTACGGCAATCGGTATCAGCAAATTAAAGACCTTTCTGACCAATATGAGCAATCGGCGGGCAAGGGTATATTTTGGAGTTAAAACCATAGACATGCCCGATGCGGTAAAGAAGGAATTTGAGATAACTGCCGGAATCTATGTCAATGAAGTCCGGGAGGCTTCCCCGGCGTTCCTGGCAGGGATACAGAGCGGAGACATCATTTTCCAGGTGGATGGGCAGACCATAACCCATACGAATAATTTCTACAGTGTAATTTCTTCCCTTCTTCCGGGGGAGGAGGTATCGGTTAAAATACAGCGAACCACCGGAGCAGGCCAGAAGGAATTGGAAGTTAAGGTTACTCTTGCGGAGAAACAAAGATAGAAGAAGGAAGGATGTTAGGAAGATGGGAATTCATCGGAATAGCATCCTTTTATTATGGTCTCCTCTCTGCCGCAGACTGAACGGTAACGATTAAATTAGGGATGGTGCAATTTAGTGCTTTATATATTCTGGGGGTTAAGGTATAATGTCGATAGAGATTATACTCACGCATTTATGCGTGTGCGCCGGAGCGAAGCGTAGTGCGCATCCTGGCACGAAGTGCCATACCATGGACGCTTGCGGACATGGTATAATATCCACAGATATTATACCCGTGCCGACCGAAGGGAGTGCACACCCTGGCACGGAGTGCCATACCATAGGAGCTTGCGACTATGGTATAATACCCTTGGGTTCCTGATCTGCGGATGATAGGATACGGGAAGTGTAAAGTGATGAATTAGAAAGGTATAGAAGAATGAGGTATATTCAGGATTTAAGAGAGAATGATTTTATTAAGAATGAGATTTATCTGTGTAAGTCAAAGCAAATTTTGACCGGCAAGAGCGGCAAGACATATGCATCCTTGCTGCTGCAGGATAAGACGGGAACCATTGACGCCAAGATTTGGGACTTTAGCAGTGAGATAGAGCAGTATGAGGCCATGGACTTTGTACATATTGATGCGAGAGTGACCAGCTTCCAAGATGCGCTCCAGCTCAATATCAGCAGAATTTATAAGGGCAGGGAAGGGGAGTACTCTCCAGAGAACTATTTTCCTGTGACAACTAAAGATGTAGAAGTAATGTATCGTGAAATCAAGGAATTTGTCCTTGGTCTTAAGGATATGAATCTGAGAGCCCTGGCAGAGGATTTCTTTATTAAAAATACGGAATTTGTTAAAAACTTTAAGACCCATTCTGCGGCAAAGAGTGTACATCACAGCTTTGTCGGCGGATTATTGGAGCATACCCTGAGTGTGGTAAAGCTTTGTGAATATTATGCCTCCAGTTATCCTGTATTGAACAGGGATCTGCTGATTACTGCCGCTTTATTTCATGATATCGGCAAGATGGAGGAGCTGTCTGATTTTCCTGCCAATGATTATACCGATGACGGTCAGATGCTGGGGCATATCTTTATTGGAGCCAGTATGGTGAGAAACCATATAAAGACGATGAATAAATTCCCCGCCAAGCTTTCCAATGAGCTGGTGCATTGTATTCTGGCGCATCATGGGGAACTGGAATATGGCTCCCCTAAGAAGCCGGCCATAGCAGAGGCCATGGCACTGCATTTTGCAGATAATACGGATGCGAAGATGCAGACGGTTACAGAGCTGTTAATGTCAGATCCTAAAGCGGAATGGCTGGGATATCAGAAGCTTTTTGAGTCGAATATCAGACGGAGTACAAAGGGATAGGAAGCAGAGAAGGGCAGCTCCGGTGATGCGGAGCTGTGTTTAAAGATGGAGTATGGAATGGAGTGCTATGGCAGCAGTATTGAAGAAGAATGATCAGGTCGAGGTTACAATTGAGGATATCGGCTCCGAGGGAGAGGGCATCGGCAGGTATGAGGGATATACGCTGTTCGTCAAGGATACTGTCATGGGAGACCGGGCGCTGGTTCAGGTGATGAAGACGGGCAAAAGCTACGGCTATGCCAGGCTTGTAAAGCTGCTGGAGCCCTCCGTCTACCGGGTGGAGCCCAGATGTCCCATTGCTGCGCGCTGCGGCGGCTGCCAGCTGATGCATATTGATTATGCAAAGCAGCTGGAGTATAAGGAGAATAAAGTGCGAGGCTGCCTTACCAGAATCGGGGGCTTTCATGATTTTACGATGGAGCCTATCTGCGGAATGGAGGAGCCTTATTATTATCGCAACAAGGCCCAGTATCCGGTGGGAAGGAATAAGGACGGCAGCCTTGCCATCGGCTTTTATGCGGGGCGGACCCATTCGATTATTGATACCAGTCATTGCTATATCGGAGCGAGGGTGAATGAAGAGATTATTACATTCCTGCGTTCCTTTTTGGAGAAGCACCGGATTGAGCCCTATCATGAAGAAAATCATACGGGGCTGCTTCGTCATATTTTGATCCGGGTAGGATTTAAGACCGGTGAAGTGATGGTATGCCTGGTGCTTAACGGCGGACGGATGCCCCATGAGAACGAGCTGATTGCGGGATTACAGAAAATCGCCGGAATGAAAAGTATTTGCCTGAATATTAATCGGGAGCGCACGAATGTGATTCTGGGGGACAAGGTCATACCTCTTTGGGGAGAGCCGTATATTTCGGATTATATCGGATCTATAAGATACCGGATCTCGCCGCTGTCATTTTACCAGGTGAATCCGGTTCAGACACAGAAGCTGTACGCGATTGCTCTGGAATATGCCGATCTGAAGGGGGATGAGACGGTATGGGATCTGTATTGCGGGATTGGTACGATTTCTCTGTTCCTGGCACAGAAGGCGAAGCAGGTCTACGGGGTAGAGATTATCCCCCAGGCAATTGAGGATGCGAAGAAGAATGCTGAGCTGAACCAGATTGATAATGTGGAGTTCTTTGTCGGGGCAGCGGAGGAAGTGCTTCCGGCAAAGAATAAGGAAGAGAATATTTATGCCGATGTGATTGTGGTGGATCCTCCGAGAAAGGGATGTGACCAGAGCTTGTTAGATACGATTGTCATGATGGAGCCTGAGAAGCTGGTGTATATCTCCTGCGATCCGGCAACCCTGGCCAGGGATGCGAAGTATCTGTGTGAGAGAGGGTTTGAATTGGTGAAGGTGAGAGCGGTAGATCAATTCGGGCATTCGACCCATGTGGAGTGCGTGATTCTGATGCAGCGCAGTGGTGTGGAGGATGGAAAAAAGGGAGAAAATATAGATGACATAGGGGATTGACCTAAAGTGGGGAGTAATATGGAAGCGTCAGTAAATGAATCAAGGCAAATCTATATTGAAAAAATAAATACAGTTCAGGATTATATAGAAAAGCATCTTGACGAAGAAATCAGTGTTCAGAAGCTTTCTAAAATTGCGTTTTTTTCCGAGTACCATTTTCAAAGGATTTTTAAGCAGTTCACATCCGAAAGCTTATACAGCTTTGTTAAAAGACTTCGCCTTGAAAAGGCGATTTTTCTTCTTAGAAGCAGCCGAAAACAAACAATACAGGATATTGCACTTTCGGTTGGCTTTTCAAATCAAGCATCCTTTGCAAAAGCATTAAAAGAAGAATATCAATTGAATGCCAGTCAGATCAAGAATATGAATGATTTAGAAATCAATCAAATGATTAATGAAAATCGCACGAATGGAAAAGTATTCACAAATGATTCGTATTACAATAATCCTATTGAACTCACGATTCAAATTGTGGAGCCGTTTAAAGTACTATACACAAGATATACCGGTGCATATAAAGGCAATTCTGACTTGTTTTCCAAGCTTTTTACCAAGCTGTATTTTTTTGCTGACAGAAACAAACTGGTAAGGCAAGAGACAAAGTGGTTTGTCGTGTATCATGATTATAGTGATTTGACAGCGGAAGAAAAGCTAAGATTGAGCGTATGCATGTCCATTAAAGATGAAGTGGCTAATCAGGGTGAGTTTGGTTGTATGGAGCTTGCAGGTGGTCGATATGCTGTCGGAAGATTTCTGCTTGGAGCAGATGAATATCAGGGTGCATGGAATTACATGATTTCCGGGTGGCTTCCGGACAGTGGGTATTTACCTGATGACAGGCTTTGCTTTGAGTATTATCCACTGCAAGAAAAAGAAGATGATCATACAAGGAGGGTTGTTGAAATATTCATACCGATAACCCCTCTGTAGGAAAGGCGGATATCAGGTGAAAAAGGTAGAGTTTCAGGAAATAGGGAATCATAAATTTGATCCGGAAAGCAACAGGATCACGATTACGATCAAAAGGGATTTTAAAGACGCTTTAATTAATTTAGATCATTTCAGTCATTGCGTTGTATTCACAAAGGAGAATCATGGTTTCAATTGTTATTTAGCAAGGATTGTTAATATACAGGGAAGAACCGGTGAAATGCTTATAGAATCTGATGACAATCGGCTTGTGGGTGAGCTGGTAGACATTAAACCCTATTTCCCTTGTGAAGAGAAAGCCGATGGCTATGACAAGGGGATCGTTCTGAGAGAGAAAGATCTTGAACCGTTATTATTCAAGGGAAAACCGATAGGAAAATTTCTCAGCGCGCATAATGGTGGGGTCATTCAGTTTCAGGAGTCGGAAAATGCTTCAGCAGATGCAATTACAAAATCCATTAAGCAGATAAAAGAAGGAGCATTTCTGAGAGTGATATGGTGGTTTGACCGTTTTGATAATAAGCGGTATCGAAGTCATTCAATGTGTAATCCTCCCTATGACAACGCTCCCAGATGCGGTGTGTTTGCCACAAGATCACCCGTAAGACCCAATCCTTTAGCATCTACTATTGTAAAAGTCAAATCAATCGATCCGTATAACCGGAGTATTTCGGTTTTGGGATTTGACGGATTTGCCCACTCTATGATTCTGCAGATTGTGCCATATCAAGAAATAGATATTTGCGGCGCGAAGGTTCCGGAATGGGTTGGTCACTGGACCGATCGTAAAGTATTTCATGATATTCCCGATATAGAGACATTTGTTGATAATAATGCAGCGTTTGATGGGAGCTCATACTATTTTGAAGAATTGGATCGTAATGAAATTTTTGAGCAGGAAGATACGGACTCAAATGAAATTGTCGTTGAGGGTGCCTCAATTCACAATTTGAAAAATATAACTATCAGGATTCCGAAAGAAAAAATTACGGTAATAACAGGCGTAAGCGGAAGTGGAAAATCAAGCCTTGCTTTTGACACCATATATCATGAAAGCCAGAAACAGTTTATGGATTTGATTGCACCAAATGCATTCATGGGAACCGATTTAAAGGATTCTATGGTCAAAAAAATTACCGGGCTTCAACCTTCAATTGCGATTGAGCAGAAAAGCTTGGGGATGAATCCGAGATCAACCGTTGCTTCCGTTACGAGAGTCGGTGAGTACTTGCGACTGCTGTTTGCTACAATTGGGGAGCGGGTTTGCCCGAATTGTAATGAAATCGTTCCGGGGAATAATGTCTGCAATACCTGTGGTACGATTTTCTTCACGCTTACTCCGGCTGTATTCAATTACAATCATCCTGAGTATATGTGCCCTGTCTGCAAAGGTCTTGGAGAGGAGCTCCAGGTAGATGTTGATTTAATTGTGACGAATCCTGAGTTGTCTATTATGGACGGAGCCTCTCCATGGTGGGGGAACCTGAGAAAACATAGAGAAAAGCCTAATGCTAACTGGATGAAGGGCGAGGTCCTGGCGTTGGCAATTGATATGAACGAGGATCTGGAGGTGCCTTTTAAAGATTTGTCAGAAGAATACAAGAAGCAAATTTTTTATGGCAGCAATGGACGGCCGGTAACACTGAATTATGAAAATACCAACGGTAGAAGTGGTACAATTACTAGACCAGTCGAAGGCGTGATCAATATACTGCAGCGACTACTAGTTGAAAATAGTACGTCAAAGTCCATGGAACATATTGATAGATTTATTGTAAATAAAAAATGTAGTAGATGTAAAGGTGAAAGGCTGCTTGAAGAGGGTCGATTGGTAAGCATAGACAGCACGAGATATCCGGAAGCTGCGAAAATGAACATTACTGTATTGCGGAAATGGTGCCATTCCACATATGGAAACCTTGATGAGAACAGTCGAGAAAAATGTAGAGATATTTTAAAGAAAATAATCGCAAAACTCAAGAAACTTGAACAAGTGGGACTTGGATATATTAATTTGGACCGGAGTATCCCATCCTTGTCCGGTGGAGAGGCGCAAAGACTGAAAATAGCCAATCAATTTGGGTCGGGGCTTTCTAATATTCTATATATCATGGACGAGCCTTCCAGAGGGTTGCATCCAAAAGATTTTCTTTTCTTGATTGAAGCGATTCAGAACTTGAAAAAGCTGAAAAATACGGTTGTTGTCGTTGAACATAAAAAAGAATTGATTCAAATGGCGGACTATTTGATTGAGATCGGTCCCGGCGCAGGACAATACGGTGGTCAGTTATTAAGCGCAGATATGGTTGAACAGAATAGGATACATGAAATTGAAGACTACGAATACTCCGTTAGGAGTGCAGACATTGAAGAAAATAAAAAAATTGTACTAAAGGGTGCAAGAGCAAATAATCTTAAAAACATTGAAGTTTCCATACCTCTCAATAAATTTGTTTGTGTCATTGGAGTTAGCGGATCAGGGAAAAGCAGTCTGATTTCAAAAACATTGTTTCCAGCCATAGTAAAGGCACTTGGAAAAAGCGTGGATACAGGTGGAGAGTATGATAGCATATCAGGGGTTGAATGTATTTCTGATGTATACTACGTCAGCCAAAAGGCTATTGGTAAAAACTCCAGATCTACCCCAGGCACATATACCGGAGCTTTTGACTTGATTAGAGACTATTACTCCAAGTTAAGCGAAGCAAAAAAAACGAAACTAACAAAAGAGCATTTTAGCTTCAATAGTCCGAAGGGACAGTGTGAAGCTTGTAAGGGTGCCGGTGAAATAGCAATTCCAATGCATTTTATGCCGGATATTTATGTTCCCTGTGATAAGTGTAAGGGTAAGAGATATATAGAATCTGTATTGAAAATAAAACATAAGGGATATTCGATTTCTGACTTGCTTGATTTGGAAATCAGAGAAGTTAAAGAAATATTCAAAAATGAATCCAGTATATATCAAATATTGGATATGCTCTGTAAGGTTGGACTTTCGTATATCAAATTTGGGCAAAGTGCAGCAACCTTATCAGGAGGTGAAGCTCAGAGAATCAAGCTGGCAAAAGAGCTTTGTGACAGTAAGGCTGATGGTACGATTTATATTCTGGATGAGCCAACTTCGGGGCTTCATGATGCTGACGTTGATAAGCTGAGCTTTATTATCCGTGAACTTACATCGAAGGGTGCGACAGTTGTTGTGATAGAACACAATCCGAGGATCATCAGAAAGGCAGATTATATTATCGAATTAGGACCTGAAGGCGGAGAGAAAGGAGGGTATCTATTAAAGGAAGGATGGTGTTGAAGCCAACTCAAAGTAAAGAATGTCTAGAAATGGCTTCTGTGAAATAAAACTGGATATATTGATAGAACAACTATACGATGCGGGGATTAAAGCCTCGAAAGAACAGACTGCGCATTTTTGTTTCTGACAAAAAGAATTGAACGTTTTGCTAGATGCGTTCCCGATGACTGGGGAGATGGCTATGACAATGTTGTGGTATGCTGTACGGTTGAGAATCAGAAAAATGCAGACTATAAACTGGAGATTTTGAAATCACTTCCTATAAAGCACAAGTGTATAACGGCACAACCACTTTTAGAGAATATACATATTGAACAATACTTAAACGACATCGAACTTGTTGTAGTGGGTGGAGAATCTGATTCTTAAGCGAGAATACTGGATTATAGCTGGGTATTGGATATTAGGGAGCAATGCATCCGAAATAATGTTTCCTTTGAGTTTCGTCAATGCGGTACGCACTTTGTCAAGGGTGGGCAATACAAATTGCAAACGAAGGTACTTCAGCTGATTTATCGGCATATAAGAACAGTAACTTTGAATGTTTAGTATGTGATTTGTTTACCTTGATTATTATATAAATTAATATAAGTGTTGGAGGTTACGAAGATGTCATTAGTTTTGAATATCTTGATTATTATTTGTTCTGTAATAGGTATTATAGTATGTGCCAAGGGGATTAAGAAGAACATTCTGTATAGAGGTGGATTATACTTTTTTATTTTATTGCTTATAGAAAAGCTGTATTCCTTAATTGTTCCAATATTTATTGAGAAACTCATAGCTCATGGAATAGATAATCCTGGTCTTTGGATTAGGAATTTGACTATTCCCCCTTTATTAATAATGGCTATTGCGATCATCATATTAGTAATATTTTTGATTAGAGGGCTTAGAGAAAACATTAAATAGGAGGTTCCACCTGAACTTAGAGAGTAAGAATATGCAGATGGCGAGCAACTCGAAACGATGGATAAGTGGACGAGGAAATCATTCTTATAAAATAATAAATAGGGTTCGAAACTGCTCTATAAAGAATACGAAGGGCAATATGACAAAAAAAGAATTAACGCTAGAACAACGAAAAGTAGACGTGGATCTATGGATTATAGCTATTATATCTTTAGCAGTGCTTGTAATCTATACGGCACTCCAAGATCAATTTGTTATGGTTATAAAAAATAATGACATCAATATCCTTTTACGTGTGCTTTTGGGTGCCGTATTTCAATTTGGTTTAGCAGGCTTAGGTATTGTTGTTGTGTCAATTTTCAGAAAAGAAAATCTCCTTACTTATGGTCTTAATAAAAAAGGAGCTGGTTTATCTATTGTTCTATGTTCTCTATGTTTTGTCCCTTATATTGTTTATATGCTGTCCACCGGGCAAATAACGAGCTATTTGCCGTTTCAATCTGTTTGGACGACGGAAGATGTATTATTAAGCGGCTTTCCCATAAACATTATTGGGATACTGATAACTGCCCTCGCTTGGGGGTTCTTTGAAGGCTTTAATTATGTGGTAATCAGTGATAAAATTAATCAAGATGGCTTAACTGGGGGGCCTTTGTTTGTGCGGTGCTGTGTATCCTTATTCATGGTGCAATCGGTGTGACTGCCGAAGGTATGATAGAAACGCTTACCATATTTATTATTGTATATGGTATGTTGCTGGTAAAGGAATTCACCGGAAATGCGTGGGGATGCGTATTCCTCTTTCTGTTTTTGTGGAATGCCTTTTAGCGATTACAAAGGACATGATTGACAATGATTAAAGGAGGTAATATGACATACTTAACAAAAAACATTCAAAGTAAATCCACACTTATGCAGCTGGCCCGCAATGCCTTTCCGAAAAGAAAGTTGAAGAACATACAAGAGTTGACAGAAGGCTATTTCAATATCGCTTACCAAGTTTCTTTTGAGGATGGAAGTCAAAGTATACTCAAGATAGCCCCTGACCCTAAAGTAACTGTCATGACTTATGAAAAGAATATTATGGAAGCGGAAGTACGCGCTATGCAATTGGCAGCACAAAAAACCAAAGTTCCATTGCCGGAAGTGGAGTTTTATGATTCCTCTTGCACACTTTGCAGCTCTCCTTATTTTTTTATGAAAAGGATAAATGGAAAAAGCTTATCTTCTCAAAAGTCTTCCCTGAATTCTGAGCAAATAAGCCATATTAATCATCTGGTGGGTTCTTTAAATAAAGAGATTAACCAAATAACAAATGATAGTTTTGGTTATCCCGGCCAAAAGGAACTGCAAGGTGATAACTGGTTTGATGTTTTTTCTGCAATGATAAAAACGGTACTAATGGATGCAGAGAAAGAAAATATTGACCTCACCATCTCCTCGAGTGAGCTACTCGAATTACTCAAAAAAAATCGGGTAATATTCCAGAGTATTTTAACACCACGTCTAGTGCATTGGGACATATGGGACGGCAATATCTTCGTTGATGATGGAAAGTTTACAGGCTTAATTGACTGGGAGCGTTGCCTGTGGGGCGATTCGCTTATGGAAGTAGGATTCCGGTCCTATGCCCAATCGGCTGACTTTTTAAAGGGATACGAAATTGAGGAATTCACAAACGAAGAAAAACAAAGGATTCTATGGTATGATCTCTATTTGCTCATGATTGTTGCGCAGGAACATGTTTATCGAGGATACGAAACAGCCGATTCCTATCTCTGGGCAACGTCATTATTGGGTGAGAAATATAGAGAGCTATTGAAAATATCATCCCGTTAAGGAGGGATAGAAACATGTTACATAAGTCACTTAAAGCTATTTGGATTATGTTTGCTATATTCATCGTGTTGTTATGTGTTAATCTGGTTGTGAAAGGAGTTTGGGGAGCAGCGCAGAGAATGTGGCTTGTCATGGATATATGGGCTATGCTGTTGTCGGCCTTTTTATTACTAAAACATAAACTCCCAAGTCGGAAAAGCATGATGGTTTCAGCCCTGCTTGGATTATTGGTTTTATTATCGTATATTAAAACAGGCGGGATGTCATCGGTATTAGCCGTAGCTGTAACGGTCTTATCGTCTTTTGCTGTCTTTAGTACATTTGAAAGCTACGGGGAAAAACGCTTACAAATAATAAATAAAAAGGAAAAATTAAGCATAGTAACCAGTTTGATTTGGGGACTGGGGGCCGGTGTTATCTGGGGCACTATAAATTATTTTCTTATGATTTCAAGTAATGAGCCCAAATTTAGCATTCATATCATGAATTTTCTCGTGGCACTTAGCCCTGCCATACTCGAAGAGATCGCCATGAGAACATTGTTTTTTGCATTCTGCCTCAGTTTATTGAGAGGCAGTATTGAAAATAAGCGTGAAAATTTTACTTGTTGGTTTATGATGATGGTTCCCCATGTATTAATACATACTCCGGATACATTTATCAACCAAGGCTTTGTATCCGGAATTATAAGTGTGGTTCTGTACTTGGTTATTTTTGCGCTTCCCTTTGCGATTTTACAAAGGAAGCGTGATATAGCGTCAGCTATGATTGCTCATGGAACGGTTGATGCTATACGGTTTTGCTTTTTTGGACTCCCAGATATTTTTCCGATTTAGATAAGATTGCAGATGAAAGCATAGTAAAATTGTGGTATACTAATAGATGCTAAGAAGCAGAAAGGGGGGGATGCAAATGAAACAACGATTATTGGAGCTTTTGAGGGAAGAAAAGGAGATGAAGCTCAAAGGCAGTCTGTATCACCAGACACAGATCAAACTTACCTACAATTCAAACCGGATCGAAGGCAGCCGCCTTTCGGAGGATCAGACCCGTTATATATATGAAACCAATACCATAAACACGCAGCCGGATGAAACGGCGGATGTGGACGATATCATTGAGACAGTGAATCATTTTGCCTGCTTTGACTACATGCTCACCCATGCGGATGAAGAGCTGACCGAGGAAATGATCAAGGAATTCCACCGGCTGTTGAAACGGAATACCTCGGACGAGCGGAAGGAATGGTTCCGTGTCGGTAATTATAAAGCGAGAGAAAATATGGTCGGGGATAAAGAAACGACATCTCCCGCCAAGGTGGCGGGAGAGATGCAGAAGCTCCTTGCCGATTACCATGGAAAAAAGAATAAAACGATACAGGACATCCTCGAATTCCATTACCGGTTCGAATGTATCCACCCGTTCCAGGACGGCAATGGGAGGGTAGGCCGGGTCATAATGTTTAAGGAATGCCTGAAAAATGATATCCTGCCTTTTATTATCGATGAGGCACATAAGCTGTTTTACTACCGGGGACTGAATCAATATAAGACAGAAAAGGGATATCTTACAGATACCTGCCTCTCAGCACAGGATCAGTACGAGGTGATGGTATCCTACTTCTTTCCGGAGCTTACTACCGGGGTCAGCCAGGATATGAGCCGGCAACAATAAATAAAGCAAAAATTTGCGTCTTATGGTTTTTGGAAAACCAAAGGACGCTATTTTTTGGGGATTAGTATTTAAATTCCTTGCCTATGTTCTTAAAGACCATCTCGGTCATTATAGAGGAATGGTGTGAAATTTGTAAGGTCATAAGTAGATTCCATTAAAACATAGAACCACTTACGGCCTTTATTTCTGCAAAATTTTTTAAAAGTCATCATTGACAGTTGGGTCTATTGAGTATAGACTATATAATATAGTCGATACTGAATAGACCAAGGAGGTTTATCATGAAGGAATATAAACTTGCAGAAAGTGAAGAAAAATTTGCGAAATTAATTTGGCGGAACGAACCGATTGGTTCCGGCGATCTTGTGAAGCTAAGTGAAAAAGAGATGAATTGGAAAAAGTCCACAACATATACAGTACTTAAAAAGTTATGTGAAAAGGGTATTTTTCAAAATGAAAATGCAGTGGTTTCTTCTCTGATTTCAAAGGATGGATATTATGCTAAACAAAGTATACATTTTGTTGAAGATACCTTTGGAGGGTCTTTGCCGAAATTTCTAACAGCTTTTATCAGTGGTAAAAAATTAAGTAATCATCAGGCTGAAGAGTTGAAAAGATTGATTGATGAACACAAGTCCAGTTAAGATAGAAATTTCGTTAATTTCAAAATAAATGATCCGCTGGACTGGGAGGTGTAATAATGAGTGAACTATTTCTTACTGTTTTAAATATGAGCCTTACGGCAAGTTATGTTATCCTTTTTGTAATACTTATCAGGCTGCTACTTAAAAAAGCTCCCAAAGTCATCTCCTATGCATTATGGAGTGTGGTTGCTTTTCGCCTTATAATTCCATTCTCCTTTGAAAGCATATTTAGTCTTATGCCATGGAATACAAATACTGTACCAATCCCCCATGATATCATCTATCAAGAAAATCCACAGATTAATAGTGGGATAGAAGTAGTTGATTCATTCTTAAGTAAATCACTTCCTGGACCAGCTACTGGAGCAAGTGTAAATCCGTTACAGATTTATATAGAAATAGGAGCATGTATATGGGTTCTAGGAATCATTGTATTACTTATCTACAGTTTAGTGTCCGTTTTACAATTAACAGGACAGCTAAAAAGTGCAAAGTTGATAGAGAAGAATATTTTCGAAGCTGAGAATATGAAAACTCCATTTGTACTTGGATGGATAAGACCTAAGATATATTTACCGGTTGGACTTAAAGCTGAAGAAAGAAGTTATATTTTGTTACATGAACAGACCCATATCCATCGAACAGACCATATAATAAAAATATTAGCTTTTCTGATCTTGTCCGTTCACTGGTTTAATCCCCTTGTATGGATTGCGTTCATGTTAATGAGTACAGATATGGAGCTTTCTTGTGACGAAAGAGTACTGAAAGAAATGAATGAAGAAATTAAAAAGCCTTATACGAATTCACTATTGTCCCTTGCTGCTGGAACTCATATATTAAATGGAAGTCCCCTTGCTTTTGGCGAGGGAAATGTAAAAGGGAGAATAAAAAACGTATTAAATTATAAAAAGCCACGATTTTGGGTAATTGTTTTTTCAATTATCATTATGGCAGCAGTTGGAATTGGATTTATGACAAATCCTATATCTTCACCATCATTTAATGGATCATCCTATCGAGTTGAAGAAATTCTATACCAAGCACCTATGTACTCCTTTGGTTATACATTGGATACCGCACCTCAGTACTCTATTTCATCGGACTATCAGCTTTACAGTAAACAGATCACTGACGAAGATTGGAATATGCACAATGGGCTATACACTTATAAAATTAGCAAAAAGGAGTTATACGCACTGTTCAATCCGCCTTATGACAAGGCTCATGAAGCAATCAGCCAAGCAAAACTGATTTACCTGGCAGATCCCAACGATGATAACCAGACCTTCTATTTGGTGATTCAGCTAAAAAACGGAGATGTATTATTGGCAGTAGGGTACGATAATGAGGAGAACCGCCATATTCGCTGGCTATTTAGGTTAGAGAAACTAAGTGATAGTAATGGTGAAGCCGCAGGTATAAAATTGAATACGAAGGATGATAACATGGATGGTCAAATCACCAGTTTTGCATGGGAATTTATAAATAAAGATATTGTAAACTATGAATCAAACCCGGAAGTAAATATAATCGATAGTAAGATAACACGGTTGGAGTTAATAGAAACCTTCGATAGCTTGGCAGATGCTCCCATTGATGTTTATGCATTGGAATACCGATTACTTCCTGAAGATTTGAGTAAAGTAGTTTTGGCTGGCGGAATGGATGTAGATGAGGAGGGATGGCTTAAAGAAGCAAGCAGCATGGGAAGGCCACTCATTGTTGTATTGCGAAATAGCGATTCATTAAAACTTGTTGGAACTCTTTGGACGGGAGAAGTTTCAGGTAAGTTAGGATTGGAGCCTGCAATTCAATCTTTACTTGAACCCATTGTTCCAGTACCTACTGTGCTATAGTTGCTTTTTTTAAACTTCCGAAATATAATTTAGGTAATCAAGGCTGTAATATGGATTTCGAACGGTGAAAATAGCGGGAGTTTGGATTGTTTCGTGAGATGCGAAAAAACAGATGGACGTTTGAGATATCGTAAAATGGGGGCGGAAGGATGACTGAGGTTTACTATATTGAGGATGATGAAAATATTACTCGGGTTGTAAAAGAGTACCTTGAGCAGAAGAATTGTAGAGTTTCCATATTTTCAACGATTGCAGAAGCAAGGCAGGCTCTGCAGAATCATGTGCCGGGGATAGTCCTGGTGGATTGGAATATGCCGGATGGACGGGGAGATATGCTGTGCCGATGGATTCGCTCAAGATGGGCTGAGCTTCTGGTTGTTTTTCTGACTGTTCGAAATGATGCTTGTGATATTGTTTCCGGATTTCAGAATGGTGCGGATGATTATGTAATAAAGCCCTTTGAACTGGATGTTTTGTATTCTCGTATCTGTGCGTTGCTCCGCAGGGCAGGTAATGTGTCAGACAATTATCTTTCCTGCGGATTTGTTTCCCTTGACCGGAACCGGATGATGGTCTTTTGCGGCGGGGAAGAAATCAGCTTAAGTCAGGCTGAATATCAATTACTTTTGCTTTTACTGATAAATAAAGGGAAAACGGTCACGCGAGAACGACTGCTTGAACAGATATGGGACAATAACGGAAACTATGTGAATAACAATACGCTGACTGTCACCATGAAGCGTCTGCGAGAAAAGCTTCATCAGCCCTCCTGCTTGAAAACAATCAGGAGTTTTGGGTATCGCATGGAGGACACAGTATGAACGGGAGAAAAAGTACAGGCTTGACAGTGATATTTGTGCTGTCTGTGAGCCTGATTGCAGTATCTTTTACGGCAGTGTTTTTGACAAATTATTATAGCCATATGCAGTTTCAGATGATGGGGAGTATTTGTCAAGGAGTAATGGAAGAACGGCCAGAGACAACACAGACAATATTGGAGATTTTGAAGGAACACAAAAACCAACAGACAGTACAGGAAGATGAAAACATCCTGCGGACCTTAGGCTACCGGGAGTCTGATTTTTTTAAATTCCCTCAAAGATACATAGTCCTTCTTGCCGTATGTGGCTTTGTGATTGGCGGCTTTCTGTTTTTATTTGCTTTCTGGTACTGGCATAGAAAGGAAGCTTTACACATAAAAGCATTGACCGGTTATTTGGAAAAAGTGAATATGGGAAGGCAGGAGGTGCTTCTGGAAGTATCTGAAGATGATTTTTCCAGATTGCAGGACGAGATATACAAAACGGTGACGACATTAAGCCAGACAAAGGATGCCGCACTGGAAGCGAAAAGCAATTTTGCAGAAAATCTCTCCAATATAGCTCATCAGCTCAAAACACCCATAACAGCGATCTCTCTTTCTACCCAGATGATGAAAGAATATCCTTCCCTAGAATACCTGGAACAGATCCAGAAGCAGCTGAGACGGCTGACACATCTTGAGGAAGCATTGCTGCTGTTGTCACGCATCGATGCAGGTACACTTGCACTGGAACTAAAAGCGGTGGATGTATTTACAGTTCTTACGCTTGCTGCTGATAATCTGCAGGAGCTGTTTGTACAAGCAGGAGTTTCGCTTGATATTCCGGATATGGGTGAAATCGAAATGACTGCAGATTTAGATTGGACAATGGAAGCAATCATGAACCTGCTCAAAAATTGTATGGAGCACACTCCGGCAGGAAAGACAGTTCACTGCTCCTATGAGCAGAATCCTTTATATATACAGATAAGGATATGGGATGAGGGACAGGGCTTTGCCAAAAAGGATCTTCCGCATCTTTTTGAACGCTTTTATCGCGGCCAGAATGCAAAAGATGGCGGGATAGGGATTGGGCTTTCTCTGGCAAAAGCAATCATCGAAATGCAGAATGGAATAATCAGTGCCGGGAACATTCCAAATGGTGGTGCCTGTTTTGAAATACGCATGTACAGTCACTAAGATGTCACTTTACTTTGCTATGATAAAACTGTTCAGAGAAGAACAGTAAGAAACAATGTCATAGGAGGTCCATTATGGAGATACTGAAATGTAATGATGTGGAAAAGATCTTTGGGAAAGGGAGTAACCGTGTTGCTGCCCTGAATGGCATTGATCTGTCCATTGAAAAGGGAGAATTTGTCGCGCTCATTGGCTCATCCGGTTCTGGAAAATCGACCCTGCTTCACATTTTGGGGAGCGTTGACCGTCCGACAAAAGGTACGGTTGTGGTGGATGGTGTTAATATTGGAACACTGAGTGCTGCCGATGCTGCAATTTTCCGGCGAAGAAAGGTCGGGTTGGTCTATCAGTTTTATAATCTTATTCCTACCCTGACTGTCAGAAAGAACATCCTCATGCCAATGCTTCTTGATAAGCGAAAGCCGGATCAGGAGTATTTTGATAACATTATCCGCATATTGGGGATTGAAGATAAGCTGGAGGCGCTGCCGCATCAGCTCTCCGGCGGACAGCAGCAGAGGGTGGCGATTGCACGGGCTCTGATTTATCGGCCTGCACTTGTGCTGGCAGATGAACCGACCGGAAATCTTGACCAAAAGAATTCAAAAGAGATTGTTGATCTTCTAAAGCTGTCAAACCGCAATCTGAAACAGACAATTTTCTTGATCACCCATGATGAAAAAATTGCTTTGGAAGCAGATCGCATCCTTACGATTGAGGATGGCCGTATTATTGCAGACAATCGCAGGAGGTGACGGCTATGTGGAAGGATTATTCAATCAGTTATATCAAACAAAACAAAGCATCCAGTATTTCCATCATGGTAGCGGCGCTTGTCTCTACTCTGTTTTTGTCCTTGATTTGCAGTCTGTTCTATAATCTGTGGCAGTATAATATCGACCAGATTATCTATGAAGAAGGCGACTGGCAGGGAAGACTGGTTGGCAAAATAACAGATTCAGACATAGAAACGATTCAAAGCTTTGCAAATGTCACAAGAATAGAAACTTATTTGGATAAAAGCGGACAAACAGTAGCAGATATTTATTTTGAAAATATGAGAGATGCTTACAACGATTTGCCGCAGATTGCGGCACTGCCGGGTTTGACACAATCGGAAAGCTCCTATCATGATAAACTGCTGTCCCAGTATTTGATTTTTGATCCACAGGATGAACAGCCGCCGCTGTTACTTGGCTTCTATATTTTTGTCATGCTGGTGACCTGTATTTCATTGATTTTAATGATTCGGAATGCTTTTGCTGCATCTATGACGGCACGCATACATCAGCTTGGAATTTTGTCAAGCATCGGAGCTACACCCAGACAGATTAAAGTCTGTCTGCTCCAGGAGGCGTTTGCGCTGTGTGGGTTTCCTGTGCTCATGGGTAGCTTTGGAGGAATCGGGCTTTGCATTTGTTTCCTGGAATTTGCAAAGCAGATTGGCAGAGGGTATCAAAGTATTCCTGTTGTGCTGCATTATCATCCTCTGGTATTTGTGGTTACTGTCCTTGCCTCTTTGTTGACTGTGCTTTTGTCTGCATGGCTCCCGGCAAGGAGGATGAGCAGAATAACACCTTTACAGGCAATCCATACCGTATCGGAACAGTCATTCAAGAAAAAGAAGCACTCCTTTATACTTTCTTTGCTTTTTGGAGTAGAGGGAGAGCTGGCCGGTAATGCTCTGAAAGCAAGAAGAAAGGAGCTTAGAATTTCTACTATCTCACTCACGCTTTCTTTTTTTGCATTTACCATGTTCCTGATCTTTGTGACATTATCGAATATCAGCACAAAGCACACTTATTTTGAAAGGTACAAGGATTCCTGGGATGTAATGGCAACCGTAAAAAATACTAATATGGAAGAATTCGATGAACTGCCCGAGCTGAAAGAGATTGCGGGTGTGGAAAGCTGTGTCGCCTATCAAAAGGCAGTCGCCTATACCGTAATCAGGGAAGAACAGCTATCTCCTGAGCTTCAGGCATTGGGAGGCATTCGAGCCGTTGCAGGCTCCGCTGGGGTGATGACTGGCGTTGGAGCATGGCTTGTGAAAGTGCCTATTGTAATTTTGGACGATAATGGCTTTCAGGAATATTGCAGGCAGATAGGGGTGGAACCGGGGATGGATGGGGCTATTGTGCTGAACCGTATCTGGGACAGTATAAACAGTAACTTTCGATACCCGGAATATATTCCTTTCATTAAGGAAACCACACAGGATATATTGCTTACCGACGAGACTGGAAAGGAAACAGGCGGCAAGATTAAGCAGCTCGCATATACGCAGGAAGAACCGGTATTGCGTGAGGAATATGAGGATTATACTTTGGTTCAGATTATTCCGGCATCCCTATGGGGGAAATTGGGACTATGGGTGCCCGAGGTTGAAACGGATATAAGCTTACGGATTCTGGCATCGGATGATTCCGTGGTGTCTGAGATAGAAAGCGATGTGCGGGAGAGGTTGTCCGATAGCTATAAGGTAGATATCACAAATCGTATTCAGGATGAGATAGAAGAAAGGGATTTATGGAAGGGATACAAGACTATCGTGGGTGCGCTTTGTGCTTTGCTGGCGCTCATCGGAATTGCGAATATTTTCTCTCATACCTTAGGCTTCCTGTATCAACGAAAGCGGGAATTTGCCAGATATCTTTCGGTAGGTGTTACACCGGCAGGAATAAAGAAAATGCTTTGGATTGAAGTATTTACAATTGCAGGCCGGCCACTGCTGATTACCGTGCCTCTTGCCGTCATGTTTACAATATTCGCAATCACAGAAAGCTATCTGAAACCGGCAGAGCTCCTTCCCGTGCTGCCAGTACTTCCTATCATGATATTTATCCTTTTTATCTTTGTATTTATTGGATTGGCATATTATATTGGCGGAAAGCGTCTCTTGCAGTGTAATTTGAGTGAGGCGTTGCAGAATGATGCTATGGTTTAGTTAGAATAGTTAAGCTTTTTCACATTAGACTTTACTAATAATGCAGATACTAGAAAGTCCAAAGGCATCAAGACAGCGGATGGTTAGGATATCTTTTGTTGGTGTGAATAATGAGAACAGGAATTTGTCGATATTATTTTGGCGTGAATGAGAGGTAAAATTGTAATATTCTTTATAAAGGAAGCGGTTATATGCTGAAATTCCCCCAGTACCCAGCCGCAATAAGGAAATGAGTTATACAAAGGATATATCAGTGAATATCTTGCCTGTCATATTTTTTGCTTTTCTTGGATTTAAAACACAGGAAACCTTGCCGGGAACCTATATCGATTCACGAGGGAAAGAAAAGGTGGTGGTAGCTTGCAAGGATTTTGTCGAAGGCGGAAAAAGACTTCTTGAGTTTGCTGAAGATTACGAAGAGATTTGTAACTTACAACGAATTAATGCAACTTACAGGCAAATTTATTGATAAGCAAAAGAGCATGAGTTATACTCCGTACAACAAATAGAAAAAGAGGTGTTACTTATGCTTGGGATCATAACATTATTTATCGCATTGAGCGCACAATTAGGATTTCTTATTTACAGAATTGTCACAAAAGATCGACAAACGAGGATAAAGCACGTCATACGGATCGCCGCCTTCATAATATTCGCTTTACTTATGGCAACGGGTGTTTACTGGTGGGGATTTCGCTGGATAAGCCTGTTTATTCTCCTCGCGATTCTCGCCGTGTTCAGCGCCGTATTTTTTATCAGAAAACCCGTGTCCGAAAAGAAATATAAGAGATCAACGGCCATTCTCTCCTGCGTCAACGGCTGTTTCATGCTGACATTCTTGATCCTGCCCGGCATTCTGTTTCCGCAGTTTACGCCGGTCGCGCCCACAGGCTCTTATGCCGTGAATACCACAAGCGTTACTTTTGTAGATGACTCGCGTATCGATCCTTTTTCCGGGACGGACGAAAACAGAAAACTGACAGTTCAGTTCTGGTACCCGGATCTTGAGAAAGGTACAGACACTTTCCCGCTTGCCGTATTTTCACATGGCGCATTCGGTTATCGCGGCAGCAATATTTCCACTTTTGAAGACCTCGCCAGCAACGGGTATGTGGTCTGCAGCATAGACCATAGCTACCAGGCCTTCTTTGCAAAACACACGGACGGCAGCATGACGTTTGTGAACACAGCATTTCTCAATGATGCCGTCAACATCACAAACGGCGATTATGATAACCAAGCGACTTACACCAAAACTCACGAATGGCTGGCCCTTCGAACCGACGATATAAATTTTGTCCTGAATAAAATCCTGAACCGTGTGGAGGGCGAAATACCAGAATCCATCGGGGCATTGATCAACGAAGATAAAATTGGTCTGTTCGGACATTCACTTGGTGGCGCGGCAGCGGCACAAATGGGGCGGGAGCGGCCCGATGTGGATGCGGTGATCGTGATTGACGGTACGATGATCGGCGAAGAAACCGGATTTGAAAACGGGCAGGCAATCCTGACCAGGGAAGCCTATCCGGTTCCACTGCTGAACCTGTATAACGACAGCCATTACGAAGATGCCCGGCAGTTGGGTACGGCCTATAACAATCTTTCTGCCAGCGCACATGCGGCGGAAGCTTATGATATTGTTATTCGCGACTCGGGACACTTGAATTTTACTGATCTTCCGCTCTTTTCCCCGACATTTGCACGCATGCTCGGAACGGGAGAGGTTGACAGCTCTTACTGTATTAAGACGATGAATGATATCGTGCTGGACTTTTTTAATTACACGCTCAAGGACACCGGAACGCTGCAGTTGAAAACGGAATATTGAGCATATCCTCTTCCCTGTCCCTGCTTAACTTACTGACATTGGTTCACAGGGTAGCCAGGCGGCACTCCACCAAGTCACTTTTACGCAGACCGTCTGAGTGCATCTTGTGAAGCGGAGCGTTTTGAACGCACGAAGGTAAGGCAAGTAAAAGTGACTTGGTGGAGTGCCGCCTGGCTACCTGTGAACTGTAGCATAGGAACATCTTTAAAGCTATTAAATCACATGGCGAGCTTGAAATCGCTGCCGGAAATATGCTATAATTAATCGGTAATTGTCATGCTTTTGAACCCCGGTGATAAGCTGATGATTGCCGATTAACTTATCCGCCGCAAAGGGAAAACAGATTGGCGGCGGATAGGGAAACACAGCTTATTTATGGTTGCGAGGTGGCAGGTTGAAAGTTCTTGTGAATCAGATTAGCAAGGATAAGGAAGAGCGAGCAATAATCCAATGTTACGAAATAAACGAAGAAGTGAGAAGTATCCTTGCCTTTATAAAATCGGTTGGCGCCACACTTGCGGGGTATTCCGACGAAAGAGCGAGCCAGATTCCCCTTCAGGATATTTTCTTTGTTGAAGCTGTTGAAAACAGGGTTTTTGCTTATACGGCGAAAAAGGTATATGAGATCAAATGCAAGCTGTACGAATTTGCTGGGTTGTATGAAAACCGAAGGTTTTTCCGCTGCTCAAAATCTCAGGTCGTCAATCTGATGAAAATTGATCATGTTCGCCCAATCTTGAACGGGCGGTTTTCGGCAACGATGTTTAACGGCGAGGAAGTTATCATTTCCCGGCAGTATGTGCCGGAGCTAAAAAAGAGATTGTTAGGTGAGAGCGTATGAGTTTTAAGGTCTTTTTGAAAAGGTGCCTGATGGAATACTTTATCGTTACCACTTGCGTGACGGCGGCGATCGCCGTTTTGGGGCTGTCTCTTGACCCGACTGCAAGGTTTGGCTATGAAGGATTTTTTTCTCCCCTTATTTTTGGGCTTATTAGCCTCGTACCTTCATTTGTAACCTATTCCCGCAGGGAATTGTCATTGCGGCAGGCCCTCGTCCGTAAGGTGTTTCACGTCATTGTGCTTGAGGCGATGCTGATCGCATTCGGATTTTGGACCGGGCTTCTCCATAGCCCTGCCGAGTCATCCTTTTTTGGTCTGGCAGTCTTCGCCGTTTATATTGCAGTCAACCTGATCAGCTGGCTGCTTGACAAAAAGGAAGCCGATGAAATCAATAAAACGCTCAAATCTCTGCAGGACACAGATATTCGAAACGATGTATGAAAGATGAATAGCGAACAAGCTGACGGTGCTATTACCGTCTTTTTGTTTTCAAGATACATTGACAATCATCTATATAACCCTATATAATGATACATAGATAAGTATCTATGTGAGGTGGTTTCAAGATGAAAGACAAATATGCTGAAAAAGTCAGGTTGTTCAAAGCACTTGCGGATAGGAACAGGCTTATGATTGTGGATATGCTGTCTTGCGGCGAGCTTTGTGCCTGCAAGATTTTAGAGAAGTTTAATATTACGCAGCCGACTTTATCCCACCATATGAAAATCCTCTGTGATTGCGGTTTGGTAAACGGACGCAAAGAAGGAAAGTGGATGTATTATTCATTGAACAGCGAAAATATGCAGGAGTTCAAAAATTTCCTGCGCGCCATCACCATTGGCAAAGAAGATTGCATTTGCAAGGAGGGGGTGTGTAGCTGTGGAGAAAAATAAGCAAAATCCGGATATTGGCTTCTTTGAAAAGTATTTGACCCTGTGGGTGCTGCTCTGCATGGCAGCAGGTATTTTAATAGGTAAATTCCTTCCTGTTATTCCTGATTTCTTAGGACGTTTTGAGTATGCACAGATATCCATCCCCATTGCCGTGTTGATCTGGATTATGATTTACCCCATGATGATGAAGGTGGATTTTCAATCAATCAAAAATGTACGAAAAAATCCGCAGGGTTTGATTATTTCAAGCGGAACAAGCTGGCTGATTAAGCCATTTTTGATGTTTGGGCTGGCAACTTTCTTTTTTTATGTGGTATTCAAAAATTTAATTCCCGCCGATCTCGCTAAGAACTATGTTGCCGGAGCGGTTCTGCTTGGAGCCGCCCCCTGTACTGCAATGGTCTTTGTTTGGAGTAATCTCACAAAGGGCGACCCCGCACATACGCTTGTACAAGTGGCGGTCAATGATCTTATTATCCTTGTGGCGTTCGTGCCTATTGTTTCCTTCCTGTTGGGCGTAAATAATATGTTTGTGCCTTGGGATACTCTGTTTTTCTCCATTGTATTGTTTGTTGTAATACCGCTCATTGGAGGGGCTTTAACCAGAAATATTGTTGTAAAGAAAAAAGGCATTGGACACTTTAATGAGAATTTCATTCCCAAGTTTGATGGAATTACTACCGTTGGATTGCTTCTGACCTTAATTATTATCTTTACCTTTCAAGGCGATGCTATTTTAAGCAATCCGCTTCATGTACTGCTTATAGCGGTACCGTTAATCCTGCAAAACGTCATCACTGCAGCTTTTGCCTATATCATGTGCAAGGTGTATAAACAGACCCATAACATAGCGGCTCCTGCCGCTATGATTGGTGCGTCGGATTTTTTTGAATTGTCGGTTGCTGTGGCCATTGCTCTCTATGGACCGACTTCTCCCGTTGTCCTCGTATGTACGGTCGGTGTGCTGACCGAAGTGCCCGTCATGCTGTTACTCGTTAGTATTATAAACAAAACGAAAGGATGGTTTCCTGTTAGGAGGTAAAGGAGTATGAAAAAGGTTGCGTTTATATGCGTGCATAATTCCTGCCGCTCGCAAATTGCAGAAGCCTTATGCAAGCATTTTGCAGGGGATGTACTGGATGGCTATTCAGCCGGAACAGAAACAAAACCGCGGATCAATCAAGACGCTGTGCGGCTCGTGAAAGAGCTTTATGACATTGATATGGAAAAGGCACAGTATCCCAAGCTGCTATCCGACATTCCGCCGGTGGATATCGTTGTTACAATGGGATGCAATGTAGAATGTCCGTTCCTGCCCTGTGAGTATCGCGCGGATTGGGGACTTGATGACCCGACAGGCAAGAGTGATGAGGAATTTATTAAGGTTATAACAATGATAGAAGTAAGGATAAAAGAATTAGCAGGGCTCACCTTATGATCACGAAGTAAAGTACAGACTAGGTCTGCCGCAAAATGAATCGGTGATAGCAATTTATACAAGATAATCCTATTAATAGCACAAAAATGCGCCTTGAAACAGCTTTTGAAGCTTAGTCGAGACGCATTTTTTATGCAATATTTTTCAGCAAGTCCATTTTGCGACAGCCCCAGTTTGCCTTAAGTCCGAACAGACTCTGATTTGATATTAGCGGGTATGGTCTTCTTCTGCATCTTCTTTGGTTTCGTGAACTGTAGCAAATGGGTGCTGAGGCGGCGCATAAATAGAGTATAATTTAAGCGGTGTATTGCCTGTATTGAATAAATTGTGCCATTTGCCGGCGGGTATGATGATTGCAAAATCATCACGGACATATGCCTGAAAATCTAAATTATCTTGTCTGTCACCCATTCTGACAAATCCTTGACCTTCTTCAATGCGTATGAACTGGTCAAGGTCCGGATGGATTTCCAAGCCTATGTCTTCACCGACATTGATGCTCATCAAAGTAAGCTGCAGATAGTACCCTGTCCATAAAGAGGTACGGAAATTCCTGTTCTGTTCCGTAGCTTCTTCAATATTAACTACAAAAGGATTAGGCCCATAATCATTTAATACAATTGGGTTACCGGCCTGGGCTTGTTCAACATAAGGAAGAGATTGATCAGGAAACTGGCTCCTTAAATTCAAGTTATATATTGGGGTATTAGTAGAGTATGGGTACTGATACATATTGTAAGCGGCATGCATTGGTATATTGCCGCAATAAGGACATGGATATGCTGGTCCGTTATACATATGGATCATTCCTTTCATAGGCTTATGACATTAGTATATGCTCTGTGTTTAAAAATGTGTGATTACATGGATTGGTATTAGATTATGGGCTTTAGTTGTTGAATATGTTTAAGCAAATTGTTCGATTGGAAATATCTATTATGCCTTCCTCCTTGAGGTTTTTCAGTTCCCGGAACAAAGATGGACGCTGCACACCAAGATAATCAGCAAGTTGTTTTTTGCTGATGGGTAATACAATGACATTTGAGTGTTGTATGATGGATTGCTGTCTAAGGTATTCTAAAAGATTTTCTTTAAGAGTCCTTTGCGTTGCCATTGTAATCTTCCGATTCAGTTTCTGAGAGTTAAGCGATAACATTCCGATAAATTGCATGGTAAAATTATAGTCGTGTAAAAAATTCGATACCGCTTCCTTAGTAATATGTAAAAGCTGTGCATCGGACAGGCAGTATATTGTAAACGGATATGTATGGGTATCGCCAAACAGTAAATTTGCCCCCAGCATATGTCCCTTGGAGAATTCAAACATTGTCATTGCCGAACCGCTTTCTAAAAGGGAATATGCAACAAGGCTGCCGGATATAACAATATCAAATGTCTTACATTGATCTTTTTGATTATAAACAGTGGTACCTTTGGAATGGTTCTTCAAATACAATTGATGATCGGAAATTAACCGCTTTAATTTATCCGATGGTAATTGCGCAAACAGCGGTATAGCCTTAATCGTTTCTATCACAGTAATATCACTCCTCTCTAAAATATTATAGCAAAAAGAAACCTATGTGTCTATCTGGGAGGAAATCGAAACGTTATAATATAGGTACCTGTAAAAGAAAAAGGAGGAGCTAAAATGATTGAACAAATCTTTAGAATGGTGCAAAATGACACGCACACAATTGAAAAGGTGATTGCCGATGAAAATGTAAATGTTAATCACATGATTCTGGGTAAAAGCGAAGGGCTGCCGGAGCATTTTTCCAATTCCAATGTCTACATGGCAGTGATAAGAGGATTGCTGTCCATTGGTTTGGACGAACAGGAAATCCATGAGTATCCCGTAGGAACCATCTTGAAAATCCCCAAGGGGATTAAAATGAATGTTAAAAACCAGCATGATGAAATCCTGGAGCTGATTGTCGTAAAGGCACCGGCACCGGGAAAGTAACTTGATTTTGAGGGAGGCTTTATATGGATATTTTCACGGTGGCAATATGGGTTGGTACATTGATTTTTCTTGGGATTTCCCTTGCCAAAGACAAGGTGAGAACGAAACAGGCGCTTAAAATGGCGCTTGGAATGGGAAAAGGGATGGTAGTGAGCATTCTTTCCATTATTTTTGCAATCGGTCTGATTTTAACACTTATTCCGCCGGCAGAAGTTGCCGCCTTCCTGGGTACCCGGTCTGTCCTGCTGGCAACAGTTGGGGGGGCGTTGCTTGGCACAATCACGCTGGTTCCTGCTTTTATTGCCTTCCCCTTGGTGGGTACACTAATCCATGCGGGAGTTGGCGTGATTCCGTCTGTTGCTTTTCTGACAACACTGACAATGGTGGGCGTGGTTACATTCCCCCTCGAAAGGAAATCCTTTGGAGTAAAGTTTACCGCAATCCGCAACGGACTTAGCTTTCTTTTCGCCATTGCAATTGCACTTGTAATGGGGGTGATCATATGACAATGATAAAAAAGCTAAAAGAAAATCTGTTCCTGGTAGTTGTAGCCTTAGCCTATATCACCATGTTTATTGTAAACCCCGTAATGGGAATTGAGTCGGTGAAAAGCAGCGGGTATTATATCAAAGAAATGCTCATGATTATGCCGGTCATCTTCGTTCTGACGGCACTCTTGGACATATGGGTTCCAAAGGAAAAAATCATGCAGTATTTGGGTGAGAGTGCTAAATCGAAAGGTGTTTTTCTCTCTTTTGTAGTTGGCAGTATATCGGCAGGTCCGGTTTATGCTGCGTTTCCAATGTGTGTTATGCTCCGTAAAAAAGGGGCTTCCCTTCGGAATATTATCATTATATTAAGTTCGTGGGCTGTCATTAAAATTCCCATGCTCATCAACGAAGCGAAGTTTTTAGGTCCCAAGTTTATGGTTATCCGATGGGTGTTTACCATTATTGCAATCATTATTTTCTCATGGATAGCAGACAAAATGATAAAAGATAAGGATTTGCCGGGCGAGGTGCTGACACAGGCTGGCCTTCATATCAACCGGGACGCCTGCATGGGCTGTGCCCTATGTGCAAGGAACTATTCAGAACTGTTCGGGATGGAAAACAAAAAGGCGCTGGTAAAATCCTATGAGGCGCTAGATATGGATAAGCTGGAGGATGTAATAAAATCGTGTCCGGTAAAGGCTATATCCTATAATGAAGAATATGCCGATACTCAAGGCTAAGGGAGGTGTGCGGAGCGGTAACTGGTATATTTATGGCAGTTGGTATGATATATGGATATTCAGGGTCTAAAGATCATGCTTCAAAAACAGAGTATTATAAAAGAATTCTACGCCCGTTCGTTTTGGCCGTTACTGCAAAACGAACGGCGTTTTTTGTATTCTTTAGTCTCGGGAATTCATACATAGCCTTTTGTTTAATGTGTATAACCGAGGAAACGGATACCTTAGAGAAGATCTATATATAAAGGAAGATATCGCCGGTTTTAGATTTAGAGCAGTGCTTCCAGGTACCGCAGATCAAGAAGCAGAAAAATAAATTTGACTGTTGTAATTTGCAACTATTGTGTGTTAAAGTAATTTCGAGGTAATACTATGTCAACCAAGGAAATGAAATACTTAGAGAACTCATTCGTGTGCTCATGACCTGTACCGGTATGGTTTGTGATGCGGTCGAAATCCTTAAGAAGATGGGATATTGATACGGGAGATACCTCATAGATTTTATAATTGATAAAATGCATCCGTTTGATTGGCTGCAGAGAGGGAAAGGATTTAAATGACTAACTGGAAACGTAATGCAACATTATATATTATTGGGCAGTTCGTGTCAATGTTCGGCTCGATGCTCGTACAACATGCTATAACCTGGAAGATCACACTTGAAACTAAATCGGGTATGATTATGATGCTGTTCACCTGCGCTGCGTTGCTGCCAATGACGCTGATTTCACCGTTTGCGGGCGTATGGGCAGATAGGTATAACCGCAAACACCTTATCGTAATATCCGATGCGTGTATCGCGCTGACAACGCTCGGCTTGGCGGTGGCGTATATCTCCGGCTACAAAAATGTCTGGCTCATGTTCATAGTAGTAGTTGCACGGTCGTTTGGACAGGGGATACAGCAGCCCGCCGTATCCGCAATGATACCGCAAATCGTACCGACGGAGAGTCTGCAGCGGTTCAACGGCATACAGAGCTCCGTCCAGTCACTGAATATGTTCGTCGCACCGATGGCGGCTGGTGCGTTACTGTCGTTCCTGCCGATTGAGCATATTTTCTTCATTGATGTGGTGACTGCGGCCATAGGCATAAGCATAGTTTTGATATTTGTTAAGGTGTCCGGCGTTCCGCATACAGGGGAGATACAGCAAGGGATAAAGGCGTACCTGCACGAACTGCGCGAGGGCTTGCGGTATATCAATTCCAAAGCGTGGCTGAAGCTTATTATTATTTACAGTGCGTTCTTCAGCTTTTTTGCGTCGCCCTCTGCTTTGCTTACTCCGCTTCAGACGGCCCGTACCTTCGGCGATGATGTTTGGCGGCTGACCGCCATTGAAATTGTATTCTCCATTGGTGCGGTGGCAGGCGGCATATTGATTTCTGTATGGGGCGGCTTCAAAAATAAGGCGCACACTATTGTGATGGCTTGTGCTTTATTCGGTTTGACAGGTTTTCTGCTGGGTATGGTGCCGAATTTTTGGGTGTATTTAGGTGTAATGCTCATCTGCGGCGCTACAATGCCGTTGTTTAACACGCCGAGTATGACGCTGCTCCAGAGCAAAATCGAGCCGGACAAAATGGGACGTGTATTCAGCGTGATGATGATGTTCAGCGGGTTGGCAATGCCCCTGGGAATGGTTGTGTTCGGACCCCTGGGTGATGTGGTGCGAATAGAGTGGCTGTTGATTGGGTCCGGTATGGTGATATTCATCAGCGGCTTTGCACTGCTTCGGGCGCGTTCATTGATTGAGATAGGTAAATCGTACTCCTGAAAGGAGAGCGGTTTATGAACTGGATACAAAGTTTATCGAGAGCCATACAATACATGGAAGATCACTTGACGGAGGATATTAGTATCGATGATATATCGTGCCAGGCCTTCACATCGAGCCGGTACATAATCAATACATATCGATAGGCTCGTGGTTGGATGCCGGGGTGGGATTTTTTGAATTCCGCCCCCATTACTATGGAAAGCATTTTGAACGGCTTCTGGGATTAATGGCATGCGGCATCCTTGTTACCGGCGAAGGATACAATAAAATCATAGGATAGGATTATAGTTATTTATGAAAGGTAGGATGATTATGCAAAAACGACCATTTGGCAGTACGGGTTTACACACTTCAATTCTTGGATTTGGCGGCTTTCACTTGCTGGAAATTCCCGTAAGCGAGGCTGATTATCTATTAAACCGATATCTGGACGAGGGCGGTAATTATATTGAAACTGCTGCCAGCTATGGGGATGGTGAATCAGAGAGAAAGATCGGTCAATGTGTATCGGCGAGAAGAAAGGAATTCATTCTGGCAACAAAGTCAGGAGAACGTTCCAGGGATGGGGTGTTAGCCTCTTTAAACCGCAGCTTAAGTAACCTTAAAACGGATTATGTGGACCTTTTCATTATGCATGCCGTGGGAACCATGGAGGACCTGGATCGGATTCTTGCTCCCGGCGGGGCATTGGAAGGCGCAATGCAGGCAAAGAAGGAGGGGCGGGTTCATCACATAGGAATCTCTATGCATGGACAACCCGACGTCTTAATCCGTGCATTAAAGGAATATCCTTTTGATGCTGTGATGACCACCATTAATTATTACGATCATTTTAACTTCCCGGAGATACAGGAGGTGCTGTTGCCATTAGCACATAAGAAGAATGCTGCCGTTATCTTAATGAAGCCGGTAGCGGACGGTTTGCTGTGGCGCTCTGCTCCGCAGGCGTTTCGCTATGCCTTCAGCCAGCCGGTATCCATCGTCGTTGCCGGTATTAACAATAGAGAGCTGCTGGAAGCAGATTTGCGTTATGCCAATGAATTTGAACCAATGTCTGAGGAAGAGGTGGAGGATATCTATACGAACGCTCCTGAGCTGGGCACTTATGTGTGCAGGCAATGCGGAAAATGCATGGTTTGCCCTGAGAGCATTCCCCTTACGGCTATTTTCCAATATGAAGGCTATTTTGACCGGCAAATGGCGGATGGTATTGTAACCAATGCTTCTGATTACGCCCTGAAGGAGCGGCTGCGCTTTTGGTTTGGCAACCGCGATATGGCGATGAATCTTTATTCTAAGCTGGGGGTCAAGGCTGATCGCTGTACGGATTGCGGCAAATGTACACCGGAATGCCCTTATGGGATTGATGTAAGGCGTAAGCTGGCAATCGCGGATTATAAGCTGGCGAAGAAAGATATTTTTTAATTTTATTGATAGCACCAAACCTTGTGTTGTTTCCTGCGACTATATAATTAAACTCTGGGTTTTATTGAAAGCTTTCAAACGAGGTTGTGAAGAATGGATAAAACTGATTTAACAGAATATGCTGATTACCTGTTGCGGACGGCAATGCACAGGCTACAGAATATTAGTGACGCAGAAGATTTGGTGCAGGAAACTCTCATGGCGGCTTTGCTTGTAATGGAAAAGGGCAAGGTGGTTGATAATCCGAAGAATTGGCTGGTAACCGTGTTGAATAAACAGACATATGGCTTGCCTCGTCCAGCACCAAACATGTCGTGAAAGGGACTGGCTATCGCTTATTATAATTGTTCTTTACATTGATCTTCCGTGCTTTAATGACTATAATATAGTTGTCCCATAAGGGGAATATTGCCTATGGATTTTGCTGTACTATCCATAGAAAACGGAGGTTTTAAGAAATGAATATAAAAGCTGAAATATTGACAAGCATTTTAAGTAAAGTGCTTAATACAACCATAGTCCGGGCAGAGTATCAGACTGAAGAACTGCAGGGCGGGACAGTGGGTACTGTCAGGCTCATAACGGGTATTGCTGAAACCTCTGACGGTGCATCCATGCCTTACAAGGTCGTCTGGAAAACACAAAAGAAATGGGAGCGCTATGGTGACCCGGATTCATGGCGCAGGGAATATGACCTTTATCTATCGGACTTAAATACGGCTTTCACCGATTCATTCCGCTGGCCGAAGTGTTACCGCGCTGAAATGAACGATGAGGAAGATGAGATACAGCTATGGATGGAATATATTGACGGTGTTTCGGGTTTGGACCTGAGCGGCGACATGTATGAACGCGCAGCCGAGGAATTGGGACGTTTCCAAGGCAGACTATATGCCGGGCAGCCTGCTTTCCTGCAAAACCTGACAAACTTAAGCAGGATTGAATACGCAAAGGATTTTTATCTGCATTACAGGTCTTGGAATGTTGTATATGACTATATACGCTCCGAGGATTGCAAAATCCCGAAGCATATTTGTGAAATGCTCATAAGCATTGATGAAAATTCGGATGAAATATTCAGTCGCATTGAAAAGCTGCCCATTGTGCTGTGCCACAGGGATTTTTGGGTGGCAAACATCTTCTGCTCAGAGGGAAAAATCGTACTCATGGACTGGGATACGGCTGGATGGGGTTATATGGGTGAGGATATCGCAAGCCTGATCGCTGATGAGGCTGATGTTGACCGCATGGTTGAATACTATCGCAGATGCATCCCGGCATATTACAGAGGGTTTTCAGAATATGCGGACATATCTCATGTTACGGATCATTGTGTCTACGAGTTGATTCTTATTATGTTTGGATATAGACTTGTTGAATGGTATCTCAACGCAGACGACGAGCCCGAAGAGACAAAGGACGAAAAAACGCTGCACCTCAATACACTTCAAAAAATCTATGAAATGAGGAATAGTGATGCAAATCGTTGACTTTATCGCCACCCATGTCGAGCAGGCGGCAAGAATCGCTAAGCAAAATTACGATGATGAGCGTAGCTCTGTTACCGTGCTGCCACTCATATCAGCAGTTCCCGACCTGACACCGTTCGCAGAAAATGGCCTTGGCGTCGCAGCCTTTGACGGCGGTGAGATGGTTGGCTTCCTTTGTTGTGTGCCGCCATTCAAAAACGCTTTTCGCTCCACCGATGCCATAGGAGTCTTTTCACCAATGGGTGCCAACGGCGCTGTCGGTTCAAAACGTGCCGAGATCTATGCCCGCATGTATCAGGCGGCGGGCGAAAAATGGGCGCACGCCGGAGCGGCCAGCCATGCCGTGTGCCTATATGCTCACGACAAAGAAGCGCAGGAGCAATTCTACCGTTATGGTTTCGGTATGCGAACAGTTGACGCGCTGCGTATGATGGATGAGATAGAAGTGCCTCCGTGCAAAGGGTATATTTTTGAAGAGCTTTCACCGGAGGATAATACTTCTGTTTTCCCGCTTGACCAAATGTTGAATCAGCATCAGTGTGAGAGCCCATTTTTTATGAACAGGAAACCGAGTACGCTTGAAAGCTTCGTAGCTTCCTATACAAAGCACGGTTCAAGATTCTTCGCGGCGAAGAATAACGGGGAAATCTGTGCTTACTTGAAGATACTTAAGGATGGTGAAACATTTATTGTTGACGCTGACGATTATATTCATATAGGCGGTGCCTATTGTCTGCCGGAACATAGAGGAAAAGGTGTTTATTCAAACCTTATAAATCGTGCGGTACACATATTAAAGGCGGAAGGATATACTCGCCTTGGCGTTGATTTTGAGAGCATTAATCCGACAGCATGGGGGTTCTGGATCAAATATTTTGCGGCTTACACTTATGGTGTGGTGCGACGGATAGATGAGCACAGTATTACAAAGCCAAGATAGGGATTAGCTGCTTCTGCGCCCTGTGGGGCGGCTATGGCGGGGAATTTTATGTAATGCATCTATTCTCATAGCATTCAGAACGGTGTAGAGGGAGGCAGGAAATACTTATGCCGGTTGGCTGAGAAAGGCAGTTATATTGAGGTATCAATAGTTGAAAAATGAATAAAGGTTAACCATATATTTCTCTCAATAATGTGCACAATAATAGAAGGTAGATTGTAGATAAAAAACACATTAAAACAAGCTACTCATCCCAATAATTAAGATGAGTAGCTTGTTTTTACATATACCACTGTGCCTGTGCTTGATAGAGGTGATTCCCAAACGATGGGAGATAAGGAGGGTGGCTCAAAGTAGGGGCATCAAGGGTTTTCTCATCACGGAAACGCACTTAATTCTTGAATTCGGCTTTGATTATTTTTCGTTTAGTTGTATAATGTTATCATATTTTAAGGGAGGCACCGCCTTGTATAAGGCGATCGGTCGTATGAAGCGCTTTTTCGAAGATTTCTCCAGAGAACATGAAAAAACTGCCGGCGGTATTGAACCTGATCAAGGTTACCCCTTCAGAGCAATATCAAACAATAAGCTTCCGACGATCAATTATACGGACAGTGGGGTGAACTATATGAAAAAAGTGATCGCAATCCATGCGAGCAGGCGAAAGATGAATACTTACAGATTGCTGGTGCAAATACAACAGGAATTGGCCCAAAATGATGCCGAAGTTGAAATACTTTCACTTTATGATTTTAATCTTGGAGATTGCTTAGGGTGTGAAAAATGTATTCTTCGTGGTGGCTGCGTGCACCGCGATGATATGGAGTTGTTAATGGAAAAAATGAAAGCTGCCGATGGCATCATTCTCAGCTCACCGGTCTATTTGCAGCAGGTTTCCGGAAAGCTGAAGAATTTTATCGACCGGACCTGCGAGTGGTATCATCGCCCGGTGTTGCATGGAAAACCTGTTATTTGTGTAGCCACCACAAAGGGGTCTGGATTAAAAGCGACGCTTTCCTACCTTAGAAGTGTCGCGGTTCAGTGGGGAGCAATGCCAGCCGGCAGCGTTGGAAGAACGATTAGAAGCATTGATACTCCGGTCTCGAAAAAGGAATTATCAGGATTTATAAAGCTTTTGCGGACACCCCAAGGCTATAGGCCTCCGCTGAGCAGTCTTATCAATTTTGAGGTACAGAAGGCATTAGCAAAATACTTGAACGGAATTGATACACGTTACTGGATTGAGAAAGGCTGGGACAAAAATCCATATTATTTTAAGTGCCGCCTTAATGGAATAAAACGCATTGCTTCCGGAATATTTGGTACCATTCTGCAGCGCGGGATGGCTTGCAATCAAACAAAACCATCTGAGAAATAAACACTAAACCAGGAGGCCATGATGAAGAAATTGATTGTAAAGCACTTAAGGAAAATTATTCTGAAACCACCGAGTCTTTGGAATGTTTGAAAATGGCAAGAAGTGAGAGAATCATGAGATAGGTAAACCGTGAAAAATAGATCCTCCTGAATATACCTATTTTACGGGTGCCAGCTATTGTATTTTTGTATCTTCTCGGAAAGGCAGAAGCAGACGGACAAAACGGAAAAATGTAGTATTATATCGTCTCTGGTACTATGATTTATAAATGCATATGGAAAAGTTCTTGAATTTATTATAGAATTAATTTAGGTCGTTGATTGTGAAACGGGTTATTTAGACATGAGGCAGGGTATCGAGCGGAAACTGGAACTGTTATGACACGTGAGACAATTAAATATAAAATACGAAAGGAGCCACTATATGGGAACGCAAAGCAAGGGACGATGTAACTATTGTGAGGCAGAGTATACCAAAGCAGGGATGGTAAAGCATGTTGGGGCATGCAAGGAAAATACAACTTTACAGGATGTGGATCAATTTCTAAGGGATATATGGTTAGAATGTTGTGGGCATTTGAGTGCATTTACGATCTTGGGAGAGTCCTATGAACGTTATCCGGATGATTTGGGATTATGGGATGAACCAGCAAAAAGTATGAAATACCAGTTGAAGACTATGCTTCAAAAAGGAATGAATATTGGATATGAATATGATTTTGGCTCAACAACAGAGTTGCTTATCACTGTTTCCGGCTACAAAATTGAACCTTGGAAGAAAGAAAAGATTACCCTTCTGGGTAGAAACAACCCTCTGGAATTCCTTTGCTCAGAATGCGGCAAGAAAATAGCAAGATCAGTCTGTACGCAATGTATGTATGAAGGAACAGGTTTCCTGTGTGAAGACTGTGAGGAAATCCACGAATGTGGGACGGAGATTATGTTGCCGGTGTGCAATTCACCTCGCTGTGGAGTATGTGGCTATAGCGGCAGCAGCGTCTACGAGGACTAATGATCTATGATTCGAAAAGAAGAATGCGTATATGTAAAATTGAGTCAGACACATGATAGGGAACCAGGCTAAGTCATTATAATTGACCAAACAAGGCCTGCGAAGACAGCGGTGCTGGCATCAAGGATAAAAATGAGGAAGGGGGTTAATGTCATGACGCACAAAGGTACCGTAAGAATTGAAACAGAGCGGCTTGTTCTAAGGCGGTTCACCATAGATGATCTGGAACAAATATATAATCATTGCTGGAGTGACCCGGAGGTCTGGAAGTGGACAAGCTATGAGCCTATGCACTGTGTGGAGGACGTCATAAATATTGCGGAGATGTTCACAGATAAATGGCTTGGTGCTTACGATAGACCAAACAGATATAGCTGGGCGATTCAGCTCAAATCCTCAGGCGAGGTAATCGGCAGGTTTTTTGGAATGCATCCGGACGACCGGTTAAATCAAATAGAGTTGGCATATGAGCTTGGGCAGAACTGGTGGAATCAGGGATTGATGACGGAGGCTGTAAAAGCAGTCATGGATTTCTTCTTCAATGAAGTAGGCTTCAATCGAATCCATGCCAACCATGCCAGTGAAAATCCTGCATCCGGCAAGGTCATGCAAAAATGCGGAATGACTTATGAAGGTACCATGCGGCAAGCACTCAGATGCAATAACGGTCTGTTCGATAAAGTTAACTACGCCATCCTCTCGGATGAGTACTTCAAATAAAAGATACAAATATATGCTTTAGCTTAGGCCCGGTGTTGCCGGCGATATTCGCCGGGAGTGATATGCAATGCTTTTTTATAAACCTTAGTAAAATAATTAGCAGATGAGAAACCGCATTCTTCTGCGACCTTTTCAATGGGCAGATCGGTATTAAGCAAGAGCTGCATTCCATGCTCCAACCGAAGCTGGGTTAAAAACTGAACCGGAGTAATGCCCTGCTCTTTGCAGAATTGCCTTGTCAGATGGGGATAGGAAACCCCGATCTCCGGGCCCATCTCTTCCAGGTTGGTCTGCTTTGCATAATTTCTCCTCATCCATTCTATGGCAGAAGTTACGTGAGGACTAACCCTTCGATATGGCGGAAATTCCACGCTGCGCAGTAAGGAAATAAGAAACCGGTAGAGCCATTCGCTGCCGCTATAAGGAGATAGCCTGTGCTGGCTTTGGAGGGTATCATATAATTCCAGAAAGAGGCTGACCGGTACACTGTCGATTCCTAACTCCAGGACCGGACCGGCTATTTCGCGGATCCGGGTAAAGAAGGGTTCTACAGCCGGACCTGTGAAATGCAAATAAAAGAAGGTCCAATGATATTCAGTATCATCCTCCTCCTGAGAAAGGTAATATTGACTGTTCTCCGGAAAGGAGATGAAAAAGGCCTTTCTCTTTGTTAATCTATGGAGAGTCCCCTGGCTATGGTAGATGCCATAGCCGTCCAAGGTGCATTGAAATAGATAGCCTTGATAATCTCTGGAGGAGTTATCAAAACTATAGCATTCCTTTCTTCTCAATTCAATTCCCAAATCGTTAATACATAGGGATTGTTCTGCTATACAATCAATATTAAGAAAACCGTAATTGCCTAATGGCTGCCTGAAAGGCAGACTATATTCCCTGGACATCAAAAAATTACCCTTCCTATCATATAAATACTCTTGTTGTTCCAAAATTATAATAATATAATACTCAATATAGGCACATAATTCAATAGGATCCGTATCAAATTATTGCTATAAGGAGGATGTATCATGAACAAAAATAAATTTGCCCTTACACCGCCCATGGGCTGGAACAGCTATGATTATTATGATACTACGGTGAATGAGGAGCAGGTTAAAGCCAATGCCGATTACATGGCGGCCCATATGAAGGAATACGGGTGGGAATACATCGTAGTTGATATTCAGTGGTATGCCTACGATACAGGAACACAGAGAAACAGGCATCAATATATTCCCTTCTGGAAGGTTGAGATGGATGAATACTCCAGACTCCTCCCCTGTCCCGATCGTTTTCCCTCCTCGGCAAACGGCCAGGGCTTTAAGCTGTTGGCGGATTATATCCACAGCTTGGGTTTGAAATTCGGTATTCATATTATGCGTGGGATTCCCAGAATTGCAGCTCATACTCAAACAAAGATATACGGAACGGATCGGACAGCCAATGAGATTGCTAATCCCTCCAATATCTGCTTCTGGAATCCGGATATGTACGGATTAGAGGCGGACAGAGAAGGAGCACAGGAGTACTACGATTCCATTTTCCGGCTCTATGCCCAGTGGGGTGTGGATTTTGTAAAATGCGATGACATCTGCAGGCATGACATGAAATCCTCTGAGAAGGAAACGGAAATGCTTCATAAGGCAATTCAGAATTCCGGCCGTCCCATTGTTCTAAGTCTGTCACCCGGGCCTGCATTGATTAATAAGGCATGGCATTATGAAAAATATGCCAACATGTGGAGAATTACAGATGATTTCTGGGATAGCTGGCCGCTTCTGCTCAATATGTTTGAACGGTGTGAGCTTTGGCAGAACCATGTTTCGGAGGGCTGCTATCCGGATTGTGATATGCTTCCCCTGGCTTACATCGGCAAAGGCTTCGGTGAAGAGAGGTATACCAGATTCACGAAGGAAGAGCAGATTACCATGATGACCCTATGGTGCATCTTCCGCTCTCCCCTTATGATAGGGGCAGAACTGCCTAAGCTGGATCAATGGACCCTGGAGCTGATAACCAATGAAAAAGTATTACGGCTTTTAACTCATTCCTCCGGAGCGAGGCAGATCATGAGGGACAGGCAGCAGGCGGTATGGTTTTCAAAGGATACCGAGGAGAATGCATATTATCTGGCTGTCTTCAATCTCAGCGATGAGGAGCGGGAGATTAGCATAGCTGCCGAAGAGGTTGAATTGGAATATTTTGGGGGATATACGCTTGAAGAATTATGGAGTAAAGAAAAGCGGGAAGCCTCTGGTCAGATTTTAAACACGATGGTATCGTCACATGGGGCAAAATTATATCGTTTGGTAAATTAATATAATAGTATTCGCAGAAGAAAGTTTATATATTATCTTGGATATATAACTCCGGTCGAATTTTAGTTAAACTGTTTCTTGATGATTCAGTTGAGACAATAAATCGGCAGGAGTTATATTATTTTATAAAATCCGTATATATTTGAAACCTTTGGTGTAACAGCTCAGCCCGGTCACCATCTGAACCAATGCCATTGACATTGCCATCTGAACTGTTACGATTTATGAGGAATCAAGGAGGAAAGAGAAAGCTCATCAGACCAGGTTTCGAAAATCTCTTGGAGATATACCGACTGCCTTTCGAAATACCATGGAAAAATATTGCGAGGTGTCAAATCCAACCTTCTGAGCTATCACCTGCACAGTGTCACTGGTTTGACTTAACAGTTCCTTTGCCTTATTAAGCCTGCATTGGCTAATATATTCGGACAGACTTAATCCGGTTGTCTGTTTAAACAGGCGAGAGACATAGGAACTGTTATAATTTACATAGTCTGAGATTACAGTAAGAGTTAAATCGTCGGATAAATGACCCTTAATGTAATTCTTAATCGTAGAGACAAGCTTTTGGTTTTTATCGATCAGTGCACTAGAAGTCAAGTTAAATAATATAGTTGAAATCCTTTCCAAGTAACGGAATGCTTCTGTCCAGCTTTTGAAATCCTTCAAATAGAACAAAGAATATAACCCTATTTGTTGAGCAATTACTTCGTTTAAATTCCTCTGACTGATAAAGCTTATAATCGCAGAGGAAATTCTTTGGTAAATACTAATCAGGGGCAGATAGTGCATACTTTTGATATTACAACTTGACAAGGAAATTCCCTTAAGCACTTTTAGAAATTCCTTCTCTTCACCATTGTTTAAATAAGCCGAAAGATAGCCTATTTGAAGATCCCATTGATTAAACTGAATAGATTTCCTATTATACGCATTAATCATCCGCTCCTCTTCCTCACCGAAAAGCATACCAAAGGAGCGTGTGAATAATGCCGGCGAGGTAAAAGAAATGTATTGATTCAATGACTGATAGATATTGCCCGACCTATCAATCGGAATTTCTTTATGATAAAGAATCAGCATAATTTCACTGGATATATTATTTTGAACTGAGAAAATCAATTCATCGAAGCATTCCTTTAAATAAATAACAGGCGCCGGACGGTTATATTCTTTATATAAAGTGGATGGTTGAAGAAACCATAACACTGTGGTTTTGTCATAATCAAGGATAGCATAATGAAATTTGTTATATAACACCTGATCTGTAATTTGCATCAGCTTCAGGATAAAATTATTATGCTCAAAGGAGAATGGGGTATCATCTTTTGGATTGCATTTCCCGTACAAAAGAAAAACAGGTTTGAATAAATCCAATGGAAATTGATAACCATACCAATCCATATGCTCCTGTACTTGATTTATTTGTTTTCCCAATATAATATCTTGTAAAAAATCCTTTTGAAAAAGATAATTAAGAAGTTTTTCCTTACTAATAATCTGATTCTGTAATTCGATATTTTTAATTTCCATATCAATCGAACGGATCGCATTCGAAACAGCATTGATAATTTCTTCATCAGGCTCAGTTTTTAGAAGATATGATATGTTATTATGTCTATTTGCATAATAGACGTAATCAAAATTATTGTATCCGGTTAAAAATATGATGCGGCAGCCGGGCCAATCGGAAAGTATCTTATCAGCCAATTCCAAACCATTAATTCCGGGCATATTAATATCCAGAAGTATGATATTTATTTTAGTTACCTTTAAGATATTTATAGCCTCTATTCCGGAATAAGCCTTAAAAATAGTCAATTCCATTTCTTTTTGCTCTTCGAATAGCTCCACCAGCCAATTTACAATATGATGCTCATCATCTACAATTAATATTTTTTTCATTTATGTTTCCTCGCTTCTTTCTGTCAAAAAGATAATTACTTTCATACCTCCAAGGTCGGAACGGCTTATGGACAAATTACTGCTATTTTTATAAAAAGTTCGTATTCTACGAAATATATTAAGTATCCCCGTTACTTCATTCGTGCAAATGAGATTTTTTGATTGTTCAATATTACAATTTATCTGATGAATCATTTCATCACTTAAATGATCTCCGTTGTCTTCAATTACAATTTCTATCCCACGTTCCTTTGGTGTAAAATGTACTCTTAACAAACCGTCGCTGATTTTATTCTCTAAGCCATAATTATAAGCATTTTCGATAATAGGCTGCAAGATTAGCCGGGGTACCTGGAGATTTTCATATTCTTTAGGAAGATCTCCGAATTCGGTTGATATTCTGTCTTCAAAACGCATGGATTGTATCCTGGAATAGATTTTTGCATGCCGGTATTCGTCCTTGAATAATTCAAAGTCGGAATTATTTCTTGTAATATACTTAAAATATACACCCAATTCCTTAGATACCTGAATCGCTTCCTCCTGTATCCCATATTGGATCATACGCTGCAGCATAAAGAAACTGTTGTATAAAAAATGAGGATTTATCTGGGCTTGAAGCTGCTTAAATTCAGCCTTCTGTAAAAGAAGGTCCTGATTATATACTTCATCAATTACTGCTTCCAGATTTTGCGTCATTTTATTGAAGCCCTGGTATAAATAGCTGAATTCACTTTGTTCGGTCTCACTGATGCGAATTTGCAGATTTCCTTTTTCCACTGCCTGAAAAGCATGTACTAATTTTGTTAATGGATGATGAATTAATTTAATTACACCGTATGAAAACAGCAGAACACATAAGACCATAAATATTATAAAAAATATGGAGTAGAGGATGGGCAGGCGATAAGGCTCTGCCAAGGTGTTCGCCGGTATAATTTGTATGTAATACGAGTGAGAGAATTCGAGATGGGAACGAAATGCTTCATAGCTCGAATTCTTATATTTAATATCTGCCACTCCGTTTCTATAGACAGCATTTTTTACCAAATTACAAAAAGTATTATCCTGTATATTATCCAATTCATAGGAGCTGTCCTCCAAATAAAACAGATACAGGGCATTGCTATACATGCTTTGTGCTTCTAATCGTTTTGCTAAATGATCTGCGGATAAATTCACTTCAGCAATATTGGCCGGATTTTTTATAGATGGGAAACGAATAATAATAAGTTCATTGTCTGTATATAAAATGGGAAATGGATTGTTTTCTTTTAAGGTTATAATGTTTTCGTACGTGTCAAGGGTAATATCCTGATAGCTTCCTCCTTCAAAAATCAGTTTTTCTCTTCCGCCTCTATAGTGTGATGAGTTATATGCCTTTCTTACGGAAGGGATATAGACTCTGACATTATGGATAAGGTTGCTGCTCTCCTTGATACTGCTGATATATTCCCGTATTTGCTGAACTGCTTGTGATTTTTCGTAATTACTCATAAGATCACTGAGGTAAGATAGCTTGCGAACCTTCGAGTGGACTGTGATATTGGAGGCAGAAATACTAATGGTATTGAACTCATTATCAAGATTATTGGCAAAGGTCTGATTTTTCTCACTAATCGATTTGATTGTTTCATTGATCAGAAGGTTATTGCTCTTAATCATATTTATGCTGCTGAAGAGAATCATAGGTATTACGATGACCAGAAAAAGTATAATGATTTTTGTTAATATGATATCCTTTTTAATTAACTTCATTGCTTTTCTCCTCGTGAATTCAATGTATAGTGTCATTAAGTTAAGCCTGTAGCTCTCTGATCCCCTTTTACTTATCCCCCGTGCCCTTTGCCCAGCCCCAGGCTGAACTTTTACCGTATATAAGTATAGCATAAAACATAATCTACTTGTAGTTGTATTTAGGCAGAATTTATAAGAAAAAAGCTGTTTTGTGTAAAAATGTATAGAAATTATACAAATGTAAAAATATTATACAAATAAGACGATTTCATGTAAAGTCCCAGGATTTAGCATCGGTAAACAAGTAAAATTATTATACAAATGTAAAGATTTTGGACTACTAAACAGATGCTTCACTTGCTAAACTAATATCGTAACGAATAAACACAAGGAGGGTAAATCTTATGAAAAAGAAGTTAATTGCAGTATTATTAGTTGTCTGTATGGTTGTTTCCTTAGCCGGTTGTAATAGTAAAAAAGAAGCCGGCAATTCCAATTCAACTAAAGCAGAGACGAATCAAGGGGCAGATGCAGCAAACCCAACAGGAGGCGAGAGCGGAGGAGATGCGGTAAGCAGTGAAGATTTGGCTTTTAGTAAATATGATGAACCGGTAACAATACATACTGTGACATCAGAATATGCATCAGCTAAATATCCGGAAGGCGACGATATTACCAACAATGTCTGGATCAGAGCCTATAAGGAAAAGTTTAATGTTGAAGTGGTAACCGACTGGGTAAGTGATGAATACGATACAAAATTAAATCTTGCCATATCATCCGGTACCTTACCTGATGTATTCCATGTAAATGCGGCTCAGTTACAGCAGCTGGTTGATGCGGATCTGATACAGGATATAACGGAGGTATTTGATCAATATGCATCAGAACGTGTGAAGGGCTATATGCAGGAGGATATTGACAGCTTTGAATCTGGTAAAAAGGACGGCAGATTATATGGTATTCCTCAGATGCACTGGGGTATTATCGATCAGCCTGACTATATCTGGATCAGAAATGACTGGAAAGAAGAATGCGGACTTGCAGATCCTCAGACAATGGATGATGTGATTAATATAGCAAAGACCTTTATGGAGAAATACGGCGTATATGGTATTGCTGTTGATCAAACCCTGGATTATCTTAATCTTACAGCAATTTCCTGGCACGCTTATCCCGATATGTGGCTGAGAGGCAGTGACGGAAAGCTTGTATACGGCTCCGTACAGCCTGAAATGAAGGCAGCCCTTGCTGCGTGGGCAGACTGGTACAAGCAGGGCATTTTAAATTCTGATTTTGCTACACAAGATTTTAATGCAATGCAAAGTGATATTGTTGCCGGTAAAGCAGGTATCCAACCATTTTATCAATGGTGGGGGTATAATCCGGGTGTAGATACCGTGACAAACAATGGTGTAGATGCAATCTTTTACCCTTATGCAATGCCATCCGCAGATGGTAAGGATGTATACCAATCAATCTTTTTTGCAAATGGCTCTTATACCGTGGTAAGTAAGCAGTGTAAGAACCCGGAAGCAGCAATTAAATTAATCAACTTCTATGGCTATATGTTGGATGAATCAACCGGAAAAGAAGACCAGGAAACAATCTCTGCATTTACGGATAATGACATGGCACATGTAGTTGGAGCATTCCGTGTTCTCAATCCGGCATGTGACTATGAACAGTATCAGCATGTATCCAAGGCACTTGTTGATGGAGATACCTCAAGCTTTACAACAAGCGGTATGTGGCAGAAATATAACAACAGTGTTGAGTTCAAGACCAATGGGACACCTGGTTCAACGGGTGATTACTTGCAGCAGGGTGCTCCGAAGACGGCTTATGGCTTAGCAACTCAGGTACTTGATAATAATAGGTACATTAAATCAGAGTTATGGGGTGCAACTCCGGAAACCTTGCTAAACTATGGTACAACTCTTGATGACCTTTTAACCGAAGGCTTCACAAAGATTATTATGGGTGAAGAAAGCATTGATTACTTTGATACAGTAGTACAAAACTGGCATGCAGCGGGTGGCGGAGAAGCAACTCAGGCTATGAATGATGCATACGGTAATCAATAAATAAGATTTTAAAGGAGGGGACAAGGGGATTTTCTCCCGGTTCCCTCCTTTTTAAGCTTATGACAAAAATGGCCGGTATCTCGAATAATTTGTTCGAATGTAATTTAGTCTTAAATATTAAGGAGGATGCAGATGTTTAAGAAGTTAAAAAGGCAATGGCCGTTACATTTTATGTTATTGCCGGGAATTGTATTGATCTTTATTTTTAGTTATATCCCTCTCTACGGTTTAATCATAGCATTTCAGAAATACAATCCCGGATTAGGCTTTCACTCTAAATGGGTTGGGTGGCAGAATTTCACATACGTTTTTAGTCAACCTAATTTTGTCCGAACAATATGGAATACTTTTTATATCGCATTCTTTAAGATATTAGGAGGAATTATTGTACCGGTTACTTTTGCTTTACTCCTGAATGAGGTTTTCCATAACAGAATTAAGCGTGTTTTCCAGACCCTGGTTTATATACCCAATTTCCTGTCATGGGTTATCATGGCTGGTATACTTATGGATATCCTGGCATCGGATGGTATTATTAACAGTGCACTTTCGGCATTTGGTATATCATCGATTAATTTTTTGGGGAGCTCCAAAATATTTCCCTGGACTATGATCGTAAGTGATGTATGGAAGGGGTTTGGTTTTGGGACAGTAGTATATCTCGCCGCTCTTACCGGTATTGATCCAGGTCTTTATGAATCTGCTATGGTGGATGGAGCAAAGCGCTGGAAGCAGACGGTTTACATCACCCTGCCATTACTGGCGCCTACTATTATCCTGATGACCGTTCTTGCCCTGGGTAATGTTATGAATGCAGGCTTTGACCAGATTTATAACCTGTATTCACCGGTTGTCTACAGCTCTGCTGATATTATTGATACTTATGTATATCGGTTGGGTATCAAACAGGCACAGTATTCTGTTGCCACCGCAGTAGGGCTGTTTAAATCTCTGATATCCTGCATCATGGTTGGTTTATCATATATTCTTGCTGATAAAGTAGCGAAGTATCGGATTTTCTAAAGGAGGGGAAAGATGATTCAATATAAAAGTGTTGGAAGAACTATTTTTAACATGATAAACTATTCAATATTAATTATAACATCCTTAATCTGTGTGCTCCCCTTTATCAATATGCTGGCTGTTTCCTTCAGCGGAAGCGCCGCCGTGACAGCAGGAAAGGTTGGTTTCTGGCCGGTTGACTTCACGACAAAAGCGTATGAATTTGCATTGGCAAACGGGAAGTTTTTTAAATCACTTATGGTATCAGTGGAAAGAGTATTATTAGGTGTAGCCGTAAATATTACACTTATGGTATTGACCGCTTATCCATTGTCAAAGACAAAGGAACGGTTAGCAGGACGTAATATATACATGACATTCTTCGTAATTACTATGCTGATTAATGGTGGTATGATCCCCACTTATTTAATTATTGTAAAGGCGAAACTGATTGATTCGATCTGGGCATTAATTCTTCCGGGCGCATTACCTGTATATAATATGATTATTCTTATGAATTTTATCAGAGGACTTCCAGAGGAATTGGAAGAGGCAGCGAGAATTGACGGAGCCGGTCCCTTCAGGGTTCTGATCCGTATTCTTCTTCCTGTGTTAAAGCCGGCGTTAGCAACGGTAGGATTATTCTGCATCGTAGGGCATTGGAATTCCTGGTTTGACGGCATTATTTACATGAATAGTCCGGCGAACTATCCTTTACAAAGTTATCTGCAGACATTGCTTCAGAGCTTTGAACAGATCATGCAGAAATCGGGTACAGATTATACAAAGCTATTATCCATGATGAATGCGAGAACAGGACGTGCGGCGCAGCTTTTCCTTGGAGCTATTCCAATTATGCTGATCTATCCTTTCTTACAGAAGTATTTTACCAAGGGGCTTGTATTAGGCAGCGTAAAGGGGTAACCTGCCGTAGGGAAGAGATCCTTTGCTGCTTAAAGAGTGATATTAGTAAAACCAATTAGAAACTGGCCTTGAATGCCGCAATAGAAGCTGCCCGTGCAGGAAATAAAGGAAATGGTTTTTTTGTGGTGGCAGAAGAAATTAAGAAGCAGGCAGATCAATCCGTACACTCTGTTCGTGAAGTGGAGAATATCATTACAGATATTCAGCAGCAGACGAAAGATACGGTAAATATAGCTAAAGAAGCAGATAATATAGTAAAGGAGCAGGAGGAAGCGGTTAATAGGACGGCAGCAGCGTCCTTATCAGTGGGAGAGACTACAAACAGTCAGATGGATGCTATTAACGACTTAGAGGTTTTGGCCAGGGAACTGGGTGAGAATGCAAAGGCGTTAGGTAGAGCAGTAGAAAATTTTATTGTAGAATAACACTAAATTGACCTAACGGCGAATGAAATTTAACAGACACAGTAATATTCCTTACATGCTTTAAGAATCAAGTGCTAATCGTAATGTAATAAAAGATATTTTACACTGTAATTAAGAAACGGCATATCATAAAGACTCTGAATAACCAGACTTTAAGATAGGCCGTTATATTTTTTGAAAGTAATTGACTATCGAGTCAATATGATATATGATAGATTTATAAGGATTGACCGTTCAGTCAATAATCGTGTACAAAGGTATACAGGAGTGTATGGAATGAGAGAGACATTTAATAAATTAGCAGAGGATAAAAAAAACATCATTATAAAAGGCGGAATATCTGAATTTTCTAAAAAATCATATTCGGAGGCCAGTACGGATGCAATAACAAGAGACTGCGGGATATCGAAAGGAATTCTCTTCCACTACTTCGGAAGTAAAAAAGAATTCTATATTTATTGTTTAGAACAGGCATTGGAACGACTTATGATAGAGCAGTCGGGAGCGAAAGCAAGCGATTTTTATGATATTATTTTCAACTTTATGGAGGAGAAGTTCGATGTTTGCCGAAAGTTTAGGGAAGAGATGCGGCTGGTAAACATGGCGGCACGTGAGACCAACAGTCAGGTTTTTGACCAAAAGAATAAAGTACTGGCAAAGTATACAATAAAGACCAGGGAAAAATCAGCAAAGATAATGGCCGAGGCAGTGGCTGTCCTCAATTTGAAAAAAACAGATCCGGAGAAGGCAGCAGGGGCCCTTAGCCTTTATATTGGAGCAATCATTAACAGATATTTAGAAGTTTATAAAGAAACGCCGGATCGGTTTTTTGAAGAGTCGGAACGGATAAAAGCAGAGATAAAGGAGCAGATAGATTTTATGTTATACGGTGTGGTGAAGGAGGAAGTCTGATGCAGAAAATCGGTATTTTAAAAGCTATGTTTTTATGTTGGAAATATAAAAATATGAATGAAACCAAAAAGGCAGGAATTCGTGAGGAACGATTTCATAAGCTCGTAAGTTATGCAAAACAGAACAGCCCTTATTACAAAGAGCTATACAAAGAGATTGGTGATACCTTCCAGCTTGCTGATTTACCACCGACAAATAAGAAGGAGTTAATGTCATGTTTCAATGATTGGATAACAGACCGCTCTATTCAACGTTCCGATATTGAAGAGTTTATGAAAGACCTTGATAACATCGGGCGCAAATTCAAGAGGGAGTATCTGGTATTTACAACGAGCGGTTCTACGGGTAATCCTCTGGTAATGCTTTGTGACAGGACTACCAATAATGTAATGGGAGGCATCAGTGCGACACGGGCATTTGCCAGAAAGCAGGATCTGAAAGCATTTGTGAAGGCCGGAAATAAAACAATGGGGGTGTTTGCCACAGGCGGGTTCTACCTGGGCAACAGTTCCATACGTTCAAGATTACTTGCGATGCCTTGGAAGAAAAAGCAGATGGCCGTAACCAGCGCCTTGCTGCCAATATCACAGATAGTAGAGGAATTGAATGCCTTTCAACCAGCTATGCTCGGGGGATATCCGACTATTTTGGAGCTTCTTATGGAGGAACAGAAGAGCGGTCGTCTTCATATCAGCCCCGTCATTGTTATGACAGGCGGAGAGTATTTAAGTGACCAGCTGCGTGAGAAGCTCTCAGAAGCATTTCAATGTTATGTTCAGACTAATTATTCCTGTACCGAAGGAGGAACCATTGCCTGTGAATGTACAGAACAGCATTTCCATATCAATGAAGACTGGGTGATTGTGGAACCTGTTGATAAGGATAATAAACCGATTCCTGACGGCGTACAGTCTGATAAAATTCTGCTCACCAACTTATATAATTATACACAGCCCTTCATCCGGTATGAGGTTACGGACCGTATCGCGATGCATCATGAACCTTGTGCATGCGGCAATGTCTCTCCCTGGCTGACAATTGAAGGGCGTGTGGATGATATTATTACGTTTTTGGAGGATGGGAAAGACATAAAAATCGCCCCTCTTGTTATCTATGCCATATTGAAAGAGATTCATGAAATTCAAAGATTTCAAATTCTGGCTTATAAGGGGAATAGGCTGGAATTAAGAGTTAATCCGTGCGATGGATACAGCAAAGAGAAAGCATTTGAAGCTGCCTGCACTGCGTTAAGGAAATTCCTCACCTTCCATGGCATCTATCATGTAGAGATTTTTATGTCCGCCGAAGAGCCACAACAGCACCCTCAAAGCGGTAAGTTTAAACATGTGATAAATGTTGGCTGAAAAACAGGCGGCTGCATTATTTACAGCATCTTAAAACCGATGCAAGGCTCTGTTTCTGGAAAAACCGGCAGGGAGGAACAGCATTCATTAAATTAACGCTTGAAATAATCATGATAAGGGTTAAACTGTTAACAGACGGATAAAAGCATGGGATGGAATAGGGAGGGTATGAAGAATGAAAAGGGGAATTCATCAGGAGGGAATTGTATGCAAAACATAGAGATAAGAGAATATCAAGAGTATAACGAGGCGGAGATACTTTCGTTATATATATCTGTCGGCTGGAGTAATTATTATGAGAAACCCGACATGTTAAGGCAAGCATATGCACATTCCTTATGTATCTTGGGAGCTTACGCCAATCACCTTCTGGTGGGGATCGTTAGGGTTGTTTATCAAAAAGTTTTGCTGACAGAAAATCAGCCGAACACGGTTAAATTCTATGAAAGTATAGGCTTTCATGCTGCGGATAAATATAATTGCATAGGTTTTGTCAATTTTACAGTATGAAGTAGAACTATATTACGGCAGGAGAAGAAAATGAACAGACAGGAAGAAATTGCTGCCGAAATATTCGGCCGATATGATATTGATTTTCTAGCAGCCAGAACAGGGAATGGCTGGACAAATAAAACCTGGTTAGCCGGCGGATTGGTTCTGAGGCTATCCGTCACGCAGAATGGCAGCAGGCTTCGCCGGGAAGTGGAATTATCAAAGATATTACCTGATATTGTCGGATATCCTGTGAATATAGCCACAGGAGTGACGGATGGATACGAATGGAGTCTTTCCAGGGAAATCCCCGGGATCAATTTAAGAGAAGTATGGGCTTCGCTGACCTGGCAGCAAAGAAAAAAAGGGTTCCGGCAGGCATTTGATATTTTACAGGCCGTTCATTCCGCCGATATCAATAAGGCAAAGGGGATTGCGGCGGAAAGAGCCTGGTATAGTTCCTTTCGCCGGGAAGAGTCCCTATTGGGCACAGAAGATCTTGTAAAAAAGAATATGATTAATCAGGTGCAGGGCAGGGTTTTAGCGGATACACTCAACCGTTTTTTTACCTGCTTACCAAAAGCAGAAAAAGTACTCAATCATGGCGATATGACCATGGACAACATGATTTGGAATGATGCGGGGATCGCCTCTTTATTGGATTTTGAGCACGCGGTAATTGCACCGGCCCAGCTCGATCTTTATTCTCTTTTGAGGTTTGGTTTTGGTCCGGAAACCGTCGATGATGTGGCGGATACTCCTAAAAGCAGCGATTTAATAGATTTTCAGACTGAAATGATCCATATGACAAAACCGATGCTGAACAGTCAAGAGGATGTCGATCTGCTTCTGGGCTTTGCCATTCTCATATCGCAGCGGAGAATGGAAATTTGGCTTGAAAATACCGAGGAAAAGAATGGATACCGGCATTGGGAGCCCTTCCGCTGTTTAGAATCGCTGTCCGATGGGCAAGGGGGATTTTTTGCACCTTTTCTTAAGTAGAAGTAGAAAAGCATGGAGAAGATGGCGGATGCATTGAAGAATATCAGCCATAAGGCACCGGGATCAATGCTGGAGGCGCTGCAGCTGGCGTGGATATATGGCATCATGTCACCTCTGCTGCAATTTGGCCGAATGGATGTATACCTTGGCGATTGGTATGCCCATGACATTGACAATAATATCATCACGGAAGAGGAAGCCCTGGAGATGCTTCAGAGCTATTTCAGGCAGATTGACAGCCTGGACAGTGAGACGGATTGCCGGGTTATTGTGGGCGGCTATGGAAGAAGAAATCCGGAGAATGCGGACCGCTTATGCCTGGTGGCTGCGGAGGCCTGCAGAACCGTGAAGGAGATATTACCCCAATTTACATTAAGATTTAACAAGGATACGCCGAAAGAGGTTTGGGATGCCTGTATGCGATGCATCGAAGAAGGGAGAACCTTTCCCCTATTATATAATGATGATGTCCTGGTTCCGGGACTGATGAAAGCCTTCCATGTAGACAGAGCCAGAGCAGAATCCTATACGCCCCTCGGCTGCGGTGAGATAGAATTTGATCATTACAGCTTCGGAACGCCAAGCGGCTCCTTAAATACCTTGAAAATATTAGAGCTGGTTATGCGGGGGGGATATGATCCCATTATGGATTGGACGCTGATACCTGGTATCAAGGATCTGGAAGCAAGCGGGACCTTTGGTGGAATTACAAGGCGGAGGAGGAAAACCGGGGTTGTTAGGCGGTGAGGTTCCGAATGAACGAGATGTGACGCTTTGGAACTGGAATACAGCTGTGGCCGGAGGCAAGGGAAGTGTATACTGGCAGTATGCTCCGGAACCTTCAGGGCTTGAATTGCCTGGGTTTGGATTAACAGGATTTCTGGGAGAGAATACGGAGAGGAGTAAGGCGGCAGGAAGGGCAGCCGCCCATTTAAATCAGCCGGTTCTTGATGGTGCCGGACGTAGGATGCCCATGAATGCCATCTATGTCTCCAGGCATAGTGAGCTGCTTTGTTTTTCGGCAGATCGAAAAGAAGAGCTGTATGCAGGAAGCATCAGCGGCGTATATAAAGCGGCATATATGGCTGGGATACCTGTCAGATTCTTTCACGAAGACTATATTGAAGAATTATTGCTGAGCGGAATCAAAACACTCTATCTGCCTATGCCACTGGTTTTGTCAGAGAAGGAAGTTGACATATTCCATCGGTTTGTTGAACTGGGAGGTGTTTTAATCACAGAGGCCTGCCCTGGATTGTACCGGCAGGATGGCCTGTTAGAGCAGGGTGGCGTGGCTCTGAACACCCTGTTTGGGATTCACCACAAGGAGATTCAAGCGATACCTGAATCTGGAAAGATATCCTCTGTTGGTAAGGATGATTTGGGGGAATTTACAGGGCAGCTATACCGCCAATTAATAATTCCCGGCGAACAGACAGCGGTATTAGCGGAATTTCCGGATGGAGAGCCTTCTGTTACGGAGTTTGGAATTGGCAAGGGAAAAGCAATATGGATTGGGACATATCCGGGATACTGCTATGAACATACCGGAGAAGCCGAAACGGGAAAATTATTAATACATTGGTTCCATAAAAATGGATATGACATAATAAAACGCATTCATATTTCGGACATTGAGGAACAGGAGATTTTGCTGGCACCTGTGATCAGATTGCTGGAGACGGATAGGGAGTATGTACTTATTGTTGTAAACCACACCTATCAAAAGACGGATATCTGTGTGGAGTTTCATGATGAACAAAGAATAGATGAAAGCAATTATGAAGGCAGAAAGCTTTATATGAGTATTGCACCTTCCGCGGGTCAAATATATCATTGGAAAAAAGATAGTGCAGAATAATATGAAAAGGAAACCTGGAGCCGCTCTTGTTCAATAGGGAGCGGTTCTTATTGTTTTATTTTTTGCTGTTTTTACTGCTGCAAAATTCAAATTAACAAAAAACAGGTAGTATCCTATAGGCTATTTGTGATAAGATAAAGCTTATAGAAATCGATAGCAGAATAGTTAATGGAAAGAAGCTTACAGCAGAATATGAGATAATACAGATTATTAGAATAACTGCATCTACGTAGCACCCACGATTACAGGGCATGCATTATGTTCCTGTAATATAAATCATGAGAACAATCTCATCTGTGTCATACATCCTGATTACAGGAACACGTATTATGTTCCTGTAATATAAATCATGAGAACAATCTCATCTGTGTCATACATCCTGATTACAGGAACATGTATTATGTTCCTGTAATATATAGAAAGGTCGTCATATAATGAAAACATTAATAATAAACGGTTCTCCAAGAAGAAGAGGGGATACTTCGGAGCTGCTGGCAGAGTTAAAAAAGCAGCTTAAGGGAGAGATTGTTGAGATCTCGGCGTATTATGATAAAATAGCGCCCTGTATAGACTGTAGGATGTGCTGGAAGAAAAAAGGCTGTGTCATTAAGGATGATATGGCGCAGATTTATAAGGACGATTTTGATACCGTTGTCCTTGCGTCGCCGCTGTACATGTCTAATCTCACCGGCCCGATGGTCAGCCTGGCAAGCCGGTTCCAGTCATATTATGCTGCTAAGCGTTTTCTGAGGGATGAAATGGATATTAGAAGCAAGGTTGGCGTTTTAATTCTTGTGGGCGGCGGGGACGGCGGGCCGGAACCAGCCAGAATTGTGGCAGAGTGGATGTTTAAGCATATGAAAGCGGGATTGAAGGAAGAAAATATTGTTCTTTCGTTAAACACGGACAAGCAGCCTGCAAAAGATGATCTTAATGCAATGATTAAAATGAAAGATATCGCATGCAGGCTCAATCAAATGGATACATTTTAATTTGAGATAGACAGGAGTGAAGAAGGATGGATAGCAGCAAGCTTGCGGAGTTACATCGTCAAATACTGCAGTGCCGGCAGTGCCAGGATATCTTTGGCTTTGAACCTCGTCCCATCGTGCTGGGGCATCAGAATGCCAGAATCATGCAGATCAGTCAGGCTCCGTCGAAAACCGTACATGAAACAGGAAGACCGTTTAACGATATCAGCGGAAGAAAGCTCAGGGGTGAGTGGTATCAAATATCATATGAGGATTTCTACAATCCGGATCATTTCTATATTGTGTCTATGGCGCATTGCTACCCCGGTAAGGCGCCGGGAGGAGGAGACCGCCGCCCGCCGAAGGAATGCTCGAAGCAGTGGCTTGTGAAAGAGATGGAGCTGGTAAATAATGAAATCTATATTATAATCGGCGGAATTGCGGCAGAGTTTTTCTTTCCGGGAGAGAAAATCACGTCACTGGCCTTTGAGAATAAGGAAATCAACGGAAAGCCGGCATATATACTGCCTCATCCGTCTCCTCTCAATGTAAAATGGCTGAAGGACTATCCCCAGTTTGAAAAAGATAGAATTCATGAGATACGGAAGGCAGTTCATAAGGTATTAAGCATTAGAGATTGAGAATGGATGGAAGTAGAGAGAAGTACACCAAAAAGTACACTATGTATTATCCAATACGTATGATATAGTAGGCGTACATTACTGGTAAGGCATACCTTTGCCGACCTAAGGGAGTGCGCATCATGGCATATAGTGCCATAGCATAATCATAAACGCGTTCATGGGTATATGATTATGCGATACATTTCGACAATCAGGAGGAAGAGTTATGGCGAATCTTTCGCAGGAAAAAAGACATCGAATGCTTGCGTTTCTGGATACCATAAAAGAGGAGCACAAAGACGATGATGAAGTTATAAAGGCACTGAATGAGATTGAAACGGAGCTGACGGCAAAGAAGTACGGTCTGATCTGGGAAGAACATGAGGAAAATGTGGATATCAAGATGAAAACCCAGGTGCCTGTGTGGATAGATGTACGCGAGAAGGAAATTACAGCCGCTCCCGGAGAACCCTATCATTTTCTGTTGGAGGGAGATAACCTGCACAGCCTGCGGCTTCTGGAGAAAACCCACAGGGGCAGAATCGATGTCATTTATATTGATCCGCCTTATAATACAGGCAACAACGATTTTACCTACAATGATGAATTCATAGATTCGGAAGATAAATTCAGGCATTCCAAATGGCTGTCCTTTATGGAAAAAAGACTAAAAATAGCCTATCAGCTTCTATCGGACGACGGCCTTTTCTTTGTTTCCATCGATGACAACGAGCAGTCTGCCCTGAAACTGCTTCTGGATGAAATTTTTTCTGAGAGAAATTTTGTGATCACCTTGCCCAGGATAACAAAGAAAAGCGGCAAGACAACAGGTTCCTTTTCCAAAAATCATGACTATGTGCTGGTATATACAAAGCGAAACCAGGACATTTTCGTCATGGAGGAGCATGTGGACTCTGCCTTCTGCAACGAGGATGAGTGGGTGGAGGAACGGGGCAAATATAAATTAAACCAGACCCTGGACTATGACAGCTTATCCTATAGTGCCAGCCTGGATTATGCATTAGAGATCGAAGGAGAAGTATTCTATCCCGGAACGGATCAAGCTGCATGGGAGACCCGGCAGGCAGGTGATCACCGGCGGGCGGACTGGGCCTGGAGATGGAATAAGAAGCTCTTCGAGTTTGGATATAACAATGGATTTGTAGTGATCAAGCGTAAGAATGACGGGACGGCGAGAATCTATACGAAGACCTATCTGAATGCAAAGATAGAGAAAAATAGTAGTACGGGGGAGTACTGTATTGAGTATAAGAAACGGACCAAGCCCTTAAGCTCCATCGGATTAATTGAAAATGAATATTCCAATGATAATGCAAAGAAGGATTTGGATGTGTTTGGCCTGAAGGATGATTTTGATTATTCCAAGCCGGTGGAGTTAATAAAAAGACTGCTCAAAAACCACTATAACAGGGATGCTGTGGTCCTGGACTTCTTTGCCGGAAGCGGAACCACAGCCCAGGCAGTCCTTGAACTGAATGCCGAGGATGGCGGGCAGCGAAGGTTCATCCTATGCACCAATAACCAGAACAAAATATGCGAGGAAATAACCTACAAGCGGTGCCATGATCTGATTTTCAATTATAACTTCAATAAAACAGCTGCTACGGTTCTCTATGAGCATAAATTAAGCCTTCAGGATTTGAAAAATGCCGGAGAACTGCTGAAGGAAATAGAAGGGATAAGAAAGGAAAACGAGGGCGTCTATCCTAAGTTCAAAACGGAGATTAAGAATGACTGCCTGCGGCTTCTGGGATTGACCCATCTAAAGGAAATGCAGGGCATGAAAGCCAATATGAAATACTATAAAACAGGATGGGTGCCAAAATCCGCTGACGGTCTCCTGGGGGACGAGCTGCTGAAGCATATGGAGGAAATGATTTGTCTGGAGCAAGCATCGGATATCAATAACGGGAGCTGTTTCCTCCTTCTATCCGATGAGGATGCCGACCGGCTGGAGGCAGAATGGCAGCGGTATACTGATTGCAGGATGCTTTATATTTCCAAGGACGTCCTTCTCACCTCGAGCCAGGAAAAATTATTTTCCGATGCCCGGATCAATATGATTCCGGAGTATTACTTTATGTCTGAATTAAGGGAGGCTGGCGAGATATGGTAGCAGGATTGCCTCATGGCCTTTTTGAATTTCAGGAGAAATGCGTAAATTTTCTTCTGGATAAGTCCTACGCTCCCGGCAGCAAAGAAACCATCATGGTAAAGGCTCCCACGGGATCGGGAAAAACAATCATTCTAATTGATTTCATAGACGAATATCTGAGCAGGGTAAACCGTAAGACGGCTTTCCTGTGGCTATGTCCGGGAAAAGGCAATCTGGAGGAGCAGAGCTGTGAAAAGATGCGCAGACTTACCCCCTCCCGAAAAACCCAAAGCCTGATGGACGCTCTGCAAAATGGCTTTGAAGAAGAAAGCACCACCTTCATTAACTGGGAGCTTGTGACCAAAAAAGACAACACGGCCATCCGTGACAGCGAGGGGAAGAACCTGTTTGACCAGATTGCCAGAGCACACCGGAACGGAACCGAGTTCCTTGTGATAATTGATGAGGAGCATTCCAACAATACCAGCAAGGCAAAGGCGGTCATAGATGCCTTTTCAGCCCGGCATATCCTCCGAGTCTCCGCCACAACGGTAAAAAATAGCCGGTATGAGTTCTATGAAATCGACGAACTGGATGTAATCGATGCAGGCCTCATAACCAAGGCCATCAGCATTAATGAAGGCATCACAGACAATATGGAGATTACCAATGATTACGAATGCCTGCTGGAGCTGGCCGATGCGAAGCGGAAGATGATCGCCGAGCAATATACGGCTTTGGGAAGGAAGATCCGTCCTCTCGTATTGATTCAGTTCCCCAACGGCCGGCCGGAAACCATAAAAGCGGTGGAAGCAAAGCTGGAGGCTATGGGTTATACCTATGAGAATGGCATGGTCAGCAAGTGGATGTCGGAAGAGAAAAGAGATTTGCCGGAGAATCTGACGGAGAATAACGCCTCACCGGTGTTTCTGTTAATGAAACAGGCCATCAGCACAGGATGGGATTGTCCTCGGGCCAAGCTTCTGGTCAAGCTTCGGGAAGGGGGTACGGAGGCTTTTCAGATTCAGACCATAGGCAGAATCCGGCGCATGCCGGAAGCCAGGCACTATGATAATGAAATATTGGATTATTGCTATGTCTATACCTTTGACGAGCAGTATAAGGCAGGCCTGCTGTCGGAAATGGACAGGGCTTATGAGGTACGCCGGTTATTCCTTAAGGACAAGTGTAAGACCTTCACACTGGAGAAGGAAAGCCGCAATCTGGATGCGGACGGTCTGGGGGAACGGGAGGTTTTAAATAAGGTTCACGATTTTTTTGCGGCAAAATACAAGCTGGCCGGGGGAAAAGAACAGAACAAGAATCTGCTTTCTGATGCCGGGTATGTCTTTGGCGATGAAATCCTTGGAAAGGCATTGTACGGCGAATTCGTCCGCAGCGATGCGCTGACAGAGAGCATAGCCTACCATAAAACAAGAAGCAGAGTGAATACGCATAAGCATGGTATCCTTCTGCTGCATAGCGTGGATGAAATTAAGTCTGCAATCGGGATGCAAAGCGCTAAAGTCAAGACTGTCCTGGAGCGTTTATTCCGAAAGGGCGGCACGGATTACAGAAAGCTGCTGACGCTGGACACGGCTGAATTCTATGCCTTCATCATCAATAATGTCCATCGTTTAAAGCAGGAGCTGCGGGAGGTCACAGCCACCATGGCAGCACAGGGTTCTATCATCAATCCGAAAAAATCAACCTTTAAAATACCGGAGCAGGATTTCTTCCAATACGATCCCACGGTAAAGAAGGAAGTGGATTTTCTCTCCAATGCTTATGAGGGATATACCTCCGGTTTTTCAACCAGCAGGGTCCGAAGCAATTCGGAACAGCTGTTTGAGCGGTATTGTGAACGCATGGAAGGTCTGGACTGGGTATATAAAAACGGCGATACGGGGCAGCAGTACTTTTCCGTTGTTTATGTGGATGCTTTTCAGAAGCAATGGCTGTTCTACCCCGATTATATAGCCAGGAAGAAGGACGGCACGGTCTGGATTATTGAGACGAAGGGCGGAGAATCCAGAGGGCAGGATAAGAACATTGATAAGCAGATTGAGAATAAATTTAATGCCTTTCAGCGGTACGCAAAAGATAAGAACGTAAGGTGGGGCTTTGTCCGTGACCTGGATAATGAGCTGTATATCAATTATACCCGTTTTACCGGGGATATGTCGGACGAGCATTGGGTTGCACTTACGGATGAGTTTTAGCATGAGGTGGATGGAATGGAGATTTTTATTGTAGACGGCGCGGGAGTCTGCGATATACCGTCGGATGATGGATTAAATAAAAGAGAAATAGAATTGCTGCTAAGTCATACGACCAATACATGGCAAAAGGGGCGGGAAAGGTCAGAGCTGGAAAGAGACACTATCCAGGGTAAGAAAGCCGAATTTGCATTTGAGAAATTTATTGAAAAATACACCGATGTCAGATTTTTATCCTATGACAGCTTTCGAGGGGATCATTATCTCAGTCATGCCCCCTTTGACGGACTGGTCTACAAGGCAGGGACTCCTTCCGGTATTTTGGAGGCATATATTGAAAAGATTAATGCTGAAGTTGCGGGAAGTAATAATTTGGGCATTATCAGCACAGACTTAAAGAGGGAAATGGAGGAAAGCGGTTTATTCTCCATTGAGATTAAATCCTCGGTTTTAAAAGGAAATTTAGGTGATTTCAAGGGTACCAGCGGATCGATTCCCAGAACAGAGGAGGATTACGGGAGGATCATTAAGAATATTGAGCGGTGGGATTTCTTTGTATACCCCCACTATTGCAGATCCAATGAGGAAATCAAGAGCTTTTATGATTACGCCTCCTATGTAAAGGACAACTATCAAAAAGACTTTCCTAAGCTGACCAATGAAGTATTCTTAAAGAGGCTGATGCAGATAGAATTTGATCATGCCAGCGATGTTTATACCAGATTATATTTTGACTATGATGCGAATAAGCTTTATATTCCGGGCTATGTGCTGAAGGAGGATTTCTTCAAACAGCCCTGCTTGCTTAAAATGCCGGGAAACAAGTCAGGAAAAGCCTTATATTATATGCATAGCATAGCGGACCGGACTTCCTTTTGTGAGATAAACGGAGACAGCCGGATCTGGGAATTTGATCATGCGATGGCCTATACCAGGCTTTTTGCCGGGGAGAGAAAATTCTGTAAGGGATGCGGAAATCCTTTATTCCTTTGTGATAGCAAGAAAAATTGCTCCTATTACTATAGATGCTTTGATTGCAATAGAACCTATGATATGAAATCAGTGTAGCTGTGAAAGAGAGAGGAAATAGTGGAATGAAAAAGCTGGACAGGGAATTTTATGACAGGGATTCTGTCGTTGTTGCCAAAGAGCTTCTGGGAAAGGTGCTGGTGCGCGAGATAGAGGGGCAGAGAGTTTCAGCCAGGATTGTGGAAGCAGAGGCATATATGGGAGTGATAGATAAGGCTGCCCATTCCTATGGGGGCAAGAGGACGCCCAGAGTGGAGGTCATGTACGGGGAGCCCGGATTCTCTTATATCTATATGATTTATGGCATGTATCATTGCTTTAACATAGTTACGAATAAAAGAGGAACCCCGCAGGCGGTGCTGATCCGGGCTGTGGAACCCCTGAAGGGAATTGAGTGGATGGCGAATAAGAGATTTGGGAAGCCTTATGAACAGCTCACAAAAAGCCAGCGAAGGGGTCTTACCAGCGGTCCGGGAAGGCTGTGCGGTGCGCTGTCCTTAGACAGAAGCTTTAACGGGGTAGATCTGTGCGGAAATGAATTATATGTTGAAGAAGGCGGGAATGAGGAGTTTGAAATAGTAGAAACAAAACGGGTAGGGATTGACTATGCAGAGGAAGCGAAGGACTACCTCTGGAGATTTTATGTAGAAGGCAACGAATATGTTTCTGTAAAATAGAGCGGCACAAAGTCTATTAGATTTTGATAATAAAGTACGTGAAAGAGTGTGTTGCCATAGGATTCATGAATACTGAGTATGCCTTTCGTGTTTTTCACTTGAAACACGGACATAATTATGATATAATTATGTCATTCGGAAGGAGTTGATGTAAATGCCACTTATTATGCCAATTAAAGACTTAAGAAAAACAAGTGAACTTTCAGATATTGCGCACCAAGTACAGGAACCTATTTTTATTACAAAAAATGGATACAGTGATCTTGTAGTTATGAGTTCGGAATTATATGATATGCTTGTGGGCATAAATAGAACTGACCAAGCAATCTACGAAGCAGAGAAGGATGTAGCTGCAGGAGCCGAGCCGATGGATGCCGCTGATGTCTTTGCTGGATTGGAGAAAAAGTACTTTGGATAAATATACTGTCAAAATTTTTCCGAAAGCAATAAATGAGTTAGATAAAATCTATAAATATATTGCAGTGGATAAGCTTTCTCCGGAAAACGCAAAAGGACAGGCAGCAAGAATCAAAAATGCGATACTATTACTTGATACATTTCCACAAATGCATCAGGACAGAATGGAAGGAAGATATGCAGGGAAAGGTTATAAGCAGCTTCTCATTGACAATTACGTCGCGATCTTCAAAATAGAGGAAGAAAATAAAACGGTTTACGTTGTTACGATCCAATACCAAAGACGTAATATATAATTATGCAGGCATCTTATTGAGGCTGTCAAAACCAACGCATATAAAAACAACCCCGGGCGATTTTCAGAGCTGCGAAAGCCTGATTATTCCGGGGTTGTCTCTATGTGGGATGGAACGAGTTAAGAAATCTGCTCCTGGTAAGAAAAACCGCGGAGCTTAAGCTCTGTTGCTCTATGGCAGGATACCAGCCGTCCCCCGCCCACATCCTCTAATTCAGGAACATCTGTCTTACACTTATCCATACAATATCTGCATCTTTCATGGAAATAGCATCCGGAAGGCGGATTTGCAGGGTTCGGAATTTCACCCGTTAAAGGGATGCGTTCTAACTTTATTTTAGGGTCAGCCACGGGTACAGCGGATAATAAGGCTTCCGTATAAGGGTGCATGGGCTTTTGAAACATCTCTTCTGTTTTTGCAAATTCGACTAATTTCCCTAAATACATAACGCCCACCTTATCAGAGATATGCTCTACCACCGATAAGTCATGGCTGATGAATAAATAAGTCAGCTGCATCTCCTTTTGCAAATCCCGCAGCAAATTAATCACCTGTGCCTGAATGGATACGTCAAGGGCCGATACCGCCTCATCACATACGATAATCTGAGGTCTTAATATCAATGCTCTTGCAATTCCGATCCGCTGTCTTTGACCGCCGGAAAAGGCATGAGGGTATCTCATCAAATAAGAAGTATTCAGCCCTACCTTTGCGGCAATATCCTTTACCCTTTCTTCCATCTCCGCCTTTGGCATTTTAGGATAATTGGCCTTTAACGGTTCCTTTATGATATCAAGCACGGTCATTCTGGGATCAAGGGAGGAATAGGGGTCCTGAAATATCATCTGGATTTCTTTTCGTATGGACTTCATGGTTTTCTTGTCGATACTTAAGAAATCATATTCCCTTCCGTCCTTTGCCCGATATATTACCTGACCTTCCGACGCTTCAATTCCTCTTACAATGCATCTGCCCAAGGTGGTTTTTCCGCAGCCGGATTCCCCTACAATGCCAATGGTTTCTCCTTTTTTAACAGGAAAGCTTACATCGGTAACTGCCTTTACGCATACCTTTTTTGAGGTGAATCGTTTATGGATGTTCTTTACTTCTAAAATATAATCTTTTTCCACGTTACATCCCTCCTCTGGCAAAGCAGCTTACCTCGTGCTGATTCCCTGCGTTTGTTAATACAGGCTCCCTTTTGTTGCAGACCCCTTCGATTCTTTCGCTGCATCTGTCATAGAATCCGCATCCGGGAGGAAGATTCATAGCCAGGGGTACGGTTCCTTCAATGGAAAACAGCTTTTCTGTCTTCTTTGTTCCGATTTTATGTACGGAACCGATTAACCCTTTGGTATAGGGGTGCTGGGGATTTTCATATAGTTCATCAATGGGGGCAGTCTCTACTATTTTCCCGAGATACATAACAGCAACCCTGTCACACATTTTAGATACCGTACCAAGGTCATGGGTAATAAAGAGGATGGACATACCGAACTCTTTTTGAAGCTCCTTCATAAGCTCTAATATTTGTGCCTGAATGGTTACATCAAGGGCCGTTGTAGGCTCATCGGCAATTAAAAGCTTGGGTTTGCATACAAGAGCCATGGCAATTAATGCCCTTTGAAGCATACCGCCGGAAAATTCATGAGGGTACTGGTTATACCTTTTTTCAGCGTTGGCAATCCCCACTTTTTTCATTATCTCCAGGGATATTTCTTTGGATTTTGCTTTATCCTTTGTGATATGAAGTCTGGTACACTCATTAATTTGATTGCCGATGGTGTACATGGGTGAGAAGGATACCATGGGCTCCTGAAATATCATGGAAATCTGCTTTCCTCTTATATTTCGGATCTCTTTTCCCCTTGGATTTAAAGAGATCAGGTCAATCATCCCTTTCTCATCGGATTCAAAGAAAATGTGCCCTTCTGACACGCATTTTTTCTCATTAATCCCCAATATGGCTTTGCTGGTAAGGCTTTTGCCACAGCCGGATTCTCCTACGATTCCCAGGGTTTCTCCCTTTTTAATGGAAAAGTTCACACCTCTCACTGCATTAATGGTTCCTTCGTCTAATTTTATATTAACCTTAAAGTCACGCACTTCAATTAGGGTTTCATTTTTATTATTCAAGCGATCCCTCCTGTCTACTTATATGGGTCTGCCGCATCCCGTAAGCCGTCACCTAAAAAGTTAAATGCCAGGACTGCAACAATAACGAAGAATAACGGTATCATCTTCCAAGGATATTGTGAGAAGTTAGCGATATTCTTGGTTTCATCCAGCAATACGCCCCAGCTTGTTGCAGGAGTCCGGATGCCCAGCCCCAAAAAGCTCATGGAGGTTTCACCGATAATACTGGAAGGAATGCTAAGGGTAATACTAACAATCAAATAGCTTAAGAATCCGGGAACTAAATGCTTTAATATGATGACTCCGTCCCTAACTCCGGCGATTCTTGCCGCCATAACATAGTCCTCATTTTTTAAAGACATAAATTTACCGCGAACGACTCTGGCGATACCGCACCAATTGATCAGAGAGAGAATGACCGTAATAAACAGATACATCTGGATGGTTGAAATACCTGCCGGAATGGCCGCTGACATTGCCATCCATAAAGGGATGCTGGGAATCGCTCCGATTACTTCTATAATCCGCTGTATCACGTTGTCAATGACTCCGCCGAAATATCCTGAAATACTGCCGATGGTAATACCCAGTACAAAGCTTATGGCTGCACTGGCAAAGGGAATGGTTAGAGAGATCTGGCTTCCGTAAAGTATTCTTGAAAAGATATCTCTTCCCAGCTGGTCGGACCCAAAGAGCATAACCTTGCCCCCGGTGCCGCCGGCAGAGCCTGTACTTGTGCCGAATAAATGGATATTAGACTGAATCAAACCTAATATCTTATATTCTCCGCCTCTGACAAAGAGCTTTAATTTGTAATATTCGGAAGTGTCCTCCGTGATTTCCACACGGAAGGTTTCGGGATTATTATATTTTTTTACGGAATATACAAAAGGGCCGACGAATTCTCCTTCATGAAAAAGATGAATTTTAGAGGGAGCTGTGTTTTGATATGTTTTGTCGTAATCCTCTAATCCGTAAGGGGCAATAAAGCCTGCAAAAATAACACCGATATATAATAATCCTAAAATCCACATACTAATTTTAGCAAGCTTATGTTTTCTTAGCTTTCTTGCCATAAGAGTCCATTGGGAAGCTAAATAATAGGATTCACTTTTATTTACTTTCTTTTTTCCAAATACCATTATTCATCCCTCCCTGCGGTATATCTGATTCTTGGATCCAGCCAGGCCAGCATAATATCGGATAATAGGGTTCCTGCCACTACTAAAACTGCCTGAACCATAACGATGGTTCCTGCCAGGTACATATCCTGTGCTTTCAATGCCTTTAACAGCTCAGGCCCTAAAATCTGAAGGTTTAAAACCATGGCTGTTACGGTTGAGCCGGAAAACAAATGGGAAAGCATTCCTCCGATACCGGATACCACGGGATTTAAGGAAGCCCGTAAGCAGTATTTATAGATAATAACCTTTTCTGAAATGCCTTTTGACCTTGCCGCCAATACATACTGCTTTGACTGCTCATCCAGCATCTGCGCTCTTATAGTTCTTATAATACCGCAGGTACTGGCAGTACCAATTACAATTACCGGTATGATAAGACGTTTTAAAAACTCTCCCAGGTTATAAAAATGAATTCCATTTTGAAGCATTTCTGTGGAATATAACCCCAGGTTTGCACTTCCCGTCATTTGAAAGGACCAATACATCAGTACAATGGCAAGAAGGAAGTTGGGAACTGCCTGGCCGAAAAAACCGATAAATGAAACGATGTAGTCTCCGATGGAATATTGATGGGTAGAGCTGTAAATTGCAATGGGAATAGAAATTCCATATTGAAAAATGGTTATAATAAGAGTTAATACAATTGTCATCCCGACAGTTCTTGAGATAACCGCCCAAACCGGCTGACCATAAATGAAGGAGTAGCCGAAATCCCCTTTTGTAATAATATTTTTGGTCCAATTAAAATATTGTACATGCCAGGGATCGTCTAAACCATAATACTCTCTCCACTGGGCTATTTCTTCTGCTGTAAACACTTCGCCCTCTGCCGTTCTGGCAGATATTAAGCTGTTCACATAATCCCCCGGCGGCAGTTGAATAACAAAAAAGATAATAAGAGATATGAGTATTAAGGTTGGAATAAATAATGAAATTCTCTTAAGGATATATTGTACCATATAATTACCTGTCCTTCCAAAGCCGACCTGCTTCTTTTCGTCATCGGGGCCATTGCAATAGGTGGATAAAATTGCAACAGCCCCTTGTTATTCATTCATTATTCAGCAATATACCATGTCTGGATATGTCCGATGCCTAAATCACGGAACTCATCGCTCCAAACAGAAGTCTGGGGAAAATTCTTAATTCTATCATTTACCGCATGATAGGTGGGAGCTGCATCTACATATCCGATAATCCATACATTTTCTTCATGTAATTTCAGCATCTCCAATGCGATTTTAAGCTGTTCTTCTTCTGTAACTGCTGCTTTCAGTTTATCATACAGGTTGCACAGCTCAAGTAAATCTCCCGTAGGTTCTACGCCGGATGCGCCTTTGGTGGTATACCATTCACCCACTAAGCCGTACCATGCGGCATAGTTTCTTACGGGAACGATGGTATCCGGTCTTAGAATAATACTCATGGTTGACGCGGGTGCAACCGGTCCTAGAATACAGTCATAATCATTTGCTAATAAATCATTATCCAAGGTTGCTCTTTCGTAATCCCTAAAGGTTGTATTAATACCTGCTGCTTTAAAATAAGATTCAAGAATGACATAAGCTTCATTGGCACCTGAGCCGGTAAAGCCTTTCATATTAATAACCAGATCTGTTCCGTCGGCAAAATCATAAAATCCGTCCGCGCCCATCACTAAGCCTAAGCCTTCTAACAGAGATTTTGCTTTTGCCACGTCATATTCCGTCCATTTACGCTTCCATGCTTCACTATATCCTAAAAGACCTTCCTGGGGAGCCGCCTGTGCCCCTGGTATCCAGCCTTCTGTGAGAAGTGCGGCAACCTCTGTTCTGTCCACTGCGATGGAAAGAGCCTGACGGAAATCCTTTTCTGCAAACAGTGCTCTCTTCTTTAAATCATTCACAGTTTGGTTTAATTGAAGCTGGGAAGCCATATCACTCCATGCTACGGAGCTCCAGGTATTAATTGTAATATTACCTCTTGCCTGTATGTTAACAATATCTGCCCTGGACACTGCCATCATATCAGAAGTACCATCCAACAGGTTCAGTAATTCCTGGTCACCTTCTGCAGAAACCAGAGTATATGCTATTTTATCCATATAGGGAAGCTGGTTTCCCTCGGAATCTACCTTCCAATAGTATGGATTACGAACAAATTCAAAATAAGTACCCGTTACATCACTCTTTCCTTCCTCCGTTGAAAGGATATAAGGATTTAAAGTAGGAAGTCCGGGAATATTCCAGAAGTAATATCCTGTATATTGACCCATAGTCGCTGCATCCGCATAACCTAATGAGGTTGCTAACGCCTCCATTTTTTCCTCGCCTACAAATTCAGCAAGTATCTCTTTGTGATAATGTGCCGGTGCATAGAGCCATTTTGCATTAATAGCGACGTTTTCAATAAAATTAGGTCTTGTTATATCAAAGGATACCGTAAAGGTATAATCATCTACCTTCGCAAATTTGGCGATGCTTCCATCCTCTGCCTTAAAGCAATCCCATAAAGCCTTGCCGAAGGTTTCTTTTAAGGCCATGTGTTCGTAGAAAAAGATGCAGTCATCTGAAGTAAAAGGCACACCGTCAGACCATTTCATACCTTCGCGCAGGTAAATGGTGTAAACAGTTGCGTCATCATTTACATCATAGCCTTTTGCAACGTTAGGTTCTACGGTACCATCCTCCCTGAACCGGAATAAACCTTCTTCAATTGGCTTGCCGGTAGCCCAGGACTTATTTCCCGCGCTGGAAAGAGTACGATTTAAGCTTCCGCCGTATACACCGATGCTTTCAGTGGGTTCAACCATAATATCCTCTGTCTTTGGAAGACGTTCTTCTACAACAGGAATAGCTTCGCTTTTCACTAATTCTGAAAGCATGGGAGCTTCTTTAAATTGTGAAAGCTCTGCCGGATCAACGGTAACCTCCGGCGCCTTGGTAGGGGCTGCCGTAGCCTCATCCTTCTTTTGCGGTTCCGGATTATCCGAGGGCGTATCTGGCTTTTTGCATGCTGTAAATAACAGCATTGCTACACATAAAAATGATAAAACTGTAACCCATTTTTTCTTCATAAATCTTCCTCCTTTAATAAAATGATTTAGCCTTTATTATGGTTATATAATAACAATCATAGAGCGAATAATCTACGCACTATTTGCTATATCGGACGGGATACATTGTATTTCTTGCTATTTTATTCGTTATATTGTATATTAATTGAAGTTTTAATATATTGTTTTGTGCATATTTAAAAAACAGAATAACAGTCCCCTGGCTTTTGAACTGCCGCAAAGCCAAGGGGGGCTGTTATTCTGTTTTTTAAGGGGTATCCTGTTATGAAAAGGTTACCACCGGCTTGGTATTTCCGTAAGTAAATTCAGGCAGCTTCGGGGTATGTGCCCAATCCACCGCATTGATAATCACCTTCTGTATTTCCGGCATATGATATACCGGGAAGGATTCATGTCCGGGTCTGAAGTAGAATATCTTTCCCCTTCCGCGGTGGAAGCAGCATCCGCTGCGGAACACTTCCCCGCCCTGGAACCAACTGATAAAGACCTGGGCATCCGGCGCAGGAATGTTAAAATGCTCCCCATACATCTCCTCGGCAGGTATGATGATCTTCTCATCCAGCCCCCTGGCAATGGGATGGGAGGGATCTGTCACCCAGAGAATCTCCTTCTGTCCGTCCTCCCGCCATTTCAGCAGACCGGTATCCATTCCGCAAAGCTTCTGGAATATTTTTGAGGCATGCCCCGAATGCAGTACAATTAACCCCATTCCTTTCATGGTAACATATTCATGGACACGATCCACAATCTCATCCTGCACTTCATGGTGAGCCGCGTGTCCCCACCAGATCAGCACGTCGGTCTCATCCAGTACCTCTTTGGTGAGCCCGTGCTCCGGCTGTCTCAGAACAGCCGTCCTGGTATCATAGCCTGCCTCCCTTAAAAATCCGGCAATACATCCATGTATTCCCTGGGGGTAGATTTTCGCAACCTCTTCCAGTTCGATTTCATGCAAATATTCATTCCATACCGTTACTCTTATCTTACTCATATACAAGCTCCTTTCCCTGTTCTATCCATATTTTTTCTGCTGATATCAGAAAACCATATCGGAAGTAAAAAGCAGCTTCCGGCAATTTGTATTATATATCAATTATAAAATAAGTGCCATAATTATAAATTTTATTTATTGACTTTAACCCTTCTAATAATCACCATAAAGTAGCAATATCGGAACGCTTTCTAAAAATAGTTCATTATATGCTCAGTATATATCATTGTTTTAATCATCAATACTTATTAAAATAGTAATCATAGCAATCAACAGATTATTGAATAAAGGAGTGTAGAATAATGAGAAAACAAGGGGTTAATCCGTACCTTCCATCCTGGGAATATATACCCGACGGCGAGCCTTATGTATTTAATGGCAGAGTCTATATTTACGGCTCTCATGATCGTTTTAACGGGTACGCATATTGCTTGAATGATTATGTCACCTGGTCGGCACCCGTAAACGATCTGTCCGACTGGCGGTATGAAGGAATTATTTACAAGACGGAGGATGTAGAAAACAATGATGACCGGGACAGCTGCCTGTATGCACCGGATGTTTCGGTAGGACCGGACGGCAGATATTATCTGTTCTATGTTGATAGCAAACGTTCTGTTGTGTCCGTTGCTGTGAACGATAAGCCAACCGGCAGATTTGAATTTTACGGGTATGTTCATTATTCTGACGGGACCAGACTGGGGGAGAGGGAAGGCGATGAACCGCAATTTGATCCCGGAGTGCTGACCGAAGGTGACAGAACCTATCTTTATACAGGCTTTTGCGGCAGGGGTGACAGATCAAGAACAGGAGCAATGGCAACCGTGCTTGGCCCGGACATGCTTACCATAATCGAGGACCCGGTTATAATCGTTCCCAGTGAACCTTACAGCAAGGGCAGCGGTTATGAAGGACACGAGTTCTTTGAGGCACCTTCTATCCGAAAACGGGGCGATCTCTATTACTTTATTTATTCCTCGGTAGTGATGCATGAATTATGTTATGCCACCAGCCGGTTTCCTACAAAAGATTTTGTTTATAAGGGTGTGATAGTAAGTAACAATGACCTGCATATCGATTCTTACAAACCCGCAGAGAAGCCTATGTATTACGGCGGCAATAATCATGGCAGTATCGTTGAGATAGACGGAGCCTGGTATATCTTTTATCACAGACATACCAATGGAACCAATTTCAGCAGACAGGGTTGTATGGAACGGATCGAATTTCTGGAGGATGGAAGGATTCCCCAAGTGGAAATGACCTCCTGCGGTTCCAATAACGGACCTTTGAATGGCTGCGGAGAGTATCCTGCATATCTGGCCTGTAATCTGTTCTGCAGTAAGGAATCGATTTATACCGATTTTACCGGTTCCTGGATGGACAATCAATTTCCTAAAATAACCCAGGATGGAAAAGATGGTGATGAAGAAATCGGCTATATTGCAAATATGAAAGCTTCTGCTACGGCAGGCTTTAAATATTTTAACTGCAGCGGGATCAACACAGTCAAAATAAAGGTACGGGGATATTGCCGCGGCGATTTTGAGGTGAGAACTTCCTGGGACGGAGCGGTATTGGGTAAAATATCCGTTGAGTTCTCAAATGTATGGAAGGAATATGCGGCTGATATTAAAATTCCGGATGGTATTCATGCATTGTATTTTACTTATACCGGTCAGGGAAGCGCGAGTCTGGCTTCTTTTACATTGGGCATATAAATACCAATTATTGGTTTTCCTGTTGAATAAGCGCATCAATTTTAATCTATGACACAGCTTTAAATAGATCATAAAAACATGAAAATACGTCATTATTATTCGGGATGCGGACACTTTTGCCGAATTTACAAGCAATTGGTAAAAATAAATAAAAAAAGAGATGAAACCACTACAGATTATGCACATATATACTTTGTAGTGGTTTTTGATATAATTTGCATGAATTATTATTTGTGCATATATGCTAAAATGAGGTATCGTTTTATGGATATATATCTATTCTGTATGGAGCTTTGTAAGAAAGGAAGGTGACTATGAATCATATCAGATACGTTGAATATGATGCCACACATTCGGAAACATTTGAATTTGATGTTCCCGAAGGACATGACTGCTGGCTGCTGGTACTGACACATACCCCGGCTGTATTTTATGTGGATAATGAATATCAGGAATATCCTCCCAATTGTGCAGTCCTGTATAAACCGAAGCAAAAGATATATTACCGGGCTTGTGCAAGACAATATTCCAATGATTGGATACGGTTTGATACCGATGAACCCTATGTTATCGCATCTCCGCTGCCCAGCGGGATACCCTTTGCAGTTCACGATCCTTCTTATTGCCACAAGCTTTTCCAACTGCTTGTTACAGAGCATATTATGAATAATGCTTATAAGGATATTACGATAGACGGTTTATTAAGAACATTATTTTATAAGCTTTTGGAATCTTATAACTATAAGCAAATAAGTCCTCTATACAAAAGTTTGTGCGAGTTAAAACAGGAAATATACCAGAAGCCCAATGAAAATTGGGCGGTTACGCAGATGGCAGACAAATTGAATATCAGCGTCGGATATCTGGAGGATTTGTACAAAAAAACCTTTGGTGTTAACTGTATGGAGGATGTGATCAACAGCCGAATCGACCTGGCAAAAAAATATTTGTTATATCATCGCTATACGATAGCTGAGATTGCATCCTTGTGCGGATATCGGAATACAGAGCATTTTTTCCGTCAATTTAAAAAAGTAACCGGAAGCACTCCGAATCATTTCCGAAACAGCCGGAATAAGTAGAGCAAAGGGAAAAACAATGTGAAGATGCATCATTAACTACGATATATATATCATTGAAAATGGAAGTAAAATCGCATAGTATATTCATATCTTACAACAAAATGCAGGGATAATAGAGTTTTGTGATGCACTATTACATATGATCCAGAGAATGATAAACTAGATCATTAGTAATACTTAATAAACCGGAGCCATTGGCATTATATCGGCTGGCAAGCAATTCTAATGCATCAGCGAGGAGGAGAAATGAAAACGAAAACGATCAGCAATAGAAAGAAAATACGAGGTTACAAAGAATTTTTACTCATTACACCATTTTTGCTACTTGTAGCAGTTTTCTCATATTATCCGCTTTACGGTTGGATCTATTCTTTTTTTGATTATCAACCGCCCTTGCCCTTTTCCTGGGATTCCTTTGCGGGCTTAAAATGGTTTAAGATTCTCTTTCAGAGTAAATCCTACATCAAACAAACCCTTGAAGTATTGAGAAATACATTTGCCATGAGCGGCATCTCCCTTGCATTCTCATGGCTCCCAATGTTTTTTGCTATATTTCTTAATGAAATAAAGTGGACACCCTTTCGAAAATTTGTACAAACAGTTACTACACTTCCGAACTTTATAAGCTGGGTTTTAGTTTATTCAGTCGCATTCCTCTTAATGAGCAATACCGGCATGTTCAATACGGTGGCTCAGAGTCTGGGGTTGATTTCCAGGCCGATTGATTTTATGAAATCAAGCGATCATATGTGGTTGAAGATGTGGCTGTGGCTTACCTGGAAGAATCTTGGCTGGGCGGCAATTATGTATATCGCAGCCATAGCCGGCATTGATGAAGAAATGTATGAAGCTGCAAGGGTGGATGGTGCAACGCGCCTGAAAAGTATCTGGCATATTACGATACCCAGCCTGCTGCCTACCTTTTTCGTACTATTACTCTTGAATATATCTAATTTTTTGAATAATGGTATGGAGCAATATTTTGTTTTTCAGAATTCCTGGAACAGGGAGTATATACAGGTTCTGGATCTCTACGTCTATAACCTCTCCACCAGTAAGCCGCCTGTTTATTCTGTATCGACAGCACTAAGCATGCTGAAGAGCATTGTTAGTCTGGTGCTGTTGTTTGGCGCTAACACATTTTCTAAAATAGTACGTAAGCAAAGTATTATTTAAAAAGGAGTCGACATAGCGATGGCAAGAAGAAAAATTATTATGATAGGGGATAAACGAAATAAAATAAAAAGTCATTCCATTGGTGACCGTATCCTGGATGTGGCAACCTATACCATCTTTACCTTGTTTGCATTTGTCTGTGCTTATCCGTTTTATTATATTTTTATTAATACCATCAGTAACAATAAATTAAGTGAAAAGGGAGCCATTATCTGGCTTCCAAGGGAGATGCACCTTCAAAACTATATGGATGCCTTTAAAATCCCGGGCTTGGGTCAGGCTGCATTCATATCTGTTTCAAGAACAGTCATCGGGACAGTGATGATTGTACTGTTCGCGGCATTCCTGGGATATATGTTTACGCGGGAAACGATGTGGAAAAGGAAGCTTTGGTATCGCGTTGTAGTAATAACCATGTATTTCAATGCAGGTATTATTCCCTGGTACCTGACCATGATGAATCTGAAGCTGACCAATAATTTTTGGGGATATATTTTACCTGCCGTGGTTTCTCCCTTTTATATCATACTAACGAAAACATATATAGAATCTCTGCCGAAAGAATTGCAGGAGGCGGCAGATTGTGACGGAGCCGGTGTTCTGAAAATCTTTTTTAAGATTATTTTACCTATTTCCAAGCCGATACTGGCAACCATTGCAATATTTGCGGCAGTCGGACAGTGGAATTCATTTCAAGATACTTTGCTGCTTATGACCCAAGAGAAATATTACACGCTTCAATTTATTCTGTATAGATATTTACAGTCATCACAATCCTTGTCTGCGATCATCAACGCCACCTCCGGCAGTGCGGAAGCTATGGTTGCAAATGCTCAAACGCAAACATCGATCAGAATGACAGTGACAATTATTGTGGCTTTACCCATACTGCTGATCTATCCTATGTTTCAAAGGTTTTTTGTAAAGGGGATCATGATCGGTGCAGTTAAGGGATAGCAAAATAGAAATGCATTATCTATTTAAGGAGGAGAAAAAATGAGATTAAAGAAAAAGCTCACCGTTATTATGGCTGCCGTGCTGGTGCTTTCTATGCTGGCTACGGCGTGCACAAAGAAGGAAGGCCAGAAATCAGACCCCAATTCAGGAACCAATACTCCCACCTCAAGCGGAGAGAATGAGCCTGAGGCTACAAAGGCACCGTCCGATTTAGCGCCAATGACTCTGGAAGTGTATTCCCAGCCTGCAAACTTTCAGGGAGAGCAGCCGGGATGGACTGCAAAGATTTTAAAGGAAAAGTTCAATATAACCCTTAATATTATTGCCCCTCAGGTGGCAGGCGGCGATATATTCGCGGCACGTTCCGCAGCAGGATTTCTGGGTGATCTGGTAGTTCTTGATAATGCGGATATTCAAGCCTGCATTAAATCGGGACTTATCGTTGACATTACCGAGGAAATGAAGAAATTAACTTCCTATGAAATGTTCAAGACCCAGTTAGATTACTATAATGCTTCCCTGGAAGGGACCGCTGAGGGCTCCTATTATGCATGGCCTTGTGAGATGGCCAATACAAGCCCGACTACCTTCTCTCCGACGATTCCGGGTGTTGCACCGACGATTCCCTGGGATTATTATGCAGAGGTCGGCGCTCCGGAGATGAAGAATCTTAAGGATCTGGTATCGGTACTTCGGGCCATTCAGGATAAACATCCGACCAATGCGGCAGGAGACCCGAGCTATGGTATCACACTTTGGCCTGACTGGGACGGTACCTCCATCGAGAATGTAAATCAGCTTACCAAGTGGTACGGGCAGGAGGTAAACGGTTCTATTCTGTTGGATGCAAAGGGAAATATGCTTGAGCTGACAGATGACAACGGTGCATACCGTAAGATCCTCCAATTCTATTTTGATGCAAACCAGGCAGGGGTTGTCGATCCCGACTCGGGAACACAGAACTGGGATTCGGTTAATAATAAGTTCAATTCCAAGCGTGCATTTCTTATCTGGAATGACTGGCAGCAGGGTTTCTGGAATACAACAGGACGCGGTAATAATCGTGAAAACTATATTATGGCGCCGATTGCCGATATGTCAATATACCAACCCTCAGATCCTTACTTTGGAAGCGGCAGGGCATTTGCCTGCGGAACCAATGATCCCGCGAAAAAAGAAAGAGTTATGATGCTCTTGGATTGGATGTCCAGCCCGGAAGGACTTGAGGCAATCCATGGAGGTATCTATGGCTTTACCTATGAGAATGCCCCGGATGGTAACGGTTTTGTTCGTACCGCCGCAGGTGAGACTGCTCTGATGGATAATTCACCTGTACCGGAAGAGTTTGGAGGCGGTCTGTATGCAGATGGAATGCTCCAAATTAATCAATGGATGGTAGCCGGAATCTCAAAGAACCCTTTGAACAATACAACTTATTCGTCAATGTATTGGCCCGCAGAGGTTGAAAAGGCGAAAACCACTACAATAAAAGAGTGGGGTGAGAGATTTGGTGCAGAGAACCCGGTTGCTTATTTGACTAAGACAGGCACTATAAGTGTCGTTCCCTTTGTAAATGTTAATCTGGTACCGGACTCCACCGATATATCGCTGATTAGAAGTAATTGCAAGCCGTTAGTATGCGATGCTTCCTGGAAGATGATTTTTGCGAAAGACCAGGCTGAGTTTGACAAGATATGGAACAATCTGAAGGAAGACTTAAAGGGCTTTGACTGGGTTACCCTGGTAGAGTTTGATAAGAATAAGTATAAGGCGCTTGTGGATGAAAGAGCAAAGGCATTGGCAGCAAATTAATCAAGGAACAAAAAGAGTAGCACTTTTGTTACTTTAAGTGTAAAGGGGGGCTGGGTGCAGTACCCCCCTTTCATTGGATAAGGAGGTTATATGAGCAAAGATCTTACTTCACGTCTTCCTGACGGGAGCTTTTTTACCAGCTGGGAGGTTGCGGCAGAATACACCCGCGAGCTTCATGTATCCGCAAACCATTCGGAAGCTTCCGATGAAAATGACGGCAGCTTTCAGCGTCCTTTTAAAACAATAAATGCTGCTGCAGCCATAGCGGCACCCGGTACCCGAGTGCTCATTCATGAAGGAATTTACCGGGAGTGTGTCCGTCCTGCCAGAGGAGGGGAAGGCCCGGACAAGATGATTATATATGAAAATTATAATAGAGAAGCAGTAGTTATTAAGGCTTCCGAGATTGCAGAAACGTTTAAAAAAAGCGAAGGCTGGAGGAAGAGCGCTGAACCGTGGGATGAAAAATCGGAATTCACTCCCCAGATATGGGAAACGAAGTTGAATCCGGATGTTTTTCGAGGTTATAATCCTTTTTGTGCAGTGAATATACTGCATGACAGATTATTCATTGAATATGATAAAACAGATATGACTACGTACTTAAACCGCCGTGGTATGGTTTTCTGTGACGGAAAGCCTTTGGTTCAGGTTCCTCTCTATCATCATATGTCCCGGATACCCGGCTCATACTGGGTAGAGGCCAATGGTCAAACCATTCACTTTAGGCTTGAGAATGATGACTGCCCTGAGAATCACCTGATTGAGCTGACTTGCCGTGAGCAGTGCTTTGCGCCGGAGATACCGTTTTTATCTTATATCAAGGTCAAGGGACTTATCTGTTCCCATGCCGCCACAGGGGCTCCGGTACCTCAAAGGGGAGCGATATCAGCATACCGGGGACACCATTGGATTATCGAGGATTGCACCATTGACTGGTCTAACGCGGTAGGCATAGATATTGGAAATGAATGCTGGCATCATACCATGGAGACAGATCAGATATTGGGATATGATATTATACGGAACTGCAAAATTTATGATGCAGGGGTATGCGCTATTGCTGCGTTATTTGTTGTGAATATTCTGATTGAGGATAATCTGATTAAGGGAACCGGATGGCAGAAGATGGAGCTTTCCTGGGAAGCGGGGGGCATGAAGGCTCATTGCTGCCGCAATAGCCTGATCAGAAGGAATATATTTACCAGGACGATGCGTGCAGATCACCTATGGCTGGATGTTGCAAATGAAAACAATCGTATTACGTCCAATCTTTTCCTTGACGGTATTCAGCAGCGGGAAGCCATATTTATAGAATGCAGCCGGGATGGTGTCAATTTGATTGATAATAATATCTTCTGGAATATCGAAGGCCGTTTTGACGAAGCCCTGCTGTCGTCAGAGCCGGGTTCCTCCGGGTGGTATAAGATGGAGGAAAACAGTCCGGTGAACGGCTATGCTGTCTATGGCGAGGGCACGGATCATCTTCGGATTGTAAATAACTTTATAGGAAAATGCAGAAGTGCAGGCTATTTCTCTAAAACCGTGGCATTCAGAATTGACCGGGCAGGCCGCGGGGGTACCTCACGTGATGCAGGAATATATAATAATATATTTTATGATTGCGGTGAGGCCGCAATTAAGTTCCCGACGGATAAGAATAAATCGGACGGCAATCTGTTTCTGAACATGCCGGGGGGATATCTGAGGGTTTTATATCCCGCTCCGGAGGCCTGTCTGGACCTTTCTGCCTGGAAAGAGTTTTATGGTTTTGATCTCAACTCATCAGAAGGCAGGCTGGAGGTATCTGTTGATACGGAAAAGTATACCTTTACTATTAAGAAACCATCTTCTCAGGGGAATATAATGCCGTTTAAAAAAGGCCGGAAGCCTGATTTAAACGAAGTAACCCTGATAAACCAAGTCGATTCCTGTGAATTGGTACCCAATGATTATTTTGGCATTGAGACAGAAGGAAAGCAAAGGCTTCCCGGACCTTTTTCAGAATTAGAGGACTCGATGGTGATCAATATTGATATCAGACATCAGGAAAGCTCTTTGTAGGCGGCTTCAAAAAGCGGTATAAAGAAGAGGCAAGGCAGTATCATGGGCCTGCGGTCATAGGAACCTCGTATCCATTTTTCCTATATGAACCTCAATATGAGATGGGTGGAAGTCAATATCTGAATGGAACTATTTTTGACTAACGTAAAATCGATATTCAACGTACGAAAAAGTTGATGGATTGTTTAATCCATCACTTTTTCTTTGATATTTTGATGTAAGCAACAGTTCCCGGTACATTCCCGGCTTTTGTTCATCAATCTCTGTGTATTCAAATTCAAATCTTGCCATAAGGCAAACCCTCCAATAAAGATTATTTACAATTCATCGGTGATCGTTTGGCTGTGTGCTAAACAATTATGATTTTCGTAAACATCCTTATTGGAGGATTGCTAACGCGGATTACCTTTTCTTTCTGCATCTATTCCCATGGAGTATTATAGAAACAATAAGTTGTCCTGTCACAGTCTATAAAGATGTAGACTTCTTCTGAATCAGTTTTATAGTGATAAATAGAACAGCCTTTCTTTATATAATTCGTCTGCAATTCCTCCGTGGGAAATTCACTCGGACTAACCGGCTCCACTGTAATCCCCAGCAATTCTGCGGCATCTATTTTTTCTTGAATACTTGGAGAAATTTGAACGTGTCTTCCCGTCAGTAAAATCAGCCTCCCATTCAGCACCAATCCGGGAGGAACGGTATCGGGAGGATTGGTTGGTGTATCCTGGCATGGGGACACGTAATAACAATAAGTATCCCTATCGCAGTCTATAAAGATATAAAGCTCTTCGGTATCATCCTTATAGTAGTATATGGGACAGCCCTTTTTCATAAAATTAGTTTGCATTTCTTCTTTTGGAAACTCGCTCGCTTCAACCGGCTCCGCCGTAACACCTAACGGTTCAGAGGAGTCTATTTTTTCTTGAATGGTTGGAGAAATTTGTTTGTGATATACTCCCAACTCAACCTCAACAAGATGTTCATTTATCATCAACCAATGCGGATAACAAAAAGGAGTATTCGTTGGCGTAATTATATCACGCGGGGGTATTGAAACAGCTTCACCCAGAAGAGGGGACTCCATATTTGCATCGTCATATCTGATGGACACGAAGATAATTGAGAATAATAATGCGCATATGGTAATAATAATGATATTTTTTTTGCTCATAAATTAAATCCTTTGCACCGGAAAGTTTAAAATATATTAATATAATCGTGTGCAGTATTTCTATAAATAATAATATGTATGTGTGCACAAATCATATAAGGTCAGCCCATCAGTGTATTTGAGGTAAGATGCATCTGTTACTGCGGATAAGCTTTGAGCAACAGATTTAAACTGTACTATATTTAACATAGGGATACCGGATTATGAATATATCCAATATCCCTATGTTTCGAATAAATGTTAAATAATCATTGTATTATTCCCAATTAATGTTATTGTGTGATATGGTTTCACCTTTTACAATTTCATCTTCAGCTAATTCTAGCCTTTGCCGTTCAAAAGGTGTCAGCTTTGTAAAATCGCTATCCCAAGCCAAAACCATACGTTTTATCAGGGCATTGACAAGTTCTTGTTCTTGTTCAGGTAACATTTCAAGTAGTTCAATAGTTTGTTTTGCTATTGAAGACATATATAACACCTGCCTTTCTATTTGTATATATCGCCACGGCTTCCAATGTCCATAATATACAATACTACAACTGAATTATCCATTAAATGTTTGTAAATAATGCGATATCCACCAATTCGTAGGCGATAATGATTATCAGAATAACCTTGCAGCGGCTTTATATCACCAGTTGGTGGTTGTGTTGTTAATCCCTCAATTCCTAGTTTTATCCTCTGCTTTGTGGATTTATCCATAGAATTAATTGCTTTAACTGCTGATTTACTATATTCTATCTGCAATATATCCACCGCCTTTCTACTTACAGTATAGTTTACAGAAAGTTATTTTTCAAGCTTTAGCATGCTAGACAGTCAAAAGTTTTATCGGTAGTGGTTTGTTGTTATTATTGTTGGTCTTATGACCCGTTCCGATAAACTCGGCACCTCCATTATCCGTGACCTTGCCCAATGGGGCTGTCTTGTAAGGACGGCTCCATGGCTTGTATCATTTCATTATTAAGAATTTTGGATTTATTGAAAATGAAACCACTGAAAATCAAACTGGCAGCCGGGCAGAAAGACGAAGGTGACGGTCTGTTCTCCGGTTATGGCAGGCAGGTGAAATTCCCGCTCCGTATAGTCGGCGGAATAGGGGAATTCAAGAATTTCCATCCGATCCCCCTCCCGTCCGTGGAAACGCACATGGACGGTATTCCTGTCAAGAGGAGAGCGGCCGCATAGAGTCAGCATGTCGGAGCCTTTTTCACCGAAGTTCATATGTTCAAATACAATGGATACATTATTCCCGATTTCTTCAATGGCATCTTCCTTTATAGCGAAGCTGTCTCCGTAGATGTGGGTATGATCCAGAGAACTCAGGCGCTCATAAGCTTTATCATAATTGATGAAGGAGAAGCCCTTCAGGTGAATCTTGCGGTTTAATACAAAGCTCAGTGTGGTAAGACCTTTCAGCCTCTTTGGAAGCTTATAAGTTTCCTCTTGATATGCATTCCAGATGCTAGGCTTTTGATAAGTAACTGTTGTCAGAAGGGAGGCATTCGAACTGTCCGGTATTCCTTCCCAGATTTCAATGGGGAACTCTTCATTATCCAGGGAAAAGACCGGCAGGATAAGCACGTCGGAGCCGAAGTCCCCGAAGTCAAGCCGTTCGAAGCTGATCACACTCCGGCCATCCCTTGAAGTAGCGACGCCCCGTTCATTGCCGTTGGTCAGATTATCGCTGCCATGGGTATAGAGGCCGGCAGAGAGGAAAGCATAGGGATTTAAACTGGCAGTACCGATTCCCGTGATGGAGATTTCCATTTGTGAGTAGAGCTTCACCTTATCAGCTCCGTTTTTAGCGGAACAGCGAAGGTAGACAGTTCCATCACCCAGGGCGGTTATCTCTGCCATGGTGCCGCTCGCCTTAAGAGATGCAATATTAGTATCAATTCCGGCAACGTTGGTGATCCTCCACTGGACATCCTTATAGGTGGAAGATGCCGGATGGATGATTGCTTGTGCAGTGAGGACAGGCATATCTTTTGTCAGCTTGTTTCCCTGGGGACATATGATCTCCAGCTTACGGATGGGAATTTCTGCGCTATTATCTGCAGAAGCTCTCCCGGCATTGTGTACAGAGGGCTCCTCATTGTCCCGCGGGATATCGTCGGAGGATGTGTCTGCACACCCTGTCATTTTGCCTCTGGTTCGGGAGACCATGGGTTCACAGCTTCCGGGGGTGATGGGAGCGGGAATCGCGCTGATGGTCATCCGCGCAGGCGCAAGGCCGGGCGATTCCGCTGTTATGGTAATCTCTCCGAGAGAGAAGGTGCCTGACACCACAGCCAGGAGCTTTCCGCTGAACATTCTCCGGCTGGTTCCCTTGTACTGGTCGTAATCCGTGCTGTCGCCGTTATCAAGGCCCAGCAGGCAGCCCGGCCCTTCCAGGGTAATGTGTACTCTGTTATTGGCGTTTTCCACCGGGAGACCCTGATGGTCCACGGCACTTATTTCAATAAAAACCAGATCCTGTCCGTCGGCATTGACCTCTTTTTTATCCGGTGTCAGTATCAGGGCGGCGGCATCACCGAAGGAGGATTTTATTTCTTCTGCGATCATGAGATCATTTTCATCATAGGCGACTGCTTTCAGAATTCCCCTGGAGTAAGGGAGCTGCCATTCGCCCAGCAGCCGGTCCCCATGGGCATGGTCAATGAAGCATACCCCTTGGGAGATATCGTTAAAAAAGAGTTCGATTTTGGGAGCGTTGGAGCATACCCGGATATCAATCAACTGTCCCTCTGAAAAATCCCAGTAAGGGAAAATATGAATCATCGGATACTCCTTATAACTGGTCCATTCTGCCCGGTATATATAATAAGAATCCTTGGGAAAGCCTGCGGTGTCGATTTGGCCGAAATAGGAATTCTTCGTATGATAGGGTGTGGGCTCACCGATATAATCAAACCCGCTCCAGATGAACTGTCCCAGGGAATAGGGGGCATCACGGTCATCAATGATACATTGCTCCGTGTTTTTGGCACCCCAGCTGGTGGAGCTGTTGCCCAGAGAGGAGCACTGTTCGTCATCATCCGATAGAACAGGCTGAACCAGAGGAAAATGGTAGATTCCCCTGCTCTGTACTGTGGAAGAGGTTTCGCTTCCGTAGATAATCCAGTCCGGATGCTCTTTGTGATGTTTATTATAATATCTCTCGGCATAATTGTAACCGGCCAGCTTGACGATATCCGCACATTTCTGGGCGTTTTCCCAGGGCATATAATTGGAGCCTATGGTAACCGGAGCATTACCCCTTGGATCATGCTCCTTTACCAGCTCCATCAGCCAACGGGTCAATTCCTGGCCGCGTTCATCTGCATGAGTGTCATAAATTTCATTGCCGATGCTCCACATGATTACGCTGGGATGATTGCGGTCACGGCGTATCCAGCTGGCCACATCCCTGGGAGCCCACTCGTTGAAGAACCTGGAATAATCATAGGTGGTCTTCTTCCTTTCCCACATGTCAAAGGCTTCGGATACGATCAGAAACCCCATCTCATCTGCCAGCTCCATTAACTCCACCGCAGGCATATTGTGTGCGGTGCGGATAGCATTGGTGCCCATGGATTGCAGGAGCAGAAGCTGCCTCTTGAGAGCGGTCCGGTTAACCGCCGCGCCAAGGCATCCCAGATCGTGATGCTGGCATACACCATAGAGCTTGAGAGGAGAGCCGTTGAGGAAGAAGCCCTTCTTACTGTCAAAGGCAATGCTTCGGAAGCCGAAGGTCTGATGCTCCTCGCCGATTACCCGACCCGCTGAGATTAACTGGATGTTTAAACGGTAGAGAGCGGGCGAGGAAATATCCCATAGCCTGGGATTGGAAACTTTAAGCTGATGGCAGGTTGTCAGCAACATTTCGTCATTTATAACACCTGCCCCCTTATGGTCGGATGAAATCAACGACTCGGAACGGGCGATAATCTGCCCCTTCTCATCGGCAATCCACTGCCGCAGTTCCAGGCCGTCCGGTGTATTCTGTGCGCCCAAGCTAATCTCTGCAGTGATCTCCACCAACCACTCCGTGCCATCCTGTTTGGTAGAGATATAAATTCCATCTGAGGCCAAGTGGGTGGAGGGACGGGTCTTCAGCCAGACATTGCGATAGATACCTGCTCCCGAATACCACCTGGAATTAGGAGATTCATGCATTACCTGTACCAGAATCAGATTGGTTCCGACCGTAAGATAGCGGCTGATATCAATTTCAAAGGTGGAATAACCATATTTCCAGCTTCCGGCCAGACTGTTGTTGACATAGACGGAACAGTTCATATAGACCCCTTCAAAACGGAGAACCGTCAGAGTATCCGGCCCAAGCTCTGTTATCTCATAGGCTTTCTTATACCAGCCCTCACCGTCTTCATAAAGATTGTTCGTATCATAGATAAGCCAATCATGGGGCAGGCTTACAGGCTCCCAGAGAATCTCCGGTCCGTTTATTTTCTCAAGGCTGGTATACAGGAGCTGTTTGGAAAAATACCAATTGTCGTTAAATAATCTTGTGCTGTTCATGGATAATCTCCTTCTTAAAAATTCACAGACATATTGGAATGGGGGCCGTGAAGGTTCCTGTATTCCGAGGGCGTATATTTTTTATAAGCCTTAAATAAGCGGTTAAAAGTTGAAATGCTGGTAAAACCTGCGCACATGGCCACCTCCGTTATAGAGAGATTTGGATCACCAAGGAGCTTTTCCGCATACATGATCCGCTGTTGATTAAGATAATTGTAGAAGGTCATGCCGGTAAACTGCTTGAACAGCCGTGTAAAATGGAATTTACTGAAGCCGGCCAGTTCGGCCAGATCATCCGCGCTTAAATTCTCGGTGCAGTGCTCGTGTATATAATTGCAGACGGTAAGGAACTTCTCAATATATTCATGATGCTTCGATCTTTTGATATTGGGAAAGCGGGTATCTCCGTTTACAAATACTCTGCCCAGAGCTACAAAAAACTGTATTATCATGGAATAGATGGATGCCTCCTTCAATACGGCATTGCTCTCGAATTCTTTCTTCATATCCAGCAGGAACTGGTATAGGATATCGTGAATGTCCCCATATTTATCTGCGGTCACAACATGGCAGGGATGGTACATCTGAAAGGTGGAATCAAAGCCGTGGAGGCGGTTCAGCAGGGAATAGTCAAACTGAAATATAATCCGTTTCCCCTCCTCAGGAGCAAAGAGCTGATGCAATTCACCGGAGGGAATAATGATAATATCCCCTTGCTGCAAGACATAGGGAACCTCGTTCACAACTACGGTATAATAATTGACCAGGGGCATGATGAGTTCTACTGCGGTATGCCAATGAATGGGGTAATCCTCTGCTTCCTGGTTAAGAAAAAGGCGGGCTCCAAGATTGCCGGAGTAAGAGACCGTCTCTCTAATACCATTCAGTATTTCAATCATATCCTTCTCCTCCTATTAAATTATTAAATATTGTCATATTTAAATTAGTAAAGTGAAACTGATTGTTTCTGGTAATTTGAGATTATACAAAAAACAACAATTTATTTTTTCTTTGACCGAAGGGCGGTGGAGGGAGCATAGCCACGGTTTTCTTTAAATATCTTACTGAAATAAAACACGTCTGAAAAACCGCAGGCATCTGCAATTTCTGTAATCCTATACTCGCCGCTGTATAACATATCTTCGGCACGGTTCATCCGGATCATGGTCAGAAACTTACGGAATGACATGCCTGTTTCCTGTTTGAATAGATTGCCGAAATACATATCGCTTAAATTGATCAGTTCGGCCATCTGCTGGACGGTGATAGGTTCATTATAATGGTTTGACATATAATGCAAAACTTTCTTGATCCGTTTGTCGATGATGCTTGTGTCTTTCTTATATACGATAAGCTGAAAATACCGCTGAAGTATCATCATATACAAAGCCCGGGCTTTAAGATGGTATCCGGGATCCCGCAGCCTCCAAACAGAGCTCAGATCATTATATAAAGCGATAATATCCTTATGCAGACCGATATTGCAAAGGAGAGGTAATGGGATAGCGGAATCTTTACCGTTAATATCCCGAACCATTCCATTAATACTGTAGCATTCCATCAAATCCTCCGGACAGCTTACGGCGGAGCGTTGGCTTCCTGGCGGGATACAAAGAAGATCACCGGAGGATACGGTATATTTGATGCCGTTTATTGTGTACTCCGCCTGCCCCTTTACTACATAGGTAATGTCAACAAAGGAAATAACAGTGTCACTGATTGACCATGCGGGGGTACAAATCCTGTGGTTAAAATATTCAATCGTCACCATAATATTATCTAAGAATTCGTCATCCACCGGCAGCCCTCCTTACATACAGATTTAATATATACAAGTTCCTCTATAAATAGAATTCGGAAAAGATAAGCGTAAAATAGCAATCATCACTATCGTTAAGTTTATATGAATAAACAGACTGTGTCAATCATTTTACTTATGTATACTGTCCTGTCTGAGATTAAAATTGAATAAATTATCCTTGATTTTTACATTATTTCAATAGTTTAACCATGTTCTTTTATAAAGTTTGTTGTTATAATGAATTAAAAATCAATAATTTAAAATGATTTTATGTATATATTACACAAACGGATAGATGTGCATTATGTCTAAAGGTGTTTGGGCCTCTGAAATACAGTCTTAGCGGGGGCGGCAATTTGTAACCGGAGGATATTGGATGAGTAAAGAAAGAGGTGTATCAATGGGACCTACTCCGAAGAGAACTATTTCGGTAAAAATTCGAAGATCAATGAGCTATATCAGGCGTTATTGGACCCTTTATGTACTGCTTGCAATTCCGCTTATATATTTTGTGATTTTTAAGTATATTCCAATGCATTATATCCAGATTGCATTTAAAAAGTTCAGTATCGTCCAGAGTGCCTGGAAGATGGAATGGGCAAAAAACAACGGTTTTGAATATTTTATCAAAGCCTTTTCCAATAGGGATTTTATCTATGCCCTGCGGAACACCCTGCTCCTTAATTTTCTTGATCTGGCGATCGGATTTCCTGCTCCCATTATTCTGGCTCTGCTGCTGAATGAGCTGGCCTTCAAACGGTTTAAGCGGATTACCCAGACCATTGTGTACATGCCTCATTTCCTGTCCTGGATTATTATATCGGGTCTGGCATTGCAATTGTTTGCCCCCACTAACGGTTTTGTAAATATATTATTGAATCGTATCGGACTGGAGAGCATACCTTTTTTGAATGATCCCACACATTGGGTTTTCACCTATATATTTCTTGGAATCTGGCAGAGCGTTGGCTGGAATACCATCATTTATCTGGCAGCAATTACCGGAATCAATCCGGAACTTTATGAGGCCTCTGCCGTGGATGGGGCGGGACGTATCAGAAAGATATGGCATATTACTCTGCCGGGGCTGCGCCCAACCATTGTAACTCTGCTGATCATGAGCCTTGGACGCATTCTGGGCAGCGAATTTGACCGTCCCTTTGCCCTGGGTAATAAGCTTGTGAACGGTGTGTGCAATGTGATATCCACCTTTGTCTATACAAACGGTATAAAAGGTCTGCAATTCTCCTTAACTACCGCAGTCGGTCTGTTCCAATCGGTAATCTGTGTAATTTTCTTGTTTATGGCCAATGCCATTGCTAAGAAATTCGGTGAGCGGGGAGTCTGGTAATATGGGAGGTAAGAATCATGATTAAATCGCAATCAACCAAACTGGGAGATTGGATCGTTGCTGCTATCTGTGTCATCATTATAATCATTTGTATCGTTCCGCTTCTCAATGTTTTTGCACGTTCCCTAAGCTCGGCGGAAGCTCTGATTAAAAATGAAGTGCTGCTGTTTCCTGTTGGTCTAAATCTGGACGCTTATGAGACGGTATTGTCGGATGTCAAATATATATGGTCTCTGGCCTGGACAGCCATACTCACTGTTATCTATACAGTCGTTGCCATGATTATGACCGTTTTTTGTGCATATCCTCTGATCTATGATAATTTCAAAGGAAAGAGATTTTTTAACGGACTGATCATTCTCACCATGTATTTTAATGCAGGTGCTATTCCCAACTTTCTTCTGATGAAGGATCTGGACCTGATGAATAAGCCTGCGGTTTTAATTATTCCCGGATGTCTCAGCGTGTTTAACATGATCATCATGAAGAGTTTTTTGTTCGGCATCCCGGAGAGTCTTCGGGAATCGGCCCAGATTGACGGCGCAGGCTTTGTGCAAATATTGATGAAGATTTATCTTCCCCTGTCCACACCGGTGCTGGCTACCCTTTCCCTATTCTATGCCGTAGGCCGCTGGAACGGATTTTCCGATGCCTTAATGTATATGAACAATAGAAAATTCTATCCCATTCAGCTTCTTCTATATAACATATTGAACAGTATGATGCAAGTGGAGGTCGCAGCCCAGGAGGGCTTTACCACGCCGGGACTCTCAGAGACTCTGAAGGCAGCAGCCGTAATGATTGCAATCATACCTATTATAATGATTTATCCATGGCTGCAGCGGTATTTCATAGCTGGCGTAACGCTGGGAGCGATTAAAGAATAGTAAGATACAGTTTTGGATATTTCTTAGGTAAAGGAGTAGCCCTGCCGACATTGCCGGCACTGAGTATGGACGTAATTGGTCAAATAATATAAATAATGGTCAGGAGGTATCTTATGAAAAAAATGCTATCTATCTTGTTGGCTTGTGCATTGGCCGTCTCAATGATGAGTGCATGTGGCAGCAAGGAAACCCCTAAGGATCAGGGTAATCAGACGGTCACCCAGGGTGCGAAGGAAGAAGAGAAAAAACAGCCGGAAGCAGAGGCTACGCCTGAGGTGCAGGAGCCTGAGGAGAATGCGGAAATTGTAAACGGCAGATTTGTAGAAACAAGAAAAATAACGGTTGAGATTTATGAGCGCGGCAATGACGGCGGCTCCAAACCGGAGGATAATTTTTTCACTGATTTCATCAAGGAGGGAATGCTCCGCGACCATAACGTGGAAGTAACCTATGTACCGGTTCCCCGCTGGACAGAGAAGGATCAGATCAACAACCTGCTGGCCGCCGGCGATGCACCGGACGTCTGCCTGACCTATGATTATCCCACCATTCAGACCTATGCTAATATGGGCGGAGTAATGGATTTAAGCACTTATGTTGAAGACTATAAGGATATGCTTCCCAATCTGTGGGGATGGCTGCAGGAATCCAATATGTATTGGGACAGGGATCCGGAGAAAGGAACAATCTGGGCACTGGAAGCGCGTCTGGCCAATTCCACCCGAATCAACACCTTCGTACGCGAAGACTGGTTAAAGAAATTAAACCTTGCGTCCCCTACAACCCTGGAAGAATTCGAGAAGATGCTGGTGGCCTTTAAGGACAATGCTTCCCTCCTTCTTGGTGCGGATGCCGACAAGATGGTACCCTTCGGTATCAGCTTTGATATCGGCTGGCGTGCAGATCATCTGCTGGCCTCCTTTGTTCCCAGTTCGATTACAGAGCAGGAACAGTATATCAATGGCTTTGATGACAGAAGATTCCTGTATCCGGGAATTAAAGAGGGCGTAAAATTACTTAATAAATGGTACAACGATGGACTGATCTGGAAGGATTTTGCTATCTACGGTTCCGGTGACCCGACGGAAGACAATATGATGAAGGCAGGCTATGTGGGAGCGTTCATGCATAACTGGGATTATCCTTACCGTGACGGTGATAACAGCATTAATAACAACCTCAAGAGACTGGTTGGAGAAGATGCCGGTTATGTGGCAGTTATGCCTTTTAAGAATGATGCAGGCGTTTATGCCAAATTCCTTCCCGCTCCGGTTGACCGTAAGATATTCTTCCCTACAACCAATGAGGAGCCTCTTGCTTCCCTTCTGTATCTTGACTGGATTACTGCTTTTGAAAACCGTAAGTTCTTACAGATCGGTGAGGAAGGCGTTAACCATACCACGCTGGCCGACGGCAGCATACAGGCTATGGCGGCCACGGGCGAGAAGATCATGAACTCTCCGTTAAATATTGACTACACCATGACCATCAATGGTTTGAATCTGGAGACCCAGGAGCTGACAGCTAAATCCCTGTCGCTCAGCTATGTGGGCGTAGATGCAAAATATATTGAGCTGGCATACGACTACTCCATCCGTGACGGAATCTATGGCAAGCAGCACAGCTATGGCGAGATTACCTCAGAAAGCGGTATGGGGCCTGCACTCAGTGAGAAGCGTGACGTAATTTTGACTCAGTCCGTGACAGCTCCTGCTGATAAGTTCGACTCGGTATTTGACAGCGGAATGGCAGATTATCTCAGTTCCGGCGGTCAGGCAATTATTGATGAGCGCAAAGCAGCATGGGAGAGTCACAATTAATGCAAGCTAAGGGGATTGTAAAAGCTTATCAAGGAGGCCCGTATCACTGCGGGCCTTCTTTTTAAACAATAAGATGAGGGGATTAGAAATCTCATAGCGCCGGGAAACCGGCGAAAGGAGCGCCGAAATGAAAAACGGACACGAATCCAGAAAACAAAACAGAAGGAGATAGCCATGGAGTATACACATTGCTGGCTGCAATACCATAAGCTTTCCGGTGAGGATGCATTGGAAATTGTAATTTACAGCAACAAAGAAAGTAAAATGCTTTACAATGCGGTGGACGAGCTGAAAATCGGATTGGAGGGACTCTACGGGAGACCGTTGAAAGAGGCGGCGAATATGGAGGCCTATAGACAGGCACAATCTGGAATTTGTCTTGAGTTGGATTCTGCGCTGCCCTATGACGAGGAGGAATACCGCCTTGAGGCGAAAGGAGGGAAATGCCTGATATCGGCAGGTTCTGAGGCCGGAATTTTATATGGTGTATTCGCTCTGCTGCGTAATCTGCAGCTGCAAGGGGCATCAGATTTTACCTCCTTTTCCCTGGAGGAACGGCAAAAGCCATCGAATCCCATGCGTATGCTCAATCATTGGGATAATATGGACGGCAGCATTGAGAGGGGGTATTCAGGCAATTCCTTCTTCTTTGAAAAGGAAGAACTCCTGTTCAATGACCGGACCAGAGTCTATGCCAGAATGGCCGCCTCCATTGGAATCAATGCTGTTGCAATCAACAATGTCAATGTGAGAAATACGGCGACGGAACTGATCACCGGGCGGTATTATCATAAGCTGCGATGCCTGGCGCGGTTATTTGCCTCCTATCATATTAAGCTGTATTTGAGCATAAATTTTGCAGCACCCATAGAGCTTGGGGGCCTTTCGGTCTCTGACCCCTGTGACGGCAGGGTGAAGAGCTGGTGGAAGGAGAAAGCAGAGGAGATCTGGGCCAATGTGCCGGAGCTGGGAGGCTTCCTGGTAAAAGCGGATTCCGAGGGGAGGCCGGGACCCTTTACCTATGACAGAACCCATGCGGACGGCGCCAATATGCTGGCGGAAGCAATCAGACCCTATGGAGGAATTGTACTATGGCGTTGTTTTGTATATGACTGCGAGCAGGACTGGAGAGATCTTAAGACAGACAGAGCAAGGGCCGGCTATGATAATTTCATGCCTCTTGACGGGCAATTTGCAGATAATGTGATTCTCCAGATTAAGAACGGGCCTATGGATTTCCAGGTAAGGGAACCGGTATCCCCCTTATTTGGAGGATTGAAGAACACCAATATGATGCTGGAGGTGCAGATTGCCCAGGAATATACCGGACAGCAGAGACATGTATGCTATCTGCTTCCCTGGTTCAAGGAAATTCTGGACTTTCCTTCCCGCTGCGGCGATGAGCTGGATAAGATGGAGGATATTGTAAGCGGCAGAATCCACGGGAATGTTCATTGCGGGATGGCGGCCGTTGCCAATACCGGAAGTGACGTGAATTGGACGGGACATGATCTGGCGGGAGCCAACCTCTATGGTTTTGGCAGGCTTGCCTTTGATACCGGTCTGACGGCGGAAGAGATTGCCAGGGAATGGATTCTTCTGACTTTCGGGAGCGACAGTAAAGTGATGGACAGCATCTTGAAAATATTGATGATGTCCTGGCCCGCCTATGAAAAATACACCTCCCCCCTGGGCATCGGCTGGATGGTAAAGCCTAACTTACATTACGGACCGGATGTGGACGGATACGAGTATGACCGGTGGGGAACCTACCACAAGGCCGATCACACCGGAATCGGCGTTGACCGGACGGAGAAGGGGACGGGCTACTGTAATCAGTATAACGAGCCTTTAGCCTCTATGTATGGGAATATGGGCACCTGCCCGGAAGAGCTGCTTCTGTTCTTCCATCATGTGCGGTATGATTACGTCCTCTCCAGCGGAAAGACTCTGCTGCAGCACATTTATGATACCCATTATGAAGGAGCGGAAGAAGCGGAGCTGTTCTATGAGATATGGGAGGAGCTGAAGGGATATGTGGATGAGGCGGCCTACCAAAGGGTCTTGGGAAGATTGGAGCATCAAAAGGAGCATGCAAAAGAATGGCGGGATGTGGTCAATTCTTATTTCTACCGCAAAACAGGGATACCGGACAATCAAGGCAGAAGTCTATATTAGATGCAGCGGAAGGGGGGATTTTTATGGAGAAAAGCGGACTTATACTGGCGCCTGTCTTCAGTGACGGCATGGTGTTGCAGCGGAATAAGATCAATTGTATCTATGGGACGGAAAGAGAAGCGGACAGGGTAATCCTGCGCGTTATGGGAGGGGAATACAGCCAGGTGCCGGATGAGGAGGGAGATTTCTGCATCTTTCTTCCCCCGGTTCCGGCCGGAGGCCCCTATAGCATAACGGTGAGGGGCAGCAGGGAGATCATTATTTCGGATGTCTTCTTTGGGGATGTTTTTCTTCTGGCAGGCCAATCCAATATGGAGCTGCCCCTGCGAAGGGTTCTGGATGTATCAGGAGAGGAAGTGAGCCGGACCTGTGAACCTGAGATACGGCAATACCTGCTTCCGGCAGAGTACCAGTTTCATGGGCCGAGGAAATATATGGCGGAGAGCTCGTGGAAGAAGGCAGCGGGAGAGGATCTGATGGGCTTTAGCGCCGTCGGATACTTCTTCGCAAAGGAAATCCGAGATGCCTTCCAGGTACCTGTCGGCTTAATCATGGCGGCAGTGGGAGGATCCACCATAGAAGCATGGATGAGCCCGGACGCTCTTCATAAGTTTGGGGAATACGATCCGAGGGTGAAAGCTTTTTATAACCAGGAATATTTTCAGTGTTATATGAAGGAGCAGCAGGAGCCGGTCAACCGGTGGCTGTCGGAGCTGGAGGAGGAAGAGCTTAAGGCTGTGTCCCAGGAAAATTATAAGGAATGGAAGACCTGTACCCTGCCCTCTCTGGTAAGGGATTATACGGATGAATTCTTTCAAGGATCCGTGTATCTGTGCCGGGAGGTAGCACTGGAAGAAGAGCCTGCTGACGAGGAGGGTGCGGGTATTTATATGGGTACTATTATCGATTCGGACCAGATCTGGATTAACGAAATGCTGATTGGCAGAACGGAATACCGGTATCCTCCAAGAAAATATCAGATACCCCGGGGAGTACTGCGAAAAGGCAGCAACCGGATCATGCTGCGTATCGTGATTAACAGGGGGAATGGAGGCACAATTAAAGGAAGGCCCTATTATTTGAGCTGCGGCGGCAAGAAGCTGTGCCTGGAGGGAGAATGGTTTTACCGGATTGGGAAGAGAACGGATACGCCGATGCCGGAAGCCCTGTTTCCGGCCAGCCTGCCCACAGGCTTATACCACACGGCCATAGCACCGCTGCAAAGAACTGCTTTTCAGGCTATTCTTTGGTATCAGGGCGAAAGCAACACCTCTGATCCGAAGGAGTATGCCGGTAAATTCGAAGAAATGCTGACCTCCTGGCGCAGAATGCTGGGGTGTGAGGTTCCCTGCATCTATGTCCAGCTCCCAAATTACCAGGAGCCCCTGGGTATTTCTTCGGACAGCGGCTGGGCGGAGCTGAGGGAGCAGCAGAGACAGGGGCTGAAGCTGGAGCAAGTGGCAATGGTGGCAGCCCTGGATTTAGGGGAATATAATGATCTGCATCCTCAGAATAAGAAGGGGATCGGCGTGCGGCTGGCATGGGCAGCAAAAGCCCTGATCTACCATGAGGAGGAAGAGAATCTTTGCCCCATACCGGAGGAGGCCCGGACATCAGGAAAACAAGCTGTGATCTGCTTCCGCTATCTGGAAGCACTGGATCTGGAACAGGAGATCAATCACTTTGAGCTGGCGGGAAGGGACGGAATATACTATCCTGCAAAGGCTGTCCGAAAGGGAGCGCAGGTGACTGTAACAAGCGGTCAGGTGGATATTCCTGTATCTGTCCGGTATGCCTGGCGTGATAACCCGGAAAACATCAATTTCTATAATGCAAAAGGCTTGCCGGCTGCCTGTTTCCGAATGTCTTTGTAATGTATGGCAGTTTTGCTGTTATGGAGACGGGGTAGGGCAACATATAATTTAATAAAAAGACCGGGGCGATGTAAAATGGTGCGGAAGAAGGCCTGGGGTCATACGGTTTTTCCGCAATACATTATTGGCAGCAGTTGTGTGAGGGAGGATGATATGACTGCCTTCTCCTGCGCCGTCGCCCGATATGGGGCAGTTATGATAATACATGTTGTAAAACCAGGGGAAACCATTTATACCATTGCAGCAGACTATAATGTATCGGTAACAAGGCTGGTAGAGGATAACGGATTAATTAATCCTGAACATCTGGTAATTGGGCAGACAGTTGTAATCGCATATCCGGCACAGGTCTATATCGCACAGGAAGGTGACACCGTAGAAGGTATAGCGGAAATCTTCCAGATTACAGTAATGCAGTTGTTGAGAAATAATCCGTTTTTATTTAACCGGACAGCGATCTACCAGGGGGAGATCATTGTCATACGTTATGATACTGAGGGCAGAGTCTCAATTAATGCATATGCCTACCCGTTCATAAATAGGAATACCCTCAGAAAAACCCTTCCCTTCCTGACCTACCTGACCATATTTAATTACAGAACAGTCCAGGCAGGAGAAATTGAAGGAGTCGATGATACGGAGATCATTGATATGGCCAAGAGATTCGGAGTCGCGCCTCTGATGTCCTTATCCACCTTAACCTACCAGGGAACCGGCAATATTGAAGTAGTGAACAGCATCCTGTATGATGAGAATAACTTAGAACGGCATATTGATACCATTTTAGGGATTTTAAGGGAGAAGGGCTATTATGGATTAAATATATCCCTTTCAAATCTGACTCAGATAAACAGAGAGGCATATGAAAACTTTATATCCAAACTATCCCAGAGATTAAGGGCGGAAGGATATAAGCTGTTCATCACCGTAACTCCAAGAATCATAGTGAACTCCAATGAGATACTTTTTGAGCAGGTCGATTATACGGTTCTTGGGAGAGCGTCGGATTATATGCAGATTCTAACCTATGGCTGGGGATCGCTGGCCGGGCCTCCTACTGCCATTACATCAGCTCATTTGACGGAGCTTCTGCTTCAGGAGGCGATTACCATGGTACCGCCGCAGAAAATATATGCGGGCATCTCCGTGATAGGCTACAACTGGCAGGAGCCTTACGTCCTGGGAATGACACGGGCTAATTCCCTGTCAAATGACGCGGCAATCGAGCTGGCGGTGCAGACAGAATCTGTTATTAAATTTGAAGAAAGCGCCCAAGCTCCGTATTTCGAGTATACTGCCCAGGAGGGAGGAGAGGCTGTCAGACATATCGTATGGTTCAGCGATGCCAGAAGCATCAATTCTCTGGTAAGTTTTGTGCCGGAATATGGCATTCAGGGAGTCGGGATCTGGAACATCATGAGCTACTTTACGCAGATGTGGCTGGTGATTAATTCTCAGTACAGGATAGATAAAGTTTTGCCGGAGATCTAGGGAAGTTGCGGTTAACCAAAAAGCATTTACTTGTATTTTGGTTTGGACTATAATACTAGTACAAGCATTATAGTAGAAGTACAACAGAGAATGTGCTGGATGAGAGGTTGAATTATGATGACGAATAGTTCTGATTTATATGATCGTGCGGCGGCAATTGTGGATCTTAGCTGCATCAGCCATAACCTGGAGGCCGTAAAGCAAAGGGCCCCCGGAAAAAAAATAATTGCTATGGTGAAGGCCAATGCCTATGGACATGGAATTGTCCGGGTCTCGGAACACCTGATTTCCCAGGGGGCGGATTATCTTGGCGTTGCATTCGTGGAAGAAGGTATTCTTCTGAGAAATGCGGGGATTACGGCCCCCATTCTTATTACCGGGGCATTTTTAAAGCCGCAGATTAAGGAATATCTGTTGCATGATCTTGATCTTACGGTTTCTTCTGTCACAGGGCTGGAGGAAGTGGAGGAGACCGCAAGAGCGTTGGGAAAGCGGGCGAGAATTCATCTGCAAATTGACACAGGAATGATGAGAGTCGGGGTACGGGATACTTCAGCCCCCAGATTCCTGGAAGCGGCCTCTCGTTCGAAATATTGTGATGTAGTGGGAGTGTTTTCCCATTTTGCCACAGCAGATGATGAGAAGCTTGATTTTACTCATCTGCAGTTGGAGCGGTTTCTGGAGGCGATCCGCTTTTATGAAAGACATGATATCGAGCCTCCCATGTTTCATATTGCCAACAGTGCGGGCATACTGAGGCTGCCGGAAAGTCATCTGGATGCGGTAAGGCCGGGGATTATGCTGTACGGCTATCATCCGTCCGAATATACGGAAAAGGAAGCGCAGTTACTGCCGGCACTTTCTCTGCGGGCGAAAATAACCTATTTTAAGGTAGTTTTGGAAGGGACATCGGTGGGTTACGGGCGAACCTGGATTTCGGATGAGGATACGAGGGCTGTTACCCTTCTGATCGGCTACGGTGACGGCTATCTTCGGGGGTTTTCCAACAAAAGCGAAGTGTTGATCCATGGACGCAGATACCCGGTGGTGGGAAATATCAGCATGGATCACACTGTAGTATCCCTGGGCAGAGATGGGGAAGGCTATCGGGGCGAGGAAGCGGTGCTCATCGGGACCCAGGGGGAAGAAACCATCACTGCGACGGAGCTGGCAGAGAAGCTGGGGACCATTAATTATGAGATATTGACAGGCATAGGAAGCAGGGTGCCAAGAGTATATATCACAGGAATATAGATGATTTAATTACAAAAGAGCAATATTTGATCATTACTTAGCAATGCACAAGAAGTAATAAATTCTCATTTATGATATAAGTAGTATATAACAATAACTAAGCTGAAATATAGTTTATAAGAAAAGAAAACATTAAAATCTGACTAGGGGAGAAGATATGGGCGATTTACAGCATAATGAGGATAAGATCAATGAATATAAGGCCAGAGCGAAAGAATTAGTCGGTAAGATGACATTGGAAGAGAAATGTCTGCAGATGCTTCATAATGCTCCTGCCATTAAACGTTTGGGAGTAAAAGCATATAATTGGTGGAATGAAGGCTTACACGGTGTGGCAAGAGCCGGTGTTGCCACAATATTTCCCCAGGCTATCGGCCTGGCGGCATCCTTTGACGAGGAGTTGCTGGAAAGCGTCGGTGACGCGGTATCAACGGAGGGACGAGCTAAATTTAATATCCAGCAGAAATTTGATGATACGGATATTTATAAAGGATTAACCTTCTGGGCTCCCAATGTGAATATCTTTCGGGATGCCAGATGGGGACGGGGCCATGAAACCTATGGGGAGGATCCTTATTTAACATCAAAATTAGCCGTAAGGTATATTAAGGGTTTACAAGGGGATAATGAGAATTATCTCAAAGCAGCGGCATGTGCCAAGCACTTTGCGGTACACTCGGGCCCTGAGGATATCCGGCATAGTTTTAACGCAGAAGCAACGGCACAGGATCTGGCTGAGACATACCTGCCTGCTTTTGAAGCCTGCGTAAGGGACGGAAAAGTCGAAACAGTGATGGGAGCTTATAATAGGACCAATGGAGAGCCTTGCTGCGGCAGCGGTTATTTATTAAGGGACACCCTGCGCGGAAAATGGAGCTTTGATGGTCATGTGGTTTCTGACTGCTGGGCTATCAAGGATTTTCATCTGCATCATCACGTTACCAATGATCCCTTTGAATCTGTCGCGCTTGCTGTTAATATGGGATGTGACCTTAATTGCGGCAATATGTTCCTGTATTTATCGGAGGCAGTAAAGAAAGGGCTGATTGCGGAGGAGAAGATAACTGCTGCTGTGGAAAGATTGATAACTTCAAGAATGAAGCTCGGAGTATTCGATGATCAGGATAAGGTTCCGTATTCATCGATTGACTATTCTGTGGTTGATTCGAAGGAGATGAGTGAGAAGAATCTGGAGACAGCAAAGAAGACCTTAGTGCTCCTTAAAAATGAGGACAACCTGCTTCCTCTTGATAAGAACAGGATAAAAAGTATTGGTGTGATCGGTCCCAATGCTAACAATAGAAGGGCACTGGTAGGGAATTATGAAGGAACAGCGTCACGGTATGTGACCATAAGCGAGGGACTCCAGGATTATCTTGGCGATGAAGTAAAAGTGTATTATTCGGAAGGCTGCCATTTGTATAAGAAGAAAGTGGAACCCTTAAGCCGGATGAATGACAGAATTTCAGAGGTTAAAGCTATCTGTGAGAAAAGTGATGTTATTATAGCCTGCATGGGATTGGATTCAGGCCTTGAGGGTGAAGAGGGTGATGAGGGCAATGCATATGCAAGCGGTGATAAGCCGGATCTCAATCTTCCCGGTCTGCAGGAAGAAACGCTTAAGACCATTGTTAAGAGCGGGAAACCGGTGGTATTGGTTTTATTGTCGGGCAGCGCGCTGGCAATTAATTGGGCTGATGATAATATCCCGGCAATTTTGCAGGGGTGGTATCCCGGAGCGCAGGGAGGAAGGGCAATAGCCGAGGTACTCTTTGGAGAGTACTCTCCGGAAGGCAAGCTGCCGGTAACCTTCTATCGTTCCACAGAAGAGCTGCCTGCCTTTACTGATTACTCCATGGCGGGCAGAACCTACCGTTATATGAAGAATGAGGCGCTGTATCCATTTGGTTATGGATTGTCATATGCCGAGTTTAACATCTCTGAGGTCAAGGGAGATAAGAATTTTATAACGGAGCAGGGAATTAATATCAGTTTAAGGATATCAAATGCAGGCGGCATGAAAGCAAGAGAAACTGTCCAGGTATATGTCAAGGCAGAAAGAGAAGGAACTCCAAATCCTCAATTGAAGGCCTTTACTAAGGTGACGTTAGAAGTAGGACAGGATAAGGAGATAGCAATCCATCTTCCGTTGAAGGCCTTTGGCTTGAGCGATGAGAATGGAGATAAATGGGTTGAGCCCGGCAGCTATTCCGTATATGTGGGTACCTCCCAGCCGGACAACAGAAGTGTAGAACTTACTGGCAGGAAGCCTGCCAAGCTGTCAATTCAAGCCCATAACAGATTTGGTATTTTGTAAAGTGAATTATAGCAGAGAAAGAGATACAGCTGTAGATACGAAGATCTATGGCTTATTTCTTATCTCTGTGCATATCTTTGCTTCTTGGGAAGCTGCTGGCTGATGATCATTTTATACCGGATGCGAGATAAGGGGATGGGTCTATGAGCATGAAGCGAAATAAGTATAATTTTATTAAAAAGGCTGCAATGCTGCTTCGACAGAACAAAAGAAAATTGCAGCTCAGTATGAATAATCGAAAAATCCGGACAAAAACAATATTCTTATATGTTTTCTGTGTAATGGTTCCGATTTTTGTTACTAATTTAATCATTATTTCGAATATGCTGGAGGTTTCCCGAAAAGAAGAAAGGGAAAAAATTGATAATATAGCCGATTCTATTGCACAGGATATAACCTCATCCATAGAAAGCGCCGTGTATGTAACCATTGATTTATATGCAAGTGCCTCGATATACAATTTTCTGGATACTCATTATGGAAACCAAATCGAATATCTTCAGGCATATAACAGGGTATTTGAAAATTATGTCTTTTATGCCAGTTCAAAACATATCATAAGTGAAATTACATTATATTCTGATAATTTAACGATGTATAACGGAGGCAGATATTATCGGATTGATACAATAAGATCTGAAAAGTGGTATCAGGATTTTGTGAATTCCGGTAAGGAGCTGTTGATCTATCCTTATTATAATTATAATGCTGCCGGATATGATAAAAATAATAGCAGAGTCATCTCTGTGATAAGAAAATTAAATTATATCGAGCTAAACAAAAATGAAAAACTTGTTAAGCTGGATTTAAATTACAACAAAATAAACGAGCATATCAACAGCTCTGCTTTTGATACAATTGTTTATGTGTGCTGCAGTGATATGGTCATTTTTAGCAATGATCCGAAGGACAGAGATATAAAAAAGAATTTTATGGCATCCTCTTTTGTTCCGATGGATGAAGTACAACACAGTAAATCTGTCAATTCCTTTGGTTTGGATTTTGATGTTTATCTGAAGGGGTACAAATCCAATTATGCGAAGATATTAAAAGATAAATTATGGCTGATCGTTATATTATTTTTTGCAGATGCAATGATACCTGCAATTGTTATCGCTTTATTCAGTAAATCAATCACAAAAAGGGTATTGATTTTGGGTAAGTATCTTAAAAAGGTAAAAGCGGAGGAATTCTCTGTAATCTCTGTGATAGAAGGCAAGGACGAGATTGCCGAGCTATTGGAGAACTATAATTTAATGGCGGACCGAATGAAGAATCTGATTGAATATGAGTTTAAAAGCAAGCTGGAACAGCAGGAGCTTCATCTCGCCAGGCAGCAGGCGGAATTGCTGGCGTTATACAGCCAGATTAACCCGCATTTTATGTTTAATGTGTTGGAAAATATACGAATGCGCTGTGTAATAAAAGGGGAGCAGGAAACCTCCCTGATGGTAGAAAGCCTGGCCAAATTAATGAGAAAAAGTGCGGAATGGGGATCGGATCTTATTCCCCTTGAACAGGAAATTGGTTTTATGAAGGATTATCTAAATCTTCAGAAATATCGGTTTGGTGACGATTTCAACTATAAGATTAAGGCGAATCAAGAATGCTATGGGTTTTTGGTGCCTAGCCTGCTGCTGGTGACTTTTGCAGAGAATTCCTGTGTTCATGGATTTGACAGGGAGGGACATGCCGGCTCTATATTTGTAACAGTTAATAAAGAAGATCAGTATCTGCATATTGAAATTGAAGATACGGGAGTCGGCATGGAGGAGGAACAGGTTTTCCGCCTTGAGAAGCTTCTGAATGAAGCCAATATCGATGATTTGCAGAGAACCACTTCCCTTGGAATGCTAAATGCAAGCATACGTCTTAAAAAGTATTGCGGCTCCGAAATCATATTTACGGTCGAAAGTGAAAAGCAGGTTGGAACCTGTATCATGATAGAAATACCGGTTGAAAACATGAGGGTTTTTAAATAGATCAGCCTATGCACCATGATAACATATGGCAATGAAGAAGGGAGGTCAGGTAAAAATGCAGACTGTTACACCGCTTTTACGAGTTTTGCTGGTAGATGATGAGCCATTCATCCGAAAGGGTCTTGCTGCTTTAATTGATTGGGAGTCGGAGGGATACTGTATTACCGGTGAGGCATCCAACGGGATAAGTGCCATAGAATTATTAAAAAAAGAGGAATATGACTTGATTGTTTCTGATATTAAAATGCCGGAAATGGATGGGATTGATCTGATTGCTTACGTAAGGAACCGAAATCTAAGTAATGCCCGATTTGTATTTTTAAGCGGATATTATGATTTTCAGTATGCAAAAACAGCGATTCAATACAATTGCTGCGATTATATTCTGAAACCGATTCAAAAGGAGGAGCTTCTTATTACTCTCCGCAAAATAATGGAGGAGCACCAAAAGGAGGCGGGGAGCGAACAAAAGAAGAAGGTATGCGAAAAGGCATACATGGAAAGCCATCTGATAGCAATCCTGTGGGGAAAATATGACGATGTTAATCTGCAGTATATCGAAGGGAGAATGAAATTATCCCGTCATATGGCTTATATTCATTGTGAGATATCTCTGAATGACGATAAATTTCATGCTATTTCAGAAGATGGCAGGGTCGGACAGCAAAGAAAGCTCTATAATTATGCCGGCTTGCTGTTGAAGAATTATTCCGATCATATTGTTTTTGATACGATGAAGCACACCCAATGCTATGGCATCGGAATTATTTACTGTTCCTTTATGTCGGAGGAAAGGGGAGTATCCCATGAGGAATGGCTGAAATGGCTGACGGATGAATTGTCTTCCAGGGTGGGATATGAAGTGGTGGCAACCATGGGGAGTATGGTTGATGGCATCAAGTCGATTGTGAATTCCTACCGGGAAGCAATTATGATACGTTCCCTGCGGTTTTATATGAAACAAGACAATAAATTGGCATGGCTCGGTAAGAAGGAGCCGGAATCAAAGGGAATCAAGACAGAGGCTTTTAGGAAGCAGATTGATGAACTGATCCATGCTATGGAGATCAATGACAGAATAAAAATCAGAGTTTATGCAAAGGACTTATATAAAAACATGATGGATAACAGCACGGATCCGGAGGAAGTCAGTAAAGATATACAATATATGCTTTACAGATTATTAGGGTTGGCATATAATCAAGACGCTGATATCAATCAGGAAGAGATAATGCAATATATCCGCGAAGCGGTGTTTTCTTCAGGGACAGATTCTGAAAATGAACAGAAGCTGCAGCAATTTACTGTTGAATACGCGGACTATCTTGCCCAGCTCCGTCAGAATACGGCGAAGGGAACCATCAATCTGATTGAGGCTGATATTGAGGAAAATTATTTTGGAAATATCAGCTTGAAATCTTTCGGAGAAAAATACTATATTAATAGTGCGTATCTGGGACAGCTGTTTAAAAAGCAATTCGGATGCTCCTTTAAAGATTATCTTAATAGCGTGAGAGTGCGGAAAGCGGCCGAGATGATGCTTAATACGGATAAAAAGATATATGAGATAGCCGGAGAAGTCGGATATAAAAACGTAGAATACTTTATTAACCGGTTTGAAGAAGTATATGGCGTTACTCCGGCAAGGTTTCGGAAACGCAACGGTTAGAATAGTGATATAGGTGATTTTATGAAAAAACGTATGGTAAGATTTATGATGTGTGTTGCCGGAATGATATTTTTTGTTACAGGCTGCAAAAGTAATGAGGTGCCTTCCCGGAATATCAAAGAATTTACAGCATTTTTTGATGTGGAGGGGAGCGAAATTAATGATGATAATACGGTACAGGATATTATCGGAGACAAGATTGGAGCGAAGTGTAAGGAGGTCTGGCTGTCAGGGCAGAGCTCCCAGGAAGCAATCGGAATTATGATTGCCAGCGGGGAATATCCGGACTTTCTAAACTGGAGTCCGAGGCTGCAGGACGCAGGTGCCTTTATACCAATTGACGCATATTGGGAGGCTTATCCCAATATCAGAAACTTTTGGTCCGACATACAATGGGAATCCGTGAGACAGGGGGATGGACATATCTATTCCATCCCCCAATTTGGTAATATCAATATCAAAACCATGGATACACAGCAGAGCTCGGAGGCATTTTGGATACAGACCAGGGTGCTGAAGTGGGCGGGCTACCCGGTAATTGAAACACTGGATCAGCTTTTTGAGCTCCTTGGAAATTATTATGCCGCTAATCCTGTCATGCCGGACGGTTCTCCTGTCATACCCTTTGGTATTCTGGCATATGACTGGTATTATTTCTGCATGGAGAATCCGCCTCAATTCCTGGATGGATATCCGAATAACGGGTCTGTTATTGTGGAGAAGGAAACGGCTGGGGTTAAGGATTACAATATATCTGAGACTGCGCAAAGATATTTCAGAAAATTGAATGAACAATATAAGAAGGGTATAGTGGATCCGGAGTTTATGACCATGCATCATGACCAGTTTTTGGAGAAGATTGCTTCCGGCCGCATGCTGTGCATGGTGGAGCAATATTGGGATTTCGGAGGAGCTGAGGAAGCCATCAGGGCTCAAGGCCTGGAAGGGTGTACCTATGTGCCTCTTGGCATAACAATCGATCCCGGAATGCATGAAATGTATTATACGTCCAATGAAGCGGCGACCTTTTCCGGCGGCTTAAGTATATCGGTAGATTGTGAGGATATTGAAGGTGCCTTACAATTTATAAATGACTTATTATCTCAGGAGATTATGACACTTCGTAACTGGGGTGTGGAAGGAAAAGACTATCTTGCGGACGGGGAAGGGCTCTATTATAGAACGGAAGAGATGAGAAGAAATGCGGTCAATCCTGAGTACAAGGCATCAAATTTATGCTCCTATAGCTATTTCCCTAATTATATAGGAATGAATTTGGATGGCAAAAATGCTGCAACTCCCAATACCCAGCCCTCCGAGTTTTTTGCCGGACTGGCTCCTGAAGTACAGGAATGCCTGGAGGCTTACGGTGCAAGAACCTACATTGATATGCTGGACTACAATGTAATCGATCCGGAGGAGGAGCCCTGGTATCCTATGTGGACCCATTCAAATACTTTAACCACACAAACTGCAGGGGGAATGGCATGGATAAGAATGGCCGAAGTGAAGCATAATTATCTTCCTCAAGTGATCATTTCCCAAGACTTTGATAGTATATGGGAGGAGTATATGCAAGCATATGAGAGATGCAGGCCTGAGGATTTCCTGGCAGAGATGCAGGAGGAGGTGTATAGGAGAATTGAACTTGTCACCGGTAAAAATATCAGACCGTAAGAGCAGGATATAAATAATGCCGCAAGTGAATGAAGAAATAGTACTGATGTTTAGAAAAAGTGAATAAAAAAAGATAAAAACCACTACAAATTATGCACATATATACTTTGTAGTGGTTTTTTATATAGTTTGTATGAATTGTTCATTGTGCATATATGCTAAAATGAATTATCACCTAAGTGATAAAAAAGGGAGGTAAAATATGAAGAAACGTTTTATTGCAGTTATTATGTGTGTTGCTATGGTATCATCCCTGCTTATTGGCTGCGGAAAGAAAAGTTCCTCGGATGATAGCAGTACGACGGGCAGCGGAGCAAAGAACACGACATCTGCCGATGGCGGATCTTCCTCAAAGGAGATCAAAGAGTTTACAGCATTTTTTGACAGACCGGGTATTGAGCTGAATTCCGATAATGAAATCCAGCAGATCATTGCCGAAAAGATTGGCGCAAAATGTAAAGAAACCTGGTTGACCGGTCAGACCGCAGAGGAAGCAGTAGGTATGCTGATTGCCAGCGGTGAGTATCCTGACTTTATTAACTGGACACCTCAGCTGCAGGACGCCGGGGCCGTGGTAGCTATCGATGAATATTTTGATAAATACCCCAACATTAAGAACTTCTGGAGTGAAAGTCAGTGGAATACTCTCAGACAGGCTGATGGGCACATCTATTCCATGCCCCAGTTTGGTAATATCAACGAGAAATTAATGGATACGGCCCAAGGAGGAGAGGCTTTCTGGATTCAGACCAGAGTATTAAAGTGGGCTGGTTATCCCATAATCGAATCACTTGATCAGCTCTTTGATCTTCTGGGTAATTATTATGCGGCCAACCCTACTATGGAAGATGGCACACCGGTAGTTCCCTTCGAAATATTAGCCTATGACTGGTATTATTTCTGTCTTGAGAATCCTCCGCAGTTCCTGGACGGATATCCGAATAATGGACGCTGTATCGTAGATCCTGAGACCTTCCTGGTATCGGACTATAATATCACACCTACTGCTGTAAGATATTTCAAGAAGTTAAACGAAGAGTATAAAAAAGGTATCGTAGACCCTGAGTTTATGACAATGAACCATGATCAGTTCCTTGAGAAAATCTCATCCGGCCGTGTGCTTTGTATGGTTGAGCAGAAATGGGATTTCCAGACCGCGGAAGATGCGATTAAAACCCAGAAGCTAGATGGGTGTACTTATATTCCTCTTGGTATCACAATAGATCCCGGTATGAAGGAGATGTATTATGCGGCGAATGAAGCTGCGGTGCTTTCCGGCGGTCTGGCAATTACCACAAGCTGTAAGGATGTGGAAGGTGCTTTGAAGTTCGTGAATGACCTGCTGGATCCTGAAATCATCACCCTTCGCAGCTGGGGTGTGGAAGGTGTGGATTACAAGGTTGACAGTGACGGACTGTTCTATAGAGAGCAGGCGATGAGAGATAATGCGGTTAACGCGGAATATAAAGCATCCCATATCTGTTCTTATGGCTATTTCCCCAATTACTCCGGTATGAATCCGGACGGTAAGAATGCTATGACTCCGGATACTCAGCCTTCTGAGTTCTTTGCAGGCTTAACACCTGATGTTCAGGAGTGTTTACAGGCATATGGCGCCAAGACTTATGTAGATATGTTGGATTACAATGAAATTGACGGTTATGAGCAGCCCTGGTATCCCATGTGGTCCTTTGTAGGTGAGATGACCACAGAGACTCCTGGCGGACTTGCCTGGGCAAAGATGGAAGAGGCCAAGAAGCAGTATCTTCCTCAAGTGGTTATTGCCAATGATTTTGATGCGATGTGGAAGGAGTATCTGAAAGCATATGAGGCATGCAAGCCTCAGGATTTCTTTGTAGAAGTGCAGGAAGCCGTATATGACAGAATTGAATTAGTTCAAGGAAAAAGGCCTCAATAATAAGTAAATGATATTTACTTAATTACCAACACGATGCAGGTGGCTGGACAGCAGGGCTGCCGCGGCCGCCTGCATTATTATTATAAAGAAAGTATGGTACTATCAATGACGGGAGTTAAGCATAAAAAGGCAGAAAAGGGAAAGGAAGTTAAGGCTAAAATCACCTGGAAGGATATTAAGAAGCAAAAGGAATTGATATTATTGTCAGTCCCTTTTGTTGCTTATATTCTTTTGTTTTGTTATGTCCCTTTGATCGGCTGGGTCATGGCGTTTCAGAATTATAAGCCGGTAAAAGGTTTTTTTAATTCACAATTTGTCGGTTTAAAAAAGTTTGAATTTCTATTTATCGATAATCCGGATTTTTTGAGGGTAATTCGTAATACCCTTGCCATGGGAATTATCAACCTCGTATTAAGCTTTGCCTTTGCCATTGGTTTTGCACTGATATTAAATGAGGTGGTGCACAAAGGGCCTAAGAAATTAGTACAGACCGTATCTTATTTACCCCATTTTTTGTCAATGATTATTGTGTGCGGTATTTTAAAGGACGCATTGTCAATCGATAACGGGATTGTGAATGAAATCCTTGTAAAGCTGCATATTTTGAAAGCGCCAATCAATTTCTTCACCTATAAAAGTCTTTTTTGGTGGATTGTCGGTTTTGCCAATGTGTGGAAAGAAACCGGATGGAATAGCATTATCTACCTGGCGGCTATTACAGCGATCAATCCTGATCTGTACGAAGCTGCCTCAATCGACGGTGCAGGCAGACTCAAAAAGATGTGGAATATTACTTTACCCGGTATCAAACCGACGATATTTATTCTTTTGTTAATCAATGTCGGAAATGTTTTGAATGCCGGTTTTGAAATACAATATTTGTTAACCAATGGTTTGGTGCAAAGTGTATCCCAGACAATTGATATCTATGTTCTAAAATACGGTATCAGCCAGACGGATTATTCACTTGGTACAGCAGCTGGTATTTTCAAGAGTGTTGTTAGTATTATCTTAATTTACTTAGCTAACTCCGCCGCGAAATCTGCCGGGGAAGAAAGACTTTTCTAGGGGGCGAAGATAATGGAAACAACTAAGATAAGAAATAGAAGCTATAAGAAGAGGCTTAGCCTTAAGAATTTTATCTATTCATCTATAATAGGAGTGATCCTTACAGCATTTGTCATCGTCACCATATATCCTATTTTAAATACACTGGCGGTATCGTTTAATGAAGCCATGGATGCCTTGCGCGGAGGAATCTATTTATGGCCGCGTAAGTGGACTTTATTTAATTATATTACGGTTCTAAGAAAAAAGAGCATGGTGACAGGCCTGTATATTTCGGTCCTGCGAACCTTTGCGGGAACGGTGTTGCAGCTTTCTGTAACGGCACTGATTTCTTTTGTCTTAAGCAGAAAAAACTATATTTTCGCCAAGCCCATTTCTGTGCTGTTTGTTTTGACTATGTATGTTAACGGCGGCTTAATACCGACTTTTTTACTGAATAAGGAGTTAGGGTTTACCAATAGCTTTTGGGTATATATTATTCCGGGGTTGGTGAGCGCATTCAATATGCTTGTGATCAGAACCTATATGAACGGCCTGCCGGATAGCCTGGAGGAATCGGCAATGATTGACGGAGCAGGTTACTTCACAGTGTTCCTAAGGATCATTGTACCGTTATGTAAGCCTGTTTTTGCAACAATTGCCTTATTCATTGCAGTGGGACAGTGGAATTCCTGGTTCGATACGATGCTTTATAACAGAATGGCAGAAAATCTTACGACACTGCAATATGAGCTGATGAAATTGTTATCCTCGGTAAGCCAGCTGAGCGGTGATGCCAATACGGCAGCCCAGACCGGTGCCGCGGCTCAGGTAACAACAACCTCGGTTCGTGCCGCTGCTACCATATTGACCTGTCTGCCGATTGTCGCACTTTATCCGTTCCTGCAGCGTTATTTTGTTTCGGGACTTACCATCGGCGGCGTGAAAGAGTAAGTGCGCCTAGAGAAGGGCCGGACCGGCCTGTAAGGCTTGGTCTGTACTATGAAACACAAGAGAAGAGGGGGACATCGCGATGAAATCCTTAATAAGCAAATTATTTTCGGCACGAAAGGGTATCAAAACAATACGTGCGAAATTAATTATATCCTTTCTGATACCTATTATATTCATCATAATTTTAGGAATTGTTTCATTCAATAAAGCAGCGGATGCAATACGCAGCAATTATGAAAGCTCCGCAACACAGACGATTTATATGACAAGTAAGTATTTGGAACTGGGCATCCGATCAATAGAAGGCATATCATCCCAATATATAAGTGACAGCAAAATCCAAAAATATAATGTGGGCTATTATCTTGATGATAAGGTTAAAAATGCTGAAATCTATAACAGTATAAAAAATGAATTGATAAAAAAGGTAAAAACAGATGATTTTATTTCACAGATTTATATTATAACCGACAAAACCAGATCCATATCTTCCGTGGATACGGAGATCAGTAATATTGCGGCAGGTTATTATGAAACGGAAGCGGGAAAAGTAATCAACAAGAAGCGTTCTCAGATATTATGGCTGGGGCAGGACGACTATCTGGAGGAAAAGCTGGATGCAGAGTCAGATGAGTATTCCTTGCGCCTTGTAAGAAATTTTCCTAATACGGAAGCCTTTCTTGTATTGGACATGGATATGGATGTAGTTCGCGATATTTTAAATAGCGTAGAACTGGATGGGTCAGGGATACTGGCGCTGGTCACTCCGGACGGAAGAGAGATTTTTGGAAGCGGACCGGAGGAGACGAAGGAGCCAATATTCACAAACCAAAGCTTTTATCAGAAGATATTGACTGCGGATATCATGAATGATGCATATTATGTCGATTATATGAAAACAGAATACCTTTTTATGTACTCTAAATTAGGTAATAGCGGGGCGGCGATATGCGCGCTGGTTCCGAAAAGCACCATATCAAGCCAGGCGGATGATATTTGGCGGATAACCACAGTAATTGTCGCTATCGCATGCATTGCCGCTGTTTTAACGGGAGTTGTCATATCAAATGGGATTGACAGGATTATAAAATACATTATCTCCGGATTGAAAAAAGCGTCTATGGGTGATCTTACCGTTGAATTCAGCACCAGGAGAAGGGATGAATTTCACATACTTTTAAAGGAGATTAACAATACCTTTACTAAGATGAAGGAATTGATCGGGCAGGTCAAAAACTTGAGCAGGGACGCTTCCGAAGGTTCTGCGGAAGTGACGTCAACCTCGGAGAAATTTGTAAAAATTTCAGAGGATATCTCAAACGCCATGAAAGAAATAGAACAGGGAATCATGCAGCAGGCAGGGGAAGCGGAGAAATGTCTTGTACAGATGGATCATCTGTCCGAAAAGATAATTCTAATGGGCCATAATACGAAAGAAATCAGTAAAATTACGGAAGAAACAAAGAGCAGCATCGGCGAGGGAACCGTGATTACACGAAAGCTAAATGACCAAACCAAATCAACAATGAGTATAACGGCGAATATCGTTGATGAGATCCAAAGCCTGGCAGAAAAGTCAATAAAAATTGATTCTATTATCAATATCATTAATGACATCTCCCAGCAGACAAACCTGCTTTCTCTTAATGCTTCCATTGAAGCGGCAAGAGCCGGCGAGGCGGGAAGAGGCTTCGCGGTAGTTGCCCAGGAGATCAGAAATCTTTCGGAACAGATTAACCGTCAAATCCATGATATTAAAAATATGATTGGCATCATCCAAGACGGCACGAAGCGGCTGAGCCACTCGGCAAAGGAGGCAGGTGAAGTGATGGAATTGCAGGAAGCGGCTGTTAGAGACACGACGGCTTCCTATCAGATCATTAATAATAATGTTGATAATCTCACCATCCATATGGGGCATATTATGAATAGCGTAGATGATATCGACCAGGCCAGAATGGGCACACTGGAGGCCGTGGAGAGCATATCTGCAGTGCTTGAGGAGATTGCGGCTTCTACGGATCAGGTAAGTCAGTCCGCAAGTAATCAGCTTCATTCTATCGAGCAGTTACACCGGACATCCGGTTATCTGTCAGACAGATCGGAGGAACTGTACCGGGAGACACAATGGTTTATCGTATAAGAAAGCAAAGAATTTGGAGGAGAACTATGCAGAACACTTATCAGTACAATGTTAATTGCAAAAATCAAGTACCGTTTAACAACAAAGCAACATTCTGTATCGGAACAGGCCGTATGAATCTTGCCTTGCGGCATGAATATCATAATCAATTAAAAAAGGTGCAGGAGGAGATCGGGTTTTCCTATATCCGCGGACACGGCCTTTTCTGTGATGATATGGGAATCTACCACACCTACGAAGAAGATGGAATGGAAAAGTCAGAATATAATTTTACTTATGTGGATCTGGTGTTTGACGACTATTTATCCATGGGCATCAAGCCCTTTGTGGAACTGGGCTTCATGCCTGGCAGATTAGCTTCGGGAGACCAGACGGTCTTCTATTGGAAGGGCAATGTGACTCCTCCGAAGGATTACGGCAAATGGGCTGATCTGGTCAAGGCGGTAATCCATCATTGGATCAAACGGTATGGCAGAGAAGAGGTCATTACCTGGCCCTTTGAAGTCTGGAATGAACCGAATCTTCCTGGTTTTTGGAAAGATGCCGATATGGAGGAATATTTTAAGCTGTATGATGTTACCAGCAGGGCGGTGAAGGCCTGTGATCCCGGAATCAGAGTTGGCGGACCGGCAATCTGCGGTGTGGATGATGAGCGATGGCTGGACTCCTTTATGGACTACTGCTCAAAGGATAAGACTCCATTAGATTTTGTAACCAGGCATGCCTATGCTACGGAAATGCCGGAGCATCAAGGACATTACGCCTATCAAAGGCTCCGGACACCGGAAGTATTCATGGATGAGCTGAGGCAAAGCCGTAAAATCATTGATCATTATCCGGAGTTTGCCGGAATGGAGATGCATATTACGGAATTTAATACCTCTTATACACCGCTTAATCCAATCCATGATACCAATTTAAACGCAGCCTATGTTGCAAGGCTGTTAAGTGAGATGGGAGATGTATGTGCTTCTTACTCTTATTGGACTTTTGGCGATGTGTTTGAAGAAGCGGGTATAGCTTATACTCCCTTTTCCGGTTGCTTTGGTCTGTTGACCAATGGAATGATTCCCAAGCCGACCTATTGGACCTTCTTGTTTTTTAGCAAGCTTAGTTCTGATGCAGTCGCACGCGATGAGCATTTCATTATTACGAAGGAGGATGATGTTTTAAAGGGGGTTGCGTGGAATCCCACAGAGGAAGAGGAGGATAACGCTCTTGTTTTAAAGTATAACCTGGATTTAACAAACGGGGAATATGTACTCATAAAAAAAACAGTGGACGAACAAAGCTGTAATCCGCTGCGGGCATGGCTTGATTTAGGATCGCCCTCGAATCCGGATAAGGAACAATATGATTTAATAAAGGAAAGCGCCCGTCCTCAGGTTAGTATGGAGCGGTTTACTGTTGCGGACAATCCTCTTTCTATAGAGATTAGCTTATCCTCCAATGCGGTATGCTATTTTGAATTAAGAAAAATAATTCCGGAGACAGACAGAGGATTTGACCGAAAACGTATCAGAGGGGCAAGATAATCTGCACAATCATTGCCTCGGTATTACAGCAAGAATATACATTTGTGCGAGGAGGAAGATTATGGACGGTAATATGGTGACTGCGATACCGGAAGAATATTTCGGTACGGTTAGCAAGGAACTGCAAGGGACCTTTACAGAAGTGACTTATCCTGTAAATCATTACATTAACAAAGAGAGGCAGCTTGTTACAAATCAGAAAATTACACCGGCTATGGCGGGAAGGGAGACGGTTCCGGGAGAGGCTATCCTTAAGAAGTGTAATATCTACCTGCCGGCAGCCTATGACAAAGAGAATACCAGATACAATGTATTGTATCTGCTTCATGGTGTGGGAGGAAATCGTTATGAATGGCCCTGCGGCAGCGGTAATGCGGATGGGAATCATGTGATATGCAATCTGCTGGATCATTTGATATCCAATGGAGACATTGACCCTTTGATTGTTGTTTTTCCGGATGGAAGAAGCGCCTGGGACTGGACGGATACCTCTTTTACCTCAGAAGGCACGAATATGCTGGGCTTCTACTATTTTGATTATGAGCTGAGATATGACCTTATCCCTTTTATAGAATCAGAATACCGTACCTGCTCTGATATTAACGATAAATCACAGGGGAAGACGGAAGCTGACCGCCGTCACAGAGCAATTGCCGGACTATCCATGGGGGGGATGCAGGCCCTGAATCTGGCTCTTGGCGGTTACCGGTACGATTCAACCCAATATACAAAGAGTGCCAGCAGATGGAAGAATGGCCTGGATAGGACGGTGCAGGCGCCTGGAATGCTGGATTTATTCTCTTATGTCGGCGCTTTTTCTAATGCTCCTACTACCAGTGCGGGGGGAATTCTCGGTACCGGTCTGGCATCGGGTCCCAATAAGCTTGAAGTTCTGTATCTCACATGCGGTGATGCGGATGGGGTAGCTTATGAGGCGGGCTATAAAACGGCACTGGAAGGATTGGCGGAAGCAGCAGGGGATAAGCTGGGTGAATTATATGAAGTCATTATCCGGGATGGAGCTCATGATTTTTCTGTCTGGAACAATGGAGCCTATAACTTTCTCCGTATTATATCAGAACATCCGTCAGAGCAAACAAGAAAGGCTTCTCAAATCAGTAGAATAATCTAATAATTATGAAAATCCATAGGGAAGGAATGAGATCTATGTTGAGAATTGTAAAAACAGAAAATGGTTTGGTTCAGGGATTGCCGGCTGCGGATCCGCGTATTACCAGTTTTAAAGGGGTTCCTTTTGCGGCTCCGCCCATTGGGAAAAACCGTTGGAGGGCTCCCCAGCCGGCAGAAAGCTGGGAAGGGGTCAAAAAGGCTTATGAATTCGCACCGATTTCGATGCAGGCGCCCACAGTGATCGATATAAATAATATCTACACCAGGGAGTGGTCCGTGGATCCTGAGATACCAATGAATGAAGACTGCCTTTATCTGAATGTGTGGACGCCGGTATGCACGGGAGAGGAAAGACTTCCTGTGTTCGTATGGTATTTTGGCGGCGGGCTGCAGGTCGGTCACACCGCGGAGATGGAATTTGACGGGGAACGAATTGCAAGAAGAGGTATTGTGGTGGTTACGGTTAACTACAGGCTGAACTCCTTTGGGTTTTTATGCCATCCGGAGATTACGGAGGAGGCTCCGGCTTCACCCGGTAATTTTGGGCATCTGGACCAGCAGGCAGGAACACAATGGGTAAAACGCAATATTGCAGCCTTTGGCGGAGATCCTGACAATATTACCATCGGCGGTCAATCTGCCGGAGGAGGAAGTGTTCTGAGCCAGCTTACATCTCCGCAAAATGAAGGCTTATTTCAACGAGTAATAATAGAGAGTGGGATCGTAACCAAGCTATATCCCGGAAATCCGATGCCGGTTACGAAACAGAACCTTAAGGAAGCGGAGCAGGAAGGAATAAAATTCTTTGAATATCTGGGAGTGTCCTCTTTGGAAGAGGCGCGCGGCCTGAATGCGGAATATATAAACAGCAAAACCCTGGAATATAAAAAGTTCTGGGGAACCGTAGTTGATGATGCATTCTGTGTTGGGAATGCCTTTGAGTTGTTTCTTGAAAACAAGCGCTGGATGGTGCCGGTTATGATGGGACATACTTCTACGGAGTTTTTCAGCATACCGATGGTAAAAACAAAAAGGGAACTCAAAGAGCTGGCATATTCCATGTTTGGCGATGACAGCGGAGAATATCTGGAGCTGTGCCGGATTGAGGAGGCGGATCTGGAGGAGGCCCGCCGGCTTGCCGCAGTCAGCGGAATCGAGTATGCGATACGTATTGCCGCCCTGGCCAATTCCGCCGCAGGTACGAATACTCCGATTTACTACTATAATTTTGATGCCGAGATACCGGGATGGGACAATCCGGGAACTTTTCACTCGGTAGATCTGTGGTTCTTCTTTGAAACCTTAGCAAAATGCTGGAGACCATTTACCGGTAAACACTATGACCTGGCTCGCCAGATGTGCAATTACTGGGCTAATTTCATTCGTACCGGGGATCCTAACGGAAAAGATTCCACGGGCAAGGAACTGCCTTATTGGGATATCTATACCCCTGAAGCGCCCTATGGAATGTTATTTCGTGATAAAACTGAATTTTCTAAAACCGGTCCAAGTAATATGATGAAATTCCTGGTAAATCAATATTTTAAAATACCGGACTGTAAAAATAGCAATATTTGATAAGCAATTAGCAATACGCAAGAAGAAATATCAAATATGACATGTTATAATTAGATATATAAATGATGATAAGTAATCACATTTATATAAAATATGTACAAATTATCCCGGTAAGCATCTAGTGGTTGTTTACTGGAAAAGCACATCAGCTATATCAATTCAATCGTAGGAGTGAAGAAAATGAAATCAAAAAAATTGCGCTTGATGGGATTCATAATCCTGTTAATTCTTGTAGCCGTGTTTATCTTAATACCTCGTGAAAAGACCAGGGATTTTAAAAGTAAATATGAAAATGCCGGCGATCTGAGTACCGATGTAGAGGGCATAGGTCGGGAGAATACATATGCAAAGTATTTGATGAAACACTCGGAGACAGCATACCCGGATGAGAACATTGATATTGACATAAAGAATTATAAGAATGCTGCGGGCGTGGAGCTGCTTGCAGAGTATGAAGGGGTTCCGGACGCTCTGCTGACCGGCGAGGACTCCTATGCAGAGTGGACCGTAGAGGTTCCGGCTTCCGGAATGTATCAAATTCTTATGGAATATTATCCGGTAAAATCCCGCGGAGTTGATATTGAGAGAAAAATTTACATCAACGGCGAGGTCCCCTTCTTTGGCGCGGATGCTCTTAGTTTTACGCGGCTTTGGACCAATAAGAATGAAGTGAAACGTGATAATCAGGGCAATGACATACGCCCCTCGCAGATTGACATACCGGATTGGATCAGGGCATATTTCAAAGATGATCTGGGATACTTTTCCGAACCCTATACCTTTTATTTCGAAAAAGGTAATAATACCATCGGATTGGAAGCGGTGAATGAACCGGCTGTAATTAAATCCCTGACCTTGTGTGCAGTTACTGATGATATCAATTATTCGGGCTATTTGGCAAATTTACCTGAGTTCGAAGAGACAGAGAAGGGGTTGACCTATTCTCAGATCATTCAGGGGGAAGCTTCCACCTTACGGTCTTCTCCGGCGTTGTATGCAATTTATGACAGATCCTCCTCTAAGACAGAGCCATATAGTGTGTCGAAGATTCGATTGAATATGATCGGCGGTAATGCATGGAGAATAGCGGGACAATGGATCGAGTGGGAATTTGAGGTGCCTGAGCAGGGGTTTTATAATATTACATTAAAGGGCAGGCAAAATTATGTTCGCGGTTCCATGTCCAACAGAGCTGTCTATATTGACGGACAGATTCCGTTCAGTGAATTGGAGCAGGTTGGCTTTCAATACAACAATGAATGGGATACCTTAACTCTTTCCGACAGTGAAAAGGAAGCATACCAATTTTATCTGGATAAAGGAGTGCACACAATCCGCCTGGAAGTTACGCTGGGTGACCTGGGGGATATTTTGAATAGTATGCAGGATTCCGTGTATAGATTAAACGAGATGTACAGGAAGATACTGGTGTTAACCGGAACCACACCGGATAAATACCGTGATTACAAAATAGCCCAGATCTATCCTGAAGTAATGCAGGCCATGGAGCTGGAAGCCAAAAGACTGTATAAAATTATTGATGATATCGTGGAGTATTCCGGAGAAAAATCGGACCAGGTTGCACCCCTGGAGACGCTTGCGAAGCAGCTTGAGAAGTTTGTTAAGAATCCGGATAAAATACCGGGAAGCTTTACTAATTTTAAAGATAATGTCAGTGCAATGGGAACCGCAATTCTTAAAATGAGTGAAGCGCCTTTGGATATCGATTACATAGCCATAACCGGTAAAAATGTGAAGCCGGAGAGGGTAAGGGAAACCTTTGCTGACCGGTTTGTACACGAAGTAAGATCCTTTGTTGCATCCTTTACGGAGGACTATAATGCAGTGGGTGATGTTTATGATAAAGAGGAAGCAATACAGGTATGGATATTATCAGGACGTGATCAAAGCACCATCCTAAAAATGATGATTGATGACACCTTCACACCGGAAACGCAGATAAAGGTCAATGTTAAACTGGTTGAGCCGGGAACTCTTTTGAATGCAATTATTGCAGGCAAAGGGCCGGATGTTGTAATCTCCGCGGGACAGGGAGAACCCGTAAACTATGCGCTTCGAAGTGCAGTCGAGGATCTTTCCCAGTTCAGTGATCTTGGGGAAGTGCTGAAAGACTTCCGTAAGAGTGCGTATACACCGTTTTTATTCGAGGATGGTATCTATGCATTGCCTGAAACACAGAATTTTAATGTTTTGTTTTACAGAAAAGACATATTAGACCAACTGGAGATTCAAGTTCCCGAGACCTGGGATGATCTGATTGCGATACTGCCGATTATTCAACAGAATAATATGAGCGTTGCGATACCGACAACAGAAAGGGTGTTGAATAACTCGTCCAATCCGGATTTATCCAGTATGTTTGCCCTGTTATATCAGAATGGCGGAACGGTATATGACGAAAAAGGAAAATCCACAGTCATTGATTCGGAAAGCGGCGTAAAGGCATTTGAAACCTTTACAAAGTTATTTACCCATTATAAACTGCCAACCATATATGATTTTCCTAACCAGTTTCGGTCGGGGCAGATGCCTATGGGAATCGCGGATTACAGTACCTTTAATACATTGGTGGTTTTTGCTCCGGAGATAAGAGGCTTATGGGATTTTACCGTGATTCCGGGTACGGTAATGGAGGACGGTTCCATTAATAGGTCCTGTCACAGCAATGGTCTCGGTACATTTATGACAAAACAGGATGATGACGAGGTAAAGCAGAAGGCTTGGAGATTCATGAAATGGTGGGTGAGTGCAGATGCCCAGGTTCGTTTTGGGCAGGAGATGGAAAGTGTAATGGGCGCTTCGGCAAGATATGCTACAGCCAATACCGCGGCGTTTAAGCAATTATCCTGGAGTCATAGCCAGCTCGAGGTACTGGAGGAGCAATCCGATTGGGCGGTAGGACTTCGGGAGATCGCCGGGGGATATTACACCGGAAGACATATTACCAATGCCATACGTAAAGTAATCAATAAAAAGGAAGATCCTCGGGAGACATTGCTTGACTATACCAGAACCATTAACGAAGAAATAGAGAAGAAACGCCTGGAGTTTGGTCTGGACATCAGAGGGAGGGAAGAAAGTGAGTAGTATATTAGCGAAATATATCCGAAAGAAGAAAAGAGATGCCGCCATTTCATGGAAGAGAGCAAAGAGTGCTAAGACTTATTACCTTTTTCTGGCTCCTTATGGGATATTATTCATTGTATTTTATGTCCTGCCGGTTATTACATCCTTATGCTTAAGCTTTACTTATTACAATATCCTTGAGCCGCCGAGGTTTATCGGATTACAAAATTATATCAATCTGATCCTGGCAGATGATGTTTTCCTGACGGCCGTTAAGAACACCTTTTTACTGGCGGCCATTACAGGACCCATTGGTTATATGGCAGCATTTTTGTTCGCCTGGTTTATCAACGAATTGCCGCGATATCTAAGGGCGTTTGCCATCGTTATCTTTTATGCGCCGACCATATCAGGCCAGGTGTATTTGATCTGGGCCATTATGTTCTCGGGAGACGCCTATGGTTACATCAATGCTTTTTTGATCAAATTAGGAATTATCAGTGCTCCTATTCTTTGGCTGACGAATCCGCAGTATATGCTGACGGTAGTTGTTATTGTATCGTTGTGGATGAGTCTCGGCACCGGTTTCCTGGCCTTTGTTGCGGGGCTTCAGGGCATCGATAAAGCGCAGTATGAAGCGGGGTATATTGACGGTATCAAAAACCGTTGGCAGGAACTATGGTATATTACCTTGCCCAGCATGAAGCCGATGCTTATGTTTGGTGCGGTTATGACGATTACTCAATCCTTTGGTATCGCTGATGTCCCCATTGCACTTACGGGATTTCCCAGTACGGACTATGCTACACAGACGGTCGTTACCCATTTAGTTGATTACGGTTCTATCCGTTTTGAAATGGGGTATGCGTCTGCAATTGCAACGCTTCTGTTTATTACCATGATTCTTTGTAATAAGCTAATTCAGGCCATGTTAAGACGCGTAGGAACGTAAGGGAGAAAAAGCGATGAATATGAAAAAACATCTTAAGCGCAGTAAACCGAATCGATCCAGGGGCGGTGATTTCGGAATTTATTTATTGTTGATTTTCTTTGGCCTTTTTATGGCCTTTCCTCTGGTCTATGCAATAAATAGTGCTTTTAAACCATTGGATGAGATATTTGTGTATCCGCCAAGATTGTTTGTGAGAAACCCCACCTTAAATAATTTTCAGGATTTATTTGTAATCATGAGTAGATCCTGGGTTCCCTTTTCGAGGTACCTGTTTAATACGGTTTTTATAACGGTGGCAGGTACCGCGGGACACCTTATTATTTCATCCATGGGCGCCTATGTACTGGCAAAATATGATTTTCCGGGGTCAAAAACTTTCTTTAGTATCGTAATTACAGCATTAATGTTTAATGGTTATGTTACAGCAATACCCAATTACCTGGTAATGTCAAAGATAGGTTGGGTGGATACGGTATGGGCGGTAGTAATTCCCGCGTTTGCATCCCCCATGGGCTTATTCCTGATGAAGCAGTATATGGAAGGTATTCCCGATGCGCTTCTGGAAGCTGCTAAGATAGACGGGGCAAAAGAATGGAGGATTTATACCAGGATCGTAATGCCGATGGTTAAACCGGCATGGCTTACGCTGATGATATTATCGGTTCAGGGCTTATGGAATACCAAGGCATCGAATTTTATCTACTCGGAGGAATTAAAGACACTCCCTTATGCCTTGCAGCAGATTGTAAGCGGCGGGATAGCAAGAGCCGGTGTTGGTGCTGCGGTATCATTAGTAATGATGATTGTACCTATTACCACATTCATTATAGTAGAAAGTAACATTATCGAAACTATGGCAAGTTCTGGTATTAAGGACTAAATATAACGCAAAGCGGCATCATGGAGGTAATAATGATGAGAAAAAGTATAGCATTTGTTCTTTTCTGCTTTACGGGATTACTGCTGTTTCCACCAATAACAGTACGGGCCGAGAAGACGAATTATACCTATACCTATGACTATTGGTCCGAGGATAGGGAATCACCGGATGCCTACAAGGCAGAGCACTTTATAACAGGCGGCGATCTGGGGGTCGGAGACTTTAAAGATCCGTCGGGAATGTTTGTGAAAGATAAGCGCATCTATGTATGCGACACGGGTAATAACAGGATAATTATCCTGGAAAAAACAGAGGGTAACTATGTATTTGTGGATGAGTTCAGCGAATTTACAGGAGAAACGGCGGTAACGGTATTATCCGCTCCGCAGGATATCTTTGTGGCAGATAACGGAGATCTATACATATGTGATACCAATAATCAAAGAATTCTGCATCTGAATTCACAGTATGAGCTGATAAAGGAAATGACAAGACCCATTGATCCGACTGTTGATCAGGCTTCGGATTTCCTGCCCCTGAAGGTTGTGGCCGATAAGGCAGGCAGAGTAATTGCCTTGGTCAGAAATTATAATAAAGGATTTGTTGAGTATAAGAACAACGGCGAATTTTCGGGCTTCATTGGAGCCAATGAAGTTAAATTCTATATGATAGATTATATATGGAAGCGATTAGCTACCAAGGAACAGAGGGCTCAGATGGAGCAATTTGTTCCGACGGAATATAATAATCTGTCTTTGGACCAGGATGATTTTATCTACTGTACCACATCTGTTTTGAAAGAGAGCGAATTAAGAACCGATAAGGCAAAACCCATTCGAAAGCTGAATGCCATGGGTACGGATATTCTGGTGAAGAACGGCTTTGAGCCTCCTATAGGTGATCTTTGGTGGGGAAATGCGGCGGGTGTATCCGGCGCGTCAAAATTCATTGATATAACAGCCATGGAGAATGATACCTATTATGCCATTGACCGGTCGAGAGGAAGAATATTCGGATATGATTCCCAAGGACATCTTCTGTATGCTTTCGGGGGACTGGGTAACCGGATGGGATATTTTCAATACCCCACCGCCTTAGATCACATGGATTACGATTTGCTGGTATTGGATTCCAGATCCTGCGGAATTACAGTTATGACTTTAACGGAATATGGCAGGATGATCAATGCGGCATTGGCAGAATATAAAAAAGGGAACTATGATGAATCCTCCAATTACTGGAGAAAGGTATTGATGCAGAATGGTAACTATGATTTAGCCTATATAGGGATTGGCCGTTCCTTATTGAGGCAAGGGGACTATAAAGCTGCTATGAGTTATTTTAAAACGAAATACGATGATGTCAACTATTCCAAGGCATTTCAGCTATACCGTAAACAGTGGATTGAAGATAATATCGGATGGATAATGGCAATTTTCTTTGGCATCATTCTCCTCCCTTCCTTTGTAGGGTTTATTAAGAAAATAAAGAGAGAGGTGGCTGAAGAATGAGTGTGATTTCCTATGTGAATAAACAAAAATTGACGCATATAGGCAGGACATTACGATATTCTCTATATGTAATTACTCATCCGCTGGATGGCTTTTGGGATTTAACCCATGAAGAAAGAGGCTCCACTGCGGCAGCCAATATCATTATATTACTGGCCCTGCTGACCAGAATACTTAAATTACAATTTACCAGCTTTGTGTTTATCAAAGTAATCTGGGAATATGTCAATGTCATTGAAATTATCCTGGGTTTTCTGACACCGATTGTTCTGGGGTGTGTTGCTAATTGGGGACTTACCACTCTGTTCAACGGAAAGGGAACCATGAGGCAGATCTATATGGCGATAGGTTATGCTCTGACACCATATGTTCTGATCCAATTCCCGCTAATTTTTATCAGTAACCTCATGACAATTGAGGAAGGCGCATTCTATATGTACCTTACAATCTTTTCACAAATCTGGTGCGGAATGCTGATCCTATGTGCAGTAATGATGATCCATAATTATACACTGGGAAAGGCAATTCTGACCATATTGGCCACCATCGTTGGTATGATGCTAATTGTATTTGTAATTCTGCTATTCTTCAGTCTGATAACTGACGCAGGGGCATATTTTGTTTCTTTATATAAAGAGATAGCATTTCGATTCTATTGATAGGAGGACTAAGTATGAAATTAATAAAAAAGGCAGGCTTAATCCTAATATCATCCATGTTATTGGTTGGCTGTGCAAAAGAAGAGTTACACAGGCAGGTTATGGATACTTATTCTTATGAAGAGGATAAGTCTTCCTACACTCTTGAGAATGACCATTTGAAATTCACATTAGATCCTGATACGACTTATTTTCAGGTATTAAATAAATCCAACAATGTCACATGGGATTCGAATCCGGTTGGCGGAGCAGACGATGCATTCGCAGATAATCAGAGTAAGAAATACCTGCAGTCCACTCTTTTGATCGAATATTGTAACGATACCGGCATCAGGGTTCTGTATAACAACTATGAGTATAGTATCTTGAAGCGGAACTATAATATTGAGCAGGGAGAAGGCTATATCGAAGTGAATTATACCATCGGCAATGTGGAGCAGGTGTTTTTGCTTCCCGTAGCTGCTCCGGAATCCAGGATGAAAGAGTTTATGGATCGGATGGAAGCAAGTGATCAAAAGAAAATCAACACCTATTACCGTAAGATAGATATTGCTAAATTGCGGGCAACTGATAATAAGGCGGACCTCATTGCCCGGTATCCCGACATCGAGCAGGAACCGGTATATGAACTTCGTGATGGGACACAGGGCTATTTAAAAAAGAAGATTGAAGATCTTTTTTCCTCAGTCGGCTATACCCGGGAAGATTATGAAGAGGATAAGGCACGCTATTCCAAGGTGGGATCGGAAGAAAATCCTTATTTTAATGTATCGATTCTCTATCGGCTGGAAGGGGATGAGCTGGTGGTGGAGCTTCCTTTTGAAGCCATGGACTGGAGTGACCGTTTTCCGTTGACCAAGGTAAATGTACTTCCGTACATGGGTGCAGGAAGCACGGAAGACACGGGATTTATTCTGGTGCCCGAAGGAAATGGGGGGATTATTAATTTTAACAACGGGCGCAACGAGCAAAGCGCTTATTATACAGAGGTCTACGGCTGGGATGATGGGATGGAAAGGGACTATCTGACAGATGATAACAGATCGGACTATCCGGTATTTGGTATCTCGAAAAACGGAAGCTCTATGTTATGTATCCTTGAGGATTACAACAGTGTAGCTTCCATATCAGCAGATATCAGCTCCAGGAATCATAGCTATAATTATGCATCGGCGACCTATACCACATTGCATGCCGCTTCCATCAGTGTTTCGGCCAAGACGGATAAGTCGGTCATGGTATATGAAGCAAAAAAACCGGAGGGGACGATCCGGCAAAGATATCGCTTTATGGAATCCTCCTCCTATGGGATGATGGCAAAAGCATACAGGGATTATCTGATGGCAAAAAATCCTTCTCTGAAAAAGATAGAGAGCAGCAGTACACCCATAAATATTACTTTGATTGGTGCAATTGATAAGGTGGAGCAGCGTCTGGGTTTTCCTGTTTCGGTTCCGCTTGAACTTACTTCCTATCAGGAAGCATACGATATCATAGATGACCTGAAGGAGGCGGGCTATCATAACCTCTCCATCCGGTACAGCGGCTGGATGAATGGTGGTACTAAGCAGAAATTACCCACCTCCATTAAAACAGTTTCGGAGCTGGGAAGCAAAAGTAAATTTAAGAAGTTTTTAAAACATGCGGAGGAATCAGGTGTTCCGGTTTATCTTGAGAGTATGACCCAGTATGCATACAACAAGGGCTTATTTGATGGATTTGTAATCAATAGGGATGGGGCAAAATATTCCAGCAGAAAGATAATAAAGCTCTATAATTTTTCTAAAGTCTACTTTGGAGAAGAGGATTGGAAGGATTGCTTTTATCTGCTGAAGCCTCAGGTAACCATAGATATAATTAATAAATTATCAGATTATGCAGAAAAAAATTCAGCCAATCTTGCTTTTACAGATATCGGCTTCCGGGTTAGTGCGGATTATAATCCCAAGAATCTCGTAACAAGACAGCAGGCTATTGAGCTTCAGAAGGATGAACTGAAAAAAGTGTCAGAAAAGGGTACGGATTTAATGGTCAGCGGAGGGAATGATTATGTCTTACCCTACGTGGCATATATCAATGATATGAAGCTTCGGGGTAATAAATACCACCTTATCGATGAGCTGGTTCCGTTCTATACCATGGCAATTCATGGGCTGGTAGAATATTCCGGATCCCCCCTGAACTTATCCCGGGACTACCGGGAAGAGATTTTACAGAGTGCCGAATCCGGAGCAGGATTATCCTTTACCTTTATGAAAGAAAGTACCTCCATCCTGCAGGACTCTTTCTACACTTACTTATTTGGTGCGGACTATGATTTATGGAAGGATGAAGCATATTCCATCTATAGCAGATTTGAACGTGAATTAGGGCATTGCTATAACCAGTTTATTACCGAGCATGGGTTTTTGGCGGACGGCGTAACTGTTACCGCCTATGAAGACGGCACCAAAGTATATGTAAACTATAATGATACTGAATTTAACGAAGGAGATATCCGTATTCCTGCAAGAGACTTTAAAGTGGAAAGGAGGTAATCATATGGCAAGAAAAAAACAAAAGGATTTGAGGGGGAAAAAAGCAATCGCCGGCTACTTGTTTATATCACCCTTTATAATAGGCTTTATCGCCTTCATGATAGTACCTCTGTTTGAATCATTCCGTATGAGCTTCAGTAATGTCATTGTTGGCGTGGGAAATGGAGGATTTCTACTGGAGTTTATTGGTTTCGCCAATTACATCAAAGCTTTTACGGTTGATCCGGATTTTAACAGATGGTTAACAGAAGAGATGTCCCGAATGGCGGTTCAGGTACCTACGACGCTGATTGTCAGTTTCTTCATGGCGATGCTGCTGAACCAAACCTTTAAGGGAAGAGGCCTTGTGCGTGCAATCTTTTTTCTTCCGGTTATCCTCTCTTCCGGTGTTCTTGTGGGGCTGGAATATAATAATAGCCTGTTATCAGGAATGCAAAGTTATATCGAAGAGAATACACAATCGGCTAATATTACAGCGGTTTTAGAAGAGGTTTTGTCAAACAGCGGATTTGGCCGTAGTTTCCTGGAGATTGTCTACAGCACGGTAAACAATGTATATGACGTGGTAATTGCATCCGGAATTCAAATCATCATATTTCTGTCAGGACTTCAGACTATTTCAAAAAGTATGTATGAGGCGGCGGTAATTGAGGGGTGTACTGCCTGGGAGAGCTTTTGGAAAATAACCTTACCCATGGTAAGCTCCGTTATCCTGGTTAATGTAATTTATACCGTTATTGATTTCTTTATGAAAACCAATAGCCAGATTATGACTAAGATTAGCTCAACGATGATTGCAAAGATGGATTACGGCTTCAGCTCTGCTATGGCATGGATCTATTTTGGAGCTGTTATACTGGTCATTGCTGTGTTTAGCGGGATTACTTCAAGGTGGGTGTATTATTATGAATAAGAAGATAAGAGAAAGATGGCGGGAGGCCATAAATCGGAATAAGAAGTCAGGCGGCTATCTTCTGAAAAAAGTAATAGGGAAAAAGACCTATGAATTATTAAGGGCAGTTCTCTTATTTGGTCTTTGCTTCTTAATATTACAACCATTGTTAAATAAAATATCATTAAGTTTTATGGTGGAAAGAGATCTGTATGATCCGACCATAATCGTGGTACCAAGAAATTTTACCCTGAGTAATTATAAGCTGGTAAATGAATTAATCGGTTTTTGGAAGAGCTTGGGCAACTCCATTGGTCTGTCCGCTATATCCAGTATCATACAGGTGGCCTTTTGCACCATGGTGGGATACGGCTTTGCAAGATTTAAGTTTCCCTTGAAAAACCTGTGGTTTGCTTGCGTTCTTCTGGTTATTATTGTACCTCCGCAGACAATTATGTCTTCATTATACCTGAATTTTCGCTTTTTTGATATTTTTGGAATATTTAAGCTCATGACAGGAAGTACCATTAACTTACAGAATTCTGTACTGCCGTATATTCTATTATGCATGACCTGTATGGGATTAAAGAGCGGATTGTACATATTCCTGATCAGACAGTATTTCAGAGGAATTCCAAAAGAGCTGGAAGAAGCGGCTTATGTGGATGGATGCGGTAATTTTTCGACGTTTATTCGGATTATGCTGCCGGATGCAACACCGATTTTAACTTCCTGTTTCTTGTTCGCATTTGTATGGCAGTGGACCGATTCCTTTTATTCTAAAATGTTTGTAGGCAATCTTCCTCTGTTATCAAATCGATTGACGGCTATTACCAGCCTGCTGTCGGATTATATGGTGAGTATTAACGGAACAGGGAGTAAGCCGTCCATAGCCTATGGGCAGATGATGATTTCCACCGGAATGATAATGGCGATTATTCCATTGCTCCTGATTTATGTCGTTGCTCAGAAAGGGTTTGTGGAGAGCTTAAGCCAGACCGGTTTAAAAATGTAACAATCAAAGAATAGAAAGTGAATGTCACTTTACTATAAAGAAAATTTAAGGAGGAAAGTATTATGAAGAAAATCGTAACAAAATGGTTATCAGTAGTTCTGGTTTTGGCAATGTGTATTACTGCATTGACTGCATGCGGGACAAAGTCAGGCGAAAAAGGTAACGAGGGAAACGTAACAGAGACACCTGCACCAGAGGCCACCGCAACAAAAGCACCGGATGCCGATGATGTAACAGAGGCACCTGTAGAAGAAGAGCCGGCCATGGACCTTGGCGGAATGGAAATCATTATTGGTGACTGGTGGTCATCCCCGGACCCTGCCGAGCCTAAGACAGCTCAGGAAGAGGATACCCTGGCTTACCGTCAGATGATTCAGGAGAAGTATAATTTTACAATGAAACAGGTTGCAGTTGCTGATTGGGGCGGTATGCAGGAGACCTTCACTACCTCCACAATGGCTGAAGATCCTGCGGCGCAGATCTTTCTCTTAGGCCAGGGCTGGATCGCTCAGCCGTTAGCCAACGGTCTGTTCTATGATCTGTCAACGCTGGAGAGCTTTGATTTTACAGAAAGCAAATGGAATCAGAGTGTTAAGAGCTTAATGACCTTTGGTAACGCTACCTATGGTATGGCAACCGGTAAGCCTGAGCCTAAACTTGGTATGTTCTGGAATAAGAGACTGTTCGAAGAAGCAGGTCTTGATCCCGACTTACCCTATGATCTGCAGGCCAGCGGTGAATGGACATGGGAAAAACTGGAGGAATTGTGCCAGAAGTTAACAATTGACAGCAATAATGATGGTACGATTGACAGCTATCCCATGGTAAGCTTTTCAGCAGATTTCTTTGCCGGAGCATTTAACAGTAATGATGCACGTTATATCGGAAGAGATGCGAACGGCAAATTCTACAATGCTACTACGGAACCTAATTTCCTTGAAGCAGCTCAGTGGGTTACAGGTTTAATCCAAAAGGGCTATGAGATGCCTGCTCCTCCGGATTCCAACTGGGATTGGTTTATCTCTGCATTTCATGATGCAAAGGTTGCTATGACATTTGCAGAACAGTATAAGGTTGGAACCTGGGCTGATATGACAGATGACTGGGGCTTCGTACTGTTCCCGAGGGGACCTAAGAGTGAGGAGTATACCGTATATTTCAACGATAATGTGGCTGTAATACCTTCCTGCTATGATGCAGAAACTGCAGAAAAGATTGCCTTCGCCTATAATCTTTGGACTAATCCCACCCCTGGTTATGAAGATGAAACGGATGCCTGGAAGGACGGTTATTACACAAGATTCCGTGATGAAAGAGCGGTAGACGAGACACTTTCTATGATGTATGACAAGGCTAAGGTTAATACAGATTATGCCCCGCTTGTATACGGTGTTGATTTGGGCAACTTCTTATGGGGAGCATATGCGTTAGAAAAAACACCGGCTGAAAAGATTGAGGAAGTCACAGGCATATGGAAATCCCTGATTGATGACGCTAACAAATAATGAACTGAACCATGGAAAAGGGGAGAAGCTATACCGGCTCCCCTTTTTCATATAAATCATGGATCTGTTTTGCTTCATAGATGCGATATAGAGAGGAGGGAATATGATTGTGTTTCAGAAGTAAGTATCTGGTTCTATTCTGCCTGGCATTCTGTTTATTATGTACTTCCTGTGGCAAAGCAAAGGAAGAAGGGAAAGGCTTAAGTGAAAATGAGGCTCTCAGTGATGATAATGCAGTTACGTCAGCCGTAATTCCCGAAGCCGCTGATAAACCTGTTGATGCGGAAGCCGTGAGTACGGGTGAAGATGAATCAAAGGCATATCAAGCAAACCATAAGGAAACCGGGGAGCTGCCAAGTCTTGCAGAAATCTATAAGGACAGCTTTTATATGGGCGTTGCAGTCTCCAAGATTGATCTTGATAGGAAAGATAAGGCAGAGTTAATCGCTTACCAATTCAATAGTCTGACCTGCGAAAATGAAATGAAGGCGGACTTTACCCTGGATAGGGCTGCAACAATAGATTTAGGTAATGAAGAATCTCCGGTTGTCAATATGAAACATGCTGACCCTATACTGAAATATGCCATGGAAAATGGCTTGAAAATGCGGGGGCACACACTGGTCTGGCATTCCCAGACACCCAGATGGCTGTTTACCGTAGGTTACGATAATTCGCCGGACGCTCCATTTGTGACAAGAGAAGTAATGTTGAAAAGAATGGAGAATTATATTAGACAGGAATTAGAATATGTCAATAAAAATTATCCGGGTGTTGTTTATGCCTGGGATGTTGTCAATGAAGCAATAGAACCGGGGGACGGACAGGAAAATTCCATCCGTATAAAGAATAATCTATGGTTTGAGGTAATTGGAGATGACTATATTGAGATGGCATTTACTTTTGCACGAAGATATGCTTCTCAGGATCAGCAGCTATTTTATAATGACTATGGTACCTATGAAAAAAGCAAATTATTTCCTATCCTTCATATGATCAGCGGGCTGAAAGAAAAGAATCTGATCGACGGCATCGGCATGCAGGATCACATAGGGATTGATTATCCTGCTATTCTCGATTATCAATATGCAATTAACAAATATACGGAGCTGGGAATTACCCTTCAAGTGACAGAATTGGATATCGGTATAAGGGATAATACAGATGAAGCACAGCAAAAATTAGCGACCAGATATAAAAATATCTTTGCGATAATCAACAACTGCAAAAAAAATAATGCCCAGATAAACAGTATTACCTTCTGGGGGTTATCTGATGACCGATCCTGGCTTAATAATGAGGAAGGGCCGAGTTATCCGCTGCTATTTAATAAAAACCTGGAGCCAAAACCTGCATTTTTCGGTGTATTGCAGGATGAATCAATTAGAGCATACTGAAAAGATGAGGAAAATAAAAATATGATTACTACTTCGCTTATATCAACCGGAAATAATTACCGGATAAAAAAGGTGATAGAGAAAGCGCAGAAAGGTGAGAAGGTTACAGTTGCATTCATCGGGGGTTCCATTACAGAAGGTGCGGGAACGAGTAAAAACAGCAATTGCTATGCATTTCAATCATACCTGTATTTTAGAAATACCTTCGGCGCGGGGGATGGGAGCAATGTTGAATATATCAATGCCGGCATGGGCGGAACCCCCTCTTCCCTTGGTTTAATCCGGTATGATCGTGACGTAACCGGATATGGAAAAGCAGAGCCGGATATTGTATTCATCGAATTTGCTGTGAATGATTATCAGGAGACTACGGGCGGCGAAGCTTATGAGAGTTTAATCCGTAAGATTTTGTCAGCCGACAATCAACCGGCTGTTATTCTTGTATTCAGCGTGTTCAAATCAAGGTGGAATATGCAGGATTTATATAAGCCCATGGGGGCTTATTATGAGCTTCCGATGATCAGTATCAAGGATGCGGTGGTTCCGGAATTGCTGGAGGGCAATATTACCGAGGAAGATTTTTTTTCCGATGAGTATCACCCGACAGATTTTGGACATGGAATTATGGCAGAGTGTGCGAAGAATTACTTCAATGCGGTGAAAGCGGAAGAAGCCCATAAGATGGATACCGAGCTGGTGGGTCCGGCAGTATTGGGGAATTCCTTTGAGAAAATCAGGATGCTGGACAGCAGCACGGAGGTAAAAGATATCCGTATCACCCCCGGAGGCTTTGATACCGTTGATGAAGAGCTATGTATGGTATACGGATTAAAGCAGAAGACCTTTCCGTATAATTGGAAGCATACAGCGGCAAGCACGGCTGACCCCTTTGTGATGTCTTTGAAGTGCAGAAATTTATTATTGGTATATAAATCCAGCTCTGACAAGGAATTTGGAATAGCTGATGTGTATGTTGACGGTGAGCGTATTGCCCGGCTTGACAGTAAAGAAGGAGGGGGATGGAATAATCCGGTGACTCTTCTTCTGTTCAAGAAAGGAAGCTCTAAGAGACATACCATTGAGATAAGGATGGCAGAAGGAAGTGAAGAGAAAGAGTTCAGCCTTCTTGCCTTTGGCTACACGCCTTAATACGAACAGGAGAGGACATAACTATGTTGCAGGCAAAAAATCCGATTTTATCCGGGTTTTACCCGGATCCATCCATTTGCAGGGTGGGAGATGACTTTTATCTGGTGAATTCCAGCTTTGCGTATTTTCCGGGAGTCCCCATCTGGCATAGCAAAAATCTGTCTGACTGGAAGCAAATCGGCAATGTATTGGATAGAAACTCACAAATTCCATTACAAAAGAGCGGGCATTCCGGAGGTATATTTGCACCAACCATAAGATATTACGACGGAATCTATTATATGATAACCACCAATGTATCCGGCGGAGGCAACTTCATTGTAACTGCCGCAAGGCCCGAGGGGCCATGGTCGGAGCCATATTATCTGGGGCCGGAAGCATCAGGAATCGATCCGAGCCTATTCATCGATGAGGATGGTACCAGTTATTATGTGGGCACCAGGCCGAATCCGGAAGGTGTGAGGTATAACGGAGACTGGGAAATATGGGTACAAAGGCTGGATCTGGTCACAATGCGATTAATCGGGAAGAGCCAGGCCGTCTGGAAGGGAGCGCTTAAGGATGTAATCTGGCCTGAAGGCCCCCATCTGTATAAAAAAGACGATTATTATTATCTTATGATTGCAGAGGGCGGAACAGGACCAAATCATGCGGTAACCATTGCCAGAAGCAAGCAAGTCTTTGGACCCTATGAAAATAACCCCAATAACCCGATTTTGACCCACAGACATCTGGGAAAGGATTATCCGGTAATCTATGTCGGACATGCGGACCTGGTGGATGATACCGAGGGCAACTGGTATATGGTTATGCTGGCAAGCAGAAGGTGCGAGGGCTATGTCGGCTTGGGAAGGGAAACCTTTCTGGCCAGGGTGGTATGGGAGGACGGCTGGCCCGTAGTGAATCCCGGTGTCGGTAAGCTTGAAGATATGGTGGAGCTTCCCTTTGGCGGGGAGAAGCATTATACCGGAACGAAACAGACCTTAATCCCGTACAGCACGGATAAATATGATGTGGTAATGCTAAGGAATCCCAGCAGTAATTTTGCTCAGACTGTGGATGGGGTAGTAAGATTAAGCTTTCTTCCTGAGACACTAAAAGAGCTTGAAAGTCCGGCGTATATGGGCTTCAGGCAATTAGACTACCTTTATGAAGCGCAGCTGGAGTTTCGATGTGACAAGCTTCTGAAACAGGAAGAGGCTGGATTGGCAATTCTGCAGAGCAATGAATTCCATATGCTTTTTCGGATAAAGAAGCTATCAGAAAATCAGGAGGTTGCACTGCAGGTGGTAAAATGTCTTAAAAAAGAGGAACATTTGCTGGCAGAGACCTGTCTGAGAGAAGAGAGCCTGGAGGTTCTAAGATTAAAGGTAAAAGGTCATGGCCAAAAAGCAGATTTCATACTGTGTCATAAAGAGGAAGAAATATCAGTAATTGCTGATGTGGATATCCACGAGATGAGCACTGAGGTAGCAGGAGGCTTTGTAGGTAATACAATTGGTGTTTATGCATCTTCCTGTGGCAGGCGGTCCGATCATTATATTGATATCCTTAAATTTACAATTATATACTAATTTATAAGACGGAAGGAGATAAGATAAGCATGGCCAGGGGAGCTTTTTATACCGGTGAATATCCTAATGTATTTGCGGAGATTGGATTAACCGGGGAACAAATTACGTCAAGAATTAATGAAACCTTTGAGACCTTGTTTTTTGACCCCATAGAGAAAATATATTTTGAGATGGGGGAAGACATGGGCTATATGCTGGATACCGGTAATAATGATGCGAGGTCGGAGGGTATGAGCTACGGCATGATGATGGCGGTTCAGATGGACAGAAAAGATATATTTGACCGCTTGTGGCTGTTTTCTAAGACCTTTATGTATCAGAGCAGCGGAAAATATGAAGGTTATTTCGCATGGTCCGTCGGGACGGATGGCAGGAAGAATGCGGAGGGACCGGCTCCGGACGGGGAGGAGTATTTTGCTATGGCTCTCTTCTTCGCAAGCACCCGTTGGGGAGATGGAGCGGCTCCTTTTGATTACAGCGTTCAGGCCCGTGATATATTGAAGCATTGCCTTCATCAGGCGGAGTTGGTTCCCGGAGGCAACCCGATGTGGGATGCCGATAACCATTATATTAAATTTGTTCCTGAGGCACCATTTTCCGATCCCTCTTATCATCTGCCTCATTTTTATGAGCTCTTTGCACTTAGAGCGAATGAGGAGGACAGAGAGTTTTGGAAAGCTGCGGCGGAGGAAAGCCGTAAGTATCTGTCCCTATCCTGCCATCCTATCACCGGTATGGCCAGTGAGTATGCAGAATTTGACGGTACCCCGAAGCGATTATTCCATGACGGACAATTCTATTCGGATGCTTACCGTGTTGCCATGAATATCGGCCTGGATGCCTCCTGGTTTCACGCGGATACAAGCCTTGGAACAGTGATCGATAAGCTGCAGAAATTTTTTTCGGAACACATCAAAACAGGAGAATATTCAAATTATCTCATTGACGGAACACCCCTTAACCAGCCTGCCTTACATCCGATTGCAATTATTTCCACAAATGCCGCCGGATCTTTGGCAGCGAGGGGCCGATACCGGTTGGACTGGGTAAAGGAATTCTGGAATACGCCCCTAAGAAAGGGAGAGCGCAGATATTATGATAATTGTCTTTACTTTTTCTCGCTCCTCATGCTTGGAGGAAGGTACCGGATCTATTAATTCATTTAAATCAAAGGAGTTTAACTGGAGTTTATGAAGCATAAATCAAGGTACATATTTTTATTGATATTCTCTTTGCTTCTGTCGGGATGCAGCCTTGCGCCGAAAGAGGAGGTACTGCCGGATGCGCCTGTACTTCCCGCCGCTGCCATAAAGGGTTATCAAAAGGCAGAAGTAATACGCGGAGATATGATTGAGAGTCTCAAAACCCGGTGCGCTTATAATGCCATTTATACCAAAGAATATAAATTCTCAGTGAATGGTATCCGTATAGATCATATCTATGTTGCAGAAGGAGATACTGTTAAGGAAGGGGAACTCCTTGCGGATCTGGATATGAATCAAATTAATCAGCAGATAGAAGAGCTTACGGATCATATAGAACTCTTAGAGCTAAAAGATAAAAACGAACGGGAATTGAAGACTTATGCCATTACCCTCCAGAATAAGCTGCGGTCTCTGGAGGGCTATACGATGCAGATGGACTCGGAATATGAACAGGAAATGCAAAATTATGATAATGCCATCAAGGCATTGGAGGATGAGCTTTATATTGCTCAAAAGAGACTGGAGCTTCTTGTGCGGGAGAGGAGCGGCCGTCAGATCATTGCAGATATAAATGGTGTTGTCTCGTATGTATCCAGCTATCGTGAGTGGGAAGTATCCGATGATAGTGCCGTATTTATAAGGGTGTACGATCCGAATACCATGTTATTTGTTACAGACGGAACAAATTCGGAACGATTTAGTCCCGGACAGGAGGTAACAATTAATGTTTCCGGTATAGAGTATAAGGCGGCGGTTGTTCCTCCCGGGGAATTGCTTCGGGAGGAGGAAATCAAGCTTGAGCAGGGAAAGCTCTTATTAAGGGCGGAAGATCCGGAGAGGAACCTGCAAAGTGGTGATGAGGGAATAATAACCTTTATATTGAACGAAATTACCGATACGCTTTTTCTGCCCTCCTCGGCGGTGCATATGGAAAACGGGAAAGCTTTTGTATATGTGGAGGATGAAGGCGGTTTCAAGAGTTTAAAAGAAATAGAAACAGGACTGATCGCTGATAAGAAGACAGAGATAAAATCAGGATTGATAGAGGGGGACAGTGTAATCATTAACTAAGCTGCCCGGGAGGTTGACAGAACATGGTTAGAAGGCTGGTAATGATAGCTTTGGCAATTATGCTTTTATTGGGCGGCTGTGATAAAAAGGATACCGTAATCCCGATACTGGAAGAGCCTGTCGAAGCGGAGATTGATACTGCTGCGGTATCCAGAGGTGATATCTATGATTTATTCACCTATGATGCCAAGGTATATCCTGAGATACATGAGCTATCCTTTCCCATCGATGGGGAAGCAGGGGATATTGCAGTTTATATGGGACAGGAAGTGAAGAAGGGGGACCTGCTGCTAAGCCTTGAGGATGAGAACCGGGGGAAGGAACTGAACAGGTTAAAGGAGGAGCTGGAGACAACCCTAAAGAATAATGAGCTTGATAATAAAAAAACGTCGTTGGAGATACAGATACAAGAGCTTGATATTCTTCGGAGAGGAGAGGCAGGGGCATCTGCGGTTGAAATCGCACGGATGGAGGCTGCTCTGGGAAAGAGTAAGCTGAAGAGAGAGCATGCTCTGAAATTGCAAGAGCTTGATAAGAATAGAGTGATTAAAAAGATAGAGGAAATAGAGGAAGAGCTGGAAAAATATAAACTGAAGGCACCCTGTTCCGGAAGTATTACCTACATAAAGCAATTCAGCGGAAACAGCAGAATCAATGCCTACGAGACGGCAATCATCATTGCCGATGAAACGAGACTTCATATACAGAGCGATTTTATCAGCGGAAGTGAGTTATCCATGGCAAATGAAGTTTATGCCCTGATCGGGGGAAGGAAATATGCCATTCAATATATACCTTTTGAGACAAATGAGCTTATTAAAATGAAGAACAGTGGAATTAAGCCGGAGACCAGGTATGAGTTTGCTGCGGGTCAGGGATTAACAGCCGGGGACTATGCCTGTGTATGCCTGATTAAGAATTTCAAGAAGGATGTCCTTATCATACCGAACAATGCGTTATATAAAGATTCCTCAGGCAGCTTTGTTTATCGCATGGTTGATGGGGAGCTGGTTAGAAGCAATGTTGAACTAGGAATAAAAACGAATACGGAGATAGAAGTGATTAAGGGACTGGAAGAAGGTGATATCATTTATGTTCAGAAATAATAAATGGTTGGGAGGATTTGCCGCCGTACTGCTAGGTGCCTTATTCCTTGTATCACAGGGGGTTTATGCAGGACAGGAGGAGCCGGACCGGGAGAAAACAGAGAATACAAAGACCATTACGGCAGAGCGTTCGGATTACACAGAATATAGTGTATTGAAGGATGTAAAGTGGATATTCCAGCGGCATGATTCACTCATGGTAGCGGAGGAGGAAGCTACTTTAGTAGAATATCTGGTTCAAAACAATCAGGAAGTGAAGAAGGGGGAGCCGCTGCTTTCCTACGAGGTTCCTGTTGACAGTATTTTGCTGGAAGAAACAAGAATTTCCTTGAAACGGAAAGAAAGTGCGTACTTAAAGCAAGTAAAGCAGAAAGAAGATTATATCAAAGAATTGCGGGATCAGTTACAGTATATGGATCTTGGCATGATGGATGCCCAGATACTGGCATTGAATATCGATAAATTGGAGATAGAATTAGAGCAATTTGAAATGCAAAGCAAACAGGATTTGAAGAATACCGGTACATCGGTGAAGGAGCTGGAGGACAGGATGGAGATCCAATATCTTGAGGCTCCTTATGACGGGGTGGTGATCATGAATGAGAACTACAAGGAAGGGGCAAGAATAGATGCTTACCGGGAGCTGCTTCATATCTATGATATAAAAAGTGCAATACTTGGAACTGAGATTACCGGAGTGAATAAATTCTGGTATGGAATGGAAGTTTCTATAACCGGAGTAAGTAACATGAAAGAGGATAAATCGAAAATCTACAAAGGGAAGGTAATCTCGGTTGATACCCTGTACAATGGCAAGCTTAATACGGGAATGATCTATATCCAGCCTGAGAATCCGGAATTGTTATCCCTGATACAACGGGCTAATCTGACGGCCTTGTCAGTTGTGGTTAAAGATGTCATTGTAATACCCAAGAATGCCGTAAGATATGCAGGCGACGTGAGTTATGTATATCTGCTGGACAATCAGGGGGAAATACGCAGACAGTATGTATCCGGGCGGGAGAACGGAAGGGATATGTGGGTCTTTTCCGGCTTGTCAGAGGGGCAGAGAATTGTATTAGAATAGGCGGGTGGACTAGGTGATAAGTTATGTAATATTTAAGATCTGGAATAGAAAGTGGATGGTAATCAGTCTGCTGATCGGCAATATTCTGTTAATTGGAATGGTAATGGGCAGCTTGGTTTACTCCAATGCTGTTCTTAACAGAATGCTGGTCAAGGATTTAAATCAGGCTATGACAAGCACGGGAATTTACCCGATGCAGATGCAGATAGAGATTCGCATGGACAGAACCCGTTCTAATGCTACCGTAGCCAAAAAGGTGAGACAATTGGAGAAGCTGGTTGCAGATCTGCCCAGGGATATGAAGCTGGAGAGTAAGTATCAGATATCCAGCTACTCTATGCGCACCAATTATCTCTTTGAGCCTGAAGAGGAAGAGGATAATAAATATATTCTGGAATTGGCCTTTCTATCCGACCTTCCGGAGCACAGCTCCATGTTATCCGGAACCATGTACAGCGGGGAGATCGTCAACGGCGCCATTGAAGTCATCGTCAGCAGAAAGACAATGATGGAACACAATTTAATGATCGGGCAAGAATTGTATCTGGCAGATGTCCGGGATAAGAATGATAAACCGTATAAAATCAGAATTACGGGTGTGTTCCAGAATTCAAAGGAGAATGATGCCTACTGGGTCAAAAGCCCGGACTCTCTGCTCAGACAGTTTTATATGGATGAAGCTTTATTCAAATCCATGTTTGTCAATTATGAGAAGCCGGAGTATGCATGGAACAGTTCCTGGTACGCATTGCTGGACTATGACAGCATAAAGTCCGGACAGGTCGGACATATGCTCACCACTTTAGATGAAGTCAATAGTCAAATCAAAAAAATTGATTGCTATTACTACAAAGAATTTTATAGTGAGCTCCTCCGGTCCTTTGAAAAAAAGCAGGCTAAATTGGTTAACATCCTCTTTTTGCTGGAAATTCCTATCTTTATTCTGCTGGTTATCTTTATCTATATGGTAAATAATCAGATGATGCTTCTTGAACGGGGAGATATAGCAGTATTAAAGAGCAGAGGAGCATCCAATCTGCATATTATACGAATTTATCTGCTTCAGGGTTTATTCATAGCCGTAACCGGTATATTACTGGGAATTCCCCTGGGATTATTCTTTTGCCGCACCCTTGGTAATGCCAACGCGTTTTTAGAATTTGTCTCCAGGTCTCCTCTTCCTCCCGCACTGACCGGAACCAGTATAGGAGCAGCAATTCTTTGTGCTTTTGCTTCCGTGGGAATTACCGTAGTGCTGGCGATTTTTCATACCAGAGAGACGATTGTATCTTACAAAAGAAAGATGAATAAACGGAATCAAGGAGCGATACTGCGCGGCTTTTTGTCGGGAGGAATCTTTCTTGCGGTGGCATTCTATGGCCTTTACAGCTTTCGGCTGCGGGCCGGATCGATTGCTGCCAGTGTGGAGGCCGGGGCCGGACTGGACCCGTTGCTGTTTTGCAGTTCCATATTTTTTATTATAGGCGGGGGATTTTTAATCCAGGCGGCGTTTCCCATCGCGGTAAAGCTTTTATTCCAGCTGGGTAAGAGCCGGTGGAGTCCGGCTTCCTATGCCTCTTTCCAAAAGGTGATAAAGGGGGCCGACAATCAGGGGTTCATCATCCTTTTCTTAATAATTACGGTAGCCTTAGGGGTCTTTGATGCAACATTAGCCCGGACAATTAATGGCAATGAAGAGGACAGGGTCGTATATTCCATAGGAGCGGATATTGTTGTACAGGAGAAGTGGGTTAGTAATGAAGACGATATTAAAGCATACATAACTTCTCTGAAGGAAATGGGACAGAATGTCACGGAAAACAGTTTTGATGTGTTTTACATTGAACCGGATTTTAATCGTTATAAGGAGCTTGAAGGAGTGCAAACAGCTTCCAAGGTATATGTTAATAAAGAGATTACGGTTCAGGTGGATAAAGGTAAAATCACAGCTGCACTTATGGGGATTAATTCAAAGGAATTCGGTCAAACCGCATATTTTAAAAATAACCTATTGGATGCCCATTGGTATCACTATCTCAATAAGCTTGCAAGGGAGAGAGACGGAATTCTTGTTTCCTCTAATTTCAGAGATCTATATGGATATAAGATAGGAGATACCATTGCGTATTCTAACAGTAACAAAACAGCCAGGGGCACGATACAGGGCTTCATAGATTATTGGCCCTCCTATCAGCCGGTAATGAAGGAAACAGATTCCAGCGGTGTGGTGAAGGAGGTAAATCAATTCTTAATCGTTGCTAATTTATCCAGGGTACAGACCGTATGGGGAATTAGACCCTATCAGGTATGGATGAGGACGAAGGACTCAACCGGCTTTCTTTATGATTTTGCAAAGGAAAATCAGGTGGAATACGTGATGTTCAAGGATTTGTCTGCTGAGATAATTCATAAGAATAATGATCCGTTCTTTCAGGGAACCAACGGAATCCTGACCCTGGGCTTCATTATCATCCTCTTGATCTGTGCCGTTGGATTTCTGATATTCTGGATCTTATCCATCCTGTCCAGAACCTTGCAGTTTGGAGTATTTCGTGCCATGGGTATGACCATGTGGGAGATGATAGGTATGCTATTGCAGGAACAGCTCTTCCTGTCAGTTCTTCCGATTTTTTTAGGTTTATTCATAGGGCACTGGGTTTCCCGGCTTTATGTTCCTCTGATTCAGATGGCATACACTTCCTCAGAACAGGTGATACCGCTGGAAATAATTAACTTGCAAAGCGACCAGATACGGATATTATTTATTGTTACTTTAATGGTGGTATTTTGTATGGGTATCATCGGCAAACTGATTTCTAACTTGAAAATAACCCAGGCTTTGAAATTAGGGGAGGATTAGCAGTATGGAATACATGATAAAGACAGCAGGAGTAAACCGATACTTCCGGATTCCTAATAACGAAACCTTACATGTTCTTAAGGATATTAATATGGAGATACCAAAAGGCAAGCTGACTATTTTAAAAGGACGCTCCGGTTCCGGGAAGACAACCTTATTGAATATCTTAGGGGCATTGGACAGCGCTTCTTCCGGAGCTGTATGGCTGGAGGATCTTAACTTATCCGAGCTGGGGGAAAGAAAGCGCTGTAAGCTGAGAAGAAGAAAAATAGGTTTTATCTTTCAGTCCGTGGCGCTGATCCCCACCATGACCGCTTTCGAAAATGTGGAATACATGCTGCGGCTTGCCGGGGTTAAGACGAACCGGAAGGAACGGGTGATTGAATGCCTGAAGATGGTGGGCTTGGGGCAGCGGATGTATCATATGCCCCAGGAGCTCTCCGGCGGAGAGCAGCAAAGAACCGCCATTGCCAGAGCGATCGCCCATAAACCTCTTATTATCTATGCCGATGAACCAACGGCGGAACTGGATACGAATACGGCGCTTCAAATTATGAAAATATTTAAAAGCCTCACTGAGAAAGAGGGTATCACAGTCGTCATGACAACCCATGATACCGGACTTATGGAAATCGGTGACAGGGTTTATGAGCTGGAGGACGGTGGTTTTGTTGAATGACGGCAAAGAATCTTTGATGATACAATGCGACAATCTGGTTAAAATCTATAAAACAAGGGATAGTGAGGTTCTCGCCCTGCAGGGTCTTGACATGAATGTGGCCTCCGGTGAGCTGATGGCAATTGTGGGTAAAAGCGGCAGCGGTAAATCCACCTTCTTAAATATGATAGGCGGATTGGATAAGCCTTCTGCGGGAAAGCTTTTTGTCGACGGAAAAGACTTGTTCAAAATGAACAGGCAAAGTCTTATTGAATATAAAAAACGAACCGTCGGCTTCGTATGGCAGAATAATGCCAGGAACCTTTTCCCATATTTAAACGCGATCCAGAACATACAGGTACCTATGATCTTCACCGGGGAAAGAAAGAAGAGGGAAAATGCAATAAAGCTGCTGGAGCTGGTTGGAATGTCACATAAAAAATATAATCGCCTTGGGGAGTTATCCGGAGGGGAGCAGCAGCGAATCGCCATTGCCATTGCCCTTGCCAATAATCCTAAGATATTGCTGGCCGATGAACCCACCGGTTCTGTGGATAAGCATACGGCGGATTATATACTGGAGGTTTTCCGTGAATTAAATCAAACCCTAAAGACCACCATTATCATTGTCACCCATGATATCAATCTGGCAAAGAGGGTGCATAGGGTGGTGTCAATACAGGACGGAAAAATAAACAGTGAGATGCATGCAAAGCAGGATTATCAGGCAAAATTGAGTCAGATTGCGTCCTTTCAGGAGGAGCACGATGAATATGCCATCCTTGACCGGGCAGGCCGTTTGCAGCTGCCAAAAGAAATGTTAGAAAAGATGGGTGTCAATGATAATAAGGTAAGGCTGGAATATGTAAATGGATCAATCGTAATAAAACCGTCAAAAGAGCCTGAGAGGGAAGAGGAGGATTTATCATGAAAAAGGTGATCAAAACCGTTATTTTATTGTTCCTGATGATGGGCTGCTTTCACATGGCAGCCGAAAAAAGAGCGGAGGCTTCCGCTTTAAGTGATGTAACGCTGCAAGAAGCGGACGATCTGGATAACATGCCTTATCCTGACACGACCGCCGTTTATTATGAATATGAGCGGAATAGCTATGTTAAATTCACCATAGATACTCCCGGAGAGGTGAGAGCTTATTTCCGGCTTGATGTGAATTCCAGAGCAAGCGGAAATATATGGATCAGTACGGATCCGGCAGGGAAGGACATCATTGGTACGATTTCAAAATTCTCAGGCAGCGGGACGGAACTATCATGGTTTCTGGAGAGCGGTACCTATTACTTGTTTGCCGTTGCAACCTATCAGTCTTACGAAGCAAATGTGGCCTTGCTGTTTGAAAGGTCAAAGGGAATTGAAGATAAGAGAGCGACAAGCTTTCAGGACAGCAACAGGCTTAATTTTAAGGAAGTAAAAAAGGGGTTCTTGTCCAATATAAACGCAAATGCTTATTATTCCTTTGAAGTAAAAGAAAAAGCCAATGCAGCTATCCGGTATACCTTTGATTCTTCTGCAAAAACCAATCAGGAAACCGGCTATTGCACCCTGTATGATGAGGATGAGTTTTTCCTGGGTGAGGGAAGCTATACCAAAACAGACAAAGGAGTAAAGGAATTTAACTATTTACTGGAGCCGGGAGTCTATTATGTTAAGCTTCATGGGTTATACGGCAATACGACATTGCAGATTGTCCCGATGTATTATGATATTGCTCTCACGGCTGACACCGACGGCGTCTGGACGACGGAGCCGGTTGAAGTCAATATTGATACCGTCATTGACTATAAGGAAATTATGGTTCTGTTTAAGGATGTGAAGGATACATTAATTGACAAAGCTTCTGTTTGGACCGAGAGCAATCCTGCTTATGTGAAGCTTGACGGCGAGACCTTCGAGGCCAGGGACAGCGGTATCTATTCCGTAAGAATTACGGATAAGTTTGGAAACCATTCCATGAAGAAAATAGAGATATCCAATGTTGATGTCACAAAACCGGTTATCAAAGGGGTAACTGACAAGAAAAGTTATAAGAAAGCGGTAACCATAACCTGGACGGATAAGCACAGCGGTATTAACCATAACAAAACCACTCTGAATGGTAAAAAAGTAACCAGCGGGGTTAAGATAACAGAGGAAGGAAAGTATACCCTGAAGGTATACGATAAAATAGGCAACCATACCTCCGTTGCGTTCACCATTGACCGCACTGCCCCTACCGCCGGAGTGGAAGACGGGAAAACATATAAGGAATCCGTTATACTGAAGTTTAGGGATAACCTATCCGGCATAAGCAAAATAATGGTTGACAACGAGGAGATAACCGCTTCCGGCAATACCTATTACTGCTATATAGACGGAGAATATACTGTAGAATTATGGGATAAGGCGGGAAATTACCGGAAAATCAATTTTTACATCAAGAGAAAATATTAATTTTACCGGGACAGGAATGGGAAGCAGGTAACAGTTCAGACGGCAATGTCATTTAGTTAAGGCCCGGGCGCTGTACCAAGTCCCTTTTACTTGCCTTACCTTCGCGTGTTCAGGACGCTCCGCTTCACAAGATACGCTCAGACGGTCAGCGTAAAAGGGACTTGGTACAGCGCCCGGGCCTTAACTAAATGACATTGGTTCAGACGGGGGCAGGAAAATCCCATGAGAGCAGCAGGATCATGACATGTATTTAGTTCGTAAAATAATACCCGAATAGAATACTTAGAATAACAGCATGTAAGGACAGGAGAATGGAGATTATTATGACGAGTTTAAAAGAGAAATACAAGGATTATTTTAAGGTTGGTGCCGCAGTAAGCAAAAGGACGGTAAAAAGCCATGCTCAGGTGATTGCGGAACATTTTAACTCAATTACCTGTGAGAATGAAATGAAATATTCCAGTATTGCACCGGAGGAAGAGCGGTTTAATTTCGGCATTGCCGATGATATTATGGAGTTTGCCAGGGATAATCAGATGGCAGTGCGGGGACATACCTTCGTATGGCATAACCAGACCCCCGAATGGGTGTTTAGAGATGCTGACCGGAATCAATTATTACAGCGGATCAGAAATCATATGATAGCCTTGGGAGGGCGGTATAGCAAGGAAATATTTGCCTGGGACGTGGTGAATGAGGCGATCGAGGACAAGGCGGATGAGGTATTGCGCCGGTCAAAGTGGTTTGAGATACTGGGAGAAGGCTTTATGGATGATATTTTTCTGATGGCAAGGGAGGTATTACCGGATAAGGAGCTTTATTATAATGATTACAATGAAACCAATCCCATAAAGAGGCAGAAAATATACCATACCATTAAAAATATGCGGGAGCGGGGAATTCCGGTGGATGGAATAGGAATGCAATGCCATCATAATATATATGAACCGTCTGCCGATGAATTGAAACGAGCCATTGAATTATACGCAGAGCTGGGTGTAAAATTACATATTACCGAGATGGATGTGTCATTATTTGAATTCAATGATCATGGCAGCATCGCCGGGCCAACAGCAGAATTAATTGAGAAGCAGGCAAGCGTCTATGAGAAGTCCTTCAAGATCTTCCGCGAGTATAAGGAGCATATTGATTGTGTTACGATTTGGGGGGTAGCGGATGACGCAACCTGGCTGGATCATTTTCCGGCCCGTAACCGTAAGAACTGGCCGCTGCTGTTTGATGAAGAACATAATCCGAAGGAAGCGTTCTATAGAATTATGGAGTTCTAGCCATAGAAGGGATTGTTGGGCAAAAAGAACAGGGAAAGTTGACCGGTGATTTTAAGTTTGGACAAGGAGCGGTGTATGAGCAGATTGTGGTATAGGAAACCGGCGGCCGTATGGGAGGAGGCTCTGCCTCTGGGAAACGGGCGCATGGGAGCTATGGTGTTTGGGAAGACGGATGAAGAGCACATTCAACTAAACGAAGACAGTGTCTGGTACGGGGGTCCCATGGACCGGAATAATCCGGACGCCTTGAGGAATTTACCAAAGATAAGAGAGCTTATTAAGCAGGACCGGATCAGAGAAGCAGAAGAACTGATGATATATGCGCTATCGGGTACCCCCCAGAGCCAGAGACCCTATCAGTCCCTTGGTGATCTCTTTCTCCGGTTTAAAGGTATTCCTGGCGAGGTGAAAGATTACGAGAGAAGTCTTTCCCTGCAGGATGCAATTCACCGCATTCGGTTTACTGCGGGAAAGAAAGTCTATGAAAGAGAGAGCTTTCTGTCTGCAGCGGATGATGTGATGGTGATGCATTTGAAGGCGAAGGGAAAGGGAAGGATATCCTTTACGGCCCTGCTTATGCGTGAACGCTTTTATGACAGGTCCCTGGGTATATCAAACGATATGATTATGATGGACGGCAATCTGGGCCAGGGGGGATTATGTTTTGGAATGCTTCTGAAGGCGGCTGCCGAGGGCGGAACCTGTGAGGTGATCGGAGAACATCTGATTGTCAGTGATGCAGATGAGGTAACCCTGTTATATACCGCCGGTACGACCTTCCGATACCAGGAATTGCAGACACAGTTGGAGCAGGTGTTATCCAGGGCCTCCGAGTTCACCTATGACGAATTGAAGAGACGGCATCTGGAGGATTATAGAAAGCTGTATGACAGAGTTACTTTTCAATTGACAGGTACGCCCATATATGATGAGATACCAACGGATGAGCGCCTGGAACGGGTAAAAAAGGGAGAGGCTGATTATGGTCTTTCCAAGCTTTACTTTGATTTTGGACGCTATCTTCTGATCTCCTGCAGCCGGGAGGGAACCCTGCCTGCCAACCTGCAAGGTATCTGGAATAAGGATATGCGTCCGGCCTGGGACTCCAAATATACCATCAATATTAACACGGAGATGAATTACTGGCCGGCAGAGGTGTGTAATCTTTCCGAATGTCACAAACCCTTGTTTGACCTTATAAAAAGGATGCTTCCCAACGGGCGGGAGACAGCCAGAAAAATGTATGGCTGCAGGGGCTTTGTAGCTCATCATAATACGGATCTATGGGGGGATACGGCAGTTCAGGATCACTGGATTCCGGGGTCCTACTGGGTCATGGGAGCGGCATGGCTCTGCACTCATTTATGGATGCATTATGAATATACAATGGATCTGGAGTTTTTAAAAGAGGCATTCCCCATCATGAAGGAAGCAGCAGTATTTTTCCTGGATTTTCTCATTGAGGATGATGGATACTTAAAGACCTGCCCTTCCGTATCACCGGAGAATCTCTATCTTCTTCCCGGCGGAGAAGCCGGAGCGGTTTCCGCAGGAGTTACCATGGATAATCAAATTCTCAAGGATTTATTTGAACAATGTCTGAAAGCCATGGAGCGATTGGAAATTAATGACGGAACAGTGTTGCAGATAAAAGAGTGCCTGGGAAGGCTTGTTCCCACCCAGATAGGAAAGCACGGCCAGATTATGGAGTGGGCAAAGGAGTATGAGGAGCAGGACCCCGGACATAGGCACATCAGCCATCTGTATGCGCTGCATCCGTCCAATCAGATCACGGTGGACGGCACGCCGGAGCTGGCAGAAGCGGCGAAGCTTACCCTGGAACGGAGATTAATGCACGGCGGCGGACACACCGGCTGGAGCCGTGCATGGATTATTAATCTCTATGCAAGGCTTGGGGATGGGGAGAAGGCGTATTGGAATTTGGAACAGTTGTATGCGCAGTCCACCCTTCCCAACCTCTTTGATAATCATCCGCCGTTTCAAATCGACGGTAATTTCGGTGCTACGGCTGCAATCGCCGAGATGCTGGTTCAGAGCACATCGGAAAGGCTGATCTTACTGCCTGCGCTGCCAAAAGCATGGCCGGACGGCGAGGCAGACGGTCTCTGCGTCCGCGGCGGAGCGAATATCCATCTTGAGTGGACAAAGGGACAATTAAAGAGATGTATCATAAAGGCGAAACACGAATATAAAGCGGACCTGTTATATCAAGGGGAAAAGCGGAGGATCTCTTTACAAGCCGGCGAGGAGGCTGTCATCCACATAGGAATGACGGATTAAGCAAATACCGTACGGCATTATGCACCGGAATGCCGTGCTGACGAGGGGGATGGATATGATGAGGAAACATGCAGTGACGGGGGCTATATTATTCTCTTTATTTTCACTTATGCTGACTGCCTGCCAGGATGCGGATACGGATCATAAGCAACAGATGATTGCGGATGCGGACGGCAATACTGCGGATAGTAATTTGATAACACCTGTTATCGAGGCGGGAGAGAATGACCCGGGGGAACCGTTACAGAAACAGCAATCAAACAAAGAATTGGAGGACGAATGGATGATATGCTTTGACAACCTGACTTTGACACCGGCCCTTAAGAATTACGGATTTAAAAATCCTTTGATGACCCAGAGGCTGGGGGCGGACCCCTATGCGATGGTTTACAATGACAGGGTGTATCTTTATATGACCGGAGATACCGTGGAATATGACGGTGACGGCAAAGTAAAGCCCAATAGCTATTCCAGGATTAATACCTTGAATGTAATATCCTCTCCCGATCTGGTGAATTGGACGGATCATGGAGCAATCAAGGCGGCGGGACCAAACGGAGCGGCGAAGTGGGGGAATAATTCCTGGGCGCCGGCGGCAGCGCACAAGGTCATCGACGGAAAGGACAAATTTTTTATCTATTTTGCCAATGGCGGAAACGGGATTGGTGTTTTAACATCGGATAGCCCGACGGGGCCTTTTACAGATCCCTTGGGGCATGCATTGATCTCCAGATCCACACCGAATTGCGGTAATGTCGCCTGGCTTTTTGATCCGGCAGTACTGGTAGATGATGACGGCAAAGCTTATCTCTATTTCGGAGGAGGAATACCCGACGAAAGGTATGCGAATCCGGGAACCGGGCGTGCAGTCCAATTAGGAGAGGATATGATAAGCCTCGCAGGCGACCCTGTAAGCTTGGATATTCCGTATCTGTTTGAAGATTCCGGGATCAATAAAATAGGAGATACTTATTACTACTCCTATTGCTCCAATTGGAATGTAGATCCCCAGGATGCCGCTAAGCTTGGCTTCCAAAGTGCGGAGATTGTTTATATGACCGGTAAAAATCCTCTGGGACCTTTCATGCTGCAAGGGTCAATTCTGAAGAATCCGGGGATCTTCTTCGGATGCTACGGCAATAACCATCACTGCATGTTCCGGTTTAAAGATCAGATGTACATGGCTTATCATACACAGATACTTGAAAACAGACTGGATATCACAGGAGGGTATCGGTGCACCCATATCGACCCTGTGACAGTAAGCGAGGATGGGGTAATCCAAACGATAAAAGCAACGGAGTTTGGTGTAAAACAGGTGCAGGCACTAAATCCGTACGAAAGAGTAGAAGCAGAGACCATAGGTACAATGGGAGGAATTACAACCAAGCTTGCAGATGAGACGAACAAATTAAGCGGCACCGGCAACATGGCCGTAACCGATATCCATACCGGCGATTGGATTGCCGTTTACGGGGTTGATTTTGGCGATTCGGGAGCAGATCACTTCACAGCTTCGATCAGAGCACCCCGTGATCAATTCGGAGCAATTCAAATCCGTCTGGATAAACCCACCGGCACTGTGGCAGGTTACTTGAAAGTAGAGCCGGGCACAGATGCGGACAATCAGGAGGTGACTGTGGAATTACTTACAAAAATCACCGGAGTTCATGATTTGGTATTTGTTTTTTATGGCGAAGGGTATGAGTTGGATTATTGGTATTTTAAGTAAGTGGCAGTTGACCGCGGATGCTTATCATTCAGCGGTCATAAAGAGGCTTGTTCAAAAAAATAATATAATGAAAACAGGGAGATAGGATATGTCCAACAACCCAATTATATGGTCCGATTACCCGGATCCTGATGTGATCCGGGTGGATGACACCTATTATATGATAAGTACAACCATGCATTTCATGCCGGGAGGAGTCATTCTGAGATCCTATGACTTAGTGCACTGGGAAATTGCCGCCTATGTTTATGATACCCTGGATCATACTCCGGGGCAAAGGATGGAGGGCGGTCTTAGCATCTACGGAAAAGGGATGTGGGCGGCATCCCTTCGCTATCATAAGGGGATGTTTTATGTATGCTTTGTGGCTAATGATACCGGTAAGGCGTATCTTTATCAGTCCGAACATATTACCGGAGTATGGAGAAAGCAATATGTGGAAGGCTTTTATCATGACTGCTCCCTGCTCTTTGATGAGGATGACAGAGTATATATCGTATATGGAAATAAAGAAATCTGGCTGACGGAACTAAGAACAGATTTAACCGGTCCCAAACCCGGCGGCTTGCATCGGATGATCGTGAAGGATACGGGGAATGTGGGTCTTGGCTATGAAGGCGCCCATTTATATAAAATCAACGGAAGGTATTATGTATTCTTTATCCATTGGCCCGCAGAGGGAACCCGCCGCAGAACACAAGCCTGCTATGCGGCAGAATCTTTGGAAGGAACCTTTACCGGCAGGGATGTCCTGGATGATGATATGGGATATCATAATGCAGGCGTTGCCCAGGGGGGGATTGTGAATACACCCTGGGATGAGTGGTATGCTATGCTATTTCAGGATCACGGGGCTGTCGGACGTATCCCGGTTCTTGTTCCGATCCGTTGGGAGAAGGATTTCCCGGTATTCGGTATCGACGGCAAGGTGCCGGATTTTGTTGAGGTAAGGAGTACCCGCCCGGATTACGTTTATGAGCCGCTGGTGGATCATGACAATTTTAATTACCTTCCGGATGCCAGTGGAACGGTTCATTTAAAGAAGGTATGGCAATGGAATCATACACCGGACAACCGGCTATGGTCCGTAACGGAGAAGCCCGGAACCTTGAGAATCCGCTCCGGAAAGCTAAGCCCTAATGTGGTACAGGCAGCGAACACTTTGACGCAGCGTCTTACCGGTCCTGTTAGTGAGACAATTGTTACGGTGGACGGCAGTCATTTAAAGGACGGGGATTATGCAGGAATCTGTGCATTACAGGGGTGCTATGGCTTGATTGCCTTAACCCTGGAAGAGGGGAATTTCTATCTTAGCATGGCAGCAAGGGAGCTTAATCCGGAGGAAAATATCTGGGGATCAAAGGAAGGTGACAGAAAGCCGGGTAAAGAATGGGGACGTGCTGCAATGAGCAGTCCTGTTGTGACCTTAAAGATGCGGGTGAATTTTACAGATAATACGGATGAAGCTGAATTCTTTTACATGGCTGATGATCAATGGATTAAGCTTGGAATCACCCATAAATTATACTTCCGTCTGGATCACTTCGTTGGATGCCGTGCCGGATTATTCCTGTATTCGACGAAGCAAATTGGGGGTGCGGCCGATTTTAGCGAATTTTTTTACAATATAACTAATTTATAAGTCTGACATCCTTTACGCTGAAGCTATTTCATATAAGCAGGACAGCATCATAAAACAAAATAATATTGAGGAGTGGTTGCAATGGAAGAATTGAAAGGCAACAGAGTCAAAATACAGGACGGCGAATTAAGACGAAGAGAACAGGCTAACAGGGATTACTTAATGAGGCTGACCAGCAATAATCTGCTTATGAATTACCAGGTGGAAGCGGGCAGATATTCAGGCCGGGAAATTCCGGGGGATGCTCATACAGGCTGGGAATCTCCGGTATGTCAGCTGAGGGGACATTTTCTGGGGCACTGGCTGTCAGCGGCGGCAATCCATTATGATGCCACCGGTGACAGAGAATTAAAACTGAAGGCAGATCTTATCATAGAAGAACTGGCTGAGTGTCAGAAGGATAATGGCGGACAATGGGCAGGGCCGATTCCGGAGAAATACCTTCATTGGATTGCCAATGGCAAAGAAATCTGGGCACCTCAGTATAACCTTCATAAAGTATTAATGGGTTTAGTGGATATGTATCTTTATGCGGACAATAAGAAAGCGTTGGAAATAGCGGATCAATTTGCTGACTGGTTTGTCACATGGAGCGGTACCTTCTCCAGAGAAAAATTTGATGACATACTCGATGTAGAGACAGGCGGCATGATCGAGATTTGGGCAGAGCTTTTGCAGATAACAGGAGATGATAAATACAGGACACTTCTGGAACGATATTATCGCAGCAGGTTGTTTCAGCCCTTGCTGGACGGGAAGGATCCATTAACGAATATGCATGCGAATACAACGATTCCAGAGATACTGGGCTGTGCAAGAGCTTATGAAGTGACAGGTGACGATGAGTGGATGAATATTGTAAAAGCATATTGGAATTGTGCTGTAACAGAGAGGGGATGTCTTGTAACCGGAGGTCAGACCGCAGGTGAAGTATGGATGCCTAAGAATAAGATGAAGGCAAGGCTTGGTGATAAGAATCAAGAGCATTGTACTGTGTATAACATGATGAGGCTGGCAGAATTTTTATTCCGTCATACCGGCGATCCGGAATATCTTCAGTATATGGAATATAATCTGTATAACGGCCTTATGGCACAGGCCTATTATCAGGAATATTGGCTTACCGGCAATAAGCACAGTAACCCCGGCACAGGTCTCCTTACCTATTTTTTACCAATGAAGGCAGGCTTGCGTAAGGATTGGAGCAAAGAGACGGATAGCTTTTTCTGCTGTCATGGAACTATGGTTCAGGCAAATGCAGCTTTGAATAGAGGTATGTACTATCAAGAGGAAGAAACGATCTATATTGCTCAGTATTTTAATTCAGAGATGAGTGCAGTGATCAATGGAGAAGAAATTAAAATTATACAAAATCAAGATATTATGAGCGGTAGTATGCTTACCTCATCCAATACTGCGGGGTATCAATTAGTAAATGAGATTACCGCTCGCCATGAAAACATGCCGGAATATAAAAAAATTGATTTTACTATTAAACTGGCATCGCCGACGGTATTTACCCTGGCATATCGAATACCGGAATGGATCATGGCAGATGCAGTGATCTATCTTAACGATGAGCTTTTTGGCAAATCGGCAGATTGTTGTCATTTTTATAAGATATCCCGGGAATGGAAGGAGGGAGATAAAGTAAGTATCATTCTTCCCATAGGAATACGATTTATACCTCTTCCTGATGACAACAGGATAGGTGCTTTCCGTTATGGACCGGAGGTGCTTGCAGGTATATGCGAGGAAGAGCGGATATTATATGTGGAGGGCGATGATATAGCATCTGAAGTAGCGATGGAGAACGAACGCGAATGGGGAAGCTGGAGATATTTTTTTAAGACAGAAAATCAGAATCCGGTAATTCAATTAAGAAGAATCAGAGATATCGGTTATGAGCCTTTCCAAATTTATTTTAAGGTGAAGAAGCATTGAATGTTATGTGCTGATGGTTATAGAATAGGGCAATTTGCTGTTATGGAGAAGGGATAGGGTGTCATATAATTTAATAAAAAGACCGGAGCGCTGTAAAATGGGAGGAGGCAGGCCTGTGTGGCCGTATTTCTTCGTATCATTTTGCAGCGTCTTAATATGAGGACAGTTATGATAATACATGTTGTAAAACCGAGGGAAACTATTTATACCATTGCGGCAGATTACAATGTATCGGTAACAAGGCTGGTGGAGGATAACGGACTGATCAATCCGGATCATTTGGTGGTTGGGCAGACCATTGTAATCGCATATCCGGCACAGGTCTATATCGCGCAGGAAGGCGATACGGTGGAAAGCATAGCGGAAGACTTCCAGATTCCTGTCATGCAGCTGTTGAGAAATAATCCGTTTTTAGTGGACCGGACAATGATCTACCAGGGGGAGATCATTGTCATACGCTATGATACGAAGGATAGAATCTCGATTAATGCGTATGCCTACCCGTTCATAAACAGGGATACCCTCAGAAAAACCCTCCCATTTCTGACCTATCTGACCATATTTAATTATCGGACAGTCCAGGCGGGAGAAATTGAAGGAAGCGATGATACGGATATCATAGCCATGGCCAAGAGCTTCGGAGTTGCACCGTTGATGTCCCTATCCTCTTTAACCTATCAGGGAATCAGCAATATTGAGGTGGTCAACAGCGTCCTGTATGATGAAAATAACCTGGAGCTCCATATTGAAGCTGTTCTGAGGATATTAAATGAAAAGGGCTATTATGGACTAAATATATCCCTTGCAAATCTGACCCAGATGAACAGAGAGGACTATGAGAACTTCATAACAAAATTATCCCTGAGGTTAAAAGCGGAGGGATATAAGCTGTTCCTTACCTTGACACCGAGAATCATCGTGAATTCCAGTGAGATATCTTTTGAGCAGATCGACTACACAGGCTTGGGAAGAGTGGCGGACTATATACAGATTCTATCCTACGGCTGGGGATCGCAGTCCGGACCGCCTGCAGCTGTTACTTCGGCCTATCTGACGGACCTCCTGCTTCAGGATGCGGTTACCATGGTGCCGCCGAAGAAAATATTTGCGGGTATCTCCGTGATAGGCTATAACTGGCAGGAGCCTTATGTCCTGGGGATGACACGGGCTAATTCCCTGACCAATGACGCGGCAATCGAGCTGGCGGTACAGACAGAATCTACGATAGAATTTGAAGAAAGCGCCCAGGCTCCGTACTTTGAATATATGGCCCGGGATGAAGGAAGGATGGTTCGGCATATCGTATGGTTCAGCGATGCCAGAAGCATCGACTCCCTGGTGGGCTTCGTTCCGAAATATGGCATTCAGGGAGCCGGGATCTGGAATATCATGAGCTATTTTACACAGATGTGGCTGGTGATCAATTCCCAGTACCGGATAGAAAAAGTTTTGCCGGAACAATAGGCTTCGGTAAGAGTTCGGCCTGCGGCAGGGTGGGGGACATGGCGCAGGCCGAACTCTTACCGATTTCCTTGCAATCTGACCAAAAAATATTTACTTGTATTTTGATTTGGACTATAATGTAGTACAAGCATTGGATTAATACAACAGAGAATGTGCTGGATGAGAGGTTGAATTGTGATGACGAATATTTCTGATTTATATGACCGTGCGGCGGCAATTGTAGATCTCGGCTGCATCAGCCATAATCTGGGGGTCGTAAAACAGAAGGCTCCCGGAAAGAAAATAATTGCTATGGTGAAGGCCAACGCCTACGGACATGGGATAGTCCGGGTGTCGGAGCACCTGATTTCCCAGGGTGCGGATTATCTTGGCGTTGCATTCGTGGAGGAAGGGGTCCTTCTGAGAAATGCGGGGATTACGGCCTCCATCCTTGTTACCGGGGCATTTTTAAAGCCGCAGATTAAGGAGTATCTGCAGCATGATATTGACCTTACCGTTTCTTCGGTCACAGGACTGGAGGAGGTGGAGGAGACCGCCAGGGCGTTGGGAAAGCGTGCGAGAATCCATCTGCAGATTGACACGGGTATGATGAGAGTAGGAGTACGGGATACCTCGGCCCCCAAGTTTCTGGAGGCGGCCTCCCGTTCAAAATATTGCGATATAGTGGGGGTGTTTTCCCATTTTGCAACGGCGGATGATGAGAATTTGGATTTTACGCATCTGCAGCTGGAGCGGTTTCTGGAGGCAATCCGTTTTTATGAGAGACATGATATCGAGCCTCCCATGTTTCATATTGCCAACAGTGCGGGCATACTGAGGCTGCCGGAAAGCCACCTGGATGCAGTAAGACCGGGAATTATGCTGTACGGCTACCATCCGTCGGATTATACGGAAAGGGAAGCAAAGCTGCTGCCGGCGCTTTCCCTGCGGGCGAAGATCACTTATTTTAAGGTGGTGTTAGGCGGGACCTCCGTGGGCTATGGGAGAACCTGGGTCTCGGAGGAGGATACGAGAGCCGTTACCCTTCTCATCGGTTATGGCGACGGCTATCTTCGGGGATTCTCCAACAAAAGCGAGGTGCTGATCCATGGACGCAGATATCCGGTGGTGGGAAATATCAGTATGGATCATACCGTAGTATCCCTGGGCAGGGATGGAGAAGGCTATCGGGGCGATGAGGCGGTGCTCATCGGGACCCAGGGAGGAGAAACCATCACTGCGACGGAGCTGGCAGAGAAGCTGGGGACTATTAATTATGAGATATTGACAGGCATCGGAAGCAGGGTGCCGAGGGTATATATGAATTAAAGCTGTGAATAAGCGGTTGAATATATAGACATATTATGATATTATATGTCTATATAGAATTGAGATGAGGTGATAATATGGAACCAAAAATCAGACCGTCGGCAGATTTAAGGAATCATTACAATGAAATCGCTAAACAGTGCAAGGAATCAAGGGATGCGGTTATTATTACCGTAAACGGACGGGGCGATACCGTAGTTCTGGGGTTACAGGATTACTATCAGATGAAATATGAGCTGGAACTACTCAGAACACTTGCAGAGGCGGAAGATGATGTGAAACATGGCCGTGTGGCACCAATGCAGGATTCCTTTGATGATCTTCGTGCATCCTTGTTAGAGAGGAAGAATGGATGAAATATAAGCTATTACGAACGGATAAAGCGGAAGAGCAACTCCGTGAAATTATATTTTATATTGCAGATGATTCTGGCAGTATTGATATTGCGCTGGGATATTTGAATAAGATTGAAAAAGCAATCAGTCACCTGCAGGAATTTCCTGAGTCAGGAAGTGTTCCCAGATATTCAATTTTAAAGAAGCAAGGCTATAGAGTGGTAATTGTTGAAAGGCATCTTGTGTTTTATAGGATAAATGAGACAGATAAACTTGTTACGATATATGCTATTATGGATGGGAGACGAGAATATCGTAATTTGTTATAAGAAGAGTAAAAAGCATTCGGAATGAAACTGGATGCTTTTTTTGATGAAGAGGCATGAAAAAAATTATGAACTGAATTATGAACTGCTAAAACCTTTTCCGTTTTACAATCGTGTTATCAGTGAAAGGGGGTTGAACCTTATGGAAAATGTGTCCTTGCTGCGCGCGAGCGAGGGACAAAAGAATTGCCCGAATCCTCCTGTCACACGGGCAGGAGAAGAGGTACAGGCAATTTATAACCGCCATGCCGAGACGGTTTACCGTGTCTGCTATTCTCTGACGGGGAACCTGGCGGATGCCGAGGATGCCACACAGGCGGCCTTTATAAAGCTGATGAGGGACCAGACACCGTTTGCTGATGAAGAACACGAAAAAGCCTGGCTCATCACAACCGCAAGAAATCAGTGCAAGGATATTCACCGGCAATGGTGGCGTAAGAAGGTTGTCGCACTCGATGAGACAACAGAGGCAGCTGCTTCGGATAAAAGCAATGCAGGATTTGTAACAGATGCGCTGATGAGGCTCCGGCCGGAGATGAGGCTTGTTCTGTATCTTCATTATTATGAGGGGTATAAGCTGGCGGAGATATCCTCTATGCTGGGGCTTAACCTGAATACCGTAAAGAGCCGCATCAGAACCGCAAAACAACGCCTTAAAATGGAGTTAGGAGATGATTATTATGAATAAAAAGGAACTGAACGAAGCCTTTGAACGCATGAAGCCCGATCAGGAACAGAAAATGCGGATGCTCAGAGAGATAGAGACGCAGGGACGGTCAGAGCGTCCGGCAGGGAAGGGGAGAAAGACCCGGAGGAGCCTGTGGATCAGTGCGGCAGCTGCCTGCCTTGCTCTGGTATTTGCGGTTGTATTTATCTTTCCCCCGGGTAAGGAAACCGTGGCTCTTGCATTATCCGTCGGCAGTCCCGATGTTGACAGCAAGGTGAAGCTGACGAATGATCATAATGCAAAGGATGGGAGTACTTCCGTCAGCAACATAAATGCCAGGCCCGGACTGGAATTTTACATTGAAGGTAAGGACATCGCCAAAATTGAGGTTTCCTGTGAAAATGAATTTCTGTATGTGGTCGACTGGACGAAAACCCAGCAGGAAAAATACTGGAATCCGGAGGTGTACCAAAAGTTTGATGAAGAGACGCAGCAATCTATATTTTACCCCGAGCTGCTCTATGACAAAGCCTGTGAGCTGACATTTCCGCAAGACTTTGATGCATATGATGAAATATGGTACCGCTGGGAGGCGCGGAATCTGTATGAGTGGGCCAGCGCGGATAATTTCTCTCATTTTCAAGGCGTGGGAATTGATGTGAAATACGCTACGGAGGAGGATAAACTGAAAGCGGCAGCGGGGAATTCCAGCGCCAACGGGCATATTCTGCTGGACGGTTATCCGGTGGATAAATTAAGCGACAATATCCATATAACTATCACAGACAGACAGGGAAACATAGTCACTAAGACGATAGTAGTCACCGTCAGCAATAATGAAATAGGTCAGACAGTGGTCACTGCCAATCTGGAGGATTGATTTAGCCTCCGCGGCAGAAAAGCCCATAGCCGGGGGACAGAGTGTAAAACATGCTCTGTCCCTATTTGTTGTTCCTGCAAGGAAATCAAAGAAATAATATTTTTTTGTGAACAGCTCCAGGTTGACCCCAGGCGGTAAAACCGAATAATTGAAAAGCACGAATTTGTTTTTCTTAATTCGTAAATAATAATCTTATGTTTCTGCAAAACAGAGAAAGTGGAAAAGTGATATGGAAATTATTTTTGAGATTATTTATACCGTTTTACTTGAAAGCTGGGTTGAGAGCCGGAAAGCGAAAAATAAAGCAGTCAGCACAAGAACACAGAAGGTAATCTCCGTAGTGATAATGATTTTCGGAATGCTGATAATTGCCGCGCTTTTCCTTGGAGTTGCTGTTTTGTTTGAGAGGCTGTTTTTTAAAAGCTAACGATACCGCAATACAAAGTATGCTTTGCAGCAGCCAGCCTCTTCCATTGCGGAGAAATGTTTCTGCTTTCTTAGCAAATCAAATACTTTGTTTCTGGTGATCGTCATGAACCATGCGCGTCCATTCCCTTTGGCCTGATATGACCCGCAATGGCTCATGATGGAAATGAAAGTATCCTGCATCGCATCCTCTGCAATATTCTGACTCCCGGATAATTGCAGCGCATAAAAGTATACGGGCCGTTTCATCCCGTTATACAGAGCTTCCAGCGCCCCGTCATCCCCTTGGGCAATTCTCGTAATCAGATGGTCTATATCGTGATTTGTCATGTTCACATTTGCGGGACCTCCTTTCCTCTATAAAATAGAAACGCTGGAGAAGGAAAATATATTGGGTTTTTAAAAATTTTTTTGCGCACCCTTCTTAATCTTTAGAATACTCTTTTCCAACAAGCCAATCTTTTGATATCTCCGGGTCGTCAAAATATCGGATTGTCTCTGCCAAACCGCATTTTGCTTCCCGCAGATGTCCAATTATTTTTTTGAACACCTTTTTTGAGCATCCGACAAGGGCCATTTTTGAAACCCTCGGACTGATATGAATAATATGCTGCGACAGCTTTAGGATCATGCTGTCTGTGAAATTTGTTTCGTATAAATCGATCCATACATACCTTCCGCGCAAGGAAGAAGATAAGATAAACTTTTCTTCTGCGTCTATTATTTCGGATAACCTGCCCAGATTATCCCGATAGCTGCCGTAGTGCAGCGGATGTAATTCGCCGCCTTTGTAATAGTATGGACACAGGCTTCCGCTGGGAGATTTTTTAAGCAAAATAATCCCTCCCCGCCAAGGATGTTAATGGCTTTCCGGCCCGGATGTGCTGACACCATCGGATGGATTCCTGTGTGACACAGATTCCATAATAAAGCGTGGATAACTTATAGTAGCATTCCTCTTTATTCTCCAGATTCTCAAACTCCTTTTCTAAGTACTGCAATTTGCGAAGGTAATTGATATTATTGATCTCATGCTCCAGAAGCTGCGCAGATCGGCAGGGAGCTTGTCGAAAAAATACACTTTTGCCAGGTGGGTATTGGCGCCATCCATCACATTCATGGATGAAGTAAGCCATTCATTAAAGAACCTTTTCCCATCTTCGGTAATACGATAGAATTTTTTCTGCCTGCCACCCTGCGGTTTATCATACATAATCAGGCAGTCCTTATCCGTCAATTTTCTCAGTGCGGGGTAGATACTTCCAAAGCTTGCTTTATAAAATGTGCCTATCCCATTTTCTATAGACTTTTTAATATCATAACCTGTTAAATCGTCACTAAAAACCATACCTAAGATTAAGTATTCCAACATAACATCATCACTCCGTTCGATATATCGTTTAGATATATTATAGAATTGTTGTTTTCTCCTGTAAAGAACTAATTTAAGAAGTAACTGTAGAATTTAATGTTATGGTAAAAAACCGTATGGAAAATGTAATAGAAAAAAATTAGGGTGTAAGATATCATTATAAAAGGGTAGTTAATTAGTAACCGAACAGAAAGATCTAACCTAAATAAGCAGAAAAGCTGCATCCGTCAAATTATAAATATATTATACGGGGGTGATGGTAATGGAAGATAGTAAAATTATCGATTTGTTCTTTGAACGTTCCCAGCAAGCGGTTATGGAATTGTCGGCAAAATATGAAAAGTTAGTATTTAGATTTGCTATGAATGTACTAAGGAATAACGAAGATGCTTTCGAATGCGTCAACGACACCTACCTTGGAGTATGGAATACAATTCCGCCGCAGCGGCCTTATCCTCTATCATGAAAACACGTTTTGCTTCCATTTCCGAGAGTCTGGAAGAATCAGCAAAGATTGACGGGGCCAATGATTTTAGAATTCTTTTCAACATCACCTTGCCGCTCTCCCTTCCGGTCATTGCCGTAATGGTCCTGTACTACGGAGTTGACCGGTGGAACGGCTGGTTTTATGCCATGACCTTCATCAGTGACAGAAGCAAGTATCCTTTGCAATTGATTCTACGGGATATTCTGATTGAGAACAGCACCGAAATGATGCAGGGAATGGGAGATATCGAGAGGGCCAATGTTGCTGAAACCATCAAATATGCCATTATTATGGTGGCAACGCTGCCCATTATGCTTGTCTATCCCTTTCTGCAGAAGTATTTTGTAAAGGGAATTATGTTGGGCGGAGTGAAATATTGATTTAGAAGATAGACGGAGGCCGCTGCAAAATGGAGTTATATTTCTTCTATTTTGCAGCGGCCTCTCTATTTAAGACGGAACAGCGATATCTGTATTACTGGCATACAATTGATAACTGAGCCTCTCTGACCCGGCAGGCACCGGGGTTAAGCAGGCAGAGGGAAAGGTATACATCTTCCTGATATCCATAGGTCGATAGCAGGAGATTGCCGGAGGAAACCGTAAGGGTTGAGGCACATGCGTTATTCGGGCTATAATAGGTGAACAGGTCTCTCTTATCGCCATTGGCCGAAGTCAACGTCAGGCATACAACAATATTTTGTCTTACATTTCCCGCGCAAATATTAATGCAGAAGGAAATATTATAATATCTGTTCGGCGCAAGGCGTATTCTGCCGCTATCGGAAGAATCATAGGAAATACAACCGTCTGTTATAAAATCAGCTTCCCAAGGGAAAGGAGTCGAGCATCTCCACAGATAATTGGAGTCGGCTTCCTCAAATGCGCCCAGAATGATCGGGCAAGTTCCGGTGGCCCCGGTAGCTCCAGTAGCTCCGGTGGCTCCAGTCGCGCCGGTGATTCCGGTAGCGCCGGTAGCGCCAGTGGCTCCGGTAATGCCGGTGGCTCCAGTAGCGCCAGTCGCGCCAGTGGCCCCGGTAGCTCCGGCAGCTCCATCAGCACCAGTGGCACCAGTAGCTCCAGTCGCGCCGGTAGCGCCAGTAGGTCCGGTAGCTCCGGCAATGCCATCAGCGCCGGTAGCGCCAGTAGGCCCGGTAGCACCAGTAATGCCGGTCGCACCAGTGGCCCCGGTAGATCCGGTAGCGCCGGCAACGCCATCAGCGCCGGTAGCGCCAGTAGGTCCGGTAGCGCCAGTGATGCCGGTAGCGCCAGTGGCACCAGTAGCGCCAGTCGCGCCGGTAGGTCCGGTGGCCCCGGTAACACCATCAGCGCCGGTAGCGCCAGTAGGTCCGGTAGCCCCGGTAATGCCGGTGGCGCCGGTAGGTCCGGTAGCGCCAGTAGCGCCGGTAACTCCATCGGCACCGGTAGGTCCGGTAGCCCCATCAGCGCCGGTAGCGCCAGTGGCCCCAGTAGCACCAGTGGCTCCGGTAGCGCCAGTGGCCCCAGTAGCGCCATCGGCTCCGGCTACGCCAGTAGCACCAGTAGCCCCGGTAGTTCCTCGCGGCCCGGTGGCTCCGGTAGCCCCAGTAGGTCCGGTAGGCCCTGTGGGACCGATTCCGCTGTCGATGAAATCCAGAACACGTTCCATTTTATTCTTTAGAAAGACCTGGTTCTGCATCAGAACATCCATTAAAGATTCTACGCTTTTATTTACAGCCAGCACATTATCAAGGGAATCGCCGGATCCTATATTCTCTTGTAATTCGTTTAAAATAAATTGAATTTTCTCTCCTTCCGCATTGATGATATGGCTGAAAGCAAGCTCTTCCAAGGCAATGGAGGCCAAAATCATATTAAGCGCTTTTTCCCTTGTGATCTCGGGGCTTATATTTGGAAATGTGGGCATTGACATAATAATTACTCCTTTCACGGGGTTTCTAGCTTGGTTTTAAAATATGCTTGATTATTCAACGCGGATATGGAATCGGGCTTAAGCAGAAGCGCCCGGTTATTATATTCGTTTGCTTTTTGGTAATCTCCCAGACGGTCATAGCACACGGCACATTCAATCAAGGGAATGTATCCCCAGCAGTCATGCTGCAGGAATCCCCAGGAATCCGACGGCTCCTTCAGGCTTAGAATAAAGTCAAACCAGAAGGCGGCCCGCTCATAATCCTGTTTTTCCTGATAGTAGTAACCTATTTTGCAGCAAAGCTCTGCCCGGGGAAGATCATAGGCAAAGCTGCGCAGCATTGCCAGGAGTGATTTTTGGGAATGACCGAGCCTCCGGTAGCATTCGGCAAGCTCCCCGCAGGCGGCAATATTATCCTCCTTCCAGCCCAGTCCGGAATCCAGAAAGGCCTCGAATTGGACGACTGCATCCGCATTCCGGCCATGATCCTTCAGCTCCCGGGCATAATAATAGGTACCGCGGGGTGACAATATGGTTCCTTTTCTTCTGGCATCCTCGTAGATATCCAGATTTCTCGATGCGTGCCCTGTTCCCGGAAATTTACCGTGGGTGACAGCAATTTCTGAATTGATAATGGTGCCGCCGATACTTAAGTATTCGTGGACAGGCTCCATCCATCGAAAACCGCACTCTCTTTTGGACAGCCGTTCCCTGTAATAAGAAAAGACCGTATTGCCCCACAGGTCAGTTCCGGTATGATATCGGAACATTACGGCGTTGACATTGGGGTCAAGATTTTTCTTTAGCTCCATGAACTGGGCGCAGTCCGCCGGGAGCAGGATGTCATCGGCATCCAGCCACATAATGTAGTCGCAGGTTGCAAAGCTGTAGGAATAATTGCGGGCTGCTGAAAAATCGTCGATCCATTGGAAATCATATATTTTATCGGTGTACCTTGCGCATAGTTCTTTGGTCCGGTCCGCAGAGCCGGTATCTACTATAATAATCTCATCCACTGCATTGCAGACGGAATTCAGACATCGTTGAATAGAAGCTTCTTCATTTTTAACAATCATGCATAAGCTGATGGTAATCATAGTTCACACTCCTGAAGAGTAGATTGAGTATTTCATTACATCATATGTAGCATTTTGGCAGTTGGTGATGAACGGAAGGAAATTTAGTAACAATATGGAGGGATTTCTCATAATATGTTATTGACCTACAGAATAGGAGAGGATGAAAGCATGAGTACCATCAGCCTGTGCATGATCGTGAAGGATGAGGAGAAGAATATAAGGCGCTGCCTGGAAAGTGCCAGGGACATAGTGGATGAAATCATTATAGCGGATACCGGTTCCTCGGACCGAACAAAAGAAATCTGTCTGGAATACGGAGCAAAGGTCTTTGATTTTGAATGGAAGGATAATTTTGCGCAAGCGCGCAATTTTAGTATAGAGAAGGCATCATCGGACTGGATTTTGTGGATGGATGCTGATATGGAGTTACAGGTCAGAGAAGGGGAATGCCTGAAGGATTACCTGGAAAAAGAGAAAAAGAGTGTCTACTCTGTAAAAATGCTGCATGTAAGCGGAGCCGAGTCCCTTATAAAGGGCCAGTATTACACTTCCTATAATTATCTGCTGTTCCGTAACGGATTGAATCTGCATTTTCAAGGTTCTATCCATGAAAAGCTGGTATTTGACCTGGATAAGGAGGAAGAAGGGATATGCGGCGTTCTCGGAATTCTTCACTATGGTTATTCGGATGAAGCAATAGCGGGGAAGGCAATTCGCAACCTGCGGCTGCTGGTCAGAGAACAGGAAGAAGGCAGTAAAGATCCATGGCTTGATTATCACATTGCAGCCGAGCTTTATCGGCTGAAGGAGACGGATGAAGCCTTGCTCAGCCTGGATAAGGCCATTGCAAGGTTTCTGCTGCAGGGTGTGTTACCGCCTGCTCTGATTTACAGGTTAAAATACGAAATATTGCTAAGGTCGGATAGAATAGAGATTGCCTTCCAAGGGATAGAAAAGGCCGTGGAGCTGTATCCTGATTATGTGGAGCTTCATTTTCTGCGGGGCATCCTTTTATACCGCCGGGAAGAGTATGAAAGAGCCATCAAGGCTTTTATTTATTGTATTGTACTGGGGGAAGAGAGTCCCGGCTATCTCATAAAAGCGGGAAGCGGAAGCTTTTACGCGTATTATTATATGGGAGAATGCTATACCAAATTGGGATTTCAGGAAGCCGCACAGGAGGCGTACCGTCAATCTGCTTTATGGAATCCGGAATTTGAACCGGCAAAAGCAAGACTGAAGGGAGAAGAGATAGAATTAACCAGCCAAGAGATCTATTTATAGAGAGGAAGTGTATTTAATATGTCTATGCCTAATTTTCCGGTAATCAGTCCGCCAATCACACGGGAAGATGCTGTGAATCAGATATTGTCCTCTATCGCCATGGAGGAACTGGGTTTAAGCCATATCATTAACGCGGAAGGTGAGAAGCTTCAGTATATTATCGGAACCCTGCCAGGTATCAGCGGACCGCCGGCGACGGTGGATGATGTGCTGGCGGCCAATGACAGCGTAAGATCCATGCTGGATACCATCACACAGAACCAGCTGTTTTATAAGAACAAGATGCAGGCGGCCCTGGCATCCTCAGAGATGCAGGGGCCTACGGGAGCGACGGGAGCGACGGGAGCCACCGGTCCGTCCGGAGGCCCTACCGGTCCGACCGGCCCGACGGGAGCCACAGGGGCCACGGGAGCAACGGGAGCGACGGGAGCAGCGGGCGCCACCGGCCCGGCAGGCGCCACTGGCCCGACGGGAGCCACGGGGGCCACAGGAGCTGTAGGTCCGGCAGGAGCTGTAGGCCCCACGGGAGCAACGGGAGCCACCGGAGCAGCAGGAGCAACGGGAGCAACGGGAGCCACTGGGGCAATTGGTCCCACGGGTCCGACCGGAGATACCGGCCCGACGGGAGCCACAGGGGACACGGGAGCAACGGGAGCGACGGGAGCCACCGGAGCCACCGGCCCGACTGGCCCCACCGGCCCTACGGGTACCAATGTTACGGATACTTCGGCCTTTGCAGCCAATACTACTGGTGTATCCCTTACGATAATTTCTGCCGGAACCGTAGTACCGCTTCCCAACGACCAGATACTGCCTACAGGAATCACAGTAAATGGAACCAATGATACCTTTACTATCGCAACACCGGGGCGTTATAGGATATCCTACCATGTCAATACTGCAGTATCCCTGATATTGGGAACAAGATTGCTTATAAACGGAACTCCGCTGGTACAGTCTACTATTACACCGGTTTTGAGTTTGTCCAATTTTTCCAATGAAATATTATATGATATTAGTGCCAATGATACCGTATCGCTGGAGTTATTTGGTCTGGCCGGAGCAGTGGTTTTATTGGGAGGTTCCGCAGGTGCTTCATTGATGATCGTCAGGTTAAGCTAGAAGGAGGGAATGTATATGTCACAACCCAGCTTTCCCACAATCAGCCCCCCTCTTGACCGAGGGGATGCGATAAATCAGATTATATCCTCCATAGCATATGAGGAGCTTGGATTAAGCCACATTCTCAATGCGGAGGGGGAAAATCTGCAATTTGTACTGGGGTCCCTGCCTGGTTTGACCGGAGGGAATGCAACCTATGAAGAAGTAGTGGATGTAAATGGAAGTGTTCAGGATATGCTGGACAGTGTTCTTGGAAGCCAGTTGATGCTGAATTCCAAGATGGCCGCAGCTCTCCAGGCACCGGTAATTCCGGGGGTAACGGGAGCCACGGGAGCGACGGGAGCCACAGGCCCCGCCGAAGGAGCTGCCGGAGCCACCGGAGCCACAGGTCCTACAGGAGCCCAGGGCTCCACGGGAGCGACGGGAGCCCTGGGACCGACAGGTCCGGACGGAGCCACAGGTCCGACGGGAGCCGCGGGAGCCCTGGGGGCCACAGGTCCGGACGGAGCCGCGGGAGCGACAGGAAGCACGGGGGCCACAGGGCCCACGGGAACCGCGGGAGCCCTGGGAAGTATAGGGCCTACGGGTCCCACGGGAGCCACGGGAGTTGCCGGAGCGACAGGAGCCACAGGTCCTACGGGAGCCGGAGGGCCCGTCGGAAGCGTCGGCCCTACCGGACCGACAGGCCCGACAGGAGCCCCCGGTCCTAATCTGACAGCCACGGCAGGATATGCGGTAAATACTGCAGGTTCGACAATTAGTGTTGCATTGGGGGCAACAAATGTCCCCCTGCCGAGTGTGCAGCTATTATCACCGGACATTACGGTAAATGGAACTGACACGGTTTTTACAATTAATACGGCAGGACTGTATCGAATTTCCTACCATATTAATACGACCCTTGGCCTGTTATTGGGGTCCCGGCTGCTGATCAATGGATCACCCAATACGGCATCGACGATAAATCCGATTGTTACCTTGTCGAACTACTCCAATGAGATAGAGATTAACCTGGGAGCAGGAGCTACCGTAGCCCTGCAGATGTTTGCATCGATTATAGGCGCTGCCGTTCTGCTGAACAATGCCGCAGGAGCTTCCTTGATGATAATACGTCTGAGCTAATTCCGCCGTGCGATTTTGGCCGGTGTGATGACTGCAAGTGCTATGCCGGCAGATAACCCGCAACTGGAAAAAGATATGATACACTAACGGAAATAGCCTTATACGGTGATAAAGATTATCCCATGGTCTAACGAGTTACTTTTGGATAAATTTTCTTGATAGAAGGGTAATCCAAAGCACCGCAAATAAAATTGAAATAAATAATGCGAAATAATTACTTGATTGTATCGCTTTTGCCATCCAAAATGATGGCAAAAGCGATAATATATATTGCATTTTTCCAGTTATAAAATATGGAGCAAATGCTCCTAAATTGAAGATCGTTACCATTTTCCCAACCGCCATACCTTCCACCTTATTTGTGGATAGAGTGACAATAAGCAGAGCTATGACAACACCTTGAATCGTTCCGGCCAGTGCAATACCTGTAAGAATCAGCATATTTGCTTGGGAGAGATGGAAAAATGCTGACACAAAAATGCTGGCAGGGAATGAAATAAGCCCTATAGCCCCCAATCTTGACAGCAAATATCCTGTTTTCCCCAAAGGTGTAACGGCTAAATAGGAAATCAGATGATCGTCCGCTTCTTCCAGCATTACCATGGCAACAACGTAATTGAACATGGATGGTGTTAGAATTATTAGAAACAAGTCAAACAACCTATAATAGGGAGCTAGAACTTCATTTATGCCCAAATAACCAGTTATCAGCTCCTCTATAACAGGGATAATAAACCGAAAAAAAATTCCTGCAAGCAGAGGAACAAAGGCAATTATTATAAGCATAGCATCATGCTTCAACTGTCGCAGCACCTGCGAAAAGCAAATATAAATCGCTTTCATAAGGTAATCCCTCCAAGACTTCTCCACATTTTCGTGGTTGTCCGTTGAGCAATCATGAATAAGCAAATGATTATAATTAGCAGCATAGAAATATCATACAGGGGATTCAGGCTGCTATTTGAGATTAATGCAATGCTGCCGTTCAAAGGATACCACCGCATGATGACGGATGGGGCAAGCAAGAACAGGATGGGCGGTACAAAGCAAATAAGCTCCAGCGGAACAGTCATAATGATATACTGATTCAGACTGTTTATTTTTGCCGCTGCAATTAAGCCCAATAAAGTGAAAATCATTGAAGTCAGCGCCGTTGCAAGTAAGACCTCCGGAATATTTCTAAGCCTTGCCATAAATGCAAGTACCAAAGACACCAGTACAGAAATCAGCATTAGAGATACTATCTTTGATATTATATACTCTATGACTTTTACAGGAGAAACGGCCAAAGCGTTTAATACCCTTTGACTTTTTTCTAACAACACAATCGCGCCCATAAAGAAAAGTCCCATTGCCGCAGGGTCGGAATAAATCATAATGCTTACTGCTTTTTCACGCCATGCCTCCGGAAAGATGAAAAGCAAGAAAACATACAGGGTACAGAACACGATATAAATAAAGTAAAATCCATATTTAAACTGAAAATGAATATCTCCGAGTATTAGTTTTATAATTCTCATTGCAATGTCCTCCCTGTTACCTCCATAAAAATATCATTCAAAGTCCCGTAAGTATCTTTTGCAGTGTTGTTTTCCCTGCACCGGAGGGGCCTAAGAAACCAAATATTTCTCCTTTTTTAACATGAAAATTCATATCTGTAATGAAGGGTTTTTTTGAATAGCTAAATGTTAGATTTTTGACGGTTAGCATGATCTTCTCCTTAAATGACTAAGACGTTATTTTTGGTCATTAAAACGGTAAATTTTTTTAATTCAACATTTGTAATACTAAACCTCTGATCGTAAGCTTTAAAGCTTCATTAAAATATTCTTCGCCTGCCTCGCGTTTATAAATCATGCTGATAAACAGGTTTCTGAAAGCAGCCGCAAAATAATCAGTGTTGATTTTATCAGTACATGAAACCATTCCTACAATATCTTTAATCATTGTACTATCATGTAAAAAATGAGCCTGCATAACCTCCTGCGGCAGTTTGCGGTAAAGCAGTTCAATTTCTCCGGTTGTCAGAAGACGCAATAAGCCTGTTTCATCTATTGCTTTAAAAAAGCCATATATTATTTCGGTCAGGCTTTCAGCTGTTATATGCTGTTGCAAGGCTTTGATTTCATCCAGCAGCTGCTTTTCTATGGTTTCATGCTGCTCTAATAATACCTCAAACAATAATATTTCTTTTGCTTCATAGAACAAGTAAAAAGTACCCTTGGGGATTTGTACACGCTCCACCAGCTGATCTACCGTAGTGCGTCTAATCCCAAAAGTTGAAAGGCAATATGCGGCTTCTTCTTTCAGTCTTTTTTTGATATATGCTCGTTCATTATCTGAATATATTTTAGGCAATTCTATCCCTCTTTTTGACTAGTTTGTTTTGTATAGTCATTATAGCGTTTATGAAAGCTTTTGTCAACAACTCCTCTTTGCTGTTGGTGCCCTCTGAACTGTAATACGATGCCTTATGTGTTTTTTTGTAGTATAATTACGAAAACGTTTACATTTATCAAGCGATCATAAAAACCTAGCTTATCTAATGAATTCAATATGATGGAATATTTTATCAAAAAAAGTGCTTGCATTTATTTACGAAAAGGTTTAAGATAAGTATTGTTGAAATTATTCAAAAAGCATGTTTTTTGTCTTAAATAGAAAATAAATATTACTATTAATATAAGTTATAATTGTAATAACAAACATATATATTGACATAAAGTAAAATAAAATGTACAATGTGCTTAATGACTTTAATAGAAAACGATTAAGCTGGAGGAGAGAGGATGAAAGAGTTTTGGCGCAACACATGGAAGCATAGGGCGCATCTTATTATGTGCATTCCGGTGATTCTTGTACTGTTTTTATTCAGCTATATGCCTATGGCCGGGTTGGTAATGGCCTTCAAGAAGTTTGATTATGGTGCGGGTATCTGGAAGAGTCCCTGGGTCGGACTGAATAATTTTAAGTTTCTGCTGGCTTCGGGAAAGACATTCTGGAGGATGACCTCCAACACATTATCTTATTATGCGGTATTTACCATTCTGGGCACCCTGCTGAATATTGCGGTTGCCATCGGGATTGACCAGCTTGTGTTCAAGCGCATGGGGAAGGCCTTTCAGAGCATCATGATCATACCCGTATTCATTTCCTATGCTGCGGTTCAATTTATTGTATACGCATTCTTCAGTAACAACGGTATGGTCAATAATATTATGCAGATGTTCGGAGCGGATGCGGTCCGCTGGTATACCAACCCGAAGCACTGGCCGATGATATTAACCATTGTTAAGATGTGGAACAGTGTGGGCTACGGTTCGGTTCTGTATATGTCGGTCCTGGCCGGTATCGACCAGGAGATGTATGAGGCGGCACAGATTGACGGTGCCAACAAGAGAAGGCAGATCTATCACATAACCCTGCCTTGCCTGGTTCCTATGATCACCATTATGCTTCTGCTCAGCGTCGGAGGTATCATGCGTTCGGAGACCGGTCTGTTCTATCAGGTGACCAGGAACAGCGGTATTATATATTCGACCACCCAGGTTATCGATTCTTATGTTCTGAATGCGCTTCTGACCACGCCAGATTATGGCTTCACCGCAGCCGCAACCTTCTATCAGTCCATTGTAGGCCTGGCGCTGATCCTGGTGGCCAATGGCATTGTGAGAAAAGCCGCACCGGAGAATTCTTTGTTCTAAGCTTATAAACTGGAGGAGTGAATATGAATAATTTAGCGGCGGCGCCGGGAAGCGTCATGAGGAAGAAGAGAAGAAAGGGAAAGGGAATCAGCCAGTATATATTGGCGGCAGTTCTTGGACTATACACATTGTTCTGCCTGTTACCCATTGTACTGGTCTTTGTAATTGCATTTACGGATGATAAGAGCATTGCATCCAACGGCTTCAGCTATTTTCCGGAGAAGCTTTCTCTCAGGGGCTTTGAATATGTTTTGAAATACGGACGACAGCTTTTTGTATCCTATGGAGTTACCGTCTCCATCACTGTGGCAGGAACCTTCCTGGGTCTGCTGATTATGAGCTTATTTGCCTTTGCGGTCAGCAGGAAGGATTTCCGGTTAAGAAGGCTGCTGGCGCTGTATTTGATGATACCCATGCTTTTCTCGGGAGGTCAGCTGGCCAGCTATCTGATCTTTACCTCGGTATATCACATGAAGGACAGCATATGGCTGCTGATCCTGCCGCTGACGGTTTCCACCATGAATGTGATTATCCTGCGGACGTACATACAGACCAGCATTCCCGATGAACTGACGGACTCCGCCCGCATCGACGGAGCAGGTGAATTCAGAACCTTTTTCCAGATTATCCTGCCGCTGATGAAACCGGTGCTTGCCTCCGTGGGCTTTATGATGGCAACGGCCTTTTGGAATGACTGGCAGCATGCCCTGCTCTATATCGAAAGCTCCAGCAAGATGCCCCTGCAGCTTCTGCTGGTAAAAATCCAGAAAAATATTGAGTTCCTTCTCAATAATAAAAATATATCGGGTGCGGCCCTGATTGCAGTGCAGCAGGGAATACCGGAATATTCGGCCACTATGGCAACCGTACTGACGGTAATCGGGCCCATCATCATAGCATATCCGTTTTTCCAGAAATATTTTATTAAGGGCCTTACCGTAGGTTCTGTAAAGGGGTGATATTCATGATGCCGCAAGCCTCTGCTTCAGGCATCTTGAAATATAATTTTTATAAGGGAGGATATAAATATGTTAAGAACTAAGAAATGGGGAAAAACGTTACTGGCGCTGGTTCTGGCGGTTGCAATGCTTGCAGCAGCAGGATGCGGTGCGAAAGAAGGGGGAGATGACGCAAAGCCCGCGGATTCTACAAAGACATCTACGGATGACAAGGGTTCTGCGGCAGATGGCGAGATGGTGACAATCACCTTATACAGGCCGTCCTTCAACATTGCAACCCCGGATGCGACGGAGCTGAAGAAGGTTCAGGACGCGATCAATGCCTATATCGGTGACAAGATCAATGTACAGCTTGAGATCTATGATATCGGCAGCGGGGAATATTCGGATAAGTGCAATCTTGCCCTGGCCGGAAGCGAAGTGGATCTCTTCTTCACAGCCAACTGGATGCAGACCATCAAAACAGACGATGTTGTAAAGCAGAATGCTGTTTATGATTTGACGGAGCTGCTTCCGAAGTATGGTATTTACACAGCAATTCCTGAATGGGTGTGGGGAGCATCATCCTTTGACGGAAAGAACTATTTCATCCCTTGCTACAAGGAGTCGGCAGAAGGCTATAATCTCATGTTCCGCAAGGATCTGGTGGATAAGTACGGCTGGGATTTATCAAAGGTGAAGTTCCTGCCGGATATCGAGCCCATGCTGGCGGACTGCAAGGCAGAAGGCTTGAAATACCCTTACCTGACACAGAAGACAGCCATGTTCCACAGGTATTATCTGGACAAATTTGATTTCTTCAGTCAGGATACCTTTATAGCAGTTGACAAGGATAAGGATGAGGTTGTCAGCACCGTTACTACAAAAGAATTCAAGGAATTTGCAACCTTAATGGGAGATTGGGCGCAGAAGGGTTATTTAAGTGAAGACGATCTGACCAAGACAACCACGGATACCACCATCCAGACTGCTGACTGGGGTATCTCCTGGTGGACGGATGTGCCGAATAATGATGAGGCGGATACCCGTTACAGCCGTGAAGTGGAGATGGCAAGAGTTACAAAGAACTGGATACAATCCAACACCACGCTGGGTTCCTGCTATGCCATCAGTAAGAGCGCCACAGAGGAAGAGGCGATTGCTGCTCTGAAGTTCTTAAGCCTGCTTTATACGGATACGGCTCTTGCGGACCTCTACACCTTTGGTATCGAAGGAACGGATTATATCAGAGAAAACGGTACGGTAACCAAGACGGATGCAGGTTTGTATAATCACAGTGCATGGGAGTCCACCTCTGTAACTGTTCTGTCCCTGGAGACCAATGAGCCTGCCAATAAGGTGGAGCTGTATAAGCAATTCAATGACAATGCGGTAAGCTCTATCGCAGCCGGCTTCCGGTTCCAGTCCGCTCCGGTAGATGCGGAATATGCAGCCTGCGTTCAGGTGTTTAATGAGTTTGGCTTTGCCCTTCAGAACGGCGGATATGCACCGGCGGATGTTGACAAGGCAATCAGTGATTATCAGGCAGCTCTTGATGATGCAGGATTCCAGAAGCTTCTTGCAGAGGCACAGAAGCAGTATGATGAATGGAAGAAGGTTAGATAAAGGGCAGCAAAGGGAAAGTCTGAGAGAATAATTCTGTATTTGGAATAAAAGAGGTACTGGGGTAGATCCTGGGGTGTGCGGTATAATTGGGCAGAAGGAGGCGGAGTCTTCTTCCAGACAGTTTGCAGCATGCCCCAGGATTGTTTTGTTGGCGGGGGGGTGATTGGGGGTAGGCTGTGAGATGGATAGGGAGACAATCCTATTCACCGCATTAGTATACGAAAGCTTTTTATCAGGCGATCTTATTATGGAATGGCCTGCAGTCTTAGTCTGGAGAAGTGCGGGGAAGGAGTTGATGTAAATCTGGACAGAATAGCAGCAATGGGCTACAATATAGGGAAAGAACGTTACAGACTGATCTATAAGGAAAGAACAGGAAGGGAATATTTTGGTTTATGATGGAGCGTAGGGAAGATGAGAAAGATCAACAGGAACTGCAGGAGCTGCGGATAATTGCCAGGATTCATACGGACTTTTCTACTAAATTCGGGATTCCACGCCAGAGCGGGATCGTAAAGGAGTTGAAGGCTGTTATTGTATTTGAGCCGGAGTACCGGAAGCCGGAGGCTCTGCAGGGGCTGGAGGGTTTTTCCTATATCTGGCTGATCTGGGGGTTCTCAAAGAATATGCAGGATACCTGGTCGCCCCTGGTTCGCCCGCCGAGGCTGGGCGGAACGAAGCGCATGGGGGTATTTGCAACCAGATCTCCCTTCCGGCCCAATCCCATTGGTCTGTCTTCTGTTCAGCTGGATAAGATAGAGCGCGGCACGGAATGCGGGCCGCTTCTTCATATATCGGGTGCGGATCTGGCGGATGGCACCCCGATCTATGATATTAAGCCGTATCTTCCCTATACGGACAGTCACCCGGAGGCCTCCGGGGGATTTGCCGATCCGGTGAGGGACTATGGGCTGAAGGTGGTGTTCCCCGAAGAATGGCGCGGCTGTATTCCCGAAGACCGGCAGGAGGCGCTTATGGGGGTGCTGGCCCATGATCCGAGACCGGCCTACCAGAATGATCCCAACAGGATCTATGGCTTTGAATTCTGCGGTAAGGATGTGAGATTTACCGTGGAAGACGGGGTGCTGACGGTGTATGAAATTGTAGAAATACAAGGAGGAGGGGATAAGAATGGACGAAGAAAGCCGGAATACCGAAATTATGGACAAGATGACAAAGGTGTGCATCTGCAAGGGGATTCCCAGGTCGAGAATTAAGGAAGCGATTCGGAATGGCGCAACTACCTTGCAGGAGGTGAGAAAGACAACCGGAGCGGGAAGCGGTCCCTGCGGCGGAAGACGGTGCACCCCTAAGATTTTGGAGCTGCTGGAGACAATGTCCCGGGTGTCAGGCACCGAGAAAGAGTAATAACCGACAGATTTGTTTGTGCAATAAATAATACAATAGCCTTAGATTTAATGATATCGTTGGCTCGGGCCCCAAGGTTAGGGAGGAAGAAGTAAGGTCTCTCACAGGATCAGTAGTTTCATGAGAGTATAAAAATAAAAGAAGGAAAAAAGGGGAGTGTTTTCATGAGTATACCGGACGGATTCAGTGCAAATAAGGGCCTCAAAGAGTACGCTGTATCAGAAATAAAGAATATGAAAGTTCATGGCAGAACGGCAAGGAACCGACAGCCTGTTACTTTGTTCTGGACCGGAAGCGCGCTGGAGTTCAATGCGAAGGGTTCCGAGCTCTGGATTGAAGCGGAAGCAGGCTATGGGGTTTATGAACCCTGGATCAGCATTTTGATTAACGGGCAGAGAATCAGCCGCCAGATGGTGACTGCCGGACGGCATTGGATCTGCATCTTTCGGGGAATGAATCCGGAGACAGAAAAGAATGTACGTATCATTAAGGATTCACAGGCCATGAATGGCGATCCGGATTGCAGGCTGCAATTCCATGCCCTGCGCTTTGACGGTGAATTCCTGCCGGTAGCAGAGAAGCCCTGCCGGATAGAATTTGTCGGAGACAGCATCACCTCCGGTGAAGGAGGTATTGGGGCGAAGCAGGAAGAGGACTGGATTCCCATGTGGTTCGATGCGGTGGAGAATTATGCCGCTCTGACAGCACGGGAGCTGGATGCGGATTACCGGGTCATATCCCAGAGCGGATGGGGAGTGCTGACCTCCTGGGATAACAATCCCCATTATAATATTCCAGGTATCTATGAAAAGGTATGCGGTGTCCTGGAAGGGAAGAGCAACGAGGCTCTTGGAGCTTTGCAGGATCATGATTTCTCCGGCTGGCAGCCGGATATCGTGGTGGTGAATCTGGGGACCAATGACAGCAGCGCATTCTATAACTCTCAGTGGACGGACGAAGCCGCAGGTGAGACGCACAAACAGCGACTGAACGAGGATGGAAGTTATAACGAAGAGGATTTGAAAGCATTTGAAACGGCAGTGCAGCGCTTCCTGGCGAAGCTTCGGAGATATAATCCCAACTCCCGGATTGTATGGGCTTACGGCATGATGGGAACTCCTCTGCTTCCGGCAATCTGCCGCGCAGCTGAGGAATACAAGAGGGAGACAGGAGATGACCGGGTATCTGTCTTCCGGCTGCCCGAGACCACGGAGGAGACCATAGGCGCCAGGTGGCACCCGGGCAAAGCCTCCCATGCGTTGGCAGCCAGGGCATTGGTAGACTATTTGGGTGCCTGACACCATGATAGGAGGATGTTTCTATGGAGAAGAAAGAGAACCCAATATTCAAAGATACTCTAACACCAGAAGAGCAAGCAAAGCAAGACGCTTTATTAAGAAAGAAAGGGACGGAAACATCTAAAATTCAAACGATACTTGATGCTGCCGATGCTGTTACAACTATTATTGATATGATTGCTGCTGCGGTGTCAGGCACCGAAAAAAATGTGAAATGCTTGACACTCATTATATAATCTGCTAGACTGATAATCAAATTATCGATAATATATTTATCGGTATATTTTGGAGGTGAAAACAAATAGATGTCCAGACCAGACCGCTCCATTGACCCGCGTATTCTGGAAAGTGCAAAGAAGGAATTTCTTGCCCATGGGTTTGAAAAAGCTTCATTACAAGCGATTTGTGAAGAAGCCGGGGTTACTACGGGTGCGCTGTACAAACGGTATAAGGGGAAGGAAGATTTGTTCTGTGCCGTGGTGGCGGATACAGCCAGCGCGTTGGAGGATTTTGTAGAGAAGCGGAGCGTCGTTCAGGCCTGCACCCTATCCGATGGCATGCTGATCAAAGCATGGGAAATGAATGAAAACATGCTGGAATGGTTTCGATTCCTCTATGAATACCATGACGGCTTTGTTCTGCTGATTTCCGGTGCGGGAGGAACCCGGTATGCCAATTTCCAGCACGATTTCGTAGAAGTCATGACCGCCAAGACCTACGAGTATTTTCTTGAGGCCAGGAAGCGCGGGCTGACCCATGCGGAAATCTCTATGGAGGAAATGCATATTCTGCTTTCAGCATTCTGGACCACCATTTATGAACCGTTCATCCACGGTTATACATGGGAGCAGATGGAAGCCCACTGCACGCTGATCTGCGGCATGTTCAACTGGGATCGGGTTCTGGGGTTTGACACGGAAAAGAGGGATTTCTATTAACATAAGAATGGCTCATAAAACGTGTCATTTAATGTTAGCATAAGAGAAGTGGCTTGCCACTTCTTGTTGTTTGCACCTCGGTTAGCAACAACTAACTTATTTTGATTTAGGAAGGAGGGTTTTATTTTGTTCAAAAAGATATTGGGATATGCCGGCGAATACCGCAAGACAACCTATGCGGCTATCGCCGCCATGCTTGCCGGTATTGTCATGCAGGTACTGCCGTTTTGGTTCATTTACCAGATCATCCGGCCTCTGCTGATGCGTGAGACAATGACGGCGGAATATGTGATCTGGCGCATTGCCGCCATTGCGCTCTGTACCGTGCTGTATGCGGTGCTCTACATCTGGGGGCTTTCCCTCTCCCATAATGCGGCGTACCATACGCTGAAAAATCTGCGTGTCTCCCTGCAGAGCAGACTGGAGAAGCTGCCCTTGGGCGTTATTCAGGAGAAGGGTGTGGGAGCGATCAAGAAGATGTTTATCGATGACATTGAAAAAATCGAGCTGCCCCTGGCCCATGCCATACCGGAGGGGATCGCCAATATTGCCGTGCCCGTACTGGTATTCCTGGGCATGTTTCTGGTGGACTGGAAAATGGCTCTTCTGGCTCTGGCTTCCCTGCCCCTGGGGGTGGTTGCCATGATGATGATGTATAAAAGCGGCATGAGCAAGATGGCGGACTACTATGGGGCAGCACAGAAGATGAATCACACCATCGTGGAGTACATCAACGGCATGGAGGTGGTGAAGGTGTTCAACCGGGACGGTGAATCCTATCACCGGTTTGAGCGGGACATCAAAAGCTACCGGGACTTTACACTGGCCTGGTACAAGGTCTGCTGGCCATGGATGGCGGTTTATAACAGCCTGGTGCCCTGCGTGGCGCTCTTTGTCCTGCCGGTGGGTACATACTTTGTCCTGCAGGGGCATTCCACCCTGCCGAATCTGGCGCTGACACTGTGCATGTCCTTTGGCATCAGTGCGCCGCTTCTGCGGGTGATGGGCTTTTTTCCGACCATGGCACAGATTAATTATACCATTTCCAACATGGAGCATATGATGGGCGAAGCACCGCTGAAGCAGTCCCGGAAGCCCTTTGCCGGAAAGGGTCATGGGGTGCGGTTTGAGGATGTACATTTTGCGTACAAGGAAGCCGAGGTGCTCCACGGCGTCACTCTGGATATCCCGGAGGGGAGCCTGACCGCGCTGGTGGGGGAATCGGGCAGCGGAAAAAGCACGCTGGCTAAGCTGCTGGTGCATTTCTACGATGTAAGCAGCGGCGCGGTTAAGATCGGAGGACAGGATATCCGGGATATGAGTCTGGAAGCCCTCAATGACCAGATCTCTTATGTGGCGCAGGAGCAGTTTCTGTTTAACATCAGCCTGTTGGAGAATATCCGGTTGGGGAAGCCGGAGGCAACGGATGAGGAGGCGCTGGCAGCAGCGGAAAAGGCCCAGTGCGGTGAATTCCTGGCCCGGCTGGAGCACGGTATCCACACCATGGCGGGGGACGGCGGCAAACAGCTGTCCGGCGGCGAGCGGCAGCGTATCTCCCTGGCCCGTGCCATCCTGAAAAACGCGCCCATCGTGGTGCTTGATGAAGCAACTGCATTTATGGACCCGGAGAATGAAGAGAAGATGAATGAGGCCATTGCCCAGATCATCCGGGGGAAAACCGTCATTGTCATCGCCCACAGGCTTCACTCCATCCTCCATGCGGATCAGATCTGTGTTATGGAAGCGGGGAACCTGGCTGCCGCGGGAACCCATTCAGAACTCCTTGCAAGCTGTCCGGCTTATGAAAGGCTCTGGCAGGCTGCCGAGGGCAGCGCCCAGTGGATGGTCAGCACGGCGAAAGGGGGAGGGATTTTATGATAGCGTTAATGAGACGGATTTTTACGGCTTCCGGGAAATACAGGGGCAGGATCGCTCTGGCTTTTGTGTTTTCCTTTTTAAAGGGAATATTGAAAAATGCCCCCATCGGCCTGGGTTTTTATGCCCTTGCCTCCTTTTACAATGACGGCAGGGTTACCCAGGAAATATGTCTGGGCATTGGGATTGCGCTGGTGGTCATCCTGTTGCTGCAAATGCTGTTCCAAAACATTTCCAATCAGCTGCAATCGGCGGCGGGCTTCCTGCTCTTTGCCGACAAGCGCATGGAGCTGGGAGCACACCTGCGCAAAATGCCCATGGGTTATTTCACCGAGGGCAATATCGGCAAGATCAGCTCGGTGCTTTCCACCGACATGGTATTCATCGAGGAGAACTGCATGAGTGTGCTGGCCGATATGATGAGCTATCTCTTCTCCCAGGGCATTTTGCTGGTGTTTCTTTTCTTCTTCAACCCGTGGATCGGGCTTGCAGGATTAGGCATTCTTTTGCTGATTATGCCGGCGGGGAGGGGATTGAAGAAGGAGGCCCTTGAGGATTCCGCCGTCCGGCAGGAGCAGCTGGAAAATTTGACGGAAGCTGTTCTGGACTTTACGGAAGGAATTGGGATCATCAAGACTTATAATCTGTTGGGGGAGAAATCAAAGACCCTTACCGGCAGCTTTGAGGAGACCTGCCGCACCAGCCTGGAATTTGAGGAAAATCACACGCCATGGCAGAGAGGGTTGAACCTGATCTATGGTTTCGGTGTGGTTGTGATAACTGCACTTTCCGTATTCCTGTATTTCAAGGGCATGCTGGATGTGACTTATCTGGTGGGAATCATGCTCTTTGTGTTTGACCTGTTCGGTCCCCTTAAGGCGCTGTACGGTCAGAGCGCGCGGCTCACGGTGATGAACAGCTGCATGGACCGCATCGAGGAAGTGTTCGGAGAGCAGGAGCTGCCGGACCTGGGGACGGATACCATTCCCGAAGGCGGCGCCCCGGAGGTGCGGTTCGAGGGAGTCAGCTTTGCGTATGGGGAAAAGGATGTGCTGAGAGAGGTTTCCTTTGACCTGAACAGGAACCAGATGCTTGCCCTGGTCGGTCCCTCCGGCGGAGGAAAATCTACGATCGCCAGTCTTCTGGCCCGCTTCTGGGATGTGAAATCCGGGCGGATTCTGGTGCGGGGCCGGGATATCAGGAAGGTTCCCCTCCGGGAGCTGATGGAGCATATCAGTATGGCGTTCCAGCGGGTATATTTGTTTCAGGACACCATCTATAACAATATCAGCATGGGGAGGCCGGAGGCCAGCCGGGAAGAAGTAATGGAGGCGGCGAAAAAGGCCCGGTGCTATGATTTCATCATGGCGCTGCCCGAAGGCTTTGACACCGTGGTGGGAGAAGGGGGTGCCAGCCTTTCAGGCGGCGAGCAGCAGCGGATTTCCATCGCCCGCTGCATTTTGAAGGATGCGCCCATCGTCATTCTGGACGAAGCCACCGCCAGCGTGGATGCGGATAATGAGAGCTATATCCAGCAGGCCATCAGCGAGCTTTGCAAGGGCAAGACATTGATGGTGATCGCCCATCGGCTGAACACCATCCGTCACGCGGATAAGATATTGGTTATCTCCGGTGGCGGCATTGCCCAGGAGGGAACGCATGAGGAATTGATGCAGAAGGACGGAATCTACAAAAGCTTTGTGACCGCCAGAGAGAACAGTAAGGGCTGGAGCCGTTATTTGGGTGCCTGACACCCATGAAACGAGGGCGAGCTGCAAATTGCAGCCCGCCCTCACTTGCAGGAAGGTGCCTGACACCGTGATAGAATGGCCCGGCCTTAATTATTTGCAGTAATTCGTTTGATATCTGAAACACACTTGCGGGCGGCAACACATGCAATACAATGGCAGACCCTGCCATCTGCAAGCCATTCCTCCTCCCAAGGTGTTCCTGTGAGATCACAATCCTGTCCATCGACAAGTTCGGAGTGCAGAGAAAGAATAGCTGCTGTTTTTTTAGCCTCGTCAAGCCGCAGCCATTGGTTGATGTATTCCAATAACGCTGTACTGAGTAAATTGGGATGTGCGGCTTCTATAGCGGCCAATTTCCGTACATCGGCAATCAACATATCCATGGTTACTTCTTGCTGCAGTGCACCGTTTTCATAACAATGACGGCAATAATCACGATTAAGGCTGCTGTCCTTTTCCGCACCGAAATCCTCCGGTTTGGTCATGGGCATAGCACAGGACTGGCAGAGCGCCGGTGCCTGTCCATGTCCGGCAATTGTCATATCTTCTTGTTTGATATTGGATGGTTGTGATATAGTCATTTTGCTCTCTCCTAACATGAATGAATTTGAAAGCTAATTTTACAACATATAATCTGACAACAGTGGGTCATATTATAAAAAGTAAATGCGATATGGTGTCTGACACCTCATGAGATCAGCAGCTCCAGCATGCGGATATAGTTCTCCTGGGAAGCCGGATCCTGAAGTTCCGGGGAATTGGCCTTTGCCATCTCAAGGAAAGAGACGGATACCGGGAGATACCGCTCCATACGGTTTAAGTAGTCTGCGCTGAAGAACTCCCTGCTTCCGAAGAGTGAGGTCAGAATCAGCAGCTTGCTGCTGGTAAGTATGAAATCTATAAACGTATTATTAATCTGAGCCGGAGGAAGTGAGGGTGCCTCCTGCTGTACAGTGCCGATTCCATGTCCGCTTGCGGGCATGGAATTATTTTGGCCGCAGTAGGATGCCATAATGGTATGAAGATAATTCAGCAGCTTATTGACCAGCCGCTCTGTCTGCTGTGCGGAGGTATCCAGGGTGAACAGGGTCTGATAACCCTTGCCGCTGTCCTCACCGATATCCTGCAGATCATCCGCTAATTGAAGGAAGAAGCCGAAGCCCAGATAGAAATTGCAATCAGCCTGGGTCAGTTCCTTATTTACTAAAAAACGGTCGATTAAAACAGAGACACCTCCCTTGAAAAGGGAGATATCCAGCCGCTGTTCCCCGGTCAGCTTAGCTGTGGGGCTTTGCTGGCGCAGACTGTCTTCCTGAGCCTCCAGCATCATGAGCAGCAGGGTATAGATACGGTCATCCGCCTCGCGGGGGTATTGGGAAATGATTGCCCGGAGAAGCTCACAGGTCTTGTGATGATGGGGATTCTTCGGGCGGACTGTATTTCCCAGGATCGTATCCCGGATTAATTGGTTGTATTCCAGCTTTTCCTCAGGGGAACGCTGGCTGCTGTCGATGTAATTGTCAGTGAAGGGATAGAGCATGCTGTAACCGAAGGCGGCCTTGCAGAAACCGGAAGGAAGGCGGTGGATTAACTTGAACATGGCATATACGGTATAATTGCGGATGCCCTGTCCCAGCTCCTCCAGGCCCAGCTCCGGACAGAAGCGGCGAAATTGCTTCAGAAAGTCCGCCAGCTCCAGATAAAAAGCTTCGATCTCCTTCTGATTCAGAGTGTTATGGATTCCTATCACATTTTCCTGGTACAGGACGCCGAAGATCAGCTTCAGCATTCTCTTCTTCCACCGTTTGCGTCCTATGGGAAGCCTGGGCAGGCGCTTTTTCTGCTGCTGGAATTCCTGGAAAACCTTTTGCAGATAAGCTTCATTCCTCTGCTTCTGTGCAGAAGGGATTTCTGTTAAATGATCGGGAAAAGCATCGCTTGAGACAAGCCATGCTTCTTTGATTAACTCCAAATTCCGTGTTATCTCTTTCCGAATATCCATTCTGCCCTCCGGTCTGATTCGATCTCTCTCCCATGCCCTAAATTACATGGACTAATCTGTTTATTTTGAATATTGTATCATTTTCACCCGTTGAAAGCAAGGAAAACGCCGATAAGATGGAAACTTTGTCCAAGATTTTTTGCACCTTAATCATACATCCTCCATGACAATCATATTAATGTTAAGAAGGTTATGATAAGCAGGTGTATGCCGGATGGAGAACTTTTACATACAGAATACCTTTCGGGCCTTTGCGGAGGCGTTTATTCCCCGGACGCCCAGACTGGCGGAGGAGTATGGACGCATACAATATTACGGAGCGGTTGATTCGGAGACGGATCAATTTCTGATCTACGAGCTGGAGCATTATCCGATCCCGATGGCGCAGCCCGTGGCAGAGCTGCTGAATGCGGCGGCGACCCAGCAGCTGCTGGATGCGGGTTACCCGGGAGTGTGGGATTTTACAGGGTTATCCCAGCCGGAGCAGCTGGAGGTAATCCAGCTGCTGAATCAGCAGATGATAGAGCCGGAGCTGCTTCCGGAGATCTTTCAGAGAAATCCGGATTTAATACCGGTGATCACTGCCACACTGAACAGCCTTATCCTGCTGGGGTATTATTCCGAGTGGTCCGGTTATGGCAGTACGCGGCTATATCCGCCGGAGGAGCGGGTGCTGGAATTTACACCGGTGAGCTGGATGCAGACAGGTTATCCGGGGCCTTCCCCGGGCTACAGGGTATTGCGCCCTTTTATGTTTACCTGATTGTATGATTAAAGCGTCAAAAGGTGCTGCGCACACTTCCAGATACAATATATTGCTATTGCAAGCAAGCTTGCATATCAACATCTTGTATCCGGAAAGCACCTTCGGTCTTTTGACGCTTAAATCATTGTATCCGGTAATGCGGTAATGTGCGCAGCACCTTTTGACGCTTTGATCATAGCGCTACGAAAAACAAATTCCCGAAAGGTATGGTTAGTGGTATGAATGAGAATTATGATGCGGATGTAATTGTAATTGGTGCCGGAGGGGGCGGAGCCGTGGCAGCAAAAGAGCTGGCCGTGAAGGGAGTTAAAGTCCTGGCTCTGGAAGCGGGCCCCTGGTATGGCAACCGGAATTGGCCTGCTCCCAATTCGGAGAGAGGAGCAGTCAGCAGCTCCAGCTATGAGGATCTGAGCGTTGACCTGCTGCACAAGAGTTTTACTGATCTGGAAGAGGACATGAATGATATTGTAACGGGGAAGTTCCGCTGGGGCCCCGCGGACCGGAACAGGCCGCCATGGCTCAGAAAGGGAGGAACCCCGTGGCAGGTCAGCGGAGTGGGAGGAACGACACTTCATTATTTCGCCAATTCTCCCCGTGCCATTCCCCAGGCAATTGATAATCAGTGGCCCATCACCTATTCGGAGCTGGTTCCTTATTATGAGAGGATGGAAGCCCAGCTTCCGGTTCATCCCGCCCCCATCTCTCCGAAGGAAGAGTTGTTTTATTATGGGGCCAAGGGGGCAGGCTTTCAATACAGTGAGGGCCCGAATATCACCCAGCCCTGTTACCGGAGGCAGGTCAATCAATCCTGGAAGTGAATCCGCGGGTCAATGATCCCAATTTCGATCTGCAGAGTAATAATTCGGTAGGCTGTACCTTAAGAGGGCATTGTGTGAATGGGTGCTCTGAGGGGCCTATAGTGGAGGCGGTGGCTAAGAGATCCACGCTGGTCAGCTTGATTCCTCCGGCATTGGCAACCGGCAATGTGCAGATCAGGCCCAATGCCTTTGTCATCCGGATACTGACGGAAGAGGACGGGAACGGGGAGCTTCGCGCCCGGGGAGTGGTTTATCGGGATACCTGGACCGGAGAGCAGACAGAGCTTTACGCCAGGGTGGTTGTCATGGCAGGCGGAGGCGTGGAAACGCCCAGGCTGTGGCTGAATTCGGCGCTTCCGGAGAATCCCTGGGTAGGGAAGGGCTTGACCAATCACTGGTTTGATACCATGAGCGGTATTTTTGACGAAGAGGTACTGTTAAGGACTCTTGGGGTACCGGAGATCAACCCCTTTGCCGGTCAGAATTCTGCTGCAAGAGTGGAGTATCCGGGACTTGGCTCCATTATCACTTATGGCATGAGTCCCGGGGTCTTCGCCATGATTTCCTACGGCAACAGCGGCGGCAAATATGCGGCGCTGAATCCTCCTCCCCCCGGAGCCGCCTGGGATGTGGAAGGAATGGTGGCAGGGGAACAGCTGAAGGAGTTTATGAGAGAGTACCGGCGGACGCTGAGTATGCTGATCTTTACGGATGACCAGGTGGATCAGAGAAATGAAATTGTGGTGGACCCGGAACTGCGGGATGAGCATGGGCCTATTCCGGTGATACGCTATCAGCCCAGTGAAGAGGATGCCAGAAAGAGGGATGAGCTGGCCGGATATGCGGCGGAAATTCTGCGCGCGGCGGGAGCCAGAACCGTCATCCGCTCCAACTGGAGGCCGGATATCTTCATCCATATTATGAGTACCATGCGGATGGGCTTTGTGGTGGATGAAAAATGTGAGGCCTATCAGGTGAAGAGGCTGTATATCGCAGACGGAAGTGTGCTCTTTAACGGTATCGGCGGACCGAATCCCACCCTGACGATCCAAGCACTGGCTGCCCGGACTGCGGATATGATATGGGATAAATATTTCCGCGAGGGGGCCTCGTAAAAGATATCATTCAAAGAGGGTAAAAGCATTCGCTGCTTTTACCCTCTTGCGGCTTTCTATAACAATGCAAAATGAGGACTTTCAAAAACTGATTTCATTTGACATAAGCAAAAAGGGTGTCCGGCGGGATCAAACATAACCCTCCAGTCATTCGAAAACTGCTTCTCTGAGATGGCTGCTCCGCACTGGAGCGCATAGGGAACGGCTTTTTCCAAGTCAGTAACAGCAAAGTCCAGATGTGCCATCTGCTGTTGAGCTCCGGGCTCGTCCGGCCATACAGGCGGTTGATATTCGGGATTGCGTTGAAACAGTATACCGGGATATGACCCCTGATGCGTTCCCGGAGCGCTTACGCATGCCCAGTCTTCATCATGAAACGGTATTTCCCACTTGAGCAGTTCTGCATAGAATTTTGCTAATTCATAAGGGTCTTTGCAATCCATTGTGAAGGAGTACATTTTAATCTTCAATTCATCTTCTATCACGCTGATACCTCCTATCGGTTAATCATAGCACCATTTGCTATTTACTAAATCATACCATATCATGTCCGAAGCGTCTATTTTATTCTATAAGCTTATGAAGCTCATTTCTTGTTCAAGTTATGAATATGCTGCAAATGAATCCCGATGTGGCCGATGCCTAATATTACAGAAGCAGCAATCAGCCAGATCAGCCGCCCGTAGATACCGAGAAGCAGAAATGCCGCAACCGGCAGAGCGGCTCCCGGTGCGGGAACGCAAAGGAAAGATCCGTAGAAATCCTGCAGGGTGTGTCCGCCGCGGAAGTAGCGAATCCAGAAAAGTTCATATAATATCATAAGCAAAGCGGAAGCCAGCAGCCAGAAGGTACGGAGCTCAAAGCTCCGGGGATTGGTATCGCTGAAAAATAAGATACTTACGGTACAAAGCACCTGCCCGGCTTTTTCAAAAAGCAGCAGGGCTTTATTTTCACCGGAGGGGTCGTAGCCGTGGGGTTTGTTCCGGGCCCAGATCACATTCGGGATCACGAGCATGAGCATATAGATGAAACCGATATAGGAAAAGCCAAAGTGTCCCATAGATTAATTTTCCCCCTTCAATAGGTTTTTCGCCTCTTCGCACCAATCCAGGTAAGCCTGGTATACCTTCGCTCCGAATTGCGCGGTGAGAAGGTAATACAGATGTGCTTTATCATCACCGCGGATGCTTTCCAGAGTTTTGACTGCGGATGTCAGATAAGGAAGCTCCGCCTTTGTCTTTGCTTCAAAGTTCTCGATATGTCTTAGTGCCGTCTCCTTCCCGGAGCCATCTGCAAAGAATAATTTCAGCAATGTTTCGTAACGCAGCTCATCTTTTTCTGCGGGAAGCTCCAGCCAGCCCTCCAGGTACCGGCGGCCCTGCTCGGTTATGGTGTATCTTATTTTATTGCGGTCATTCCCGGCGGTGTCGGATTTGGCGGCAAAGCCGCTGGCAACGAGTTCTCTCAAGGTAGGATATATGCTTCCGAAGCTCGCGTGCCAAAAAAATTTCAAGGCAGTGTCTATTCTCTTTTTTATTTCATAACCAGTTAAGTCCTCATGACTTAATAAACCTAAGATAACGCAATCCAGCTTTTTTTCGTTTGCCATTATTTTCGCCGTCCTTCGCATGGTATATTTCAGTGCTTTCCGCCTGCAGCTATCAACACAGGCACCGCATGGAATGCACTCTATGTTTTCAATCTCACCCGGTCCTGCTATCTTGGAAATATTAATACAACCCCGTCTGATCCGGCATTGATAATCAGCGCAGGAGAAAAATAGTAAAGAGTTATTGGGAAAAGAAGCAGGGACAGTATTAATAGCAAGCTGCGGATTTTTTGCCGAATCATATTACCACCTCATATATCAGTCTGATATAATGATTATATATCAGTCTGATATATGAGTCAAGAGAATTCAGAATTATATATTTTATCCTGTCCTTGTTGATTTTGCCGGATGGGAGTATAATACTTCTATCGATTGAGCAAGTTTCGTCATCCTCCTTGATTTAAACCACTTTTCAGGAGGTATTGTAAAATGCGCAGGGGAAAGCGGGTGAAGTATGGAGTTCTATCAATTATCGGGGGACAGTCTGCCCATGGTGCATCTTGTCGATGATGCGGTTGTAGAGCCGCCCTATGTTCACAAGAAACGGAAAGCGGGAGAGTATATCCTGTACTTTGTTAAGCGGGGAGAGATGCATCTGCTGGAGGACGGGGCAGCTTTTACCCTCCTTCCCGGAGATGTGTGCATATTGGATAAGGACCGAACCCATGAGGGAACCAGAGCCTCCAGCTGCGAGTACTTTTATGTACATTTTATGCATTCCGATTTCCGTCTGGCGGAGATGGAAGGAGAGGAGGAGATGGTCAGAAGCCTGATGCAGATGCGTCAGGATGCTCTGAAGAGTGACAGCTCCTCCTACGACCAGTGTAAGAGCAATACCGTCTTCCTGCCCCGGCATTGGAATATCGTTAATACCGGTGACCGGATCAGGATGAGCGAGCTGCTGCAGCAGGCAAAGCAGAATAACTATGATCCTTTGGAGCATTATAAGCTGCTGTGCGCTTGTAAGATACAGCAATTATTTATTGAGATCTCACGTTCCTTTGTGACGGCTGTCATGAATCAATATTACAGCAGCAGGAAGTATGCCGGGGCAGCTCCCCTGCCTGTCTATTATGAGAGGGTTCAGGAAATCCTGGAATGGCTCAACCGGGAATATGCGGCAGAAATCACGGGAGAGCTTCTGGAGAAGAAGTTTGGTAATAATTTTGATTATATGAACCGTATTTTTAAAAGGGTAATGGGGCAGACGATTTTTCAATATCTGACTAAGATAAGGATTCAGTCTGCCAAGAGCCTGCTTCTTCACACTCCGATGCGCATGGGAGCCGTTGGGGAACGGGTGGGATTTCCGGATGAATATTATTTTAACCGGGTATTTAAAAAGCAGGTTGGAGTGCCGCCGGCTACCTATGCGCGAAGGATGGCTGCGGACAGATCCGTTGATTTATAATCTAAAAGTCGCTATTGGATAAAGCAGGTCTAAATTGTCTATTGCTTTTCCCCTCTGCTTTTTTATGATTATGATAGAGCTGCGGTTAAGGCTGCCGACTGCCAAACCGTGTCTTATGCTCAAACAACGACAAGCGTAAACCGGCTTGTCTTACATTTTGAAAACGGAGGTCTTTTTATGGATACGGTGATTAAGGATTTGAATCAGAATTGGAAATTTCATTACGGAGAATGTGAGGAAGCCTGGTACAAGGGCTTTGACGACAGCGCATGGAGGACGGTTATGCTGCCCCATGACTGGTCCGTGGAGCATCCCTTTTCCCGGGAATATTCCAGCGGAACCGGCTATCTGGCCGGGGGCATCGGCTGGTACCGTCTTCGATTCCATTTGCCGGAGGAATACCGCGGCAAAAGCATCCGGGTAGTGTTTGACGGAGTATATAAGAACAGCCAGGTGTGGTGCAACAGCTATTATCTGGGGAAACGCCCCAGCGGCTATACAACCTTTTCCTATGATCTCTCTTCCTTTGCATACTTTGGGGAGGAGGATAATGAGATCAGTGTCAAGGTGACTCATACGGATCTTGCGGACTCCCGGTGGTTTACAGGAAGCGGAATTACCAGGAAGGTAACCCTGGTGATTGAGGAGCCGGTTCATCCTGCGGAGTATGGGATCGTTTTCCGTACCAGGGAGGCCAACGGTCAATCGGCGGCGGTGGAGGTAACCCAGGAAATAATCAATTCCTTGTCCGAAGAGGTTACCCTGGAGATAGAGACCGCTCTGGAGCCGCTTTCGGCGGGTTGGAATAAGAAGCCGGAGAAGCCGGGGGATGCCGGTACGATACTTCGGGGAAGCATTATTCTGGCAGCGGGAGCAGCGGGGAAGCTTACCATGGAGGGCATTGTAGACAAGCCGGATCTGTGGTCGCCAAAAGCTCCGAACCTGTACCGGATGCGTACCTGCTATCGTGTCAAGGGTCCGGTACTCTCTTCCGAAGGGAAGTCAGAAGAAGAGGGAGGGGCGAGCTATCTGGTTCATGAGGATACCGTAGGAATCCGTACCTTCTGCTTTGATCCGGATAAGGGGTTCTTCCTGAATGGGGAGGAGACCAAATTCAAAGGTGTCTGTGTGCATCATGACGGCGGCTGCCTGGGCGCGGCTATGAAGGCGGAGGTATGGCAGAGACGTCTGGAGCTGCTGAAGGAAAGCGGCTGTAATGCCATCCGCTGCAGTCACAATCCCCATATGCCGGAATTATACCGGCTGTGTGACCATATGGGCTTTCTGATGATGGACGAGGCTTTTGACGAGTGGGAGAATGCCAAGAATAAATGGTCCGTGGGACACAATGTATATCCGCCCAGGCATCAGGGATATTTTGAGGATTTCCCCAAATGGCATGAGGAGGATCTGAGGGCAATGGTACGCCGGGACAGGAATCACCCCTCGGTTATCCTGTGGAGTATCGGCAATGAGATTGATTATCCCAATGATCCCTACTGCCATCCCATGTTTGACACGATGACGGGCAACAATGATGCCAACAAGCCCGAGGCAGAGAGACGGTATGACCGTAACAAGCCCAATGCGGAGCGGCTGGCAGTGATCGCAAGAGAGCTGGCAGAGATTGTCCGTTCAGAGGATACCAGCCGCCCGGTGACGCTGGCGGCGGCTTTTCCGGAGCTGTCGGCCAGGATCGGCTTCCTGGACTCTCTTGACGTTGTGGGGTATAATTATAAAGAGCATTTATATGAGGACGATCACAAGAGCTTCCCGGACAAGCCGTTTTTGGGAAGCGAGAACGGGCACAGCTACAGCGCCTGGCTGGCGGTAAAGGATAATCCCTATATCAGCGGGCAGTTTCTGTGGACCGGAATCGATTATCTGGGTGAGGCCGCCGGCTGGCCGGTCCGGGGCTCCAGGGCGGGCTATATCACCTGCGCGGGATTTAAGAAACCGGAATTCTACCGGAGAAAGTCTTTCTGGAGCGGCAGGGATGTACTGCACATTGCTACCCGGAAGGCCGATGGCAGAAGGGAACATTGGATTCCTATGACAGAGTCCTGGAATTACGAAGCAGGGGAAACGATTCTTGTAAAATGTTACACCAATCTGCCGCAGATAAGGCTCTGCCTGAATGGCAGGGAGATCGGCCGGTTCAATCTCTGTCCTGCGGAAAGCGGGAAGCTTTGTTCTTCGGATAAGGAAAAGCTTCTCTCTGCGGATCGTATTAATTCCAGTCCCTCTCTGAGAGCTTTGGAATATAATGAAGACGGGGCCTGTCTGTTCGAAGTACCCTTTGAAGAAGGAGTGCTGACTGCGGAAGGTCTGAATGAAGAAGGAGGCCTGGTTCTGGAGAAGAAATTGGGCAGTACCAAGGCTGCTCAGCAGCTTGACTGCCGGATCTGGAATCAGCCGGATGCCATTACCGGAGACAGCTGGGAGGCGGCTTGCGCACAAACGGGTTATCTGTACCAGCTGCTGTTTGAGCTGCGGGATGAAGACGGCAGAAGCACGGTCTGGGATGACCGGCGCATCAAAGTAACGGTAGCCGGAGCGGGAGAGCTGGCGGGACTGGAGAGCGGTAATCTAAGCGATCTCACCCCCTATACGGATCATGAGCGGAGCACATTTGCCGGCAAACTTGCAGCCTATATCCGAAGAAACGGGGAGGGCAGAATTATTGTGACAGCAGAAGCGGAGGGCTGCCGGGAAGCGGCGGCGGTCACGCTGGAATAGAGAATGAATTACAGAAGAAAGGGAAGGCATCCTATTCTGGCGGGAGAAGGGGTTTCGGCGGAAGAAATGCGATGCGGAGCATATTATGATAGAGGTAACTGACCTGAGCAAGATATATCGCAACAATGTGAAGGACCCCGGTTTGAGGGGGGCCTTCAAAAATCTGTTTCATTCCCAATGGGTAGAGAAGGCGGCCGTTGATCAGGTTTCCTTCCGCGTAAAGGAGGGACAGGCCCTGGCCTGCATCGGGGAAAACGGAGCGGGCAAATCCACCCTGATCAAAATGATGATCGGAATTCTAACCCCCACCAGGGGAGAGATCAAGGTATCTATGGACGGTGATTCCCGCGGAAAGGACCCAAGGCACAGCGGACAGGACTATCTGCGCAGCATTGGAGTGATCTTCGGCCAGAAATCCAACCTGTGGACGGATATTCCTGTCATTGAGAGCTATAATGCCATTCAAACCCTGTATAAGCTGGACAAGGACCGGTTCCGGAGAAATTTTGACATGGTGGTGGAGCTGCTGGAGCTGGCCCCCATCCTGTCCTCCCCGGCAAGGAAGCTGTCCCTGGGACAGCGGATGAAATCAGACATCGGGATGGTATTCCTGCATGACCCGAAGCTCCTGTATCTGGACGAGCCCACCATCGGACTGGACATCAATGTGAAGCATACCATACGCACCTTCCTGCGGCAGATGAACCGGGAGAAGGGCATCAGCATTTTCCTCACCAGCCATGATCTGGACGACATTGATGAGATCTGCGAGGATGCCATTGTGCTTTCCAAAGGCAGGCTGTTCTATGACGGTACCCTGGAGGATCTGAAGCACCGCTATGTCAGAGATAAGATGGTCAAGGTGGTCGGAAGCCTGAAAAGGGACATCCGGCCGCTGCTGCCGGAAGCCAGAATTACGGCGGAGGGCCGAACCACCAAAATCATATACCAAACGGAGCAGTATTCCTCGGAACAGGTATTAAATGCCATCTCCCAGTCCTTTGAAATTGAGGATATCACCATACAGGAGCCGGATATCGATGAAGTGGTCTCCAGAATCTTTTCAAGGGAGGCTTAAGGAACGTGAAAGCATTTTTAAAACTGACGGCAATTTCCATGCAAAGTCATATGTATTACCGGACCAGCTTCATCCTGAATCTCTTTACCCCCTTGGTTCTTCTGGGCGGCCAATATTTGCTGTGGCCCGCCCTGTACGGCCAGCAGGCCGGAGGGGCCATCGGCGGAGTGGCAAGGGAAGAGATGTACGCCTATATCCTGATCGCCTTTGGATTAAACAATCTGTTGGGCTGGTCCACCGAGAATGTCCTGGCCAGGGAGATCCGAAGCGGCTCCGTGGTGTCCCGGTGTATCCGCCCGGTATCCTTCCTGGTGCAGGCCGTCTCGGAGATGGCGGGGGCCATCCTGCTGCAAAGCCTGGTCAACCTGATTATCGTGACGGCGGGTTTCCTATGCTTCGGAAAATACATGGCCGCGCCCAGACTGGGTTCGGTGCTGCTATTCATCCCGTGCTTCATTCTGTCGGTGCTGCTCCGGATCATGCTGGTGGAGGTATTCAGCCTTTTATGCTTTTTCTCCACGGGCCATCTGGGAATCACCTGGACCCGAATCGCGCTGTATGAATTCTTCTCCGGCGCCATGCTGCCGGTGGCCATGTTCCCGGTCTGGCTCAAGAACTTCACCTATATGACGCCCTTCCCCTACATGCTGCAGATTCCGGTGGGATTGCTGCTGGGGCAGGAGCTGCCGGTCAGCCTTCCCATGATCTACCTGGGCCAGCTGGCGTGGCTGGCGGCCTTTATCCTTCTTCACAGCCTGATCTACAGCCGTGTGCGGAAGAATCTGATGATTGCAGGAGGTTGACCATGCTGAGAATATTTTTCAAGCTAAAAGAACAGTACATCAAAACGGAGATGGAATACACCTTCAATTTCTGGATGATGCTGATATCGGGCATCGTGACACGCCTCCTGACCATGGCCATCCCCTTTGTAATCTACAAAAACCTCCCCAACATTGCGGGCTGGCAGGAGAAGGAGGTTTATCTGATCATGTCCTTCCTCTTCATTGCGGAGGGGCTTAACAGCGTCCTCTTCGAGGGCATCTGGCAGATGCCGGCCATGGTCTTCGGCGGCAAGTTCGATACCATCCTTTCCCGCCCGGTCTCCCCCTTCTTCCAGGTGCTTTCCTTCGGAATGGGCCTGCAGGGCATCGGCGTATTCCTATTCGGCATCATCAGCCTGAATATCCTCTTGAAGTCCTTGGGCAGGTTTACCTTTGTCACGCTTCTTCTGTGTCTCTTATTCATCGTCTGCGGCACAGTAATCCTAATGTCGGTCTACCTGATCAGCAACAGCCTGATCTTCTGGTTCGATTCGGGCGGAAGAACCAGCATCCCCTTCACCATCAACAGCCTGGGGCAATACGCCCGCTACCCCGTCACCATTTATCCCAAAGGCGTGCGTCTGGTCCTTCTCTTTATAATCCCATACGCCTTCATCGGCAGTATACCGGCTTACATACTGCGGGGAGAGCATGCAATCTCCTACAGCCTTGCCCTCGTCGGAATGAGCGCCTTATTCCTGCTCATAGCCCGCCATGTATTTTACCGGGGTATCAAAAGGTATGAGAGCATGGGAATGTAACTTCTTTCTTCTTGACATTTCCCCGCATCCCTTATAAAATGAAATCATATCAAGAAATCGGTTTCAAGCACAATTATAACGTTACATACAGAAGGCAGGGGAATAGTAACATGGAAGGATTAAAACCAAACGACAGCAAGCTTATCACAATATATGATATTGCCAGGGAAGCAGGGGTATCACCTTCCACTGTCTCCAGAGTATTGACCAGCAACGCCAACGTAAGGCAGGAGAAAAAAGAGCGAATCCTGGAGCTGATTGACAAATACAATTTCAAACCCAATGCCCTGGCGAGAGGACTTGCCGACACCAGAAGCAAGGTCATCGGTATCATCGCGGCGGATATCAGAAACCCCTATTACGCGGAAGTGTTCGTAGCCTGTGAGATGGCCGCCAGAAAGTGCGGCTATACCGTACTGCTGTGCAATTCCCTGGGCAAGATAGAGCAGGAGGAGCAGCAGCTGGAGAAGCTGGAGGAACAGCGGGTAGATGCCATTATCCAACTGGGGGGCAGAGTGGACGATCTGGTTTCCTGCGTGGAATATGTGGAGCGGGTGAACCGCCTGATGAATAAGATACCTGTGGTCATCACCGGAAAGCTGGACGGCACCCGGTGCTATCAGGTGAAGATTGATGCCATGAAGACCATGGAGCTTCTGATGGAGTATCTGATCTCTTTGAAACATACGCAGATCGCCCTGATCGGCGGGCGTATGGATGTGGCCTCCACCTATGAGAAGTTCCAGCGGTACAAGCAGATTCTCAGCAAATACAGTATCCCCTTCTGTCCCGAACTGATATCGGAGGACAGCGGATATGTTTATGAGTCAGGATATAACGGTATGAATAAAATGTTTGACAAGGGTGTGGTTCCGACTGCGGTAATTGCAATCAACGATTTTTCGGCAGCAGGAGTAATTCGCAGCATTGCAGAGCATGGATACCGGATTCCCCAGGATATTAGCGTGGTTACCTATGACAATACCTATATTACCGATCTGATCATGCCCAGGCTTACCAGCATCGACTATAATTATAAAGAGTTCGGAAGAAAGCTGATTGAGACGGCTGTTGCGGCTGTGGAAGGACGGGAACAGCCTCTGGTGCAGCTGATACTGCCGACTCTGGCAATACGGGAGACCAGCGGTCCGCCCAGGGAGACAGGGCGGCTTGAAGAGTAATAGGAAGATGATCAGAATCGTAAATAAAAATGACACCGAATTCATGAAAATATGATAAATTTAGAAAAAGGAGACAGGAGGATTGCAGAGCCTGTCTCTTTTTTTTACAGTCAATAGTAATAGTGCATAATAAAAAAAGAAAAATATATAAAAAAGATATAAATTAGAAACCGATTGCAAAAAACTACTTGACCAATAAAGAATAAAATGATAATATATACACATGAAACCGATTTCAAAATGTGCAAAACAACAAATGCAAGAAATAGAGCATGGAGAGTGATTAAATGGGAAAATCAAAAGGAATAACCAAGATTAACAAAAGCGTGAAAGAGATGAGCTTTTGGAAAAAGGTATACCATTACAGAGTGCTTCTGCTGATGTGTACACCGGCAGTGCTGTTTTTCTTTGCATTCAGCTACATGCCCCTGCCCGGTATCTACGTGGCCTTTGTAAAATACAACTTCAGGAACGGCATCTTTGGAAGCAAGTTCGTGGGTCTGGATAATTTCAAGTTCCTGTACACCTCCGGTAAGCTGTTTAATCTTACCAGGAATACGGTTCTTTACAATCTGGCCTTTGTTATTCTCGGCAATCTGCTGGCGATATTCGTGGCGATCCTTCTGAACGAGCTTCGCAGCAGATGGTTTAAGAAGATCAGTCAGACCATGATGTTTCTTCCCTACTTTATCTCGCAGGTTCTGGTGGGTATTCTTGTTTATAATTTATTGAATTATGATTATGGTTTTGTCAACAGCATGCTTGTCAAGATGGGCCTGGAACGGTGGGGACCGTACTCGGATGCCAGTGTATGGCCGGTGCTTCTGGTTGTTATCTACCTATGGCAGGTAACCGGATATAACTCGGTAGTGTATTTTGCAGCGATTATGGGTATTGACATGGAGATTGTGGAAGCGGCGAGAGTGGATGGTGCCAATGGGTTCCAGAAGATCCGCTATATCATTCTCCCCGGACTGAAGCCGACGCTGGTCATTCTGCTGCTCTTTGCCATGGGAGGAATTGTAAAGGGTAACTTCGGATTGTTCTACAATATAATCGGAACCAATTCCCTGCTGTTTCCGACGACAGATATCATCGAGACTTATGTATACCGGGCAACCTTAACGGATTTTAACTTCTCCACTGCATCAGCAGTTGGCCTCTACCAGTCCCTGATCGGATTTCTGATGGTAGTAACCTGTAACATGATCGTGAAGAAGATTGAACCGGATTATTCATTATTCTAAGGAGAGGAGGCACAAGAGCATGGTGAAAAAGGAAAATTATATCCGGCAGGGTACCAAGGTTAGGCTGGGTACCTCGGATAAGATAATAAGAAGCTTTGGTTATGCGGTAGTAAGCTTGTATGCGTTGGCATGTGTTGTTCCGTTTCTCATTGTTATCGCCACCTCATTTACAGAGGAAGTAATCATTCGGGCTGAGGGAGTTCAGCTGTTTCCTAAGGACTTCACCCTGAAGGCGTATGAGCTGGTGTTGGCTGGGGGCACGATTTGGAAAGCCTATGCCTTGACCATCCTTATGACTGCCTTCGGAACCTTTCTCGGACTCGGCATTATATCTATGACAGGTTATGCGCTGCAGAGAAGGGACTTTCCCTTCCGCAATGTGATTTCCTTTTATATTTATTTTACAAGCCTGTTTTCGGCGGGATTGGCACCTTACTATCTGCTGATGACACAGACCTATAAGCTGAAGGACAGTTACTTCGCAGTATTTTTACCGCTGCTGATGACACCCTGGCTGATTATCCTGATGAAGAACTTTGTCAAGGTAATCCCCCATGAAATAACGGAGTCCGGCAAGATTGACGGTGCGGGCGATATGAAGATTTTCACTGCTTTGATTTTGCCCATGCTGAAGCCGGCTCTGGCTACCATCGGCCTGTTTCTTGCCCTGGGTTATTGGAACGAATGGTACCAGTCCTCTCTTTTCCTCAGTCCAAAGGTAGATGTGAGGCCGCTGCAGTACACGCTGTATGAGATAGTGAATAAAGTTCAAAGTCTGAAGAACTCCGTGGCAGGACAGTATGTTACCGTTTCGGATCTTCCGGCGGAGAGCCTGAAGATGGCCAATGCGGTTTTGGCCACGGGACCGGTGGTTCTTTTCTATCCCTTCGTTCAGAAATATTTTATCGGCGGAATTACCATAGGAGCCGTCAAGGGATAAGTGCGATACGAGGCCGCACATGAAACGGATTGTAACTCCGTTTATACGGAGACAATAATATATTCATCATTCATTAAAATGGGAGGTACATTTATGAAAAAAAGATGGTTGGCATTACTTTTGGCAGTAACTATGATTGTTGGCCTGACTGCGTGCGGCAAGACAAATAAGCCGTCCACAGACGATGGGAAGAACAATCCGACTTCCGGTGCTCAGACCGGCGGAGATACCAAGACAGACGGAGACACCAGCGGAGGGGATACCGCAGGAATTGACACCTCGGAGCATGTTGTGATTAACTACATGACCACCGGTGATCCCAAGGATAACGGCGCTACAGAGGCAATGCTGGAAGAGCTGAACAAGATTCTGACGGAAAAGGTAAACGCGGAGCTGCAGATATATTACATCGGCTGGACCGATTACCTGGCTAATTACAATCTGACTCTGGCACAGATGGACGGCTCGGTTGACTTAATCGGTACCGCTTCCGACTGGCTGGACGCCTGGCCCAATGCAAAGAACGGTGCGTTCCTGGAATTATCCGAGGATATGTTAAAGACCTATGCTCCCAAGACATGGGAAAGCGTAAGTCCGGAGCACTGGGAATTATGCAAATACAACGGAGAGATTTATCTGATGCCGGAAGACAATTATGCACAGTGGGTTAACCACGGTTATGCATACCGCCTTGACTGGGCAAAGCAGGCAGGTCTTGCCAACGGCGTTCACAGCTGGGAGGATTTAACTACCTATTTTGAGTGGGTGAAGAAAAACATTACCGATATCAACATTCCCTGGGATTCTGACGGCACCCATCACAGCCAGATGGTAGGCGGATGGATTACTTCCCATACCGACTGGGTAACCATCGACGGTCTGAGTGCAGGAGCTCTCTGGGGCGGCATGAAGGATGATCTGTACACCATTGTTTCTCCTTATTATACGGATGCAGCTCTGCTGGTAGAGTATGCTAAGATGATGAAGAAATGGGATGAGATCGGCGTTTGGAAGACGGACGTATTAAACAATACCGGCGTTGACAACAGAGAAGATTTCAAGATTGGCAAGGTTGCGGCAGAACAGCACCATACCCAGACCTGGACCGATCTGGTAAGTAAGACACCTCTTGAGGTAGAGGGCGCAGAGGTTGGCTTCTTCTATTTTGGTGAAGAGACCAATAATGTAGTAGCTTTATCCATTACCCATGGTGCCATGGCTGTATCCGCGGCAAGCAAGAATCCGGAGAGAGCGCTCATGGTATATGATCTGCTCAGAAATGATCCCGACTGCTACAAGCTGCTCAACTATGGACAGAAGGGTGTTCAGTGGGATATCAACGCAGACGGACTCCGTATCGAGGCACCCGGCTATGACCGTGCCACACAGGAGATCGTAACCAACTACTGGTGGGGAAGAAATGATGACCTGGAGATCAGGGATGCCACCAGGGACTGGAACGCAATTGATGCTTTATATGCAAAGTATGACAGCATTAAGATCGACTATCCTTACGGACAGTTCGTTCCCGATGTAGACAATATCCAGTCCATGATCAGCAATATCAGCGAGGTTCACACCAATTATATGAAGCAGATCTCCTACGGCAAATATAAGGGAACCGCAGAAGAAATCGTTGCTGAGTATCAGAAGGCATTAAAGAATGCGGGATTTGAAGAGGTTACCGCAGAACTGCAGAGACAGTTTGACGCATTATATAAATAATTACACCGGTATACTTTGCCGGAAAGGTATGAATTGCTTGTAAGGCATATCTGTGCCGAAGCGAAGCGTAGTGCGCACCCTGGCATGCAGTGCCATATTATGGACGCTTGCGGACATGGTATCGTGTTGCCATAGCGCAGCATTGTAAGTATGGAACAGAGTGCTGATACTTTTGAAAAGAGAGTTTCAGCACTCTGTTTATTGCAGTTCAATTGTTACGGTTGAATGACGTTTCACAATAACGGTTCAGCGGATAAAACGATTGATTTTATGCCTGAGAAATGGTACTGTGGACTATTGAAGGCATCCGTTCCTGCTTGATGAATGAAGTAAGAAGATTAGATCACGATAGGAATCTTTTTACTTGATTGATTAAAAACCGCTTGATGAAAAGGAGTATAGAACATGGGGAGATTTGAGATAAGTGATAAATTTTATTTGGATGATAAACCAATCAAGGTAATATCGGGTGCCATCCATTATTTTCGTACCGTGCCTGAATACTGGACGGACCGGATGAGGAAGCTGAAGGCACTGGGAGCTAATATGGTGGAGACTTACATTCCCTGGAATGCCCATGAACCGAAGAAGGGGGAGTTTCATTTTGAAGGTATGCTGGATGTGATCCGATTTATCCGGACAGCACAGGAGCTGGGATTGTATGTGATCATCCGGCCGTCGCCTTATATCTGCGCGGAGTGGGAGTTTGGCGGACTTCCGGCATGGCTGCTGGCAGAGGAGGGCATGAGGCTTCGGGTGAATTATGCTCCCTTTCTGAAGCATGTGGAGGATTATTATAAGGTATTGCTTCCGATGCTGGCCCCTTATCAGATTGACCATGGCGGCCCGATTCTTATGATGCAGATTGAAAATGAATATGGTTATTATGCCAATGATGCTTCCTATATGGAGGCAATCAAGAAAATGATGAGGAATAACGGGATTACTGTCCCCTTGATTACCTCGGACGGCCCCTTCCATGACAGCATGAGAGGCGGAAGTATGGAGGGCATCCTTCCTACCGGAAACTTTGGCTCACGTACTGCAGAGCGCTTTGAACTGATGAAGCAATATACCGGCGAAGGGCCTCTGATGTGCGCCGAGTTCTGGGTGGGCTGGTTCGATCATTGGGGCAACGGCGGGCATATGACAGGGAACCTGGAGCAGAGCGTGAAGGATTTGGATAAAATGCTGGAGCTGGGACATGTGAATATCTATATGTTCCATGGCGGAACTAATTTCGGCTTTATGAACGGCTCCAATTATTACGACGAACTGACCCCGGATGTAACCTCCTATGATTATGACGCGATGCTTACGGAGGATGGCCGGATCACGGAGAAATATAGAAGATACAGGGAAGTGATCGCAAAATATACGGAGCTTCCGAAGGTGGAGCTTCTTCCTGAGATTGAACGTAAGGCCTATGGTGAGATCCTGATTCAAGATAAGGTGAGCTTATTTTCCGTACTGGAGGATATCTCCGTCGCGGCAGAAAGTCCCTATACCCAGTGTATGGAGCAGCTGGGGCAGAGCTATGGATATATCCTGTACCGCTCCCCGCTGAATACAGAAGAGAACATAGAGAAAATTCGCCTTTGGGAAGCCAACGACAGAGCGAATCTGTTTATTGATCAAAAGCCGGTACTCACCCTGTACGACAGGGAGCTGCTGGAAGAGCATGAAGTGGATCTGCAATTTGAGAGAGGGGCTTCCCTTGATATTCTGGTGGAGAATATGGGGCGTGTCAATTTTGGTCCCAGGATGCAGCAGCAGAGGAAGGGAATCAACCACTGTGTGCAGATCAACGGCCATATGCACAACGGCTGGAAGCAGTATCCTCTGCCTCTGGATAATATAGAAAAAGTGGACTTTGGCAAGGAATATAAGGAGAATACCCCGGCATTCTACCGCGGGGTCTTCCGTGCGGAGGAGACAGGGGATACCTTCCTGGATTTCGAAGGCTGGGGGAAGGGCTGCATCTTTGTGAATGGCTTCAACATCGGCCGCTTTTGGGAGATCGGACCCCAGAAACGTTTATATATTCCCGCCCCTCTTTTAAAGCAGGGGGAGAATGAAATCATTATATTCGAGACGGAGGGAAAAGTATGCGACCGCTTTACCTTACGCGATGAGCCGGATATCGGCTAGAATGACCGATGGAAGAAGCCGGAGAACGGAAGGAACCGAAGAATTGAAGAACGATAGAAGAAGAGATAGAAGAAGTGACAGAAGAAGAGGCAGGAGAAACAGCAGCAGAGACGTCTGCTGCATAGCGGAAGACGGGGGACGGAAATAATGGAGCTATGGACGGGCTTTGCAGTTATCTGCGCCTATGTGATCAAAGGATTGTGCGGCTTTGCCAATACCCTGGTGCTGAGTACAATGCTAAGCTTTGGGACCAGTAATATCAACATTACCCCCGTTGAGCTGCTGGTGGGTTATCCCTCGAATATTATTGTTTCTTGGAAGGAAAGGAAATCGTTAAACTGGAAGATATGGCTTCCCCTTGTAATTCTTGTGATTGCAGGGAGTATTCCGGGAGCCGTTATCTTGAAGTCCGGCAATGTAACGGTGATTAAGATAATATTTGGCTTTGTGGTAGCGGGGATCGGGCTGGAGCTGTTTCTCCGGGAGAGGCAGAACAGGAGGAAGAAATATTCCTCCGCTGTCATGCTGTCCATTGGTCTGCTATCAGGGCTGCTCTGCGGTCTATTCGGTATTGGAGCCCTGCTTGCCGCATATATGGGGCAGAAGACGGAGAGTAGTAAAGAGTTCCGAGGAAATCTGTGCATCGTTTTCCTGGCGGAGAATACCTTCCGTATCATCCTGTATAGTGTTACCGGAATACTGACAGCGCAGATGTACAAACGCGCGTTGCTGCTGATACCCCTTATGATTCTGGGATTACTGGCTGGAATAGGGCTGTCCAAGGTGCTGGATGAGAAGAAAATTAAGACGGGAGTAATCATACTGTTGATTTTATCCGGTCTCTCTCTGATCATTACTAATTTTTAAGGATACCGATCTGTAAAAATGTATGGGTGTACCAGGAACTCTATTATGATATAGAAAAAAGATATGTCCTACTGCCGACGGGTTTAATCAAGAAGGCAGCAGGACTTTTTATATACATTGAAGATCATGAAAACAATCTGGCAATCAAATGCTTTGCTTTAAGGGCAAAGGATCCATTCTCCGATCCATTCCTGCGTAGAATAATTATACAGACGCTTGTATATATTACCATTTTCCGATTTGTATCTCCAGTCAATGATATCGGAGTAAGGTGTTACACTAACAGTAGATTCGATTGATGCAAGGCTTCCATTCAGTGCACTTGTAGCGAGCGCATTGGTTGGCTGTAGGCTTGTGTAAATACATAATGTGATGATGAGGGGTGAAAACTTCTTACCTATTTTTTTCATTTATTGGTACCTCCTGGATATTTTGATATATGGGTAAATCTATAAATGAGTCAATATCATGAATGGTACCAAAATATTCATCGTTTAGATAAACATCATAGCCGCCATTCGAATTAAGAACTAAATATGAATTTTTGCTGGTTAAGTCAAATGTATCAGCTGCATCTTCGGGATTAATTGCATATGGTTCAAAAATAAAAAAACAAGAAAAAAACACCAATAATAATGTGGGTATGACAAATAAAAGAACACTTCTTATTCTTGACTTTATCTTTAACTCATAATTATTCAAAACCATATAAAACCTTTGTGCAAGGATGGAGTTCTGTTCACTGCTGAATGTCATTGCCAATTCATCTACTTGACACACACAATTCTTTGCTATCTTCAGGAGACATTCCAGATATTCAATTCGGCTACTTTCATCCATTGTCTTGGTTACGATAAGATCCACTTGCATTTCAAGCGTCTTGTCCATCTGCTTTTTCAAAAGATAAACAAGCGGATTCCACCAATAGAGGACATAAAGGAATTGGCAAATGGCTTTATTCCATAAGTGACCATGAAAGTAATGGGCAATTTCATGGCTTAATATATAATACCATTCCCTTTCCGTAAGATATATGCCAGGCACAACAATACATGGATTGTAAAATCCAAATATTATTGGGGTGGTTATTTTATCTGTCTGGATAATTCGAAGGGATACGAATTTGTTGTATTTTTTAAGGATGTTATGTAAAATATTGTTGATCGATTGGTCCTCTAAAACAGGGAAATTAAGAATCATTTTTTTAAAATGCCAGTAAGAGTAAACTGCTTTACACAAATTAAATAATACACCGATACCCCATACAGAATATAAAATATAAAGAAGACTAATCTGATAATTCTGGAATATAGTAATTGGTTTTTTAACAAATTGAGTGATCTCTGGAAGTATATGCCTTGACAATATATTGGTGGAAAATGAAAATTCAAAAGGAAGAAGTAATCGTAACATAATTATAATGATGCAGAAAAATATGGTACTAACTCCAACCAATCTAATTTGATGGCTACTCCTTAAAAAAAATAAGATAAAAAATATTAGTAAACTGCTAAAAAAGAAATTTGATAATAAAGCAGTGAATGAAAAGATCAACCTAATTCCTCCTATCTTTTAACTGCTTCTTTCGCTCTTGTAGCATTTCTTCCAGTTGTTCTATAATAACCTCTTCATTTTTCTCATATTCAAGCAGTGTAGCAACGATGCTAGGTGTGGAAATGCTTTTATCTAAATCTTTGATTTGCTTTACAATCCCTTGCATTGAGAAGTCATGAAAACTTATGGTGGGTCGATAACTGCGTGAAAGAACTGTCCTACTATAAACGATTTCTGCAACCTCAATAAGTTTTTTACATAATAATTTCCTTAAGACAGCCTGTATTGTGTTAAGGCTTATGGAGTTGTCCAGTTTGTGTATATCAGAAGCTACCAATGGCTTACCAGCCGACCATAGGATGTTCAAGATATCAATTTCTCTTTCGGTTAATTTGAATTCGTTATTTTGTTTGGACATACAAGGCCTCCATTATTTAGTATATGCCAACATGATACACCATGTGAATTACTGTGTCAATTATAATTATGATTTTTGCGATAAGATATTATGATTTATAATAAAAAAGTAAATAATATATAAACATATTATTGACAAAATCATACATTATATGTTTTGATAATATTGTATTTAAAATAATGTATTAATAATTTAATAACGATTATTGAAAGAAATAAAGGAGATGGTTCTATGATTGTATAAAAGATTATATGGTATTCGAAGAAATATAAGGTCTGTTTCCTAATGATTGATTAACAAGGAGGGAATTTATTGATGAAAATCGTGAAGAAGTTATTAGCATTTTTGGTTGCAGTGGTATTGATATTTACTATTCCTGGGACCGCCATGGCAGCTACTACAGGTGAGTCTTTGCCAATCACCATGGGTAAGTCTTCCTTAGCAGTTTATAGTTACGAAGAGCTTGCTACTTTTCCTAAGGATAAGGCGTACACATATGAAGAGATTTTGGCAGACATGCAAAGAAGTGGCTCATCGCAAGAAGAGATCAGTAACTTCGTGGCATCTCACACGGAAAATCAGGCAAAGGTTGCATCTACCGTAGAAATACGCTATGGTCAGTTTAGAATGGACACATATACAGTCGTCCATACGACGATGTTGGGATTGGTTTTGCATGTACATACCTTCCAACCTATGTTTGTGGTTGGATTAGAATACATAAATAACTCATATTCTCCAAACAGGATAGTATCTTTAGAAAATGCTCACATATACACAGGAGATGGGGACCCATGTATATTTGGTGGCTCAATTTTTTACAGACTGGAGGCGGGTAATAGGTTTTACTACAATGTTTATGGAGATACTTATGAAACTGGAACAACCACCTACTCGGCAGGGCTCAAGGTAGGGCTGGGAGAGGGTTCAACTGCTACGTTTGGAGTAACTTATTCTAACAATTATATTGCTAATATTGATTTTGATGGTCGCTATATATCAGCAGGGTTATCAGAATAAGTGAAATATCTATGAATGGTATGTCAAGAGCACATAGGAGAGTTTCACGCACTTGACATACCATTTTATTATTTAGGGGTGAATTGAATAAAGATTTTTGAAAAGGGGGTACGATTGTGACTACTACGGTAACGACATATAATAGTGCTATGGAGTTAGTCTTAATCTTAGGTCAATGTACTGTATATCTTTACCCTGGAGTTATAACATATAGTATTCATAGTTTTTTTACCGTACGGGATGCTAATAGGTATAAAATATCAATAGTAAAATGTATCGTAATTAGTTTCTTATATTTGCAATTCTATATTAGAATATTTAAACAACAACCAATCAATTTTTCTTTGTCACAGCATATCATCTTGGTAATCACATCTATTGTTCTACCGATAGGATGGTGTTGTCTTCGAAAAATGAAATGGGTTGAATATATTAGAAAAAGTATTGGTGAACCAGAGGATACTAAAAACACTGGAGAATAAGTGTTGCTAAAGTTTGAGATTTATTCGGTGCATTTTTTATCATTATCCGGCAAAATAAATAATACCAATCACGGTAAGATTGTGGTATACTATAAGCGCGGTCAGGATATCGAGCTCCTGATTAGCTATCATATTTTAAGGAGGTGGGCTTGACATGAAAAGCTTAAACATCGGTAAGAATTGTATTAGCTTCATGGAGGGATCATTATTTGAATTACAAAAAAGGTGCGGATGTATTGCCGGCCCGCCTGTTAAAAGAGATTCAGGAATATGTGGAGGGAAGTCTGGTTTATATTCCGAAGAAGAGCGGTAAAGCAGGCTGGGGCTGTGTCAGTGGTGCCAGAGAAGCCATTGACAGAAGAAACAGGAAAATCATGAATTTATTTGACCAGGGTGAAACGATAGAGGCCCTGGCAGACCGGTTCCATCTGGGTGAGGATGCGATTAAGAAGATCGTGTATGGGAAAAAACTGATATAAGTGTTTTCTGCCTATTCATTTACGACGGATTATGGGATAATACAAGTGACCGGTCAATTTCAATAGAAAGGGGATGGTTATTTTGATCAAAAGCATAGAGGTGTTTAAACTTTAATTTTTATTAAAGTTTACTCTGTGGGAGGCGTCGCAAGACGCCTCCTTTTGAATTATCCGGAATTATTTAAGCAGTATTTTGAAGATAAGGAACAGGTTCTGCCGTTAAATATTGATGGTGAACAGAAGAGAAAGCTGTTATAATATTAGTGACTGCATGAAAAAAATCAAGGAAAGGCATGGGAGACGAAGAATATGTTAATCGAGTTGTTAAAGGTAATTGTGCTGGGAATTATTGAAGGGGTTACGGAATGGCTGCCAATCAGCAGTACCGGGCATATGATTTTGGCGGAGGAGCTGATCGAGCTGAAGCAGTCCGATCAATTCATGGAAATGTTTCGTGTGGTGATTCAGCTTGGGGCGATTATGGCGGTAGTACTGCTGTATTTTCGTAAACTGAATCCTTTTGCTCTGAGTAAATCGAAGGAAGAGAAGGCATTTACCTGGGAGATCTGGTTCAAGGTCCTGGTGGGATGCATCCCTGCGGGTGTTCTTGGAGTGCTGTTTGATGACTGGTTTGACGAGCATTTTTATAATTACCCCACGGTGGCGGTTACCTTGATTGTATACGGTATTCTCTTTATTGTTATCGAGAACCGCAATAAAGGGAAGGAGCCTCGGATACGGAAGTTTAATGAGCTGACCTACCGCACGGCGCTGCTCATCGGCATCTTCCAGATATTGTCCATCATTCCGGGAACCTCCCGCTCCGGCTCAACCATCCTTGGAGCAATCCTCCTGGGAACCTCGCGGCTCGTAGCGGCGGAATATTCCTTCTTCTTATCTATTCCGGTTATGTTCGGAGCGAGTTTTCTAAAGATCGTGAAATTCGGCTTTCACTTTACGGGGCAGGAGCTGGCGGTTCTGGCCGTCGGTATGCTGACGGCATTTATCGTATCCGTACTGGCGATTCGATTCCTTATGGGCTTTATTAAGAACAATGATTTCAAGGCCTTCGGCTGGTACCGGATTGCATTGGGGGCTGTTGTACTGGCTTACTTCCTGCTTACATAGCAAAAGGAGGCGGATACGGGTCGTTTCTACGCTGTGACAGGCATATACTGCGGCATTTTACGGGAGGAATCGCAAAGGAATTGATGGCAATCCTCCGGTGAAATGCCGCAGTATTTTTATACCGGAATTTGAAATGAATGGACGATGAATTCTCTCTTGCTTTTTTGTGCAGGCAGGGCTACAATAATGGAATTACGGATATCGTTTTGAGTCGTGATATTAATAGAATCAACAGAAAAGAGGAATTAGGAATTATGGCGCACAATCGAGAAGGCGGCAACAGTATTACGGAAGGAGTGATCTGGAAGCAGTTAATGATCTTTTTCTTTCCGTTGCTGTTTGGCACCTTTTTTCAGCAGCTTTATAACACGGCAGATGCGGTTGTAGTAGGAAGATTTGTAGGAAAGGAAGCCCTGTCCGCAGTCGGCGGGACAACGGGTACCATAATCAATGTATATGTGGGTTTTTTTATTGGTATTTCCGCCGGTGCAACCGTTACTATATCTCAATATTATGGGGGACGGTATCGGGAAGAAGTAAGCAAAGCGGTACATACAGCGATAGCAATGGCTATTGCAGGGGGGATTCTTATCATGGTGCTGGGGCTTCTCAGCGCTCCCGCAACGCTGCGTCTTATGGGCACTCCGGAAGAGATCATTCCCCAGTCACTTGTCTACCTGCGAATCTATTTTGCCGGTATGGTGGCCAATCTGGTCTATAATGTGGGAGCCGGTATACTGAGGGCAATCGGTGATTCCAGGAGGCCGTTGTATTTTTTAATGGTCAGCTGCGTAGTTAATATTGTATTGGATTTGATCTTTGTTCTTGCGTTTCATTGGGATGTAATGGGAGTGGCGCTGGCAACGGTTGTCTCCCAGATTTGCAGCGCGGTCCTGGTGTGTGTTGTTTTGATGCGGACGCAGGAATGCTATCAGCTGCGCCTGAAGGAAATCCGTTTCCATAAGGAAATGCTGCAGAAGATTATCCGGATCGGTCTTCCGGCTGCGTTTCAGTCCCTGATGTACTCTTCTTCCAATGTGGTTGTTCAGACGAATATGAACCGCTTCGGCACGGATACCCTTGCGGCCTGGACTGCCTACAGCAAGATTGACGGTATATTCTGGATGACCATGAATGCCTTTGGCATTTCTATCACTACCTTCGCGGGGCAGAATTACGGAGCGGGCAAATATGACCGTGTACGGAGAGGAACCCAGGTCTGCCTTAGAATTGCACTGTCTGCGGCGGTTGGTCTAAGCGTGGTAATCTATTTTGGAGGGCCGTATATTTACCGGCTGTTTGCGACAGATGTCCGGGTGCTGGAGATAGGAATGGAGATCCTTCGTTTTATGGTTCCTACCTTCTGGACCTATGTATTCATTGAAATATTCTCCGGTTCCCTGAGGGGGATGGGGAATTCCTTCGTTCCGATGCTCCTCACCAGCCTTGGAGTATGTGCCCTGCGTGTATTATGGCTGCTGGTTGTAGTGCCCTTCTGGCCGGATGTGAAGACGGTGGTCTTCAGCTATCCGCTGACCTGGGCTGTGACCTCGTTTCTCTTTATCTTATATTACCGGTATTATACGAAGAGACGGCTGCCTGGCATGCCGGAGAAGATAGGGTGATGGCAGGTATTGGATTGGAAGTGCTGTGAAATAAATTAACCGAAAAGCATTACGCAAAATGCGCTTTGAGACAGGTTGTTTCAAGGCGTTTTTTTTGTGGTGTTCCGCCCTTTATTTCATTAAGATATAAAGTATTTAGATAATTAATATAGGATTTAATTTCAACTATGATTATTTCTTTTGTTTAATTCTGGTTTTGGAAGAATTGTATTAAAAACTGAAATTATATTGTGTGAATCATATAAAACTAACAACAAATCAGAGCAAAAATCCCTTGTGTTAAACAATAATTTTTAGAATAAAGTTGAAAATGAATAGTTTTGTGCATGATTTGAATAGAAATGATAACGATAACTGTATAGAATTATAGCATAACCGATGGGTATTTTGTGAGTATTGTACATTAAGGGAAAGTGTTTATAAGATAAATTTAACTGAAACCAATCGCAATACATGAAATCCATAGAGGCTGAACATAATAATTCAGAGGAGGCTAAAGATGGGAAAGAGTAAAACGGCCGTATCCAAGGCTGGAAATAAAATTAGCTGGAAGAGCAGTCTGAAGAGAGATTGGCAATTATACCTTCTGCTGCTGGTGCCGGTGGCGTTGGTAATCATTTTTAATTATGCGGCCTATCCCGGTTTGCGAATGGTATTTATGGACTATAAGCCGGCGAAGGGATATGCGGGCAGTGAATGGGTGGGAATGCAGATCTTTCAAAAGATCTTCAAGGACGCGGATTTTATCCGTGCTCTCCGTAATTCCATTGTATTCAATATACTGGATCTGGCAGTTAGCTTCCCGGTACCGATTATTCTGGCACTGATTTTGAATGAATTAAGATTTCCGAGATTTAAGAAGGTGACGCAGACGGTTCTATATCTGCCCCACTTCCTATCCTGGGTTATTATTGGAAATGTTGCGTATACCATGTTTAAGCCATCCACTGGTCTGGTAAATATTGTGTTGACCAACATGGGATGGGTTGAAAAGGGAGTACCCTTCCTTACAGAGAAATACCATTGGGCGGCAACTTATCTGCTGGTCGGTGTCTGGGCCGGAATGGGCTGGGGTACTATTATCTATCTGGCGGCGATTGCCGGTGTAAGCGGGGAATTATATGAGGCAGCCATGATTGACGGTGCCAACCGCTGGAAGAGAATGTGGCATATTACTCTGCCGGGTATCCGGGGAACCGTGGTAACACTGTTAATTATGAATCTGGGCCGTCTCATGGGAAGCAATTTTGAGCGTCTCGATGTATTTGGCAATACCCAGGTTAAGGAGTTCCAATACCAGCTGGCTATTTATATCTTTGAAAAGGGTCTTGGCGGAGGAAAGTTCAGTATGTCGACAGCAGTGGGACTGTTCCAGTCTGTAGTGGGCTTGATATTGGTACTGTTGGCAGACAGGATCGCCAAGAAGCTTGGTGAAGATGGATTAATTTAGGAGGAGATAAGATGGCTAAGAATAGAATAAGATCCGTTCGCAAGGAGGATGGCGTATCCGACGGAAGCAGGGCGATCTCCAGTTTTAAAATCAGCGATGCAATTATGATGCTCATATTAGTTGTCCTGAGCGCTACCTGTATCCTTCCTTTTATTCACATGCTTGCAAAGTCCATATCCAGCAATAATGCGGTGTTGGCAAAGCAGGTTTATCTCTGGCCGAAGGGAGTTAACCTGGATGCTTATATTTCTCTTTTTAAGGATGGTTCTCTGGTGTATTCCTTTGTATATAGTGCAGGAGTAACCCTGGTCTTCACCCTTCTCGGAATGATTGCCTGTATTTGTGCGGCATATCCCTTGTCTAAGAAGAGATTGAGAGGCAGAGGATTATTTACCTTCCTGCTGATGTTTCCTATGTATTTTAGTGCGGGATTGATTCCGGCCTACCTGCTGATCACCAATCTGAAGCTGTATGATACGGCATGGGTGCTGATTCTGCCGCTGATTTATTCACCCTACAATATGCTGATTATGAAAACATATTTTCAGGCCAGCATACCGGACAGCCTGGAGGAATCGGCATTTCTGGACGGAGCTACCAACTTTCAGATACTGGGGAGAATTGTGCTGCCCTTGTCCAAACCAATTCTGGCAACCTTGTCACTCTTCTATGCGGTCGGACGGTGGAATAGTTACGCGGATAATAAATTCTATATCAAAACAGACTCACTGAAGATGATTCAGTACAGGCTGTATCAGATGGTTGCCTCTGCTTCGGAAGCGCAGTCCATAAGCTTGTCGGAGGCGGCAGCCGTAACCAGTACGCCGGAGGTGCTGCAGGCCGCGGCAGTAATGTTTGTAACGATTCCGATTATATGTATCTATCCCTTCTTACAGAAGTACTTTGTAAAGGGTGTTATGATTGGAGCGGTGAAGGGCTAGAAAACTGCAGTTGTTATTCAGATATGAATATTGTATCCGGTGTTCTTGCCGGCATACAGATTTATATATAAATTTTCATTAAAAAGAGGAGGAATAAACGTGAAAAAGTTTAAGAAAGTAATTGCTTTATTATGTGCAGCAGCTATGCTTACAGGCGCTTTGTCCGGCTGTGGTAAAAAAGATCCGGCAGAGGATAAGACTCCCGATAAACCTACTACGGCCCCTACGGCGGCAGCGGGTGACAATGATTCTGAGGATACCGGTGATGATACTCCCGCCGCAGTGCCGGGTGTGGAGGGCTATGTTCCGTTTGCAGAGAAGGTTTCTTTAAGAATACCGATTTATGACAGAGGAGTGGAAGGTGTCCCCACTGTCAATGATAACTACTGGACCAAATGGGTGCAGGAAAACTTCGGCGATAAGTATAATATTACAGTTGAATATGTGCCGATTACCCGTACTGATGTTATGACAGATTATGCTCTTTTGGCTTCCGCAGGAAAGCTTCCCACGCTCCTGATGGAATACGACTATCCCAAGGTATCCCAGTGGGCTTCCGAAGGATATTTAAGAACCTTTAACATGGACGATTTTGCAGCAGTAGCTCCCGATTATTATAACAGAATGGTAGAGGAGAATCAGCTCCTGTATTCTACCATGAACGGCGAGACCTATTTTGCACTGGCGCAGAGACCTTATTATAACACCAATTACACCTACCAGACCTTTGTGCGTATGGACTGGTTAAAGAAAGTAGGCTATGATCATGTTCCGCTTACCCGTGCAGAGCTTGTAGATGCCATGACTAAGATCCAGCAGGCCGGCTTAGCGAAGCATCCTTTGGGCAAAGCTCTGATTACCGGTGTAGGCTCCGATCAAAACTATGGATACAGAACCTTCCCTATGGATGAGGCATGGTGGGCTTCTATGGGTGATGTTAATATTCCTATGCTGGGCCAGGAAGCGAACAAAAAGCTGCTCAAGGTAGAGAATGAAGATTATAACTTAGGCTTTACCAACCCGGAATACTATATCACCGATGCTGAGACAGAAAAAGCAAACTTTGTGAATGGGACCGCTTATCGATATGGTGGATATATTTCTGCTAATATGGATTGGTTGAATTCTTTCTATGCTAATAATCCTGATGCTGAGCTTGCAATCCAGCCGATGGGTGTCGTGGATGAGGAAGCTGGAACTGTTCCGGCATACCGTACCAACAATCCCTTTGGTATGATCGTTGGTTTCTCTTCCAAGGCAACAGAGGATGAGATTAAGGCGGCATGGATGTACATGGAATGGATGACTCAGGAAGAAAATCTTTTTGTAATGCAGTGGGGACTTGAGGGCGAGCATTATAACGTAGATGCTGCCAGCGGACTTCCTGTGTCTGTAGGAGAATATACCGGAGATAAGAAGCAGGGCTTTAATAACAACAAGGATTACTGGTGTGTAACCATTGAGGCAAGAAATGCAGGTACCATTGAAGATATCATTGCAGCGGCTTCTCCTAAGGGTTTGCCTCAGGATTTCACACAGGATATTATAGATGTTTATTATGCGCAGAAGGAGCTGTTTGAACAGGGCTACGGTTGTCTGGATGTAATCTTTGGTGTTCCGATTGCTGCTGAGGTAGAGTATGCCGGAACCTTACAGGAGAGATATAAGGAATACCGTGATAAGCTGACCATGTGCAAGCCGGAAGAATTCGACGCATTGTATGAGCAGTATGCTAAGGAATACGAGGATGCCGGCTACAAGGAAGTCATGGAAGAAAGACTGGCTGCATACCAGGCTGGAAACAGCACCAAGTTACCTGACTACCAGAAGAAATAATATAATAAATAGAACCGTTGAAAATTAACTTAAAACGGCTTGTAAAGGATGAAAGGGGCGGACAGAATATACTGTCCGCCCCTTTCCAACTTGAAAAATGTAATGTGTAAGAGGGCCTAAGCAGGTCAGATCCAACCGGTGAACTCCAGAATGGAGGCCTTTGGCGAATTGGAATCCGATAACAGGGTCTGCTTCCTCCATACACTGGGAGGCATCTGCATCAGCTTGATGAAGCTCCGGTTAAAACTGGAGATGGAATGGAAGCCCACCTTCTCGGATATGGTAAGGATGGAATCCTCCGTGCTTCGCAGCAGCCAGCAGGCGGCGTCAATCCGGGTGCTGTTGAGGAAGTCCAGAGGGGCCGCACCCATGATCTCATGGAAGGTCCGGCGGAAATGGCTGACGCTCAGATGGCACAGATCAGCCAGATCGTCGATGGTAATGGGCTGCATATAATTATTCTGGATATGCTCCAAGGCATTGATGATCATCAGGACGTTCTCGGAATCGTGCTGCAGCTCCTTGTTGCCTTTGCCCTGGATTACCTCGTCGGAATGGATCCGCAGCAGTTCAACGTAGAGGGACAGGGCCAGTCCCCGGACGCTGGCCTGATAGCTGGGCTTTTGGCTTTTCAGCTCCTCCACCATAGCAGAGGCGAGAAAATATACTTTGGGATATTCCTCCCGATTCATGATCAGGTGATAGTTGCGGATGCTGGCCATGGGCTTGTCAAAGCTGGCTCCCGGGTGGAACATATTCCGGAAGAGCTCCTCCGGATCAAAGAAGACATAAGACCACAAGCTTTCCGTACCGGGAGAACTATAAGTGGTATGGGGCAGATGCTTGGGCACACAGGTGACATCACCTGCTTTAAAGGGAATCGGAATATCTTCAAAATCCATGATTCCGCTGTCGGTATGGCAAATGCCGATTTCGAGGCAGTTGTGGAAATGAAGCCGCCCGCTTTTCTTATCCGAAATTCTCCAGCGCTCTCCGCTGAGTAGCACAACAGGAAAGTGAAGCGGAAGGTTATAATGGCGGTATTCGATAATGGGTCTTTTACGTCGGGACACAGTATACTCCTTTCTGAAGACTTTCTATGGTTAAAATTATTACATTATGAACAAAATCCGTGTTCATGATCTTTGGCTTTGATCGCATGATCACTATGCCTTTATTATACTAAATATTATACACTAATTTCAACCATGATAAATATGGATTATTGTTATGTCTTATGTAATATATGTATAATTGCACAAAAATCGATGAATTAAAATATGGAAAATACAGCAAAAGTAAGAATGAGATAAATTAAAGGCGTTAATAATGATTGTATTTGCATAGTTTTATGATAGTATTGATTAGATTTTGTGGAGGAACTCGGCTACAATTTTAATATACGCAGTGGTAGAATAATGCTATGAACGGCAAGCGGCAAGAGGTAATAGCCTGACAGGTGTTTTGCTGCTTCAATTATAAAAATTAAATTAAGAGAGGTGTTATGCATGCTGAAATTAAATTATGACGAAGCAGAGCTTCTGAAGATGATTGACCGTGTTACCAATAAAACCATGACCATGGATCTGACCTGGGACTGGCCCTGCGGCGTGGCCTACTATGGAGTGTCACGTGCATATGAAATATCGGGAAAAGAAGAATATCTGAACATGCTGGTGGCCTGGACGGATGAATATATCGAGCTGGGACTGCCTGACCTTACAGTGAATACCTGCGCCATGGGACATGTGCTGCTGACCCTGTATGAGGCAACCGGAAATGAAAAGTATTGGGAGATCATTTTAAAGAAGGTGGATTATCTGCGCAATCATGCCCTGCGCTTCGGTGACGGGGTGCTCCAGCACACCGTATCCAAGGGGAACGATTTCCCTGAGCAGGCCTGGGCGGATACGCTGTTCATGGCGGCCTTCTTCCTGCTTCGGGTGGGCGGCAAGCTGCAGGATCAGGAGCTGATCCAGGATGCACTGAACCAGTATTACTGGCATATTAAATACTTGCAGGATCCCGCAACCGGTTTGTGGTACCATGGCTATAATAATATCCATCGGGATCATATGTCCGGCTTCCACTGGGGACGCGCCAATGCCTGGGCTGCCTATACCATGTCCAAGGTGAAGGGACAGTTGAAGGCGTGGTATCTGTATCCCCAGTGTATGGACGTGGAATGCTCCCTGCGGGACCAGCTGGCGGCACTCAAGCTGCTTCAGACGGACAATGGATTATGGAGAACCGTTCTGGATGATGAGGAATCTTATGAGGAAGTATCCGCATCCTGCGGTATTGCAGCTGCCATGGTCAATAATAATAATCCCCTCCATTCCAAATATGTTCAGAAGGCGCTGAAGGGCGTTCTGGAAAACATCAGCGAAGACGGAAGAGTTCTCAATGTGTCCGGCGGAACTGCGGTCATGAAGGACCGTGACGGTTACCGTCAGGTTCCGAAGGACTGGATACAGGGCTGGGGACAGGGACTGGCATTGGCATTTTTTGCAGATTTGATTGACAACCGCAGGAAGCACCCGGACGGCCCGAAATAATTACAGATGGAATAGTTTGGCATAATAACAGAGGAATCGAGAGGATGGCATGATGAGGGAAGCAAACAACGACAAGCCAAAAGCGGCTCGTCTTATGTTAGACAATGACAAGCAGAAAACGGCTCGTCTTATGTCCAATAAAAGGGGTGGCTTTACTTTGCCCGGAGAATCGGGCTATGAAAGGCTGACCCTGCAAATGGCGGAGAAATGGGGGGCCGATGTGATCCGCGACAGCGACGGCACAGTTTTATCCGAGGATATTATAAAATCCGGCTACAGTATCTATTCGACCATATGTATCATACGTGATCACAATGCTTGGGCGAAGGAACACCCGGAGCAATTGCAGCAGACCTTTCTCATGACCCCTCCCAGGGTCGCGGAGGGAGAGCGGCTTGCGATCCCGTTAATGGAGAGCTTCTTCAAAGAGCAGTTCCAGGTCAATGCATCCGGGGATGCCATGAGGTACTGGCAGGTCTACGACCGGACCTCGGAGCAGGAATTGCCGAGGGAGAATTGGTCTTATGACCGGGAGCAGGAGAGCGTTATCATTACCGGCGCCCACCCCTGGCACAGATACAGTGTAAGCTTCCTGGCATACCGGATCTGGGAAGAGATATCTATGTATAATCACACCACCAACCATTGGGACAAAGAGCATTTGATGCAGATTGACCCGATGCACGCACAGGTGCAGGAATATCTGCTGGAGTGGATGGAGAACTGGTGCAGGGAGCATAAGGAGACGAATGTGGTGCGCTTCACCTCCATGTTCTATAATTTTGTATGGATTTGGGGCAGTGATATTAGGAATCGACATCTTTTTACCGACTGGGGTTCCTATGATTTCACCGTCAGTCCCTTGGCTCTGGACCGTTTTGCCCAGCGCTACGGATATTCTCTGACCGCGGAGGATTTCATCAATCAGGGAAAATTCCATGTAACCCATATGCCTGGCAATCAGCGCAAGGCGGATTGGATGGAATTCGTCAATGATTTTGTAATAGGATTCGGCAGAAAGCTGATTGATATCACCCATGCCCACGGAAAGCAGGCCTATGTATTCTATGATGACAGCTGGGTGGGAGTGGAGCCTTATAACGGCAGGTTTCATGAGTTTGGCTTTGACGGCCTGATTAAATGCGTGTTCTCAGGATATGAGGCCCGGCTCTGCGCCGGAGTGGAGGTGGGAACCCATGAGCTGCGGCTGCATCCCTATCTATTTCCCCTCGGACTGGGCGGCCTGCCCACCTTTATGGAAGGCGGGGACCCGACCGAAGACGCCAGGCAGTATTGGATTAAAATCCGCAGGGCTCTGTTGAGGGAGCCGGTGGACCGTATTGGTCTGGGAGGATATCTGCATCTGGTAGAGGAGTATCCTGATTTCTGCGACTATATTGAGAAGGTTGCCGATGAGTTCCGTTTTATACGGGAGCTTCATCATGCGGGGGCGCCTTACCGGATCAAGACCAGGGTAGGGGTGCTGCATAGCTGGGGAAAGCTGCGTTCCTGGACCCTGTCCGGGCATTTCCATGAAACCTATATGCATGATCTGATCCATGTAAACGAGGCTCTGTCCGGGCTTCCGGTAGAGGTCAGCTTCCTGAGCTTTGAGGACATCAAACAGGGAGCGTTGAAGAATGTGGACGTTATCATCAATGCTGGCTATGCCGGCTCTGCCTGGAGCGGCGGTGACTGCTGGAAGGATGATAAGGTGGTTGAGCTGCTTACCCAATGGGTGCATGAGGGCGGAGCCTTTCTGGGAATTAACGAGCCTTCGGCAGTGGAAGGCTATGATACTTATTTCCGTATGGCCCATGTGCTGGGACTGGATCTCGATACCGGTGCCAGGGTCTGCCACGGAAGATGGAGCTTTGAGATTGCGCCGGATGAAATACTTCTTCCTGCCAACAGCAGTGTAAAGGGCAAGCCGGGGCTGTATCTTACGGATGGCCGGGCAAAGGTATATGCGGTAGAGGGCAGCACACCCGCGATCACTTCCAATGAGTTTGGCAAGGGAAAGGGGATCTATCTGTCGGACTTCGCACTGAGCCTGGAGAATACCAGAATGCTGCTGAATCTCATCTGTTTTGCCTCAGGAGAAGGCCAGGGAGGCAGATACATTACGGATAATACCTATACGGAATGTGCCTATTATCCTGAGAGCCGGACGCTGATTGTTCTCAACAACAGTGAGGAAGAGCAGACCGCCCGGATAGAAACGGATTATGGTACGGTGACGGTGACAGTGGAAGCTTTTGATAATAAGCTTATGGTGCTGGAATAGCCCGTTCCCGTATCTGTAAATGAGATAGTAGTTGCTTACAGTTTCGCTGGTGATGTCACCGACGGAACTGTAATGTGTATATGGGCCTATCTAAATGACATTGGATCAGAGGGAGCACCATGTCATCCGGCCGACCTCTGATCTGTAACAAAAGATAGATAGCATGACGGTAAGGATTTGTGCTATAATATTAAGAGACGGATCGGGCATGTAAATCGGAAGAGTGTGCAGACCGGCCCATGAGGCACGGGGCAGAAAGAGAGAATGTAAGGATAAGAACCAATCGGGCTCTGGTGTCGGTTAGCGGATGCCGGGGCTGTATTTTTAAGTCGGAAACACATAATTACAGGCCGAAGGATAATAATTGGAAGATGATAGGAGGAAACAATATGCAGTTAGGAATAAGATTACATGACGCCAGGGTATTACCGTTGGAGGAGCGCCTTCAGGCAGTGAGGGAGCAGGGATTTTCCTGTGCCCATGTGGCGTTGTCAAAAGCCATTGATGAATTTCCCGTAAGCGAGGATGCGTTGACGCCGGGGCTTGCCATGCACCTAAAGAAAATATTTCAGAAACAGGAAATTGACTTTGCGGTGCTGGGCTGTTATTTGAACCTGACTCACCCGGAACCCGGGGAATTGAAGAAGCTGACGGATACCTATATTGCCCATCTTCGGTTTGCCTCATTGTTAGGCTGCGGGGTAGTGGGTACGGAGACCCCTGATGCAAGGAACGGGAGTGAGGCGGAGCGCCGCAGCGAGGAGACCTACCGGCTGCTGAAGGCCAATCTCCGGCCTGTGGTGGAAGCGGCGGAGAAACTGGGAGTTCTGCTGGCAATTGAGCCGGTCCGCAGCCATATTATCTATGATGCCAAAAGGGCCAGAAGGCTTCTGGATGACATTGCTTCTCCGAATCTTCAGATTATACTGGATCCGGTCAATCTCCTGGCAATGGATAATTACGGACAGCAGACGGAGGTCCTTGAGGAGGCCATAGAGCTTCTGGGGAAGGAGACGGCGGTTGTTCATATTAAGGATTACAATGTTGCGGGGGATTCCCTGGCGTCCTGTGCCGCCGGTCTTGGAGTCTTTGACTATGGCCCTCTGGTTCGCTTCATCAAGAAGCAGAAACCCTACATGCACTGTACCTTGGAGGATACGAAGCCGGAGAATGCCGCCGCGGCAAGGGCGTATATCCAGTCCCTGTGGGACGCCTTATAAAGAAATTTTCACATGAATACTTAATATGCAGTTGGAAACAATAACCTTGGAGGTGTTTCAATTATGATGTCGCGCAAATCGGTTATAACCTTTGGGATGGTTGCGATTCCAATTGCAATGTATACAACCACACAGGATAATGATATCCATTTTAATCAGCTGCACAAAGAAGACAACAGCCGTATCCGTTACAAGAAAACCTGCGCCCACTGCGGCAAGGAGGTGAAGGCGGAGGATATTGTCAAGGGCTTTGAGTACGATGATGACAAGTATGTCATTGTCACGGATGATGAGATTGAGAAGATCAAAACAGAAAAAGAAAAGTCGATTCAGATTCTGCATTTTGCCCAGTTGAACCAGATTTCTCCCGTTTATTACGAGAAGACTTATCAGGCGGCTCCTGAGGCCGGGGGAGAGAAGGCCTTTGAGCTGCTCCGGTCCGCTTTGATGGCGGAGCAGAAGATCGCCATAGGCAAGACCGTTATGGGAACAAAAGATACATTGATGGCCATCATTCCGCGGGAAGAAGGTATCCTCATTTCCACCATGTTCTATGGGGATGATATCAAGGAGTTTCAAAAACAGTATACGAAGCCTGAGGTATCCGAACAGGAATTGAATATGGCAAAAACACTGATTAATTCCATGGACACACCCTTTGATCCCGCTAAATATAAGGATGAATATCAGACAAGGCTCCGTGAACTCATCGAGACAAAGATCTCCGGAAAGCAGGTAATCGCTTCCGAGCCCGACACCACCGGTAAGGTCATCGATCTCATGGAGGCGCTGAAGGCCAGCGTTGAGAAGGCGAAGCAGGACAGGGAGACAGCGTGATAATGGAAGAAAAGCTAAATGAATACAACCGGAAAAGGAATTTTGACAAAACCCTGGAGCCGGAAGGAATAACAGAAGCTTCGGCGGAAGGTATGGCTGTACCGGCCGAAGAGAACACATACAATCACGGAGAGATGACACAGACCCTGGACCCTGGCGGACAGGGTCTGCGATTTGTTGTCCAGCTCCATATAGCCAGCAGAAAACACTACGATTTCCGTCTGGAGTGGGAGGATGTTCTTTTGAGCTGGGCATCGCCCAAAGGACCTTCCTATAACACCCGTGATAAAAGGCTTGCCGTCAAGGTAGAGGATCACCCCCTGGAATACAAGGATTTTGAAGGGGTGATTCCTAAGGGCGAATATGGCGGAGGCGTGGTTATGCTCTGGGATGAGGGCTTTTGGGAGCCCCAGGGAAACGTGGAGGAAGGGCTTGCCAAAGGGGAGCTGAAATTTATTCTGAAGGGAAGACGGCTGAAGGGGAAGTGGGCCCTGATCCGATGGAAGGCGAAATCCGGCGAAGCGAAGGAGAATTGGCTCCTGCTGAAGGAGAAGGACAGCTATGCCGGGGAAGAAGACGGGATAACCGGATTTGATACCAGTATCCGGACCGGACGAACCATAGCCGAGATTGAGGAAGGAAAAGGGGAGCAAATCACCAGAAATCCTTTCGATAAAGCAGAGGTTCAGCTGGCTAAATTGGTTAACAGGATCCCGAAGGAGGATGGCTGGTTATATGAGCTGAAGTATGACGGTTTCCGAATCATTGCCTATACGGAAGGAAATCGTGTCCGGCTGGTTACCAGGAATGGCAATGATTATACGAAGCGGTTCCCGGAGATTGTCTTCCGTCTTATGGAGCTTGCTTCCGGCAGGGCAATGGTTCTGGACGGCGAGATGGTGATCACCGATGCCCAGGGCAGGACGGATTTTCAGGCCCTGCAGAATTATTTAAAGAATCCCGGGAATAAAAATCTGACTTACATTGTCTTTGATCTTCTGGCTCTGGATGGCGAGGATCTGAGGGAACGCCCTCTGATTGACCGGAAGGGGCTTCTTGAGGAGCTGATGAAGGATGCCCCTAAGAACCTGTACTATGGCCGTTATGTCATGGGAAAGGGAGAAGAAAGCCTTCTTGCTGCCTGTGAAGCCGGGATGGAAGGGATCATAGGGAAGAAGGTCAATTCCAGCTACAGCGGAACCAGGAACGGTGACTGGATTAAGCTAAAATGTGATAACAGACAGGAATTTGTCATAGGGGGATACACTCTTTCGGATAAGAAAACCAGCGGAGTAAGCTCCCTGCTCCTTGGCTTCTATGAGAATGATGCTCTTGTCTATGCCGGACGTGCCGGAACCGGCATGAGCGAGGCGGATATGGAGGAGCTGGAAGAAAGCTTCAAGAAGCGGAAGAGGCCGGATTCTCCCTTCCTGACCCCTCCGCCCTCCGGCCCGAAGGAAAGGCTCATATGGCTTGAACCGGAGCTGGCGGCGGAAATCAAATTCGCAGAGTGGACGAAGGATAACCGGTTAAGGCAGGCGAGCTTCAAGGGCTTGCGCACGGATAAGGAGCCCAGAGAGATAATGAGAGAGAAGGAAGAAGCCAAAATACGGCTTGAACCTTCCCTTGAAGGAGGAAGACGGATGGAAGAAAAGACAGAAGGTCTTGTGGTGGCAGGGATCAAAATTACCAGTCCGGATAAGGTGGTATTCCAGGAGCCTGAAATTACGAAGGCAGATGTGATCCGATACTATGAAAAGGTATCGGAACGCATGCTGCCCTATGTGAGCCGCCGAATCCTCAGTGTCGTGCGCTGCCCAAGGGGAATAGAGCAGGCCTGCTTCTTTCAGAAGCATCCCGCCCAGGGGCGGGGAGGGAATTTTGCTTCCCCTGCTGCTGACAGAGGGGAGAAGCTTTCTGTTCCCGGCGGAAGCGGGGGGATTGTTAGTATCCCGGTGATTACGGACGGCGAGGCGGAGGAGTATATCTATATTGAGAATATGTCCGGTCTTATATTCCAGACACAGATGGGAACCCTGGAGTTCCATATCTGGGGAAGCCGTGTGGATCAGTTGGAGAGGCCGGATATGATGGTATTTGATCTGGATCCGGATGAGGGAATGGATCTGGGCCGGGTGCGGCAGGGGGCACGGGATATGAAGGAGCTTCTTGCGGAACTGTCCCTGGACTCCTATCTCAAGACCAGCGGCGGCAAAGGCTATCATGTGGTAGTTCCTCTGAAGCCGGCTGTGACCTGGGAGGTGTTCTATGATTTTGCAAAGCGTGTCGCCCAGGTAATGGAGCAGAAGTGGCCGGACCGCTATACCAGCAATTCCAGGAAAAACAAGCGCACCGGCAAGATATTTGTGGACTGGCTCCGAAATGGCAGAGGAGCTACCAGCGTCGCTCCCTATTCCCTGAGAGCGAGAAAGGGTGCCGGGGTATCCATGCCCATCACCTGGGATGAGCTTGACACGGTTGCCCCTGACGGAATCCGGATGGAAGATGCGTTGATGAGAATGAACGGCAGTGACCCATGGGAGGGCTTTTTCCAGAAGAACCAGATGCTGAAATAAATACATTTCATGGGAAACTTAAGAAAATCTTTTGTTTTGTATGAAGCTGAGCTTTAGATTTTACATTTATTATTACAGGGGTAACAAGGGAGGACGCTATGGATTTAAATCATATTCTGGTAGTTGAGGATGACAAGGAGATATTGGAGGGCATCTGTATCCTGCTGAGAAATCAGGGATATGCCGTCTATAAGGCGGCTGATGGGATGGAAGGGCTGAAGCTTTTGGAGAAGGAAGAGATCCATCTGGCAATCGTGGATGTTATGATGCCGAAGATGGACGGCATAACTATGACAATGAAGCTGCGGGAGCAATATGAATTCCCTGTCATCATGCTGACCGCCAAATCAGAGGAGATTGACAAAGTAACTGGTCTGAACATCGGCGCGGATGACTATATGACAAAGCCCTTCGCGCCCATGGAGCTGCTGGCCAGGGTCAACTCCCAGCTCAGGCGTTACACAAGATACCGGGGTGCACCCAATAAGCCGGAGGAAAATGTATATGTCTGCGGAGGGTTGGAGCTGAATGAAAATACAGTACAGGTAACCGTGGACGGAAGCCCGGTGAAAATCACGCCTTTGGAGTTCAAGATACTGGCATTGCTGATGAAGCACCCCGGCCAGGTGTTTTCAGCGGATGCCATCTATGAGAGGGTATGGAATGAACGTCCGGTAGGCACCGATACAATTATGGTTCACGTCCGTAACATCCGGGAGAAGATTGAGATTGATCCGAAAAATCCAAAATATTTAAAGGTGGTGTGGGGAGTTGGATACAAAATTGAAAAGCGATAAGCCCAGGAGGGCAGCAGGGATATTGGTCAGCGCGTTGGTGATCCTTGGCGTGGCAGCGGCAATGATAGCCTCCTATCAGGAAGTGATGAGGCTGTATCAGCGTCTGGCGGATAAGCTGGAGAAGAGAAGGCAGGAAAATCAGGAATACATAAAAGAGTACTACATGGAAGAATTTCTGGATGATCTGGCCCGCAATAATTACGTACTATATTGGAATATGCAGATGGATGGGGACCATGTGCAATGGATGCCGTCGTCTGTTTTCTTGAAAAACGGGGCATCTTCTTCGGAAGATTTACCAGGAATGCAAGGAAATGAGGCCAGGGATGAGACAAATGGAGGAGATGGCGGGGCCGAAATTCCTGAAGAACCGCAGGAAGGGAGCACCAAAGTAGATGGAACGACAGGGAACCCTGAAGAGACACCGGTTGCGAATGACCTGGAAGAGACAGCGGATTGGACAGGAGCAGATTCAGAAAACGAGAGTTCAAAGAAAAGAGTGATGCGTCCTGCTTCAGACGGATCGAGAGTCTACACGGTAGAGGAGACAGACTTTACGGATTCGTTCGACAGCTTGCTGTATCGATGGAAAGATCATTTTGAGGACAGCAAAGAATATTATCCTAATCTGGAATATGCTGTTTTTAATCACTCGCCAGAGGGATTTCTGGACGAGTATTATAATTCGGAATCTTTGGCTGATGCAGTAAGAGAAAAAGCATCGCTGAAAGAGAAGTATTCCTTCTACATTATATTTGAATACAACGGCGAGGGCATACTGCAGATTACAGATTTTGCCGGATATAGCCAGCAGCAGATGGACCAGCTGCTTGAGGAATGCCGGAATAAATATCTATTCCGTAATGAGCTGGACCGATATGAACAAAATCGATTTACGGATCAGATAAAAAGTCCTTCCAATGTAACAATAGCCTATGCTTCTGAATATGAGGCAGTATACTTTCCCGGAGGGACAGTACCGTATGGAGGGGATCATCCGCTGATGGAATTCAGCGACGGTGCTTTTCTATATCTGGTGTGTATTGCAGCGGGTATTATCGTGATATTGGCGCTGCTGCTTCCGTTGATCAAGCCCCTGGGTATTGGAGGGGGACTGGCGGCAAAGCTTCCCCTGGAGTTTGCTTTGGCAGGAGTCGTGCTGGTTGTTGGTGTGTATGAGGGGCTCCTCGTTATGGCGTGGGAAACGATAACCGATTTCTTTCTGACTCAGCCTGATTGGTCCGTATGGAGCGGAAAGACCCTGCATATTCTGGATTACAGCTTTAACTTTGCGGTTTTTGCAGTTCTTGGAGGAGTTCTGTATCTGTCGGTACTCATTTTCCGCAGATGTTTTGTGATCGGCCCCAAGCGTTACCTGAAGGAGCAGACACTGGTGGGCAGGCTTGTAATATTGCTGGTACGTTTGTTTAAACGTCTACACAGGAGCGTTAAAAAACAGTGGAAGAGCCTGAGTGAGATTGACTTGACGGACCGTTCCAACCGGATTCTTATCAAGATACTAGCGGTCAATTTTGTTGTTCTTGCCCTGTGCTGCAGCATATGGGTAATAGGGATAGCTATGCTGATTCCTTATAGCGTTCTGCTCTTCTTCCTTCTGCGAAGATATCTCGATGATATCAAAAGAAAATATGCGATTCTTCTGGAAACCGCAAGCGGGATGGCGAAGGGGAATCTGGAGGTAGATATCCAGGAAAAGCTTGGAATATTTGAACCTCTGAAGCAGGAGCTGGCTAAGGTGCGCCATGGCTTTAAAAAGGCGGTGGAGGAGGAGATGAAGAGCCAGAGAATGAAGACGGACCTGGTCACCAATGTCTCCCATGATCTGAAAACTCCCCTGACTGCCATCATCACCTATGTGGATCTGCTGAAGGATGCCAATATTACAGAAGAGGAGCGGGTATCCTATATTAATACCCTGGATATGAAGTCCCAGAGGCTTAAGCGGCTCATTGAAGATCTCTTCGAGGTCAGCAAGGCCTCCAGCAATAATATCACTCTGAACTATGTGGAGGTGGATCTGGCGGCTCTGATACGCCAGGTGCTGCTGGAGCTGGATGATAAGCTGAGCCGAAGTGAAGTGGAATTGCGTCTCCAGATTCCGGAGGAGAAGATAATGCTTGAGCTGGACAGTGAGAAAACTTACCGGATCTTCGGAAATCTGATTACAAATATTATAAAATATGCCATGCCCCGCACCAGAGCTTATATCATTCTGGAGGACGAAGGGGAGCAGGTGGTTGCTACATTGAAGAACATATCCGCCCAGGAGATGGGCTTTGATACCCAGGAGATTACCGAACGCTTTGTGCGGGGAGATCAGTCCCGCAACACGGAAGGCTCCGGGCTGGGTCTGGCAATCGTGAAGAACTTTGTGGAGCTCCAGGGCGGCAGCTTTGAAATCATCGTGGACGGTGATCTGTTCAAGGCCGTAATTACCTGGAAACGCTAGAAGGGTGTCATAGAAGAAAGGGAAGGGAAGAAAGGGTGTCAAAAGAAAGGGTGTCAGGCACCACGTCGTGGTGCCTGACACCCTTTCTTTCTTTATGTGCGCCCGGCGGGCGCACGTTCTAACGGGTGCAAGTCCCGAATCCGCCCGGTAGTATGTTCCATGACAATCTTTGTGTCTCCATCTAAAGCCTTTAATTGAGCTATTAGATGTTTGATATCAGGTGCTGTGTGTTTTACATCAAACGGTCGGGCAACAATCTCTCCAAAGGGACGAAGGATGGCTATAGTGCTTTTGTTTTTTGACACATCAATACCTACTGCATTCATTATGTTCTCCTTGGCTTTAATTAATCAATGGTAAGTTGTCAGCTTTACCTATTGCATATTCTAACTACTGACTGACACGAACGTATAAGCTCAACCTGCGTAAAACGAACGCTGCGAATGAGGGCTGGCTGACATTCTACCGGACGGACGCGAAGTCCAAGTGGGAAGCAGTCATACCATTGTCCCCTCTATTCTAACAGCTTAAGCAATAAGAAGGATATAGACATGGCTGGCTGCCACATACCTCATCCTGATTCTTATTGTAGTAGTGGGAAGGATATAGCCGAAGGCAAGGGTGTCCATCGTGAGGTGGAATCTGAAGGAAGCTGGATACTGGGAACATACTAACCAGTGGGCAAATCTCTGGTCTGACGAACAGAAATCACATCAGGCTATGCATGAGGGTAAGGCTGCATAACAAGTCGAAGCCCAATAACTACACAGAATCATGTATGGTAAATGTGGCAGATGGATGGAGAGAAAGAACGTGTGAGTACCCGGGGAGGTCTGTATGATACGCTCTGAAAGGAGTAACTATTATCGTAAGGTAATACTGAACGTACAGAAGTCAGCAGAGGTCATATTAGCCGAGAGGTGAAGGACCGAATCAATAGGAGTCCCAAGTATAACCGAGAAAGGAGGAATGGTTTATGAAGGCAGAAAACTCTGATAACAGAGACTGTCCGCAAAGAGATAGTGCGGAACATGAAGGGTATGCGGAAGTGCGGAGGTCATTCCATTCGATATGGAAAGAAAAGGACAGTGCACAGCCAGAACTCTTAGAGAAGATACTGTATAAAGACAATCTCAACAGAGCTTTTAAGAGGGTGAAGGCAAACAAGGGAGCACCGGGAATCGACGGTATAACAGTCGATGAAATAGGTGCATACCTTCGGGAAAATCAGCAAGCAATTATCGAGGAGATATACAAGGGGAAATATACACCCGACCCGGTAAGACGTAAAGAAATCCCGAAAGCAGACGGTGGAGAGCGAAAGCTTGACCACAACAAAGTTTAAATCGAAGCTGAAAGAACTTTCTTCCCGAAGGTCAGTTCAGAGCATACGACCGGCATTGGAAAAGATAAAGGTATATGCTAGAGGATGGCTTAACTATTACGGTATAGCAAGTATGAAGAAACCCATAGATGAAATCGACAAATGACTCAAGCATCGAATTCGCATGTGTATATGGAAACAATGGAAGAACCCGAAAACCAAGAAGAGGAATCTGATGAAACTTGGTATACCCGAATATTTTGCACACCAAGCGGCAAATAGCCGAAAGAAACATTGGTATGTATCGGGAATGGGAGCGGTCAACAGAGCATTAACAAAAGAAAGACTGATAAACAGTGGCTATTATGACTTAGCCACAGCCTATCAGTCAGTGCACATCAACTATTGAAAGCGCCGTGTACCGAACGGTACGCACGGTGCTGTGAGAGGACGGGAGTTAATCACTCCCTCCTACTCGATAATGCTGCGTCGCCGTGTTCTCTAGTTCGAATTCGGATACAGTCGAGGACATCGGAGATGAATATTTTGCCGTCGCCCATCTCGCCGGTCTCCGTAGCGGACAGGATGGTATCAAGCACTTCTTCAAGGCGTTGGTCAGGGATGATAATTTTGACCTCGATCTTAGAGAGGGTGTTCAGGATAATTTCGTTGCCCCGGATATATTCGGTAAAGCCGTATTGCTTGCCGCAGCCCAATACCTGGTTGATGGTCAGCCCGTTTATCCGGATTTTCAACAGGGCGACCTTTAGAGGTTCCAGAGATTCCGGTCTTATGATTGCTTCTATTTTCTTCATTGAGGTATACTCCTTTTTCAGTGATTAATCCAGGCCGTTGAAGGCGGGGTAAGCCATTTCGCCGTGCTCTGTGAGATCCAGTCCCTGCGCCTCCTGGGCCTGTGTCACGCGGAGGGGTATGAACAGCTTGATGACGCTGAGGATGGCAAAGGTTGCAATGCCCGCAAATGCGATGGTGATCAGGATGCTGGCGGCCTGGACGGCAAACAGCCGGATTTCACCGTAGATAAGGCCGTTCCATTCCGGCGTAAAACAGTGCAAGCCCCGGAGTCACGAGGAAAACGAAGGCAGTGCATATGACAATAAAGGCGGTGTTAGCTAAGTTGATTTCCATAGATAAAATCCTCTCTCTCAATTAGTTGTAAAAGCGCAGCTTGCAGAATCAAAGAGGTCAAAGCTTTCGCTTTGACCTCTTTGTCATGAATTTATGTAATATTTTGAATTATTGCATGAAACATATTAATTGTCAAGAAAAATTTTAAAAATAAAAAAACAAAAAAAGCAGAAAAGAGAGGGAGGGGTTGTCAGGCACCCTATCTTTTTGAGCATAAACAGGGCAGAGGAAAATAAAAGTAAAATTTGTATTGACCTACCAAGGTTGATGTGATATATTAAAAAAAATTGATAGATTTTATTGGATAATTTCAATATTAGGCAGACTATTAAGCTGAAATAAAGGTAATTGAATAAATGATAATGCTAAGATGAATAAAATGTTTTGATGTTTGTGAGAGCCACATTGACCTATTGTGAATCTTTTGGGGGTGATTCCGGTGGAATAAAAGAAAACAGTTAACAATGATATAAAAATAGTGATAATACGAGTAGGATATGAGTATGAGAAAATGGATTAGTTTATTAATGGCGAGCTTGCTTTTGCTTTTAAGTGTATCTAATGGTTCATTTGTTTATGCAAATAGTAAAGTGTTAATCGACCAAGAAGAAGCATTAAATGCATATGAGAAAATTATATCTAATTTTAAAAAGACAAAAGAAGGGGATATTATTTATCCTAATGAGTATGGGGGTGAATATATTGATAATGATATATTAGTTATACAATTAGTTGAACCTTCTGAAGAAGTTAAAGAAAAGTATCTTGCAATGTGTGAGTATTCAAATAAGATAAGATTCGAAGAAGTTACATATTCTTTGATGTTTCTTAACCAAATTCATGAATACGGTAATATACTCAGAGGTAAATATGAAAAAATTGGGTATGGAGTAGATAGAAGAAATAACCGTTGTTTTATAAATGTTACAGAGGAAGATAAAAATAAGTTGATAGAGGAGATAAGTTATTCAAAGAACATGCTACCAATTGATGTAGAAGCTTTGGATTTGGTTCTGTTTTTGCCAATATATACGGGGGTACATCTTTGGATGTTGATACAGTAACATGCTGTGGGACGTATAATGGGCAAGCGGCGATTTTATTGTGCGGTCATTCTGGACGAAGTGTTGGATCATCTGTATATGATGCGAGCAATACAAAGATAGCAACAGTTAAGGCGACAAATTATGGAAGTACTATGAGAGGTGACTATGCGATTGCAACACTAAGCAGTGGTTTTTCGACGACTAACTATGTAAAGAAATCAAATACAGAGTTTTTTCCTATCACTGGAGTTACATCCACGCCAGTAGGTACTCTGATATATCGTTATGGAATGAAAACGGGCTATTCTTCGGGGATAGTTCAGAATGTTGATTATACAGTGCAGTTATCAGGAATTTATTTTCTTGGCTTAGTGCAAAGTGCAATGGACATATCATTAATTCCGGGAGATAGTGGGGGACCAGTTTATACACATTTTAGCAGTTATAATATTGCCGGTACAATAACGGGAGGCTCTTTAATCCCGATAAATAATCATCATATAATGTATTTTTCACCAATTTCTTATGCGATGAATAGCGGATTTGTTCCGAAAACAAATTGAGACACTATGTTAAAATATGGGAAAATAAATTTTAAGTACGAAATTGTAGCAAAAGGGAAAGCGGAAGATGGATAAGAGTAGGATAAGGTATTTTTTGTTGGTGATAATTGACATGTTAATTATTGTGATCTTGTTATTTGGAGTATATGATGTGAGGTTGAAGAATCAAAAGATAAGAAATGGATATCTTAATGGAGAATACTTATACCGATTTATATCAAGTGTAAATAAAGATCATCCCTATGAGCAAAGAAACAATTTGCAGGATGCGGACCTGATGGGAGAATACCTTTCTGATAGGTCTTATTTGATAATTTATATGCCAGGTAGTAAAGAGGTAGAATTTACTTTAAAGCATACCTTGAATTACTATAGTAAGCCAAGTATCTTGTCTAAGAAAATTTTGAGTATTCCAGCAGGAAGTATCTGTTATGATGACTATAAAACAAGTAATACTAAAAAAAGCATTTATGAAATTTATGGTTTTCGCAGCTGGCCGACTTATCATAAGGGATGGAGATTAGTAATTCCGTTTGCAACTAAAGAGACGTTGGAAGAATATAAAAAAAATGAAATAGGGATTCCGTATTACATAAGAACGAATGATCTGTATCAGTCTTTTTATGATTATATATCAGGAGAAAATAAGGCGGCCTATTATTCAAGATTTGTATATTCGGAAAGCATGGATGTGGACAAAAAAGCAATGTATTGGGATTTTTATGAGAAAGATAAAATGTTATATCAAAAAGGATATTTTCTTTCACCGGATTTTTATCAATCATTTTGGAATAGGGGTTATATAGTGTTAATATCTGTAATGTTTGTTTTGTCTGTACTATTAATGCTGCCTATTTATAAAAAAATAAAAAAAAAAGCAATAAAACAAGGTGTTTTGTTAAGGTGTTAAAGAGGGCGTCGCAAAATCATTAAAATAAATTGATAAAGCGATGCCCTCTTTCTTCTATTGATCTACAACTACAGTTCCAGTGAGTCCGTTAATTCCATCCCTGGCCTTCTCAAGAAGGGTGATGAGGGCGGAACGGTTGGGCTTGGAGGAAGCGAATTCAATCGCTGCCTGCACCTTGGGAAGCATGGAGCCGGGGGCAAAGTGACCCTGGGTGATATATTCCTCGGCTTCTGCGGTACTGATGCGGTCCAGCCATTTTACATCCGGCTTGCCGAAGTTGATAGCGACCTTCTCAACTGCCGTCAGGATGATGAATACATCGGCATCGATCTCCTGAGCGATTAAGCAGCTGGCAAAATCCTTATCGATTACGGCGCCCACGCCCTTGAGATGGTTGCCGTCGCGCACTACGGGGATACCGCCGCCGCCACCTGCAATGACGATCTCGCCTGCGTTCAGAAGGCTCTTCACTGTGTTGATCTCAACGATTTCCTTGGGTCTGGGGGAGGCTACTACTCTCCGGTATCCTCTGCCGCTGTCTTCCACTACAGTGAAGCCTTTTTCCTTGGCTACCTCGGCCTCTTCCGCAGTCATGAAATGTCCGATGGGCTTAGAGGGCTTTTCAAAAGCCGGGTCCGCCTCATCCACCCTCACCTGGGTGATTACGGTTGCAACCGATTTGTTAATTCCCCGATTGAGCAATTCTTCCTTCAGCGCGTTCTGAAGATCGTAGCCGATATATGCCTGGCTCATGGCTACGCATACGGACAGGGGTGTAAAGGTCGGATGCTCCGGATTCTGGCGTCCGTATTCCGCCATCGCCTGATTGATCATACCAACCTGGGGGCCGTTGCCGTGGGAGATTACCACCTCGTGCCCTTCTTCAATCAGGTCCGCAATAGCTTTGGAGGTCTTCTGTACGGCGATCATCTGCTCCGGCAGATTATTGCCCAGGGCATTGCCTCCCAATGCGATAACAATTCGTTTTTTCATAATAATTAACCCTACGTTGTCAATAACGTATCCTTTCTCACAGCCTGCAAACTTTATACCACTTTATTTTGTTAATATCATGGAGTTTGATAAGAGAAAGGAAGACCCTGTCTCCCTTTCTCTTATAGAATCAATCAAAAATCAATTAAAAATTTCTTGGCATCAACGGAAGGATTAGTCAAACTTTCTCTTGTCAGCACGCTCTTCCAGGCTCTTTAATACGGCCTGAGGATTCTCGAACTTGCTTAAGAACATCATAGCTGCAATGATATACGGCTTGTAGCTGGCTTCCTTGTATAAAGGAGTGCGGTAACGGTCGAATACAGATGCATCAACCTCGCCTTCCTTACAGCTTACGCCAGTGATGTCGGCAGGCAGGCAGTGCATGTAAAGAGCCTTGCCCTCCTTCGTCAGCTTCATCATTTCTTCGGTACATGCCCAATCCTTGTGCTGTGCGTTCTGTGCCAGCAATTCCTTCTCGAGAGCCTTGATGCCGTCGAAATCATTGTTGCCGTACAGCTCGGTACGCTTCTCCATTGCCTTGAAGGGAGCCCAGCTCTTAGGATATACAATATCAGCATCCTTGAAGGCTTCTGCCATATTGTTGGTCTTGGTGAAGGAACCGCCGGATTCAGCAGCATTCTTCTTCGCTACTTCCTCTACCTCTTCCATAACCTCATAGCCTTCGGGATGAGCAAGGACAACGTCCATCCCCATACGTGTCATCAGACCGATAATACCCTGAGGAACGGAGAGGGGCTTTCCATAGGAAGGAGAGTATGCCCAGGACATAGCGATCTTCTTGCCCTTAAGATTTTCAATTCCGCCGAATTCATGAATGATATGAAGCATATCTGCCATGGACTGGGTGGGATGGTCGATGTCGCACTGAAGGTTTACCAGAGTAGGTCTCTGCTCCAGAATGCCATCTTTGTTGCCGGCTTTAACAGCATCGGATACCTCATGCATATAAGCATTGCCCTTGCCGATGTACATATCATCACGGATACCGATAACGTCAGCCATGAAGGATACCATGTTAGCGGTTTCACGAACGGTCTCACCATGAGCAACCTGGGACTTGCCTTCGTCCAGATCCTGAACCTCAAGGCCTAAGAGGTTACAAGCAGAAGCAAAGGAGAAACGGGTACGGGTGGAATTGTCACGGAAGATGGAGATACCAAGTCCGCTCTCAAATACCTTCGTGGAAATGTTGTTCTCTCTCATGTAGCGGAGAGCATCAGCAACGGTGAAAACAGCCTCCAGCTCGTCTGCGGACTTTTCCCAGGTTAAGAAGAAATCATCATTGTACATGTTCTTAAAATCCAACCTATTCAGCTTATCAATGTAATCCTGTAATTTCATACATATCTCCTTTTCTATTGGGTGTAATCCCTCTTTGATGATTACACATATTTTATGATTAATTAACTGCTTAAAGCATTCTGTAATGTCCCGGTCCTGCTATTTGCAGTACAGTGTGGGAAGGGCTGCGTAAACTGCCGCGCATTTTACCAGATCCTCTTTGTAGGTCTTCTCGTTGGGAGCATGAGCCTGAGCCTCTGCGCCGGGGCCGAAGCCGATGCAGGGGATGCCGTTGCGTCCCATGATGGAAACACCGTTGGTAGAGAAGGTCCATTTGTCGGTAAGGGGACGGGCCTTTCTCATGGCATCTGCATCCGGAGCACCGCTGCGGGCAGTTCCGTAGAGATTGGTGTAAGCTTCTTCCATTGCCTTGGTAACGGCATGATCCTCCGGGATAACCCAGGTAGGGAAGTAGCATTCGATGGGATATACCAGGTTGGTGTAGCTGGGTCTGTCATACTGGTACATGCTTACCTGTGCATTATATTTCTTAACGAAAGGAAGCTGACGGATCTCCTCTAAGCAGCTCTCCCAGGTCTCGCCTGCGGTCATGCGGCGGTCAAGGGATACGGAACAGGAGTCGGCAACTGCACAGCGGCTGGGGGAGGTGAAGAAGATCTCGGAGGTGGTTACGGTACCGCGTCCTAAGAAACGGGCTTCCTTCCACTGATCATTGAACTTCTCGTCCAGCATCTTAACCAGACCTTTGATTTCCTTGTCATCTGCAGCGTCGTTCTCGTTGAGGTCACGGACATTCTGAAGAATATCAGCCATCTTGTAGATTGCGTTGTCACCGCGCTCCGGAGCGGAACCGTGACAGGAAACACCCTGAACGTCAATGCGAATCTCCATACGTCCGCGCTGCCCGCGGTAGATGCCGCCGTCGGTGGGTTCGGTGGATACTACGAAATCCGGTCTTACCTTATCTTCATTAATAATATACTGCCAGCACAGGCCGTCGCAATCCTCTTCCTGAACGGTACCGGTAACCAGTACGGTGTACTTGTCGCTCAACAGGCCCAGATCCTTCATGATCTTTGCGCCGTATACTGCGGATACAATGCCGCCTAACTGATCGGAGGTGCCGCGGCCGCCGATCTCCGTATCATCCTCATAGCCTTCATAGGGATCGAACTTCCAGTTGGCACGGTTGCCGATACCAACGGTATCGATATGGGCGTCAAAGCCGATGAGCTTCTCGCCGCTGCCCATGTATCCAAGGATATTACCCATAGAATCGATGACAACCTTATCGAAGCCAACGGCGTTCATCTCGGCCTCAATACGCTTTATATGTCCTTCTTCGCCGCAGCTCTCGCCGGGAATTGCCACCAGTTCCCTTAAGAACTTGGTCATTGCGGGTAAATAGCCTTCGGATGCTTGTTTGATTTTGTTGAAATCCATGTTATTTCCTCCTTAAAAATATTGTTGTCCGTCCCATACGATTTCCTTATAGCGGTCGGGATCGGTATCGCCTTCTGTTGAGAATAAAAGCACCTTGGAGTTTTCGTCCAGTTTTAACTTTTTTTTCAAATCGGCCAGTTCGGGATTGGTCATGATCTCCACTAATACGCCGAAGGGAGCGGCTCCGGATTCACCGGATACCACCTGGGGATCACCCTTGATGGGAGCGCTGAGCATTCTCATGGCTTTGGCGGCAACCCAGTCGGGAGCAGCCACGAATACGGCCACATGGTTCTTCAGAATATCCCAGGAGGTGGTGTTGGGCTCACCGCAGGCCAGACCGGCCATGATGGTCTGCATATCGCCTTCTACAATATATTCTTCCCCGTCACCGGCTACGGCGCCCTTATACAGACAGGCTGCGGCATCGGCTTCCACAACAACTACCGTGGGAGGATTCTCGGGGTACTTATTAGCGAAATATCCCTGTACCGCTCCGGCCAGGGAACCGACACCCGCCTGGACAAATACATGAGTAGGACGGTCGGTACCGGCTTCTTCCAGCTGTTCGCTTGCTTCCATTGCCATAGTGCCGTAACCCTGCATGATCCAGGAGGGGATCTCCTCATAACCGGGCCATGCGGTATCCTGAACCACCACGCCGTTGGGCGTCTTGGCGGCAGCAGCGGCAGCCATGCGGACACACTCATCATAATTCACTTCTTCGATGGTTGCGGTAGCACCTTCTGCTTTAATATTATCCAGTCTTGTCTGGGTGGAGCCCTTCGGCATATAGACAACAGCCTTCTGCTTCAAGCGGTTGGCAGCCCATGCAACTCCGCGGCCGTGATTGCCGTCGGTAGCGGTAAAGAAGGTTGCCTGTCCGAACTCCTCTCTCAGCTTATCGCTGGTCAGAGTCTCGAAATCCAGCTCGGACACATCGCGGTTGGTCTTCTGCGCGATGTAACGGGCCATAGCAAAAGAACCGCCCAGAACCTTGAAAGCGTTTAAACCGAAACGATAAGATTCATCCTTCACATATACCTTCCCCAGTCCCAGATAGTCAGCCATATGGGGCAGACCGGCAAGGGGGGTCTTTGCATAACCGGGGATCGTCTGATGAAAGTCATGGGCCTTACGCACCTCATTCAGGTCCATGACCTTGAGATTAGCATCGGCAGTTTTTGGCATAGTGTTCTGAATCCATTTGATCTTATCCATGATTACCTCCTAATTAAAATATGTAACATTTGTGATTGCGAGATGCTTTGCCGAATCCTTAATTGCAGGTATGAGATTTGGAAAAGCGGGTATGCTTTCTTTGAATACATTTCTTATTATGAGAAAAAGATTGGATCTTCATGCATGCGGTATAAGTGTTAAAATCTTGATAAAGGTATTTTTAGTGCTTTTGACCCGCATTTGATCCTCAGAGCATGTCTATGGAATCATCATAGCATATTAAAAGAAAAAATCAATACATTTTCTTCAAAAAATAAAATTTTTAATTTTTTTATAATTTTATTTGATTTTACATTATGTTAGTGATAAACTATAATAGTATAAAATATAATATGCTAAACTATGCATATTAGACAAATAAATATCAGATCATTGTGCATAAACTACAATGAATAAAAATTTTTGGGTGAAAGTGATTGTTTAGTTTTATTTTTTTAAAAAGCAAATTAGATCGACTGATCAAACAAACTATACAATTCATACAACGGCTGTGGAAAACCAAGACTTTTCATCAGCAGAAAGAAAGGAGATCATTATCATGATACTGATTGGCAACGGAAGAGTAATTACACGGGATGCCCGGCGGCCTTTGATTGAAAACGGAGCCGTACTGACGGACGGAACCCGGATACGCAAGGTGGGAAGCACGGAGGAGCTGAAGAAGGAGTATCCGGATGCTGAGTGGGTGGATGCCGGAGGCGGTTTGATTATGCCGGGACTGATTAATACGCACAACCATATTTACAGTGCCATGGCAAGGGGTCTGGCAATTAACAATTACAATCCGGAGGGATTCCTGGACATCCTTGACGGGCTCTGGTGGACCATTGACCGTCATCTGACCCTGGAGCAGACCAGGCAGAGCGCGATCGCTACTTATATTGATTGTATTAAGAACGGCGTCACCACGGTATTTGACCATCATGCCAGCTTCGGAAGCATCGAGAACAGCCTGTTCACTATCGCGGAGGCTGCGAAGGAGCTGGGAGTAAGGACCTGTCTGTGTTATGAGGTATCCGACCGTGACGGGGAAGAGAAGATGAGGGCCAGCGTCAAGGAGAATGCGGAATTTATCCGGTATGCACAGAAGCAGACGGATGATATGGTGAAGGGTATGATGGGAATGCATGCCGCCTTTACCATCTCTGACAGCACCTTCGCTTTCTGCAGGGAGAATACGCCGGAGACAGTAGGGTATCATATTCATGTTGCAGAAGGCATTGAGGATCTTCATGCGTCTCTTAAGAACCACGGCAAGCGTATTGTGAACCGTTTGATGGATGTGGGTATCCTGGGACCGAAGACCATCACCGCCCATTGTATCTATGTGAATCCCCAGGAGATGGAGCTGCTGAAGGAAACGGATACCATGGTGGTTCATAATCCGGAATCCAATATGGGCAATGCCTGCGGCTGCCCGCCCACCATGGAGATATTCCACAGGGGAATTCTCACCGGACTGGGAACGGATGGATATACCAATGATATGTTTGAATCCTACAAGGTTGCCAATGTGCTGCATAAGCATCATCTCTGCGATGCCAACGCGGCCTGGAGCGAGGTTCCGGCCATGCTCTTTGAGGGCAATGCAAGGATTGCAAACCGGTACTTTGAGACACCTCTGGGTGTTCTTAAGGAAGACGCCGCTGCGGATATCATTGTAGCGGATTATGATCCGCTGACACCCCTTACTGCCAATAATATCAACAGCCATATGGTATTTGGATTAAATGGCAGCAAGGTGGTCACCACGATGATCAACGGCAAGGTTTTAATGAAGGATCGTCAGCTCCTTCATATTGATGAAGCAAAGGCTATGGCAGATTGCAGGCAGCAGGCACAGCTTCTTGCAGAAAGCATTAATGGATAAGATTAGGAGGATAAGAGAATGGGAGATAGAATGACGCCGATTCCATTTCATAATTTAATGGATTGGATCATGACAGAGAAGAAGGAAACAGGAAGGGTATTCGGAGTTCGCAGACCCTTTGTAAAGAAGGGAGACAAGGTATTGCACATCTTCGGTGAGAAGCTGGAGACTCCTTTTGGTCCGGCTGCCGGTCCGGGTACCCAGCTGACCCAGAATATTGTCGCGGCCTATTATGCAGGCAACCGCTTCTTCGAGCTGAAGACGGTTCAGATCCTGGACGGAGAGGATCTTCCTGTAAACAAGCCCTGTATTCTGGCAGAGGATGAGTGCTATAACTGTGAGTGGTCCACAGAGCTTCGGGTACCGGATGCGTTGGACGAATACATTAAGGCATGGATTGCCCTTAAGGTTATCAGCAGGGAGTTCGGCCTGGGCGCGGAGGACGGCTTTGTATTCAATATGAGTGTCGGCTATGACCTGGCCGGTATTAAATCAGAGAAGATCGATACCTTTATCAATCATATTACGGATGCCCGCAAGGCTCCCATATGGCAGGAATGCATGGATTATCTTCTGGAGAATGCGGATCGTTTTGAAAAGGTGGATAAGGCCTATATCGAGGGCATTTCCCCGAAGGTATGCACCTCCGTTACCGTGTCCACCCTTCACGGGTGTCCTCCCCGGGAGATTGAGAGCATTGCCTCCTATCTGCTGAAGGAAAAGCATCTGAACACCTATGTAAAATGCAACCCGACGCTGCTGGGCTATGAGGCGGCCAGGGACATTATGGACAGCATGGGATATGATTATGTAGCCTTCGGTGATTTCCACTTCAAGGATGACCTGCAGTTCGAGGATGCGGTTCCCATGCTGGGACGGCTCCGGGGCCTGGCAGATAAGGAGGGACTGGAGTTCGGCGTGAAGCTGACCAATACCTTCCCCGTGGATGTTACCCGGAAGGAACTGCCCAGCGAGGAGATGTACATGTCGGGCCGCGCACTGTGCGCACTCTCCCTGTCGGTGGCACTGAAGCTGTCCAGGGCTTTTGAAGGAAAGCTTCGTATCTCCTATTCAGGAGGAGCGGATTACTTTAATATTGACCAGCTGTTCGGGCTTGGAATCTGGCCGGTTACCATGGCTACCACCTATCTTAAGACAGGCGGCTACCAGAGAGGAACACAGATCGCCAGGAAGCTGGATGCGATGGAATATAAGGAGTTTGACGGAGTTGACGTAGCAGGGCTGGAGAAGCTGGTCAGCGAGGTCATGACGGATAAACATTATACCAAGAGCTTAAAGCCCCTGCCTTCCAGGAAGAGCGTGGATAAGGTTCCGCTGATCGACTGCTTTATGGCGCCCTGTAACAGGCAGTGCCCCATTCACCAGGATGTTCCCACCTATCTTAAGCTGGTGAGGGACGGCGAATACCTGGAGGCTCTCCGGGTAATTACCGACAAGAACGCACTTCCTTTTATTACAGGAACCATCTGCAGCCATACCTGTATGAATAAATGTACCCGTAATTTCTATGAGGAATCCATACAGATCCGCGGGGCGAAGCTGGTGGCGGCGAAGAAGGGCTATGATGAGCTGGTGAAGGAATTGAAGCCCTCCGGCCGCTTTAAGGATAAGAAGGTAGCCGTAGTAGGTGCCGGTGCGGGCGGAATTGCCAGCGCATTCTTCCTGGCAAGGGAAGGAGCCCGGGTTACGGTATTTGAAAAGCGCGAGAAGGCCGGCGGTATCGTAAGATATATCGTGCCCGAATTCCGTATTCCCAGCGAGGACGTGGAGAAGGATGTCAGCCTGGCTAAGGCCATGGGTGCCAAGTTTGAATTCAATCATCCCATCCATGACCTGAAGGAGCTTAAGGATGCGGGATTTGAATATATTATCCTGGCGGTGGGTGCCAACAAGGGAACACCCCTTGGCATTGAATGTGATAAGGAAATCAACGCAATTGAATTCCTGGAGGCCTGCCGGAACCGTCCCGAGACGCTGAAGCTGGGCAAGAACGTGGCTGTCATTGGTGCCGGCAATACCGCGATGGATGCGGCAAGAGCGGCAAAGCGTATGCCGGGCGTGGAGAATGTATTCATTGTATACCGCCGTACGGTAAAATATATGCCTGCGGATGAAGAAGAGCTTGAGCTTGCACTGGAAGATGGTGTAGAATTAAAGGAGCTCCTTGCACCGGTGGCACATAGAGACGGCAAGCTGATCTGCCATAAGATGATACTGGGTGAGATGGACGCTTCCGGAAGACAGAAGCCTGTGGAAACAGAGGAAATAATAGAGCTGGATGTGGATACGGTAGTTGCTTCACTGGGTGAAAAGGTGGATGCTTCCTTCTATGAGGGACTTGGCCTGAAGATCACCAGCAGAGGTGTCGCAGAACTGAATCCCCTTACCATGGAATCCTCTGAGGAGCATGTGTATGTAGTGGGAGACGGAGCCAACGGCCCGGCAACCGTAGTAGAAGCAATCCGGGATGCCTCCAAGGCGGTGAACGCGATTCTTGGAATTGAGCCCAGGCCGGCTCTGGTAAGTCCTTTGGATGAAAAAGAGATCGCAGAGAAGAAGGGTGATCTGGCAATGCCCGGCGAGGATAAGGAAGAGGGCAGCCGGTGTCTGGAATGCAACCTGATCTGTGAAGCATGTACGGAGGTATGTCCCAACAGGGCCAATATCTCGGTCCGTGTTCCGGGAGCCAGGATGGCACAGATCATTCATGTGGATTATATGTGCAACGAATGCGGTAACTGCACCAGCTTCTGTCCTTATGACAGCTCTCCTTACAAAGAGAAATTCACCTTATTCAGAACCATAGAGGAATTTGAAGACAGCGGGAATCAGGGCTTCGTTCCCTTGGATATGGACAAGGCGCTGTTCCGGGTAAGACTGGGGGATAAGGTACAGGATGTGAGGCTGTATGATACCTCCAGCGGGCTGTATGCGGATATCAGAAAGCTGATGCTGGCAGTTTATGAGGATTACCGCTATCTGATGCTGGCATAATCAGAGTGGATGGAAATCAGGAGTAAAAGATAATATAACTGTAACTGAGCAGGAAGGGGAGATGGCGGGAAGCCATTGACAGCAAGTTTGTGTCTGCGCTGCGCACACAAACTTGTTCCTGCGTACAGGCGTATACCGTGGGAAAAGCCATAAAAGCAGCGCAGAAATGGGGTAAATATGGATCTTTTAATAAAAGGCGGAGTAGTTGTAACAGCCGAGAAAAGCGCCGTATTGGATATTCGTATCCACGGGGAAACCATAGCCGAGCTGGGGGAGAATCTGTCCCCTCAGGGTGAGGCAGTCATTGATGCGGCGGGAAAGTTGGTCTTCCCTGGATTTATTGATACCCATACACATTTTGATCTGGATGCGGGGGATTTCTTTACCGCGGATAATTTTGAGACCGGATCCAGAGCGGCGGTAGCCGGCGGAACGACCATGGTATTGGATTTTGCCACACAGAACAAGGGAGAGACCCTGGATGAGGCGCTTCAGGCATGGCATAGAAGGGCGCAGGACAAATCCTCCTGCCACTACGGTTTTCATATGTCCATCAGTGACTGGAACGAGCATACAAGGAAGGAACTGAAGGACATGACCAGGGCAGGCATCACCTCCTACAAGCTGTACATGGCCTATGATAACCTTAAGGTGAATTCAGGGCTGATGTATGAGATACTTAAGGCGGTAGAGGAGGAAGGAGGTATCATCGGGGTTCATTGCGAGGATGGAGATCTGGTGAATACGCTGATCCGGGAGCAGAAGGCGCTGGGAAATCTGTCGCCCAAGGGGCATCCCCTGTCCCGTCCCGACGAGGTGGAGGCGGATGCGGTGCATCAGCTGCTGACAGTTGCGAGACTGGCGGAGACCCCGGTTAATATCGTCCATCTCAGCTCCAAAAAAGGCTATGAGGTGGTAGAAGCAGCAAGAGCCCAGGGGCAGAGGGTCTATGTGGAGACCTGTCCCCAATATCTTCTGCTGGAAGATTCAAAATATGGGCTTGAGGACTTTGAGAGTGCCAAATACGTGCTGTCCCCTCCCCTTCGCAAGAAGGAGGATATGAGGTGTCTCTGGAAGGCCTTGCAGGAGAACCAGGTTGATACCATAGGGACGGATCATTGCAGCTTTTATTTTCATGGACAGAAGGAGCGGGGAAGAGAGGACTTCTCCAGGATACCCAACGGTATTCCCGGAGTAGAGCATCGTCCCGTCCTGCTGTACACCTATGGAGTGGCGGAGAACCGTATTACGAAGGAGCAGCTCTGTGCAGTGCTGTCCACCAACCCGGCAAAGCTTTTCGGAATGTATCCGAGGAAGGGCGCCATCCGGGAGGGCAGCGATGCGGATCTGGTTATATGGGATCCGGAATATCAGGGAGTGATTACAGCCGCTGAGCAGCTTCAGAGATGCGATTATACTCCTTATGAAGGCTTTGCCGTAAAGGGCTGTGCCGACCAGGTGCTGTTAATGGGTAAGGTGGTGGCGGAGAAGGGCAGAGTGCTTCTGGAGAAGGAAGGACGCTATGTGCACCGGGGACCGAGACAGGACTTTTAAAGCGGAAATCGAAGTTGTAAACCAAGACAAATAAAATAAAAAGATAAGGGCCGGAAGCCGCTTCAGAGGCGTTCCGGCGGAATGGAGATTATTATGAAGAAGGAAGTTATTAATGCGGCCAATGCGCCGGCAGCAGTTGGACCCTATGTTCATGCAGTGAAGGCAGGCGACTTCCTGTTTACCTCCGGCCAGCTGGGCCTGGATCCCGTTACCGGGGAGATGCCGGAAGGCGTGGAAGCCCAGGCTCATCTGAGTCTGAAGAATCTGGGAGAGATTCTGAAGGAAGCGGGATTGACCTATCAGGATGTTATTAAGACAACCGTATTTTTGCAGGATATGAATGACTTTGCAACAGTAAATGCAATCTATGCCGGGTATTTCCAGGGAGAAGCCCCTGCCCGTTCCTGCGTTCAGGTAGCGAAGCTGCCCAAGGGCGGTCTGGTGGAAATTGAGGCAATTGCCGTCAAGGCAGAATAGGAATACCCCTTTACTTTGGAGAAAATGCTGCGATCAGGCGGGGAATGGAGAGAGTATGGAAGAAGCATCAAAGAACAATGCCAGCAGGACAGTAAACAAGGACAAGCGGCAAGCCGCCGGGATTATGTTAAAGAAAAACAACAGTGAGACGGGGCTGAATTCAGAGATGGGCAACGTCCAGAACAAACGCATTATGAATGCTGCCCTGGACGTAGTGAATAAGCAGACCATTGCCGGAACCCGCATGCATCTGATTGCTGAAAAAGCGAAGATGGTTCAGTCCAATGTACATTATTACTATAAGACAAAAAACGAGCTGATGCTGGCTCTTCAGGATTATATTTTTGAAGAGTGCTATGCCGCGCGCCGCAAGGAAAAAAAGCATAGCAAGGACAACCTTAGCAGCCAGCTGGATGTCTTCATTAATCAAAAGAAGCGGCTGATCATGACGAAGCATAAGTATGATTTTGCCGAGGTGGATTTCTGGGTGCAGAGTAAGATCCATAGCGAAATTCATGAGAAATTCAATCAGTCCTATACAAAATGGAAGGTTGAGATCAGAGAAGTTCTGGATCGGTACTGCCCATGGATGGATGCGAAAAGCAGGGAGCTGCTTCCCTTTACCTTTATCTCTCTGATGGAGGGAGCAACCATTCAGTATCTGATTAATAAAGACGAGTTTGATGTGGAAGGATATTTTGACATGTGTAAACAGCTTATGCTGAATCAGATCGAAAGCCTGAAACCGCGGGAGCCGTAAGGCCCCGGCGGTTTTGGGAAAGATACGGAGGAAGGCATGGAGGCGACAGAATAAAGACATATTTCGGAGGAATAGATGAAAAAGAAACAAAGACAGTACGGATCCGTTTTTGAGCTAAACGGGATTCCGGGGTTTAGCCAATTATTTCCCTTATCGTTACAGCATCTGGTGGCAATGATTGTTGGCTGTGTAACACCGGCGCTGATTGTATCCGGTGAGGCGGGGTTAGGCCAGATCGACAGAGTAATGCTGGTACAGGCGTCCCTGGTAATCGCAGCGATTTCTACAATTATTCAGGTATTTCCCATTGCCGGGAAATTAGGGTCCGGACTGCCGATGATTCTGGGTGTAAGCTTTGCCTATCTGCCTACCTTACAGGCAATAGCCGGAAGCTATGATATTGCCACCATATTGGGAGCACAGTTGATTGGCGGTATATGCGCCATTGTTGTAGGAATATTTGTAAAGAAGCTTCGGATTCTATTTCCTCCTTTGATTACAGGAACCGTAGTGTTCACAATAGGACTGTCCCTGTATCCCACAGCGGTGAATTACATGGCGGGAGGGAAAGGAAGCGACACATACGGTTCCTGGAAGAATTGGCTGGTGGCGATCTTTACCTTAGTGGTGGTAACTGTTTTGAATCATTTTTGCAAGGGCATATTTAAGCTTGCATCGATTCTTTTTGGCATTATCGCAGGTTATCTGGCCGCCCTCTGCCTGGGTATGATTGATTTTGCCGGAGTCGGGGAGGCAGGAATCCTGCAGATGCCTGGAGTGATGCATTTCGGAATGAAATTTGAATTTTCAAGTATTGTGGCAATGTCCATACTTTTTGTTATAAATTCAGTTCAGGCCATCGGTGATTTTACGGCTACCACCACAGGCGGCCTGGACAGGGAGCCTACGGACACGGAGCTTCAGGGCGGCATTGTGGCATATGGTGTCACCAATATCCTGGGTTCTTTCCTGGGAGGATTGTCAACCGCCACCTACAGCCAGAATGTGGGGATTGTAGCCACCACGAAGGTGGTGAACCGGATGGTATTCGGGCTGACGGCGGTGCTGATGCTGTTTGCCGGAGTAATACCGAAGTTCTCCGCACTGCTGACCACGATTCCCCAATGTGTACTGGGAGGGGCCACGATTTCCGTATTTGCCTCCATTGCCATGACGGGGTTGAGGCTGATTTTCCAGGAGCCCATGAATTACCGCAGTTCTTCTATTGTAGGGCTTTCCGTGGCTCTGGGCATGGGGCTGACGCAGGTAAGCGACAGCCTGGCGAAGTTCCCTTCCTGGGTGGACACCATCTTTGGAAAGTCCCCCGTGGTGCTGGCAACCCTGGCAGCTATCTTGCTGAACCAGGTGCTGCCACGTAAGAAGGACGGGGAGCAGCAGTAAAGAATGGTTCCGGGTAAGAAGCATTTCGCTTGATAGGACAGATTAGTCAGGGGTGAGATTAAATTAATTTAAAAAATGTAGGTATTGTACTTTTGGCAGCAGGCAGCAGCACCAGGTATCAGGGCATAAAGCTGCTGGATCTGATTGACGGCAGGAAGATGTATCTGCCCATCCTGGAGATTATGCAGAAGCTGTCCTGTACTCCTAAAATTATTGTTACGCAGTATGATGAAATTCTGGAAGCGGCACTGCAGTACGGCTTTCTTCCCGTAAGAAATGAGGAGCCGGAGCTGGGAATTTCCCTTTCTCTGCAATTGGGGCTGTTAAAGGCCCTGGAGCAGGACCCCATGATGGAAGGCGTTTTGTTTGGTGTGTGCGACCAGCCCTATCTTCGCCCTGCCTCCATTGAAAGATTAATAGAAGGCTTCCTTCATTCGGAGAAAAATATAGCCGCTCTTTCCTACGAAGGGATTGTCGGCAATCCATGTATTTTCGGAAAGGCTTATTACGAGGAGCTTCTGGCTCTGACCGGAGATGTGGGAGGTAAGAAGATTATAATGGTGAATTTACCCGATGTGCTGCTGGTTCCGGCGGAGGAAGCAAAGGAACTGGTTGATATTGATACAAGGCAGATGTAACAGTTCAGCCTGTGGCTGGGAGGAGGGCATGGTGCTCCCTCACACACAGGCGGAAGACATATATAGCAATTCTGATAAGAAAGGAAGGTATCGGATATGTATTCAGTGAATATTAACGATCAGGTATACGAGTCGGAACAAGATATGCCCCTCATGGATTTTCTCCGTGACGAGCTGAAAATCACTTCCGTAAAAAATGGCTGCAAGGAGGGGGCCTGCGGTACCTGTACGGTTATCATTGACGGCAAGACCTCCCGGTCCTGTGTGCAGAAGCTGTCCAGGCTGGAGGGAAAGAAGATCCAGACCATCGAAGGCTTTACCGACAGGGAACGGGATGTATTCGCGTATGCCTTTGCCCAGGCAGGAGCAGTGCAATGCGGCTTCTGTATCCCGGGAATGGTGGTATGCGGCAAATGTCTTGTCGACCAGAATCCCGATCCTACCAAAGAAGAAGTCAGATTCGCCATCCGTAATAATATGTGCCGTTGTACCGGCTATCTCAAGATAGAAGAAGCAATCCTTCTGGCGGCTAAGATGCTGAGAGAGGGAACTGAGATTCCGTCGGAGGAGCAGGAAGCCCGTGTGGGGAACAAGGTGCACCGCGTGGATGCGGCTCCCAAGACCCTGGGCACGGCCATGTATGCCGATGATTATTATTTGGAAGGAATGCTGTACGGCAAGAATGTATTCAGTAAATACGCCAGGGCGAAGGTTCTGTCCATTAACAAGGAGAAGGCTCTAGCCCTTCCCGGAGTAGTGGCGGTCTATACGGCCGAGGATATTCCGGGGAAACGCTACATCGGACATCTGGCCCAGGACTGGCCGGGGATGATTGCCATCGGCGAAGAGACAAAATGCATCGGAGACACCCTGGCAATGGTGGTTGCGGAGACCAGGGAGCAGGCAATCCAGGCGGCAAAAGCCGTGGAAGTGGAATATGAGGAGCTGACACCCGTGTGCTCTCCGAAGGAGGCCATGGAGCCGGGAGCGCCTCAGATTCATGGGGAAGGCTACACCCTCTTTGGTAAGTTCATTGTACCGGAGAATAACCTCTACAGCCATCAGGAGGTGAAGCGGGGCGATGCCGAAAGAGCGTTGGCGGATTCTAAATATGTTGTGGAAGCAACCTTCTCCCTTCCGCCCACGGAGCACGCCTTTATGGAGCCGGAGACAGCCGTAGCTATGCCGGACGGGGACGGAATATTTGTAATTACCGGCGGACAGGGTATTTATGACGAATATCATGAGCTGAGCAACTATCTGGGCATTCCCCAGGAAGCGGTACGCATTCAGAGCGCCATTGTGGGAGGCGGCTTCGGCGGCAAGGAGGACATGAGTGTCCAGCACCAGGCAGCCCTGTGCGCTTATCTTACCAAGCGTCCGGTGAAGGTTTCCTTCAGCCGTCAGGAAAGTATCAACTATCATCCGAAACGCCATGCTATGGAGATCTATTGTAAGATCGGCTGTGATGAAAACGGCATTATTCAGGGGTTAAAGGCGAGACTCACCTCGGACACGGGAGCCTATGGCTCCCTGGGAGGACCGGTACTGCAAAGGGCCTGTACCCATATCGGAGGACCTTATAATTATCAGAATGTGGATGTAGAGGGTAATGCATACTATACCAATAACCCTCCGGCCGGAGCCTTCCGCGGCTTTGGCGTTACCCAGTCCTGTGCGGTGGTGGAACCGCTGATTAATCTGCTGGCGGAAAAGGCGGGCCTCTCCGGTTGGGAGATCCGTTACCGCAATGCAATCCGTCCCGGACAGTCCCTGCCCAACGGACAGATTGCAGATGAGGGCACCGCAATGGCGGAGACTCTGGAAGCGGTGAAGGAAGCCTTTGATCAATATGAGGCAGATCCCAATTATTATGTGGGAATTGCCAGTGGTATGAAGAATGCAGGACTTGGCGTGGGAGTGAGGGATATTGGCCGCTGTAACCTGAAGGTGATGGACGGCAAGGTTCATGTCAGATCTTCCGCGGCAGCCATCGGACAGGGACTGCAGACCGTATTGCTTCAGATCGTCTGTGAAACCGCAGGACTGTCCAGGGATGTCGTCGTCATAGAACAGCCTGATACAAGGTATACTCCGGATTCCGGAACAACAACAGCCTCCCGTCAGACGGTATTTGCCGGTGAAGCGGCACACCAGTCTTCCGCGGCACTGAAGGCTGATCTGGACAGTGGTCTGACGCTGGAGGAGCTGGAAGGGAAGGAGTATCTGGGAGAATATGAGTTCAAATCGGATCCCATCGGCTCTCCCAAGCCCAACCCTGTAAGCCATGTGGCATACGGCTATGCCACCCAGCTCTATATTCTGGACCAGGAGGGCAAGGTGGTGAAGATTGTTGCTGCCCACGATGTGGGGAAGGCAATCAATCCCCTCAGCCTCTCCGGGCAGGTAGACGGCGGTGCCGCAATGGCTCTGGGATATGGACTGACGGAGGATTTCCCTCTGAAGAACGGCGTTCCTCAGGTGAAGCTGGGAACTCTGGGGCTGTTTAAGGCCAGCCAGATGCCGGAGATTGAGCTGCATCTGGTGGAAAAGAACCGGGCGGACCTGGCCTACGGTGCAAAGGGTATCGGAGAGATCGTAGCCGTTATGGGTGCTCCCGCCTGCCAGAATGCTTATTATAAAAAGGACGGCATCTTCAGGACGAAGCTGCCGCTGGAGAATACGTATTATCATAAGTAAGGTAACCATATGCTACATTCAATATATCAAGCTTCATAAGGAAACAGCAGCAAAAAACAGACAGCTCAGTTGACAGAATGGATGACACATAGAACTTGTAGGATATAGGCATCATGAATGCATTTGTAACTATTTTAACCCAATAAGGAGGGTATGTGAATGCAAGTACAGGTTGTTCCGTTAATTATTGTCATTGTTTACATGATTGGTATGCTGTTGGTTGGTTTTCTAACAAATAAGTATATTATTAAGGACAGTGTGGATTATATGCTGGCTGGAAGAAGAATGGGCCTGTTTATGGTGGCGTCCTCTCTATCCGCTAATAATATCGGGGGCGGCAGCACCACCGGTGTTGCGGCAAGGGCATTCTCGGGCTGGGGCTTGAGCGCCGCCTGGTATGTGCTGGCTGCGGCAGTTGCAATGATCCCATTGGCGTATTTTGCCCCTAGGATTCGTAAAACCCTGGCCGTTACCATACCGGAGGTAGTACATCGAAGGTTTGGGCCAACTGCCGGGTTGTTTACGGCAGTGTTGAATGTAGTATCCCTGTTCTGCCTGACGGCATCCCAGATTCTTGCTTCAGGAACCGTAGTGAGCTCCCTGACGGGACTGCCTCTCAATGTATGTATTCTGATAGCGGGCTTTGTAGTTATCTTCTATACAACCATGGGAGGAATGCTGGCAGACGCCATTACCGATGTGGTTCAGTTTTTGATTATATTCTTTGGACTTTTGATCGCCCTGCCCTTTATTATCAATGGTGCGGGCGGATGGCAGGCGATATCGGCAGCCCTGCCTGCGGCAGAATTCAATGTAACCAAGGTGGGCATTGTAACGATTATCGGGTTGATCTTTAACTATTTCTGTACCTTCTTATCGGGACCGGAGATGGTCAGCCGCTTCTCCTCCGCCGAGGATGCCAAGACGGCACAGAAAGCATCGCTTCTGTCCGGTATCATGATGGCGCTGTTGGCCTTTATACCAACCATCATCGGCTTGGTTGCCCTGGCAGAAAATCCTGGATTGGATAACGGAGCAGGTACGACAGCGCTGATGTATGCCACTACGAATTATGCTCCGGCCTGGATTACCGGTGCAGTGGCGGCTGCGATTGTGGCGGCCACCATGTCCAGTGCGGATTCCAATCTGCTCTGTGCGTCTACCATTATAACAAAAGATATCTACCAGAAATACATTAATAAGAATGTGGAAGACAGAAAGCTGATCACAATTACCAGGATAAGCAATGTGATAATTTGTGTGGTCAGTATGGGTATCGCTTTATTTAATATAAGCCTTGTTACCTTGAATCTCTTTGCTTTCGCTCTTCGTTCGGCGGGTCCCTTCGCTGCTTACGGCCTTGGGCTGGCAGTAAAGAATGCAACGAAGAATGCAGGCTTGATCTCCATTCTGGTGGGTTCGGTTGCAGTTGTATATTGGCAGCTGATCGGATCCCCCTTCGGAATACTGGCAATTGTATTCGGATGCTTCTGGGGAATCGCATCGTTCTTTGCGGTCACCTGGATTGAGAGGAAGATGGGGAAACCGGCGGCACCTTCTGCATATCTGGATTAGTCATAATGAAAATTTGAGGATTTATCCGGGATAATCTGAGAAAGCCGTATTTCCCGGGATAATTGATAAATTGAATGTAGATGCGATGAAGGGATAAATCAAACACCCCTCCGGACAAGCAGCATGAGAAACTGCCGCCAGTATTCCGGAGGGGTATTCTCTGGTCAGGGTATTCTTTACGCAGATATGGATCCTGCACCGATGTCTGTGTGCCGACAAAGCTTCGCAGGGAAAGTCGGGCGGTCATGATGTAAACCTGTTATGATACATACAGGTGCTTATGACGGGCACTACAGCAGAGGGAACTGACGTCAGGAAGCAAGAGGAGATGAATTATGAACAGTTGGACAGAAGGGATTCAAAATGCGATTTGGTATATGGAAGAACATATTACCGAACCGATGGATATCGAGGAGATTGCCGGATGTGCATATGTTTCTGCCTTTCATTTTCAGCGGATCTTCAGCGTGCTATGTGGATTTACGGTGGGGGAATATATTCGAAACCGCCGCCTGTCACTGGCGGCGCAGGAGCTTTCCTGCTCGAATAGGAAGGTGATTGATGCCGCACTGAAATACGGCTATGATTCTCCTGACAGCTTTGCAAAGGCTTTCCTGCGGTTTCATGGCATCTCACCCTCCGCTGCAAAGGAAAAGGGGGCAAGCCTCAGGGCATTTGCACCCGTAAGAATAAAACTGACCTTGGAGGGCGGAAACATGATGGAGTACAAAATTGTAGAAAAAGCGGCATTTACGGTAATGGGAGTTTTAAGGAACTTCTCTGCGGAGACGGCCTACCGGGAGATTCCTGCGTTCTGGCAGGAGCACACGGCGAAAGAGGATAAGAAGGTTTGCGGAATGTACGGTGTTTGCATTGATAGCGACGGACAGCCGTTTGACTATCTTATTGCAGACAACTATGTGCCTTGGAATGAGATACCGGAAGGGTATGTTACAAGGACTATTCCGGCAGGCTCATGGGCGGTGTTCCCTTGCAGGGGAGCTTTGCCCGAGGCGCTTCAGAAGGTGAACACTGCAATCTGGAATGAATGGCTGCCTAATTGCAAGGACTATAAGCTTGGGGGAAACTATAACATTGAGATGTATGCTCCGCCGTGTGAAAATCCTGCGGATACCTACAGCGAGATATGGGTGCCGGTGGAACGAATCTGATTTTTAAGGCTGTCATGACGTATAGTTGAGCAGAGCTAATTAAGCTCTGCTCAACTGCTTTCACTGAGGCCTTCCTTCTCCGAGGGCTGTGCCGGAATCTTGGATTTTAAAATAAACCGTTTGACAAAATTCCCTTTGCCTCTTTGCTTGATATAGAAATATCCAAAGGTGGAGAATACGGAAGCGCCGATAAAATTAACGACCAAATCCATCATGGTATCAATGAGTCCGATATCGATATAGGCCTTCCAGGACTCCCCGTTGACCGAAAGGCTGTCGATCGTAACCTTCACCGGTACATTTAACCCCTGTTCATTCAGCAGTACGGACCGGATGGTGGTCAGATAGGTATCCTTCTGCATATCAAAGCCAAGGAATCGATCCATGGCGAACTCAAACATTTCCCAGACCACACCGATGGTCATAGAGAAGCAGAAAGCCACCAGGGCTACGAATACCGGGGAGAGGGAGATGGCAAATTTATCGTTTTTATTTAATATATCAATCAGCGACAAACCGATAGCGGCGGCAAGGAAGCCGTTGAGGGTATGCAGCGTCGTATCCCAGTAGGGGAAAATAAGATAGTAAGAATTGATCTCTCCCAGAATTTCAGCAGAATAGATGAAAAGCAGGATGATTACCTCCAGGGTATCGGGAATATCAATATGGACTCTCTTCTCTATGAAGCTGGGCACCATGAATAGAATTAAGGTTAAGATGCAAAGGAATATGTTCTCATAATCCCTGGTTCTGATTTGATCAATAATGACGATGATTACAGATAAACGAAGCAGCAGATAAACGATGGACAGCCATTTTATTTTCTTTCCGGGGTGAGATTTGATATTTTTCATTCGGGTCCTCCTTTTGTAAATTGCAGATGATCGGCCGACAGACTTCATTATACTGCATTTACGCATATTGCACAATCATCACTGTCTGGCTGTGGCGATGAAGAATAAAATTTTTTACTCTGAACTATTCTCTAAAATATCTGCCTTGATATCAGTGCATGTGATTTGCAATATAAGACATTCGTATCCATTTTCAATATACAGACAAAAGCCTATTTGTCCCCCTGGCATTTTCATGACATGATGCATGTCAACATGGTTACTTCCAGGACCTATGAAGCTGCTTTCACCTTTCATCTCTATTTTATGTATATTGATGAAGCTTAATGTTGCCGGATTAACATTAACGGGTATGCTTTTATTTTTTCTCCTGCCGCCATAACAAAGTACATTTTCCAGGGTTATCACACATGTCTGTTCTCTCATATCTATATTGATATCCTTGACTATAGAATCTTCTATTTGGAAGTCTGCCAGTGGAGGGTAATTATAATAGGTTTCCTCTAATACTAATTTATGCTTTTCCATTGAGGCTTCAATGTCATGCATATACTGGATTAAGTCTGCCAGCCGAGGATAATTAGAAACCAAAGCGTTGTTTCTTATATCAGTTTCAATATCAATCCAATATTCCGAAGACTTAATCAGGTCAATAAGAAAACAATTCAACTCATCATCACCATAATTAGTAATTAAATTCTGATTTTGATGGGAAGGAATAGAGGATTGATGATATAAATCGGATAAGGTACGATTTACTGTTATGCCGGAAATGCAAAGATATGACAAGTAATTACGATATAAAGTCAGCATGGATATCCCCTTTCGCTAATTATACAGATCATAATTTCCGCCTGCAAAGGCATCTGCCTGGGTGACCTGAATATAGAGCTTGTATTATACCTTATTATTCGATGAAATATCAATAGTTTATATGATTATAACCGCAAAACTTTCCGCGGATCGAAAAAACACGCTGTCCTGTATTCAATAAGAGAGAAGGAAGCAGCTGATGTTTCAGCCGCCTCCTTCTCTCATTCTGTAATATTTGACGGATAAGATGGTACTAGCCCGGCATGGAAATGTTCTTCAGCGCATCCTCGGCGCAATCCTGACAGGCAGGCTCTAAGGAAATATCACCAAGAGCAACGATCCCGATCAGGCTGTTATTCTCTACCACGGGAAGCCGCCGGATCTGACGGTCACTCATTAATCGGGCCGCATCATCCACATCGGTCTCGGGATTGGCAAAAGTAACATCCTTCGTCATAATATCACCGACCCTCTGGCTGGAGGTATCCTTACCGGAGGCTACAGAACGGACTGCAATATCCCGGTCAGTTATGATCCCGACCAGCTTGTTCTGGGTACATACCGGAAGAGAACCGCAATTATACTGCTTCATTAATTGGGCTGCGTGTTCGATGGAATCATCACAGCGCAGGCTGGCAACATCCTTCGTCATAATATCTCTTACCTTCATATTAACCTCCATCTGCCGCTTCGGCGGCCTGCAAAGTCCAACCTAATTGCCTCCAGAAATAGCGTACCCACGATCTCTTACTTTTATTAAATAACGGCAAGATAATATCCCTGGCAGGTTTTACTCATCATCCTCCTCACAGCTGGCACAATTGGAGGAATACGGGTGTTTCTTACAATCATAATTTTCAATCGGCTCCGGTCCGCGGGCAACCACCCGCTGAACCCGTACGACGCCATCCTCATCCGCCACAAGTCTCCAGTTCACCATAAGGATGGTTCCGTTGATAATCTCAATACCCGATATTCCTCTGGTATGAATGCAGCAGCCGGTATTAAAGTAGGGCAGCTCTTCATTCTTCGGGAACTTTGGCCGATGGGTGTGCCCGCAGATCAGCATCATCTTATGCTTTTGAATCCACTTTTTATAGGCACGCTCCACCTTGTGGCGTTTATATAGATTTCTGGCGGGGCTGGAGGGATTCTCGAAGCCCACCACATGCATAAAACGCCAGAAATAACGCATCAGCAGCATGGAAAGGAACCAGAGCTGATCATTCATCACATCTCCCTGGTGCCCATGTACCGTGAGAATCTCCTGACCGGTCTCTCTATGCTTTAATATCAGAGCCTCCAGAGGAACCAGATCCCGGAATAATTCCACCCGCTCCTGGTTATATTCGTCATAAAAGGTGAAGTAATTATCCTTCACATACAATTTTGATTTCAGATAAATATTATGATTTCCATAGAGCATGATCATACGTCCGGCATCGAAGAATTTCTTCATAACGATGAAAACATCCGTATGGGCCAGGCGGATATGTTTGAACTTCGGATATTCCCAGAGCTCGTCGCCGTCCCCCGCCTCCACGTAGACATACCCTTCCCTGTAGTAATAATTCATGGCATGGAGAAAGAGATTCTGGTTTCGTGCGAATTCATCGGAGACGCTGTCGTCACCCCGGTGAACATCGCTGAAAAAGATGTATTTTGAGCTTTCATCAAAATATTCAAGCTTTGCATTCTGATAAGCCCTGGTCAAGCGGTTGTTTGTGCGCATTGAATTGCCTCCCTGTGCCTTTTCGTATAATAAATGAAAGGAGTATTAGTATGTCCTGTTTTTTTACATAGTATAAGCCAGGACGAAAGCATTGCTTCTAATTGCTTGCATAGAAAAGCATGCCGTGCTAGACTGGAGCCATGGAAGTGATTTTTAATTGACAGGAGGAATTGTATATGAATGAGAAATTGGAATTGTTAGTTATTACAACCTCTATTTTCCCAATGAATGAGGAACAGCGGGAAGATATTATAAATACGGCACCGGGCATCTCGGTTACGGTTGCCGAGGCAAGGAAGGTAACCAGGGAGATGATTGAAAATGCGGAGATTATCTTCGGATGGCTGACGAAGGAACAGAAGAGCTGGGCAAAGAAACTGCGCTGGCTTCATCTGCCCAGTGCGGGAGCCGATGGATATACTCAGCCGGAGGAATACTGCAATAAGGATATCCGGATATCCACTTCCAGCGGAGTGTTCGGTCAGCCCATCGCAGAGCATGTATTTGCCATGATATTGTCCCATAACCGTAATCTGCAGGAGTATGCCTATTATAAAGCCGAGAAGAGATGGGTGCGCGGCTGGGAAACCAAGGATTTCTTCGGTTCTACCATAGGTATTCTGGGCCTTGGGGACATCGGAAGCCAGATCGCAAAGCGGGCGAAGGCCTGGGGAGCCAGGGTACTGGCAATCAAGCGCAGCCGGACACCGGCTCCGGATTATGTGGACGGATTGTATACCATGGAAGAAATAGATGAGGTATTGGCTCAATCGGATTATGTGGTGCTGGCACTTCCTAATACCCATAGGACGAAAGGGCTGATATCGGAGGAAAAGCTTCGTCTCATGAAGCCGGGGGCATTCCTTGTTAATATTGGGAGAGGAAGCTTGATTGATCAGGAAGCCCTGATCAAGGCGCTTACAGAAGGCCGGATCGGAGGCGCGGGACTGGATGTAACCGATCCGGAACCGCTGCCGGAGGACAGCCCGTTATGGGAACTGCCCAATGTCATACTTACTCCCCACACATCGGGCGGGTCCCCTACCAATGACAGGAGAAGATTGAGTATATTCCTGCATAACCTGGAATGTTATATAAAAGACAGGCCCCTTCAGAATCAAGTGGATTTTACGCAAGAGTATTAATGAAATGAAATAACAATAAAAGGAGAGAGCATATGTATCAATCATTTAGCTTTAACAACATGGAGAATCTTACAAGGCTGTCCGACGCGGTAACCCGTTCCATCAGCCCGGAGAACATTACCGGAGAAAAGGGGCAGGGAGGAAGCTGTGAACTGGAGCAGGGCACGGCGGGAAGAGCAGCCAGGGACCTGGGGAAGGGCTGGAAGGTAAATCCGTATTTTGCGATACCGCCGGCATCAAAGCTGGTTATTGCCGACATCGAAGGGCCGGGAGCCATTCAACACATTTGGATGACGCCTACGGGAGTATGGAGGAACACGATCCTTCGCATTTATTGGGATCATTCGGAGAACCCGTCGGTAGAGTGTCCCATTGGTGATTTCTTCTGCTGCGGCTGGCAGGAATATTTCCAATTGTCTTCACTGGCCGTCTGTGTGAATCCGGGCAGCGCTTTTAACTGCTATTGGAGTATGCCCTTCCGGAAGCATTGCCGGATAGAGCTGGAGAATCTGGATGACAGGGAAATGACGATCTATTATCAGATTGATTACACGCTGACACAGATACCGGAGGATGCGGCTTATTTCCATGCGCAGTTCCGCCGGGTGAATCCCCTCCCCTATAAGGAGGTATATACCATTCTGGATGATGTAAAGGGAAAAGGCCATTATGTGGGAACCTATCTTGCCTGGGGAGTGAATAACAACTCCTGGTGGGGAGAAGGGGAGATTAAATTTTATATGGACGGGGATCGGGAGTATCCCACCATCTGCGGAACGGGTACGGAGGATTATTTCTGCGGCTCCTATAATTTTGAAGATCCGGCAACCCATGATAAATACGTATCCTTCAGTACTCCCTATACCGGTCTCCAGGTGGTTAGACAGGATGTTCTGTACAAGTCGCAGAAGCGTTTTGGCATGTACCGCTTCCATCTGACGGACCCCATCCGCTTTGAGGAGGAAATCCGGGTTACGATCCAGGCGCTGGGATGGAGAAGCGGGGGCCGTTACTTGCCGCTGCAGGATGATATTGCATCTACGGCATTCTGGTACCAGACACTGCCTGCCAGCAAATTCCCTCCCCTTCCGGATAAGGACGGGCTGGAAATTATCTAACAGGCGGATGCTTTCCTTATGAAAAACTTAAGATTTTTTGGCTATCCCATCTATTGCCATAGATGGGATAGCGTAGTAAAATATAGGTAAAATGAGGAGGCTGATTATGCTGCGGAAAAGAGCGATGCTGTTGACAGCCGGAGCGGCTCTTGGCATAACGGCAATCCTGTTGGGGGCCGGCATTCACCGGCAGGCGGACAGAGAAGGGCTTCGGATTTTGAAGGAATTGGGAAAAGTCCTGGAAGAAAAGGAAGAAATCATTGATTATGCGATGGACGGAAGCAGAGCCTTTTTGCTGGTCGGCACAGGGAAGGAGGAACCGGATTACGGCGACCTTTTTCTGGTGCTGGAGCGTGAGGACAGTGGGGAATGGGCAAGGATGTATGAGAATGATTTCACAGGGCTGAAGCCCTGGAAGCTGGAGCTTGGGGATGTGGACGGCGACGGGATGATCGAGATTGTGACTGCAGTAAGGAAGAGCACCTATTATGACAGGGAAGAAAGGAACCGGCTGTTTGTTTTTAATTACGGAGAGGCTGGACTGGTGAAAAAATGGACCGGTTCACAGATTGCAGGAAACTGGACGGACTTTGAGATCGGTGATCTGGTGAGCACCCGAGGAGAGGAAATTGTATTCCTTTCCCGGACGAAAGAGGGGAGAGATAAGCTGTTTGTCTATGCATGGTATGATTTTGGCTTTCTGATGCTGGCACAAAGTGAGGAATACCAGGAGATCACCGGGGTAGAGCTATGCGGCGAGAACCGCATCCGGCTGATCCATGGGCAAGGGAAGGAATATCTTATGCTCAGGAATAATCAGGTAGTAAGAGCGGAATAGGGGGGAATTATGATGAAGAATTGGAAAAGAATAACCAACAGGGCAGCTGCACTTCTTTTGTGTTTTTGCCTGCTTCTGACCGGCTGCCAGAATAAAAAGCCAAAGGATCCGGCGGAGGATATTACAGCGATCCCGACGGAGGCTGCGGCAGAAGAGGAAAGAGAGCCTCAGAACCAGGTGTCCCAGAGTCCGGCGGACGAGAATACGGCTTCAGCAGGGATGAAGCTGGATGCAGACTGGGCATCGGTAAATACAGTTAAGCTCGAGAGAATGCTGTATACTGTACCTCAATATGAGGCAAAGGTACCGTCTTACCGGATCGCAGAAGACCTGTCCAACATCGAGAATATAGATCAGTTTTCCGGTTTCACCAAGGAACAGATCAGAATGCTGGCCAATAATGGATTTGTGGTGCTTCCGACACAGAGAACGAAGATGCACTACACCTATGATAATAATGAATACAGCGGCGTGCCTAATTTTATCACGGCAGACAGCGTGCTCCACCTCTATCATCAATTTTATGACAAATCCCTTATTCACATAGAGGCAGATTATCTTTATAAGGACTTGGAGCTCATGACGGGGCAGATGCTGGAGAAATCCATCCAGCTGTATCAGCAGCTTAAGGATGAGCAATTGAAGGAGCTTCAAAAGAGCAATGTGGTGTATTTTCTGGTGGCAAGGATGCTCCTGCTCCAGACCCCGGAGCCGCCGGTTGCCGTGGACGGGGAGTTGGCGGATCTGGCCCGGCGGGAATACCAGCTGTGCGAGGAGGCCGGCAGCATTGCAGAATCCCCGCTGCTCCAACATGATCTGGACTATACCCAGTTCATTGTACGGGGGCATTATACCAGGACGGAAGAGCTGGGAAGATTCTTCCGTACCATGATGTGGTTTGGCACCGTTCCCTATCCTTTTTACATCGATGGGGTATATCAATATGAGAATGTACTGAAGTCGCTGCTGGTTGCCTATACTGCTTTTGCCGAGTCGGAGCAGATATGTGATGCTCAGCTCTGGTCCAATATCTTCCTTCCCACCTCGGATTATGTGGGATTATCCGATGATATCGATGTATTTACCCTGAACAAACTGAGGCGTGAGGTCTTTGGAGAACAGGAGGACCCGGAAATCTTTCATGATGAAGTATATGCGGCGAAGCTGGAGAAGGCGGTGGAGGCTTTACCCGATCCCCGGATACAGGGGAAGACGGTAGAAACCACTCTGCAGACGGAAAAGCAGTTCCGGTTCATGGGGCAGAGATACATTCTGGACAGCGATATTCTCCAGGATCTCATCGAGCCCATCCTGCGCCCGATCCCCAGCGGTCTGGATGTCATGGGAGTGCTGGGAAGCGGCCTGGCGGAACAGCTTCAGTTCGAGGTATACAGGCCCCAGGATGACTGGCCGGGGTATACGGAGAATTATAAGCTATGGAAGGACAGCATTGCTGCTATGCAGCCGGAGGACTGGTCCTCCAATCTCTATTTCGGCTGGCTTTGGACCTTACAGGATGCCTTGAAGGAATATGAACCCAATTCCGGGATGCCCTTCTTTATGACGACCCAGGCCTGGAAGAACAAGGCTTTGAATACGGCGTTAGGCTCTTATACGGAGCTGAAGCATGATACCGTCCTGTATGGTAAGCAGGCCATGGCAGAGATGGGCGAACCGGTGAAATACTCCAAATGCCAGTATGTGGAGCCGAATCCGGAGCTTTACAGCAAGCTGTATTATCTGACGGAGTATACCATTTCCCTCTTAGAGAAGCATCATATGATGAACGAGAGCTTAAAGGAGGGGGCAAAGGAGTATATGGAGCTGCTGCAGCTGCTAATTACCTGTTCTAAGAAGATATTGAAGGATGAACCGCTGAGTGAGGAGGAAAAGGAGAGTTTGCTCCGATATGGCGGCACTATGGAGAATGTTTCCATCAACTTTCTCGATGCTATTGTAAATGAGGATTATCCTAATATAGAACTCAGCGATATGCTGATATCCGATATCAGCTCCAGTACAGGGATCTATCTTTCCCTTGGAACGGGATATTTTGACGATATCTATGTGGTGGTTCCGGTAGAGGGGAAGCTGTATCTCAGCAGAGGAAGCGTCTATTCCCATTATGAATTTGTCAGCGATAAGAGGCTTACGGATGAAGAGTGGTGGGAGCTGAACGGAATTACCATCCAGCATTATGATTATGCTGATTTCCCGGAGATAGGAGAGCCGTCAAAGGATCTTCCTCCGCAGCCTGAATGGACGAAATCCTTCAAATCAAATCAGAATGATGTTATCATAGAGCCACTGGAAATTGACTGGGACGGGCTGAGCGAATAAGAGAGGATGAATGGAAGGAGAGGACAGAACTGTAGTGAATGCGCTGCTGGGTGTGCCCGTCGATACAGTCAAAGGCCTGATGGCTGCCGCGGCTGCCAGTCCGGCAGCTGAAGTGTTGGTAAGTACTTTTTTAGATTATCATTTTAAACAGTAAAGCGAAGGGAAAAGAAGTATTCATGTATAATTACAAACTGACGGTTCAGTATGACGGCGGCAGGTATCGGGGCTGGCAGCGGCTGGGTCAGGGAGAAGCTACCATACAGGAGAAGCTGGAGCAGGTACTCTCCCAGATGGATGGCCAGCCGGTGGAGGTGACGGGCTGCAGCAGAACCGATGCAGGAGTTCATGCCCTTGGTCAGATTGCTAACTTCAAGACAGGGAAGAGATATGGCTGCAGTGAGCTTATGAGTTACATGAACCGCTATCTCCCGCAGGATATCAGTATTCTGGCGGCAGAAGAGGTCACGGAGCAATTTCATGCCAGATATCATGCCAAGGAGAAGATCTATTTGTATAAAATCTGGAATAGGGAATACGGCAATCCCTTCATGAGGAAATACAGCCTGCAGGTGGCGGAAGAATTGAGTCTGGAGGAGATGCGGCGTGCCGGCGGGTATTTTATAGGAACTCATGATTTCACCGCTTTTTCCAATGCAAAATCGAAAAAGAAATCCATGGAGCGGACAATTTATTCCATTGAGATATCCCAGGAAGAGGGGTTCCTCTTCCTTCGTGTGCGCGGAGACGGCTTTCTCTACAATATGGTTCGCTGGATGGTGGGAACACTGATTGCGGTGGGGAAAGGACAGATGAAAGCAGAGGAGATACCGGAGATCCTTGCTTCGAAAGAGAGGAACCGTACGGGAGATCTGGCGGAAGCCTGCGGATTGTATCTGGAGAAGATCGTCTATTAGCATTCTTAATAGGATATGCTTACAGAAAATAAAATCAGAAGTTACATGAGGGGAGAAGGGATGATTACGGCGCTCACGAAACAGCAGGCGAGGAAGTTTATTTTATATAAGCAGGGGTTAATGGGAGAGCATCGCTTTATCGGAAAGGAAGGGGTGCTGGAATACATCCGTCAGTGCGGGTGCATTCAGTTTGATCCCATCGATGTATGCGGGAAAAATGCGGAGTTGGTATTACAGTCGAGAATTCAGGGCTTCACGAAGCAGATGCTTTATGAGCTCTTATATGAGGATCGCAGGCTGATTGATTTCTTTGATAAGAACCTGGCCATTCTTCCTATAGCGGATTGGCCTTATTTTGAGCGGATTCGTCAGGGCTACCGGGAGTGGGGCCGGGGACGGGAAGAGGTGGATAAGATTGCGCCGGAGGTTAGAGAAATTATAAGGAGCGAGGGTGCTGTCAGCTCCAAGGACATCGGCTTTGCAGAGAAGGTGGATTGGTACTGGAGCAGCTCCAAGCTGTCCAGGGTAGCACTGGAAAGCCTGTATTTTCGCGGGGAGCTGATTGTTCACCATAAGAAAGGAACCAACAAATACTATGCCCTTTCTGAGGATTATATACCGAAGGAGCTTCTGGAGGCACAGGAGCCTTATCCCAGAGAGCTGGATCATTTGAAATGGCGCATTCTCAGACGTATCTCCGCGGTCGGGCTTCTGTGGAACCGACCCTCGGATGCATGGTTGAATATCTGGAATTTGAAAGCACCGGAACGCAATGCCGCCTTTGCAGAGCTACTGGAAGAGGGGCGACTAATCGGCCTGGAGGTAGAAGGGTGTAAGGAGCGGCTTTACTGCGTCCGTTCTGATGAAGACTTGCTCAGACAGATGTTGGAGAACGGTGGGGAGAAGGAGCGGATGGAGCTGATTGCACCGCTGGATTGTATGATGTGGGATCGAAAGCTGATCAAGGAGCTCTTTGATTTTGATTATAAATGGGAAATTTATACTCCCCAGGAGCAGCGCAAGTACGGCTATTATGTCCTTCCGATGATCCAGGGGGAGCGTTTTATAGCCAGGGTAGAGGTAACCGCCCTTTATAAGCACAAGCGGCTGGAGGTTAAGAATATCTGGCTGGAGCAGGGAGTCCGCCCGACAAAGAAGCTGTATCAGGAAATGGATCGCTGCTTTAAACGTTTTATGAAATTTCATAATTTATCGGAGATTAATTATCTTACGGAAGCAGGAGAATACAAATGGAGTTAATAATTCGAGGCTATCAATTAGAAGATTTGCCTTCTATGATAGAAATATGGAACCGGGTGGTGGATGAGGCCAATGCATTTCCCCAGATGAACCGGCTGACCTTGCAGGAGGCAGCAGAGTTCTTCGCTTCCCAGACGTATACCGGGGTGGCGGTTTTGGAGAATGAGGTTGTGGGACTTTATATCCTGCATCCCAATAACATCGGACGCTGCGGTCATATTGCCAATGCTTCCTACGCAGTCAGTTCCAGCTGCCGCGGGCACAAGGTTGGGGAAAAGCTGGTCTGCCACAGCCTGGAGACAGCGAAGAATAAGGGCTTTCAGCTTATGCAGTTCAATGCGGTGGTAAGTACCAACCACGCGGCAATTCATTTGTATGAGAAGATCGGTTTCACCAGGCTTGGTGTGATCCCGGGAGGATTTCTTCTGGGGGATGGAAATTATTCGGATATTATTCTGTATTATATCCGGTTGTAGACTGCCGGTAATAAGACGAAGGATCAGGCATCGTTTTCAACAATCGGTTTAACAATCAGAAATAGGAGCAGATTGACACTCTTTGGCAGAAATGGTAGAATGAAAATCAAAACTTGATGCAGAGGTGAAGCACATGAAATATGAAGAACTGGAAGGAAAACCGGAGTATGCGAAAATGCAGCCGGACGTTCTGCAATTCTGGAAGGATAATGAAGTCTTTGAGAAATCCGTTGAAGAGAAAGAAGGAGGGGAAGTAGTATTCTATGACGGCCCTCCGTTCCCCACGGGAAAACCGCATCACGGTACCGTTTTAGTATCATTTATCAAGGACATGACCGCCCGCTATTGGACGATGCGCGGCTATAAGGTGCCCCGTGTGTGGGGATGGGACTGTCATGGGCTTCCCATTGAGAACCAGGCGGAGATCTCCCTTGGCATCGAGGACAAGAATGAGATTGAAAAGAGCCTTGGTATTGATAAATTCAATGAAAAATGCTATGAGATTGTTTCCAATAACAACGAGGCATGGAAAGAATACGTAGAGCAGATGGCCCGCTGGGTGGATTATGAAGGCGCTTACAAGACCATGGACACCAGCTTTATGGAAAGCGTTATGTGGGCCTTCAAGCAGTGCTATGACAAGGGCTACATTTACCGGGATTACCGGGTGGCTCCCTACTGTATGCACTGTGAGACCTCCCTGTCCATCTCGGACACCAGAGAGTCGGATTCCACCCGCTTGCGCCAGGACCGCTGGATTATCGTGAAGTTCAAGACGGAACAGGTAGTAGACGGGAAGAAGGTGCACCTCCTCGCCTGGACAACCACACCCTGGACCCTGCCTTCCAACCTGTGTCTGGCAGTAGGGGAGAAGCTGGATTATGCCTTCGTAAATGTGGGCGGAGAGATTCTTATTTCCTGTAAAAACACCCTGTCCAAATATCCCAAGATCTTCGGAGAGACGCCGGATATCGTAAAGGAATGCAAGGGCACCGAGCTGTTAGGCTGGGGCTATGAGCCGCTGTTCCCCTATTTTGCGGATAAGAAAGCAGAAGGAGCCTTCCGGGTGGTAGCTGCGGATTATGTAGATGCTGAGGACGGTGTTGGTATTGTGCATACCGCTCCGGCCTTTGGTGAGGACGACTACTGGACCTGTAAGAAAAACAATATTCCCTTGGTGAATCCGGTAGATGCAAAGGGTAGATTCACAGAAGAAGTATGGGATTTCTATTCTGTGGACAATGAGAAAAACGTAATTGAGACGAATCCTGCTCTGATTCGTTTTCTATATGATAGCGGTAAAGCGGTTGCGGACGGCACCATTGAGCACAATTATCCCCATTGCTGGAGATGTAAGCGTCCTCTGATCTATAAGGCAATGGACGCCTGGTACTTCAATATTGATAAGGTGAAGGAACGCCTGATTGAGCGAAACGAAGAAATCAATTGGGTGCCTGACACCGTAAAGCATGGCAGATTCGGAAACTGGCTGACCAACGCCAGGGACTGGAATATCTCCAGAAACAGATACTGGAGCACCCCAATTCCCATCTGGGAATGCGATACCTGCGGAGAACGCAGGGTGTTCGGAAGCATCGAGGAGATTTATGAAGCCAGCGGGGTGAAGCTGACGGATCTTCACAGGCAGCATATGGACAAGGTGACCTTCCGGTGCGAATGCGGCGGCACCATGAGCAGAGTGCCGGAGGTGCTGGACTGCTGGTTCGAGAGCGGCTCCGTGCCCTTTGCACAGAAACACTATCCCTTTGAGAATAAGGAATGGTTTGAATCCCATTTTCCCTGTGATTTTATCGTAGAGTATACGGGACAGATCCGGTGCTGGTTCTATTATCTCCATGTATTGGCGGTGGCTTTATTTGATAAGCCCGCTTTCCAGAATTGTATCGTACACGGAACAATTCTGGCGAAGGACGGCAAGAAATTGTCCAAGTCCTCCAAGAACTATACGGACCCCATGGAGTTAATGAAAACCCATGGAACAGATGCCTTCCGGCTGTACCTGTACCAGACCAATGCCATGCTGATCGGGGATCTGCTTTTTGATGAAAGCGGAATTCAGGAAGCGTATCAGCAGATTATCCTGCCATTTTGGAATGCATGTAATTTCTATATTTCCTATGCTAATATTGACGGCTTCAAACCTGACGCCCTGGTTGAACCGAAGACGAATAACCAATTGGATAAGTGGATTCTGGCTATGCTTTATAATGCGGCGGAGACGGTTACTGCCAACATGGATGCATATCAGGTGAACCGGTATGTGGGCGAACTGCTAACCCTGGTGGATGGCCTTACCAATTGGTACATCCGCAGGTCCAGAAGAAGATTCTGGGGCAGCGGTATGTCGGAGGACAAGCGGAACGGATACGAGACTCTTTATTATGTGCTGGTCAATATGACAAAATTATTTGCACCCGCGGCGCCCATCATGGCGGAGAAGATTTATAAGACCCTGACGGGAGGCTTCTCTGTTCATCTGGAGGACTGGCCGGCGATTCCGGAGGCATTCAAGGATGAGGCATTAATAAAGCAGGTGGATTTGACGCAGAAAATCATCTATCTGTCCAGAACCATTCGTAATAAGAACAGAATTAAGAACCGCCAGCCCTTAAGCGTGCTTAAGGTCGTTGTGGCAGATTTCGCCATGAATACTACGATTGAGGAATTTAAGGATGTGATAGCGGAGGAATTGAACGTTAAGAATGTAGAAATACTGGATGAGATCGGAAGCGTTGCGGCTGTGAAGTATGATCCTAATTTCAATGAGATCCGCAGCAGATACCCTCAGAGACTGCCTGAAATCATTAAGGCGGTGAAAAGCGGGCGCTTTGAATTCAGAGGCAGTGAAGTCCTTCTAAATATTGACGGCCGGGAAGAAAGCTTTGATGGGAATATTATTCTTGTGACCTATCAGGCGAAGGAAGGCCTGCATGTGGCAAGCGATCAGGGGATCGTGGTTTCCCTGGACCTGACCATTACAGAAGAGCTGAAGCGGGAAGGTCTGGCCCGTGACATCGTTCGTAATATCCAGGATGCCAGAAAGCAGATGGGATGCGATATCATGGATACGATTCTGATCGAGCCGGAGGGTGAATTCCCCGAGGGCTGGGCAGAATATATCTGCCGTGAAACCTTAAGCAGGCTGGAAGGTGTTGCTGATCCGGTGACAACGGTGACGGTGCAAGCGGATGACGGTGATGTGGTTATTAAAATAGGCAAAGCGCAGGCTTAAAATAATGAAAAATAACAGCCAGAGGAGGAGTGAAATCCACCTCTGGCTGTGCTGTAAGAGGGAGGTAAGGAATGGATAAAAGAGATGAGGAGAAAAGAAAAATAAACGAATACAGGAAGCACCCAATGCTTAATTTTTCTGCAGGGATAAATCGATCAATGCATGGAGAAATAGGGATACGAACAAAGGAAAAGTTTCTGGTCAGAACTATCATTTCGCTTGTGGTTCTTGTAATATTATATGTCATCGCCAAGCTGAGTAAGGGTGCCTGACACCCAATAGCACCTTGACGAATTATGTGGGTAAAATTTGTTTGACTTTATGCTGAATTGAAGGTACAATAGCCTTAATGTACGGCATAAAATCAAACAAAGGAGGTGGCATCATGGGAGATAAGAATCCGAAAAAGGCCCCCAAGAAAAAAGGCGGTGCAACAGCGGCAGCAGGTTCCACAAAGAAGAAATAAGTTGAAAAATTCCCTCTTTTAACAGATAAAAGAGGGAATTTTGTCTATTATTTATTCAATATCTTCTCCGCTCTCGGTGCACGGAGCATATGAGCCTGGGGCATATCACTGCCCAGCAGAGGCTGCAGATAATATTTGAAGGCATCCGTCACATTATTGCCCCGCTCATTGATGAAGTTGTCGGGCATCAGCTTCGTCTTGCCTGCAACATTGCGAAGATCTGTCATCTTGTAATCCACGGAATAAAAACCGGTGCGGTTAATGACGATGGAGCCGTCTATATTATGCCAGATAGCAAACTGTGCCGCTTTCTCCCCCACCTCTCGCGCTTCATGCTGGTCTACTTCGGAGGTACACCCCATGAAGGAACGCTGGAGATAGCCCAGGGTGTCGGAACGCACCCGGCTGATGCCCAGGCGGTTCTTGATCTCCTGTGCAAGCAGGTCGCCCAGGGCGCCGGTTCCGGACAGCTGGGTATTGCCATGGGCATCGGTATCTCTTTTCACCAGCCGGGTTACGATGGGAACTCCGTTCTCATCCTGGATTCCCTCGGAGACTGCTATGATACAGCGTCCGTATTTATCGTAGACTTCCTTTACATCCCTTGCAAAATTCTCTATTACAAAATGCCGTTCCGGCAGGTAGATCAAATGAGGGCCGTCGTCGGGATATTTCTGTGCAATGGAGGCCGCTGCGGTTAAGAAGCCCGCATGCCGTCCCATGACAACGCCGATATGGACACCGGGAAGCGCCCGGTTATCAAGGTTCAGACCGATGAAGGATTGTGCGACGAATTTGGCGGCGGAAGGATAGCCGGGAGTATGGTCATTCATCATCAAATCATTGTCAATGGTCTTGGGGATATGAATCGCACGGAACTCGTAGCCGGAGGATTCCGCCTGTTCATTAACAATCCGGACGGTATCAGCGGAGTCATTCCCTCCGATGTAGAAGAAATACCGGACTCCGTGAGCCTGGAATACCCGGAAGATTTCCTTACAGTAGGCTGTGTCCGGCTTGTCCCTGGTGGAAAACAGAGCAGAGGAGGAGGTGATTGCTACCTGCTCCAGGTTATGGGTTGTTTCTTGGGTCAGATCCAGGAAGTCTTCGTTGATAATGCCTGATACACCGTTTACTGCGCCATATACCTTTGTTATCTGTGGAAACTTTCTTGATTCCAGCACGGCCCCGACCAGAGACTGATTGATTACTGCAGTGGGCCCTCCACCCTGTGCTACAACTACTTTACCTTCAAGTACCATACAATCATTCCACTCCTTTGCTTTTAGTTAGAATTAAAGGACTTCTTACTTGTCGCTATTTTTGCAGCCCTTACCAAATATTGTACCACAATTTGGTGATAAGTAAATAAAAAACGGGTTTTTTAATTAAATATTTGTTACAACTGCCCCGGCAGGCTGAATTATAACAAATATTTGAATTTATTGCTGTGTGACGTTATAATGAATCAAGAACACAGGAGAGGAGACTTCCTATGAGAATACTGATTGCGGAGGATGAGCGGGATTTGAATCGGCTTATCTTAAAGAAGCTGACCGCGGAGGGTTACGGCGTGGATGCCTGTTTTGACGGAGAGGAGGCTCTTGACTGCCTGAGAATGGCGGAATATGATGTGGTGATCTTAGATATTATGATGCCCAAAAGGGATGGGCTTTCTGTTCTGAAGCATATGAGGGCTGGAGGTGACAAGACTCCGGTTTTGTTTCTGACAGCCAGAGACGCGGTATCCGACCGGGTGTCCGGGCTGGACGCGGGAGCGAACGATTACCTGGTGAAGCCCTTTTCCTTTGAGGAGCTTCTGGCGCGAATCCGTGTGTTGACAAGAGAAAGCGCAGGGGAGTCAACCAATGTGTATACTGTGGCTGATTTATCCGTGGATTGCACCCGGCATGTGGTGAAGCGGGCCGGGCAGGAGATTTTCCTGTCGGCCAAGGAGTTCTCCGTGCTGGAATATTTGATCCGGAATAAAGGCATCGTCCTCTCCAGAGAAAAAATTGAAAACCATATCTGGAACTTTGACTACGAGGGCGGCTCCAATGTGGTGGATGTCTATATCCGGTATCTGCGCAAGAAAATCGATGACGGATTTGATCCGAAGCTGATTCATACCATAAGAGGAAGCGGCTATGTCCTGCGGGAGATATAAAGGTCTGCAGTCTGTGAGAAAGGATACGTTGCCGGCAACGTAGGGTTATATTTATGAATAAACTGTCCATCAAATTGCGTGTCACTCTGTGGTATTCCCTGCTCATGCTGCTGCTGGCAGGGCTGGTCCTCGGCTTCATGGTGTTTGTCAGTGAATATATTGCGGAACGGGGCACGAAGAATGCTCTGATCGGAGCAGTGGAAGACAATATGGAAGAACTGGAGTATGAGGATGGGGAGATAGAGATCGATGATGATTTTGCATTCTATAAAAGCGGTGTCAGCTCCATAATATATTCTGCGGAGAAACAACGGATCGACGGTCATATCCCTTCCGGGTTTCAATCGGAGGAACCCTTGCAGGACAAAACGCTGCATACGGTTCAATCCCAGGGGCGGCAGTTCTTCTGCTATGATCGGCGGGTTGTCCTGGAAGGGGGAGGGGAGCTGTGGATCAGGGGAGTTATTGCTGCCGATGAAAATGCCGGGATCATTGGAAGTATTATGAGAGCGGCGTTTATTCTGCTGCCTTTTATTGTGCTGATTGCCGCACTGGCAGGATATCAGATAACCAGAAGCTCCTTTCGTCCCATTGACCGGATTATCCGTGCTGCCGGGGAGATCAGCGAGGGCAGTGATCTCTCCAAGAGAATTGCGCTGGGAGAAGGAAGGGACGAGATCCATCGCCTGGCGGATACCTTTGATCACATGTTCCGCCGTCTGGAGGTCTCCTTTGAGGAGGAAAAGCAATTTACCTCGGATGTCTCCCATGAGCTGCGCACGCCTGTTTCAGTCATACTTACCCAATGTGAGTATGCTTTGGAGCGCTCTCTCACGGAAGAGGAATACCGGGAAGCCCTGGAAACGGTACAGCGCCAGACGGTTCGGATGTCGCAGATCATTTCCGTCCTGCTGGCATTTACGAGGCTGGAGCAGGGAGTGGACAAGGCGGTCTTCGAGGACACGGATTTAAGCGAGCTTACCGGGATGATCTGCGAGGAGCAGACCGGAAGCGGTAAAAAGGGGATCCGCCTTTTTGCGGAGATAGAACCGGGCATTCATGCCATGGTTGACCGCACCCTGATCACAAGGCTGCTCAGTAATTTGCTAAGCAATTCCTATCAGTACGGCAGAGAGGGGGGAAATATACGGGTGACATTGGAACGGGAGGGGAGCCATATCCTCCTTTCTGTAGCGGATGACGGAATTGGAATCGACACCGCGGATCTGGATCGGATCTGGAGCAGGTTTTATCAGGCCAACCCTGCCCGTACGGCGGATGAGAGCGGCAGCATGGGGCTGGGACTGGCTATGGTGAGACAGATCGCCAGGCTCCACAGGGGTGAGGTCGGGGTGGAGAGCACCCTGGGAAAAGGAAGTATCTTTACCTTTCGCCTTCCGGTAAAATAAAAATAAAAAAAATATCTGCTTTAATGTAGCTTTAATCTTTGTGGGATATGCTATGAGTATAAATCATATAGAAAGCAGGTGTTTTTATGAATAACAGGAAGAAAAAAATATATGTATTTGCAGCAGCGCTCCTGCTGTGTGTCAGCCTTCCGGCTTTTTCCGTATCTGCCGCTCCCTCCCGCATCAGTTTGGAGACAGCGAAGAAGACGGCTCTCGATCATGCGGGAGCGTCGTCGAAAGAGGTAACCTTCACGAAGGCAAAGCTGGAGATGGAGGACGGAACTGAGGAATACGAAATCAAGTTCACCTGGGACAATAAGAAATACGAGTACGAGATCAATGCATCCAATGGCAGGATCACAGAGTATTCCCAGGAGAAAATGAAGCAGAAGAAGTCCGCCTCCAAGGAAAAGGAAGCAAAACAGGCAAAATCGAAATCCAAGGCCTCTGATCGGATTGGGATTACCAAGGCCAAGGAAAAGGTACTGAGCCATGCCGGATATAAGGCATCCCAGGTGACCTTCACAAAGTCCAAGCTGGATAAGGAAGACGGTGTTTCCGTATATGAGATAGAGTTTTATATTGACGGAACCGAGTATGAATATGAGGTGAATGCCGTTACCGGTGCGATCATGGACTATGAGACAGATGATAAGGACTGGGACTGATACAGCGGAATGACTGATATTCAGGCTATATAACATGGATGGAATTAATTTGAAATGATGGCAAATAAGACAGGGCTGAATGTCCCTGTCTTATTTGCTGCAGCTGCGTTCTTCTATCTATTCTGGCTTCTATCGAAGAACGCCTGTTATAGCATGGTATCACGCTTTGTTTTGCTTTGCTTTAACCTTCTGCCGGACCGTAATTTTTTCAATTATCAGCATAATGTAGTAAATCGGAAGCATAGCTAATAATATTGCAAAAAAATCACGGGAAGCAGAGTATGAGAGGAAAGAGAAGCCCTTAATGCAAAGATGTCCCAAAAGATATGCCGCCGGCAATGCAAAAAATTTATATACAATCGATTTTATCCTTTGATGATTGCGGAAAAAGAACATGGCAGTCCCAGCTATCGCGGCAAGGAGAGCAGCAAGGAGAGCGTAATAGGATAAAAGCAAACGGGGCAGTGTAATCCTTTTGCCGCCCGGATTCGGGTCTTTGCCGTATATTAAAATATCCTCACTGCCATCGTTGGAAGAAAAATATACGCCGGATACCGTTTCCCCATTTGGATTTAATATAAAATCCTTAAAAGGATCTTTATACACACTTCTGATCCATACACTGTCCCACAGCGAAATGGAATAGACATACCCGGAATTATCCTCCGCACGGGATTTGCTAATTCGATATCTGGCCCCGGGAGCTTTAAAATGTACAATAACAGAGCGATTATCCTCTGTAATGGTTATGGGATTTTCAGAGTAAGGAATATATTTTGGAGCCGTTATATATCCCATAGCTATAATCAACACCAGTACGGTAAGCAGGGCTGAGAAGAAAATAGTGAGATATTTTCTTTTGAACAAGGTTCTCTGTAATTTTCTCAGGGGCAGTGCATTGGTATCAAGAGGAAGCTCTTTCGGCGTATATAATTTCTCCAGCTCCTTTTTACAGCTTTCACAGGAGATAATATGTTCTTCAATTAATATACGGGTATCATTGCTTGATATGTTTTCAACATATAATGGTAATAAGTCCTTTATCACATCGCAGGTCATTTTCATATATAATCCTCCAATCCGTCTATAATTTTTTTCCTGGCCCGGTGATAAGTGACACAAGCCCAGCTTTCGGTCTTTCCAAATAAATGTGCTATTCGCCGAAAGCTTAATTCACCAAAAACCCTCAGGGTAAAGACTTCTTTGTAAGGCTCGTCAAGCTGATGCAGGGCTTTATGAATTGTCATGGACGCTTCGGCATCAAGCAGGGTCTGCTCAATATCGATATTCACCGTTTCTTCTTTAAGGCCGTGTGCTGTGTCAATCCTCTTGTTTTTGCGCAAATAGGAATAATAACAGTTTTTGGCGATCTGGCATAGCCAAACCCTTAATTCACAATTACCTTTAAAATCATCAATGGAATTCATCGCTTTAAAAAATGTTTCTGAAGTGATTTCTTCCGCGATATGGGCATCCCGGGATAATTTCAACATAAAGAAATACACGTCGTTGAAATAGGTTTTATAGATTTGTTCTATGTCAGTCACTTTCTCACCCCTTTGTTTATAAGACTACGGAAAGAAAAATATCTTACAGATCTTTTGAAAAAAATTTAGATCAGATTAGTACAAATTATACAGTTCCAGGGATTGGAAGTCAAATAAGGAAGAAATGCCGGATGGAAATAATTTTTATAGACAAAAATCAACATAGGATTGCACGATTGTCGTTCCTGATATAAAATAGGTCATAGGGCTTAGCGAAATATAGGGGGATAGCGATGATAGAGATCAGAGAAGTTACAACAAGGAAAGAACAGAAGATATTTGCTGAATTTCCCACGGTGCTGTACGGAAAGGTTCCGCAGGCCATTCCGGATCTGGTGTCGGAAGAGCGGGACATGTTTCGTCCGAAGAAAAATCCTGCCTACGAATTTTGCAGGGCGAAGCAGTTTCTGGCTTACCGGGACGGCCGGTGTGTCGGAAGAATTGCAGGTATTATTAATAAAGCGGCCAATGAAAAATGGCATACCAAGAGAATCCGTTTCTCCAGGCTGGACTTCATCGACGATCCGAAGGTCTCGGAAGCCTTGCTGGAAGCGGTGATGGAATGGGGCCGGCAGGAAGGGCTGGCAGAGATTCACGGACCCCTGGGCTTCTCCGACATGGATCAGGAAGGAATGCTGGTGGAGGGCTTTCAGGAGGAAGGGATGTTCCTTACGATTTACAACCATCCCTATTATGTAAAGCATATGGAAGCCATGGGATTTCAAAGGGACACCGACTGGGTGGAATTTCAGGTGAAGATTCCGAAGGAGTCCAATGAGAAGATTGATTTGCTTTCTGCCGCGGTACTTAAAAAGTATAAGGTGCGATTGATCGAACCCAAGAGCCGGAGTGAAATCAAGCCTTATCTTACAAAGATTTTTGATTTATATAATATCACCTATGAGAATCTATACGGTACGGTGAAGCTGTCCTACCGGCAGATCATGAAATATTATAAACAGTTTATTCTAATGATTAATCCCCAATATCTGAAGCTTCTGGTGGATGAGGAGGAGCAGGTGGTGGGCTTTGGCCTTGCCATGCCGTCTCTGAATAAGGCGGCAAAGAAAAGCAACGGCAGGCTGCTGCCCCTTGGATGGTACCGGATCATCCGGGCTCCCTATGCAAAGACGACAAAGGTGCTGGACCTGTATCTGATCGGAGTGCTGCCGAACATGCAGAATAAAGGTATGACGGCGGTTTTAATGAATTCCATGGCAACATCCGCCAGGAAGAACGGCTTTGAAATCGCGGAGACCGGTCCCGAGCTGGAGAATAACCATCAGGTGCAGGCCCTGTGGAAGCATTATGATACCAGGCAGCATAAACGCCGCCGCTGCTGGGTGAGAACCATAGAGAAAAGAAATGGAGAGTTTTGATGCAGATAGCAGAATTATTTACAAAAAAGCGGACAGTGCTGTCCTTTGAGGTATTTCCCCCCAGGAAGACCAGTTCCATCGATACCATCTATGCGACCCTGGATGATTTGCAGGGGCTGAAGCCGGATTTTATCAGCGTTACCTATGGAGCGGGAGGAAATGCAGGGGATACTTCCACCTGTGATATTGCCTCTGCAATTAAGCATAAATACGGGATAGAACCGCTGGCACATCTCACCTGCGTGAACTATACAAGGGAGGAGATTGACCGGATTCTGGACCTTCTCCAGGAGAATGGGATTAATAACATTCTGGCTCTCCGGGGAGATATTAATCCGGCTGTTCCTCCCAAGCATGAATTCCGGTATGCGCAGGAGCTGGTATCCTATATCCGGGAACGGGGCGGTTTTCATGTATCTGCGGCCTGTTACCCGGAAGGGCATATTGATTCGGATCATCTGATTACGGATATTCATAACCTGAAAAACAAGGTGGATGCAGGGGCGCAGCATCTGATCTCCCAGCTTTTCTTTGATAACAGCTATTTCTATTCCTTCCTGGAGCGGGCGCGGATTGCAGGAATTACCGTGCCGATTGAGGCGGGAATTATGCCGGTGGTCAATAAGGTGCAGATTGAGCGCATGGTTACGCTGTGCGGCGCCAGCCTGCCAGCCAAATTCACGAAGATGATGCAGCGCTTTGAGCATTCCCCGGAGGCAATGCGGGACGCGGGGATTGCCTATGCCGTTGATCAGATCGTAGATCTGGTCTCCCAGGGTGTGGACGGAATTCACCTGTATACCATGAATAATTCCTATATTGCGAAGAGGATTCATGCCAGCGTGGCAGGGCTGATTCAAGCATAGTGACGGTTGTGCCGTCCCGATGGCCGGGAGAATGCAATGCACATACCATTGGATTTCCCCCATATGTAACATAGAATAAATTTACGCGGCCGAGCAGAGCCGGACAGGAGGATATAATGTATACAGCCAATGAAAAAAGATATGAGAAGATGGTCTATAACCGCTGCGGAGCAAGCGGCCTGAAGCTTCCCGCCGTATCCCTGGGGTTATGGCAGAACTTCGGATATAAGGACAACCTGGCAAATATGGAGAGCATGTGCCATACGGCCTTTGATCTGGGCATCACCCATTTTGATCTGGCCAATAATTACGGGCATCCCTATAACGGTTCGGCGGAGGAGAACTTCGCAACGATTTTGGACCGCGGCCTGAGAGCCTACCGGGATGAGCTGTGCATATCCACCAAGGCGGGCTATGATATGTGGCCGGGACCTTACGGTGACAAGAACGGTTCCCGCAAATACCTGCTCTCCTCCCTGGATCAGAGCTTAAAGAGAATGAGGCTGGATTATGTGGATATTTTTTACCACCATGTATTCGATCCCAACACTCCGCCGGAGGAGACCGCTCTGGCACTGGATCAGGCGGTACGGCAAGGAAAGGCTCTCTATGTCGGCATCTCAAATTATAACAGCCAGCAGACGGCGGATATCTTAAAGATATTCCGGGAGCTGCACACGCCCTTCGTGGTAAACCAGCCCTCCTATTCCATGATGAACCGCTGGGTGGAGAAGGATGGACTGAAGGACTTTGCGGTGAAGGAAGGCTTTGGCCTGGCGGTATTCTCGCCTCTCTACCAGGGACTCCTCACGGACCGTTATCTGAAGGGTATCCCGGCGGATTCCAGAATCGGCAAGGGCAGCACCTGGATTAAGAATGAACTGAATGAGGCGATGATTGGGAAGCTGAATCGATTGAACCAAATTGCCGCGGACAGAGGACAGAAGCTATCCCAGATGGCCTTGTCCTGGGTTCTGCGTGACGGAGCCGTGACGACGGTATTAATTGGAGCCAGCAGTCCGGCGCAGATTCAGGAGAATGCGGAGGCCGCCTGCCACGCTAAGTTTACGGAAGAAGAGCTGAAGGCAATCGAAGCCGTGCTGCAGAGCTAGTGGGCTGTCTTGCCCATAATTAGCTGAACAGTGCTGTCCGTTTTGAGAGGAACGCGGCGGCGCACCGGCACAAGGTGTTATAAATACCTGTGTATACCCGGCTGTTTCATTCCATGAAATGAAATGAGCCAGGAAGGAGGGAAGGACCGCTATGGGGGTGACAACGAAAGACCTGGCCAGGATATGCGGTGTATCGAGAGCAACCATCACCAGAGCCCTGCACGGCACAGGCAGCATCAAAGCAGAGACAAAGCAAATGATACTGGAGACAGCAAAGAAGCTGGGCTACCAGCCGGATTTGATGGCCAGGAGCCTGGTAAAAGGGCGGAGCAAAATGATCGGTACCGTCATTGTTGATTTGAAAAACCAGTACTTTCCTCAGATGATAGATGCCATTGTAAGACGTGCCAAGGAATCGGGATATATTCTTAATATTTCCCTGCATGGGGATGATAAAAAGGAAGAAAAGCGATTAGTCCGTGCCCTGGCCGGTTATCATGCTGACGGATTGATTCTGAATTGCATTAATAAGGATGCGGCATTCCAGGAGATGCTGGGGGGCCTGGGTCTTCCTTATGTGGTTCTGGGCTATCGGTTATTTGAAAACTGCCATACCATTGGCATAGATGAATATGAGGCGGCCTATCAGGCTGTTGAATTTGTCGTATCCAAGGGCTATAAAGAGGTGGTGTTCGTCGTTCCTCCTTTGTATGACCGGGAAGGCTTTCTAAATACCGGACACGGAGAGAGAAAAGAGGGAGTGGAAGCGGCTGCCGGAAAGCTGGGCTGCCGCTGCATTGTAATACACGGAGAGGATTATGCGGAGCAGGCTTTAAGGTACAAGAAGGCGGAGAGCCTTACCAAGCCCGCATTCATCTGCTCCGGTGATGTCTTTGCCGGCAATGTGATGAGCGCTTTCTACAGACAGGGGCTGTTTCCTCCAAAGGACTATGGTATCATGGGCTTTGACCGGATACAGATGTATCAGGATTTTATCCCCCAGCTGACCACAGTGGATAATCATGTGGAAAGGATGGGGTACGAAGCAGCGGGTATGCTGATCGATATGATTGAGGGAAAGGAGATTTCCTTTCATAGAAAAATGGCTGCAACCATTGTAGAGGGAGAAACCATATAATAGATAGGGGCTAATGAGGCGGGAGGATCTCCCGTCTGCGGTCAAACGGGTAAAGCGGGAACAGCATACGGATTCTTATGTGAAGGGTTGATATAAAATCAACCTTTTATTTTTTTGATTCCGCCCATATGATAGCCATAGATAGTAAATAGACAGTAATATAAATTTGGAAAGGAGTAAGCCATGAATACAAGAATCCGCCCGGAACATGTAATGCATTATAAAGCTCACGCCGACAGTTTTTTTGAAGCGCTTCCCATCGGCAACGGCCGGTTGGGGGGAATGATCTTCGGCCATCCCCAGAAGGATACGATTATACTCAATGAAAGCACCCTGTGGTCAGGAAGTCCCCAGGACAGCGACAGGCCGGATGCCCACCGGCATCTTCCTGAAATCAGAAGGCTGCTGATGGAGGGAAGGAATCACGAAGCGCAGGAACTGTTCTCACAGCATTTTACCTGCCAGGGTGAGGGCACCATGTTTGCCAACGCGGCCAATGGGGCCTTCGGCTGCTATCAGGTGCTGGGAAGCCTGCGCTTCTTTTTCTTCCAGGCCACCAGCTTCTCCCATCAGTCCGGCGACGATATCCGGGATTACACCCGGGAGCTTAATCTGGAGGAAGGAATGGCCAGAATCCGCTTCCGCAACCACACCGGTGATTATACCAGAGAATATCTCTGTTCCTGCCCGGATCAGGTTCTAGCAGCACATTTTACGGCGAAGAAGCCGGGAAGCATTCATTTTGCCGTGGCACTGGACCGGGAAGAGAACTTTGAGACCAGCATCCTGCCGGATATGACCCTGCAGATGACGGGCCGGCTCCATGACGGCAAGGAGGGCCATGGAGTGAAATATGCCTGTCATGTGAAAATCACGGCGGTCGGCGGCAAGGTATTTACAAACAGCGGACGCTTGTGTGTGACAGGCGCGGATGAGGCCACGGTCTATGTTACTGCGGCGACCAATATGCAGGGCTTTCTGGGACGTAACCTGACGGATGAGGTTGCAGCCTCGCTGTCGGAAATGGATGCGGCGAAGAATAAGGACTGGGAGGCCATTCAACGGGATCATTTACAGGATTTTCAGGCTCTGTACCAGCGGAATGAAATTGCCTTTGCCAAGCCTCGGGATAATAGCGGCATGGACTTAAAGCAGAGAATTTTGGAGTATTCCCCGGAGAAGGAGGATCACGGCCTTATCGAGCTTTACTACCATTATGCGCGCTATCTGCTGATCAGCTCCTCCAGAGAGGGCGGGCTTCCCTGCAATCTCCAGGGCATCTGGGCACAGGAGATACAGACACCCTGGAACGGGGACTGGCACTTAAACGCCCAGCAGGAGCTGTACTGGCTGGCGGAGACGGGGAATCTCACGGAATGTCATATGCCCTATCTGGAGCTGACGAAGGAGCTGACGGAGCCGGGCAGAAGAACGGCAAGGGCGTATTATAATATGCGGGGCTGGATGGCCCATACCTGCACCAATCCATGGGGCTTTACTTCTCCCTGTGAGGATGCCTCCTGGGGATCGACAACGGGAAGTGCGGCCTGGCAGTGCCATCATCTCTGGGATCATTACCTTTATACCTGTGATAAGCAATACCTGGAGTGGGCCTATCCCATTATGAAGGAGGCGGCGCTGTTCTATCTGGACATGCTTGTAGAGGAGCCGGAGCGCCATTACCTTGTGACCAGCCCCTCCAGCTCCCCGGAGAACTGGTTTTATGACGAAGCCGGAAGGAGGACGGCGCTCTGCATGGGCCCGGCCTATGACACGGAGCTTGTCCGAAGCCTGTTTGAATACTGTATCCAGGCGGAAAAACTTCTTGGCAGGAGCAAAGAATTTGTAAATCAGCTTCAGGATACCTTAGAGCGGATGGCCCCGATTCAGATCAGCTCAGACGGACGGATCATGGAGTGGCTGAAGGAGTACGAGGAAGCGTTGGTGCACCACCGCCATCTTTCCCATCTGTGGGGACTTTATCCCGGCTTTCTGATCTCCAGGGAGGAGACGCCGGAGCTGGCCCGGGCGGCAGCCAGATCCCTGGAGGTTCGGGGAGTTACCACCGCAGGGTGGGCCAATGCCTACCGGCTGGCAGCCTGGGCAAAGCTGCGTGACCCGGATAAGGCTTACGAGGCCCTGACCATGGCATTTCGTGCAGCTACCTGCCAGAATCTTCTGAATCTGGCCTTTCACTGTGATGAAACGGCAGAGGAACCGGAGCTCCCGGATATTGCTCATAATTTCTACCCCTTCCAGATGGATGGCAATGAAGGCCATTCGGCAGGGATTGCTTTAATGCTTGCGGATGACCGGGCAGAGATTTTGGAGGATGGAAGCATGCGGACCGTGATTTACCTTAAGCCTGCCCTGCCCAAGCAGCTTTCGGAGGGCTATGTGAAGGGGCTTAAGCTCAGAGGGGGCTTTGAGCTGTCGTATTCCTGGAATAAAGAAGGAGCCGTAGAAGGGCTTCTTAAGAACCTGAATGGTAACTCGGCTATGCTTCTCCTCCAGGGGGAGGTAATAGCGGAAAGCAGCCGGAGAGGGGAGATCAGGATCACGTATTCTGCCTGATTTTTTGGGCATCTGGTTCCACACTTTGCAGGCAGCAGGGATGATAAAATATAAGCCTATGCATGCCGCAGGAGCGGTGTTATGATTTGATCACCAAATCAATTTAAGGGAGGATAAATTTATGAAGAAAATTATTGCAATTATCATGGCTTTGGTACTTGTGGTAAGTCTTGCGGCCTGCACCGGCAAGGACCCCGGTTCCGCAGGGAATACACCCACCGGCGGTTCTTCGGAGGGCGGCAAAGCGGAGGGGGGAGCCGCTTCTGATGAGGTGGTTACGGTGAACTTCTATGAGCACACGGACAATGAAAAGGTTATGACAGCCCTGGTGGATGCCTACAATGCGCAGAGCACCCGTATCAAGGTAAATCTGACCTTGATTGCCAATGACGATTACGATGATAAGATCAAGGTTATGCTTTCCGGCGGTGCCGACCTGGACGGCTTCTGGCTCCGCGGCGGAAGTGCCGCAAGACAGCTTGCCGAGCAGGGTGCGCTGCTTGCTCTGGATGATCTGAACGCAGCCAACGGCGTAGATGTAAGCAAATACGGCTCCATGATTGAAGCCTTCGCCTATAACGGCAAGAATTACGGTCTGCTGACAAGCAAGTCCTGCTGGCTCCTCTGGTATAACAAGGATCTCTTTGATGCGGCAGGAATGGATTACCCCATCAACCTTACCTGGGATCAGTACTCGGATCTGGCAAAATCTTTAACCGCAGACGGCAAGATGGGAGCGGTATGTCCCGACTGGATGATGAACCAGGGCTCTGTGGCAGCAGGGGAATACTTAACCGATGAGAGCCTTGCCTTGACGAAGCAGTATGCACAGCATCTTGAGAGATGGTATGTAACGGATAAGAGCCATCCAAGCATTGAGGATATGTCAGGCTCCTTTGATATTAACTCCTATTTTGCAGAAGGCAATACCTATATGATGATCAACGGCGACTGGGAATTCCTGCTGTTACCTGATGTTGTGACCGACTTTACCTGGTGTGCCGCTCCTCTGCCCAGATTTGAGCAGACACCCGAGGGCTCCACCGTCGGCAGCTCCTCCAGCTTCAGCATCGCAGCCAACAGCAAGCATGCCGAAGAGGTATATGATTTCATCAAATTCTGCTGCTATAGTGATGAAGGTGCCAAGATCTACGCGAAGTATTCCTGCGTGCCGGCCTATCCTTCGGATGCGGCATTAGGGGTTTATAAGCAGAACGTAACCGCTGCCGGCACCGAGTATGTGTTCTCTTCCAAGGTAGCCTCCGAGCAGGGAATCGAATCCTTTTATAATGAGATCAATGATGCCTTCAAGGAGGAGCTGAAGAACTCTCTGATCGGCAACTGTACCCTGGAGGAAGCATTTGATACCTTCACCCAGAGACGGGACGAGGTTGTAGGCAAATAATTCATAGGGGCTGCTGCATATTTCCCGTTGTGCTGTTTCAACAAGTATGTGCGGCGGCCCTTATTCTTTGACCGAAGACAGGAGGATGCATGATGGCAGAGCAGATGCTTAAGAAAAGAAGAAGCAGTAAGCTGAATCGAAAGGAATGGGTGGCCGGCTATCTGTTTTTGCTGCCCAATCTAATCGGCTTTTTAATTTTTACGGCCATTCCGGTGGTAATGGGCCTGGTCATCAGTTTGACCGATTACACCGGCTTTGGCAAACTGAATTTTATCGGAATTCAGAACTATATCAATATGTTTCAGAACAGCAATTTTACCATTTCCTTAAAGAATAATTTCTTCTATACGATATCCACCGTACCGCTGACCATCTTGTTCTCCCTGCTGCTGGCCCTGATGCTCAACAGGAAATTGTATGGCGGTGGCTTCTTTAAAACAATTTATTTCTTTCCCAACCTGACCTCCATGGTTGCGGTGGGCTGTGTGTGGCTGCAACTGTTCCAGGTTAAGAACGGACCGGTAAATCAGCTGCTGATGCGGTTTGGAATAGAGAATCCGCCGAAATGGTTCTGGGGGACTTCCACAGCGATGGCTTCCATTGTCATTGTGGTGGTCTGGAAGCAGGCAGGCTATTATATGATTATGTTCCTGGGTGGCTTAAAGAGCATTCCCTCCCATCTGTATGAATCAGCCAAGATTGACGGCGCTTCGGCCTTTAAGACCTTCCGCTACATCACCTGGCCCATGTTGTCGCCCACCACCTTCATGGTTACGATATTAACCTTTATCGCATCCTTCCAGGTATTTGATATCATTAATGTCACTACCGAGGGAGGTCCCGGACGGGAGACCAGCGTTCTGGTCATGAGAGTCTATCTGGAGGCCTTCCGCTACGGGAAAATGGGCTATGCCTCTTCCATCGGATATTTCCTGTTTCTCATCGTGTTCCTGCTTACGATCATCCAGTGGAGAGCCCAGAAAAAATGGGTGAACGAAGATATCTAAACAAGAAAGACAGGGGGAAAGCTTCATGACTGAGAAAATAATAACCAAAAAGAAAAGAAAAATAAAACCAGGCACCATAGTGATCTACATTCTATGCCTGATCGTGGGGATATCCATGATAATTCCGTTTTTTTGGATGGTCAGCGCCTCCTTTAAGGAGAAGGCCGAGATTTTTACCACTCCGATTCAATGGATACCCAGAGTGTTCCGCTCCGTGAACTATGATACCGTGTGGAATCACATTCCCTTTCCGGTATACTTTTTCAATACGGCGAAAATCAGTATTATTGTTACAGGGCTGCAGCTGATTACCTGCTCCATGGCAGGCTATGCTTTCTCCAAGCTGGAGTTTCCGGGAAGAGATAAGATTTTTCTCGCCTACCTGGGAACCATGATGGTTCCGTGGCATGCCATCATGATACCCCAGTTCATCGTGATCCAGAGGCTGGGGCTGTACAACAGCCACTGGTCCCTGATTTTAACCGGAGCCTTCAGCGCTTTCGGCGTGTTCATCATGCGCCAGAATATGATGAGTATTCCCAACAGCCTGAATGAGGCGGCGAAAATCGATGGCTGCGGGCCCTTCCGGATCTATACCAGGATCATCCTGCCCTTGAGCAAGACCGGCCTGGCTACCCTGACAGCCCTTACCTTTACCTCGGTCTGGAATGATTATATGGGACCCATGATTTATCTGGATACTGATACGATGAAGACGATCCAGCTGGGGCTGGCTACCTTCAAGCGGGAATATGATACGAATTACGGCGCCATCATGGCAGGTACGGTGATCTCCCTGATCCCGGTGGTGATCGTATATGCCCTTGCCCAGAAATACATCGTGGAAGGTGTTGCCTATACCGGAATGAAGGGCTGAGCCGTTCTCCTTCCCGGCCCCGGGGCTCCTAGGGCTGGCTGCCGTAGATACGGGCGCGTGCCTCCTCCAATTGCTGCATGGCCTGTTCCAGGGATATTTTACCCAGCAGATAGTCCTGGGCAATTGGCTTAAAGTCCACAATGATCTCCTGGTAATAAGGGGCAGTCACTTCCTCCTGAACCTTTTTGGCTTCATAGAAATAGGAAGCGGATTCCCTCCCCACCGCGTTCAGATAGATGGGTTTGATTTCATCATCACAGTAAGCGTGAATGATACCGTTCTCCGCATAAATGCGGGCGCCTTCCTCTCCGCAGAGGAATTGCAGGAACTGGAAGCACTCCTGGGGATACCGGGTATCCTTTGCGATACCGGCAAACTGGTACTGGCCCCAGGTGACGCCGGGGTCCTGGCCCGGAAAGACGGGCATGGGTGCGATATCCCAGTTGACACAGTCGGTATGATCCTTCTCGTATTCAATGAGCATGTTGATCATCCATTCACCCTGGGGCATCATAGCGATTCGATTCTCCTCAAAAATGGAGAGATAGTCGATGATATCGTTAGTAATTGCGATCTGTGTATAGCTGATATGGGATTTATCCACGTTATAGAAATTATTCAGCATTTCCAGGGACTGCTTTGTATAGGTCAGATCATCATCAATGAGATAGGAGGACCGCTGGATGGCGCCGAAGTTGAAGAGCCACGGGGGCCAGAAGCCGCCGTACACCTTGTTTTTATTGGTGCCATGGGTCATGGTGAGGGCAAGGCGGCGGTATTCGTCCCAGGTCATCTGTCCGGGATAGGCCACCCTTGCCTGATCAAAGAGATCCCTGTTGTAGAGCAGGAACCAGCAGGTGCTTCTGGTGGGCAAGCCGTAGTACTCCCCGTCAATTGAAATATTGTTATACATGTTGCCGTATGCGGTTACATCGATCTGATTGTTAATGATATCCGAGGTAATATTAAGAAGCTGTTCCTTCATCTGAACCAAAAGGGAGATTCCCCGGACACCCACCAGATCAATCTTGGTATCTCCGTCCAGAAGCAGCTTGATGACATCAATATAGTAATCACTATCCAGGGCATGGAGATTAATTTTGACATTCCGGTGAAAGGCCGTATAGGCATTGGCAACCGGACGGATGTAGGAGATCTCATCGTCCCAGAAATAATAATCAAGGACCACCTTCTCCTGGGGAGAACCGCTTATCTCAGAGGAGGAACCGGTGTCGGGTCCGCCGGCGCTCCTTAGCTGAATCAGAACGACCATTAGGATTCCGGCAATGAGCAGAACCGGTAAGATCCATCGAAATTTGCGCATAATATCATTCCTCCTGACTGTACGGTGGGTTTTCTTGTGTTTTTAGCCTGACTATATTATAGTTATTATTAAGAAAGGCGTCAAGCTTATGAAAATCGTGCGGAGTGAGTAATCCGGGCCGGGAGGGAATGTCATGCTTTCATTTATCATTGTGGTAATCGTTGTGCTGGTTTATCTGCTGCTGCAGAGGGACGGCAGGATGTCTTCAAAATACCTGGCGGCAACCCTGATTGCTTATGTTGCGGTAATTTTTTCGATGATATTTTATCTGTCCAAGGACTCGTATTATTATAATATTGTGGATAACTACTTCTCCCTGCCCAAGTCAGTGTGGAAATATCTGATGTTTGTTGATGTTCCCAGGAATATCATCATCCGTTTATTAAACCTTTCCTCCCTGGCGGTGATTTATTTCGGTTACCATTTTTCCATCTCCTACCGCAAGAAGCTTGCCATGTACCGGTGGTTTGATTTCCGAAGAATTCTTCCGGTGCTCCTCGGCCTGCAGATATTTGCCTATGATCCGGACATACAATATTTTTTTTATTTTCTAGCATACCCCCGGTTTTTGCCGCTGAGATACATCCATACTCTCATGGAGGCGTTTCATGGAATTACCGTTGCATTTAATATCGGAGTGATCCTGTACAGCATCGTGCAGCTGGGACTGTCTTACCGGGAAGTGCATTTGCTCCGTTTTTTGAGAACCTACCTCATCGGAGAGGGAGTCTGCTATACCTTGATTATGATTTCCTATATCATCATCTTCTGGTTTTCCCCCTCCTATCTGACCAAGGTGTCCAAGGTTGCCGATTATGTGGTGTACCTGTCCATTCCCTTGAGCAGGAACCGGGTCATTTATACGGCGTATCCCTATTATCTGACGGTTACCACATTGGCATGCGCCTTCTGCATCTATGAGCTGGCTAAAATCAAGAGGCAGATGGCTAAGAAGGAGTTCACCATCACGAAGCAGATCGACGCGGCAGATACTACCTCTAAAATTTTCTGCCACTATATGAAGAATGAGATACTGGCAATCCAGTCCGAAATTGAGATTCTAAACCCCTCCCGGGAAAATGAGGAGGGTATTAAGGAGGTGCTGAACCGCTGCCGCCATTTGTATGAAAGGCTGGATACCATCCACCGGGGGACGAAGACCTCGAAGCTGAACCTGGAGGAAACGGATATCCGCCAGTATATTACAGGCATTCTTGAGAATATGAAGATCAATCTCCGAAGCTGTGAGCTGGCGGTCAGCCTGGAGGTGGAGGCCGTCAGCGTGATGCTTGACCAGATGTATTTTGAACAGGCGGTAAAGAATATCATCGAGAACGCCCTGGACGCCATGGAGGCGGTGCCGCCGGAGCAGAGGAAATTAACGGTCCGGCTCCAGAGGGCCAGCAACTGGATTGTCCTATCCATTCAGGATACGGGAACCGGTATCAGCGAGAAGGACATGAAGAATATATTCACGCCCCTTTATTCTTCCAAATCCATTGCGAAGCACTGGGGAATCGGGCTGGCGCTGGCACATCGGATCATCATGGCCCATGACGGGAAGATCGAGGTAGAGAGCCAGGAAAATGCGGGAACGGATTTTAAGATATTCCTGCCGGATATAGGGAAATATATTTCCTATTAGGTTGGTGAAAATCGTGGGCAGTGCTGTGTTTTGCGAGGATATATGGAAAGTGAGGACCGGAGAGATGGCAGAAAAGAGCATTCGCGTATTGATCGCAGAGGATATGGAACCTATCAGGAAGAGATATGTGAGGATTCTGTCGGAGGCCGAGGATATCGAGGTGATTGCCGATGTCCCCAGCGGGAGGGAAGCGGTGGAGCAGGCTCTGTTAAAGCGTCCGGATATCGTTCTGATGGATATTGAGATGGAGGAAAAGGATGCGGGACTGCGGGCGGCGGAGAAGCTGCTGATGCATTTTCCGAAGCTGAAGATAATCATATTGACGGTTTATGAAGAGGATGAGCTGATTTACACGGCATTTCAGTTCGGCGTATGTGACTATATCCTGAAAAATGCCCGGGCGGAGGATGTGGTCACCAGCATCCGCAATGTATATGAGGGGAATGCCCCCCTGAGGCCGGAGCTGGCAACTAAAATCCTGGGGGAGTTCAAGCGGGTCAAATCCTATGAGAGCAGCTTTCTGTATGCTGTCAGTATCGTTAGCTCCCTGACGGGCACTGAGCTGGAGATATTGAGCCTGCTGTTAATGCGTAAGACGAGAAAAGAGATATGTAGAATCCGCTGTGTGGAAATGTCAACGGTGAAAACACAGATCAGGAATATATTGCAGAAGTTTAATAAAAAATCCATTGAAGAGGTCATTGCAATGATTAATTCAATGAATTTGAATGATTTTATCAGCAAGCAGAGCAAGGAAATATAGAGACGGTAAAGAAATACGGCAGAGACTGTCAGGAGACATAAGGTCTACCCAAAGATATACGGGCTGTTAGGAGATATATGGGGTGCCATAAGATATAAGAATGGCCAAGAGATATAAGGGTTGCAAAGGAATACAGGCTTGCAGGGGAATATGGAAGCCACATGAAAATATAGAAATTTCGTGGAATCATGGAGGCGCATGTAGCTATGAGGAAATAGCAAGCGGCAGGAAGGATGGTAACGATGGATTTTGTTAAAATAAAAGGGAAGTCATTTTATCGCGAAGGGAAGGAGATTCTGTTTTCCGGTCTGGGAATAGGCTCCTGGTTAAACCTTGAACACTTTATGATCGGCATACCAACGACGGACAGCCAGATCAGAAGGACCTTTGACAGCGTTTTCACGGAGGAGACCGGCAGAGAATTTTTTAAACGGTTTACGGATTGCTTTGTGACCGACGAGGATTTTGCATTTCTGAAGAAAATCGGAATTAATCTGCTCCGTATCCCCTTTCATTATCATTTGTTTATCGATGATCAGAATCCGGGTGTGTTAAAAGAAGAAGGCTTTCGGGTTTTTGACCGTTTGATGGAGCTCTCCAGAAAATATCAGATTTATCTCCTGCCGGATCTCCACTCGGTTCCGGGAGGACAGAATCCGGACTGGCACAGCGATAATCAGACCGGCTCCCCCCAGTTCTGGTATTTTAAAGTGTTTCGCGACCAGATGGCGGGTCTGTGGCAGGCGATTGCAGCCAGATATAAGGAGGAGCCTTATCTGCTGGGATATGATCTGCTGAACGAGCCGTTTCTGATCCCTAAGGAGGACCGCATAGCCCAGTTTTATGAGGAGGTAACCCAGGCGATCCGACAGGTGGATCAAAATCACATTATTTTTCTGGAGGGTGATTTCTTTGCTATGGATTTCTGCTGCTTTCATGAAATTACCGACGAACAGACGGCGCTGACCTTCCACTTTTATCCCACGGTCTGGAACCAGGAGCTGCTGGATAAGAGCTATAGCAGGGAGAGGAGAAAGCAGGAATTTGAGAAGGTATTTTTGAAGCTGATTCAGATAAGAGAGCAGTTTGACCGCCCGATTCTCTGCGGCGAGGCAGGTTATGATATGGACAGGGAGGACATTTCCTTTACCATAAGTCTGGTAGAGGACACCCTGGAGCTTTTTCTCAAGTATAAGGTTTCCTGGATCCTGTGGTCCTATAAGGATGCCCAGCTGATCGGGATTGCCTATCCGAAATCGGATTCACCCTGGATGAAGCTGGTATCTGAAATCGGGGGCTATTGGAACCATTACCTGGATATTGACATTGCCGGTAAGGTAATGGATCAACTGTGCGCCGGGAATTTTCCGGAAGCAACGGAGGACGACCGGTATCATCTTCGCTTTGCCGCACGGGCTATCGTATACCGCTTGCAGGAAAAGTACTGGCTGAAGGCAGCCCTTGAAAAGCTCACCAAGGAGGAAATCCTGGCACTGCCGGAAGCCTTTCTGTTTCAGAACTGCGAATATTATGAGGATTACATAAGAACTCTTCAAAATTATATTTATCAATGAGTCTCTTTTGGCGAAATCTGGTCTGAGAGGAGATTTGCCGTGCTTTTATCATGAAATATAAATTTGGAGGTATCAAAATGATTCTATCATTAAACGGAACCTGGAAGGTAAATCATATTCCATATAATCATCCCATATCGGACATATTGGAAGAGAGCTTTATACCGGAGGGATGGCTTGAGGCAAAGATTCCCGAGGAGATCCACAGCACGCTGAGGAAAGCGGGCTACATCCGCGGGCATGTTTACAGCAAGGACACAGAGGAAGAGCGATGGATTGAAGAGGCGGACTGGGTGTATTATAAGGAATTCTACATGCCTGACACCATGAAAGCGAAGGAAGTAATGATTGATTTTCAGGGACTGGATACCTTCTGCGATATCTTCCTCAACGGGGTGAAGATCGGGACGGGCAATAATATGCACCTTCCGGTGCAGGTGGATGTGACCGGGACATTACAATACGGAAAACGGAATGTTCTGGCAGTTCGCTTCTATTCCCCGGTGAAGCACGTGGAACACATGGATCAAAAGGGAATCTTCTCAATTACCACCAGCGACCGGATACTGGCCCGTAAGGCTCAAATGAATTATTCCTGGGACTTCTGCGGACGGTGTGTTACCACAGGTATCTGGAAGGACGTTACCATATGTGCGCAGGAAGATGCAGTGATCGGCTCCTATTATCTTTATACGAAGAGTATCACGGAGGGGGAGGCGGTTCTCGGTCTTACGGCGGAATTGGATGGTCTGGAGGGCTGCGGGGCAGAATACACCTTAATGGCTTGTCTGACAAGGAGCAGCGTTGCAGATAACGCGGGTAGAGAAAACACGGAATATACCGTGACAGCTTGCTCGATAGAGGGTTCCGGTATGTCGGTTCAGGAGGAAGAGGCAGCAGGAAAAAAATTTTTCCATACAGTATTCAGTAAGGAAGGCAGACTGGAGGAGTTTAAGTCACTGGATATCAGGGTGGCCGATCCGGTTCTCTGGTGGCCCAGACCCTATGGAAGTCCTGAACTTTATGACTTTCGCCTGATTTTGAAGAAGAATGGTACAGTCATTGACGAGAAGCATCAGAGGTTCGGCATCCGAACAATTGAGATCATTCAGGAGGATCAGGGGGACGGAAGATCCTTCCTCTTTGCGGTGAACGGGCGCAGGCTGTTTATCAGAGGCGCCAACTGGGTGCCGCTGAACGTGGTTTACACGGACATTACCGATGAGGATTATGAAGACTTGATTGATTATGCCGTGCAGGGCAACCTGAGCATGTTAAGAATCTGGGGAGGCGGCATTTATGAGAGCCCCAGACTGTTTGAGCTGTGCGATGAGAAGGGAATTATGCTTTGGAATGATTTCATGCTTTCCTGCGGCATCTATCCCCAGAATGAAGAATTCCTTGGAAATGTAGCCAGAGAGGCCGAATATGTCATCCAAAGATACCGGAACTATACTTCCCTGGTGATCTGGGCCGGTGATAACGAGAACGGCCAGGCCTACGGATGGGCGGGAAGACCCTATGAATTCCAGGAGGACAGGATCAGCAATGTGATCCTGAAGGAAGCCTGCGGACGCCTCGATCTACATCGGCCTTATCTGCCCACCTCGCCCTGCAGTCCCGATGAATTCTATAAGGGCGGCGACAACCCGGAATCACCCTATCAGGGGGACATGCATTTATATATCATGTCAGCGGACCCCGGTGTCAGGGAATACCGGGATTACGGGAAAAACTACTACAAGCGGGTCAGAGGCTTCCGGCCCCGCTTTATGAGCGAATTCGGCTTCATCTGTTTTCCCGAAAAGGATACCTATTACAAGTATAATTTCTTAAGGGAGCCGATCCGGGACAGGAAGGAGCTCATGGAATTCCTGCCCTTTGCCGGGGAGTACCTGGAGAAGGCGGAGCATGACAAGGCAATCTATTACAGCCAGGTGTATAATTCCATGGCATTGAAATACTGGATTGAGTATTTCCGGAGCCTCAAATGGACCTGCGGCGGTTCCCTGTACTGGAAATTCAATGATCCGGTGGCAGACCCGCCCAAGGGCGGAATCTTCCCCTCCCATATGTCCACGGTCGATATGTTCCGGCGCACGAAAATGACCTATTATTATACCCGCAGGGCTTACGAGGATCTGGTTGTGGTGTGCAGGGAAAGTGACAGAGGCTATGAGGTATATTCGTGCAGTGAGCTGACGGAGGATATTGATGGATGGCTGGTGGTTACCCACCGGGATTTTCAGGGCAATATCTATTTCACGAAGGAGCTGCGCTGCAAGGCAGGGAAGGACAGCTCGGCACTCCTGTGCAAGATCGCTTCGGAGGAGCTGGCTGTGGCAGATGCCCGCAATGAATATTTGAAGATTGAATTCCAGACGGAGGATAACCTGTTTGAAAACAGGTATCTGTTCACGGACATATATGAAATCAACCAACTGAAGCTTACACCCTCCGGTCTTCGTATCACTGGTGCCTGGAGAAAAAATACCTTAATAACCCTGAGGCTGAGAACCGAAGCCTATGCGTGCAATGTCCGGGTGAATCTGTTGGATAAGCGGGCGGACTACAGTGACAACTATTTTGAGATGGATGCCGGTTCAGAGAAGGAGATTACAATCTCGCTCCGTGACACCCTGGGGATTGAGAGCATGGCCCTCTATATCGAAGGGGAAAATGTAGATAGAATTATTCTATCTCTGGCAGAGCTGCAGGCTTAAGAAGCTGTTTCTCATGGCAGAGAAGAAGCTGCCCTCCTGATTTATCCAAGGAACAAAGATGCCGCAGGGCATATCATGGGTTACCGTGCATTCCGGGCGATGTTATTTTCCATATACCCTGGAAGGCGCTGTAACCCGTTGTTGTGATTTGTACTAAAAAAATTGCAAAAAAACTGTTGACATAGGACATGTTGTATGATATAACTTATACATAAACCATAGTGTTCACGTGAACAATTTATAAATACTTATGGATTATGTATAAAAGCGCCATGATTATGGCGATTTATATTTATTTTAAAATGTACACGTGAACATTCATCCGCTTGCGGATGAAGAGGTGAAAGTATGTCCATACTATAATATTATCAGAAGCTGAGCTGTTGTAATATTATAAGGAAGCAGCGAAGCGAACTATGAGTATTCTGCTGTGACATACGGAGACATGCAGAAAATCAAAGAGGAGGAATTATCATGAAAATCAAAAAACTCGCAATTTTATTGTGTGCGGCCCTGCTGGTAACTTCGCTTGCGGCCTGCGGCAAGAAGCAAGGCGAACCCTCAGGAACTGCAACACCGAAGCCGACTTCGGGCGAACAGAATGGTGCCGGGGAGGCGACACCAATCACCATTGAATTCTGGAATTCATGGACAGGGCCGGACGGCGACACTCTGGTAGAGTTAGTAGACCGGTTTAATAAAGAGAATCCCTGGAAGATTACCGTTAAGATGGATATCAGCGCTTCCTTCGGAGAGAAGCTATCCACCTCCCTTCCCACAGGCGATGCAAGTCCGCTGATTCTTATGGGAAATGGTGACCGGTTCAAATATCAGGAGTATTTGCTCCCCATCAATGATGTATGGACCAACACGACCTTAAAGGCGGAGGATTTCAATGCGAATTCCCTGGATACCGGCAAGATAGGAGAGGATTTGTACTCACTGCCTTTCCAGAATTCCCTCTACTATATGTACTGGAACAAGGATTTGTTTGTAAAGGCCGGCCTGGACCCGGAGCAGCCTCCGAAGAGCTTTGAGGAGTGGACCCAGATGGCGGCAAAGATTACGGATGCTAGCAGCAATGTCTACGGATCAGGATTATTTATGGCATACGGCACCCATCAGATGTGCCTGATGCAGCAGAAGGGCGGTCTTGCGGTGGAACGCCAGCAGGACGGCAAATATAAGGTTAATATCGCAGGAAACGCAGGCTTTAAAGAATATCTGGAATGGATGAAGGCCATGTATACCAGCGGCAACAATCCACAGGAGAATGAGATTGACTCCATGTTCAAGGCCGGACAGATCGGTATCATGGTCAATGGTCCCTGGCTTGCTCCCGGTGCGGATGAAGCGGGAATTAATTTCGGCATGTGCAAGATCTTCGGCAAGGAGCCCCTGGGTGATGTAGCCGGCTTCTTTGTTACCAAGGGTGCGACGGACCAGGAAAAGCTCGCCTGCGAAAGATTCCTGCAATGGTGGTACATGGGCAAGGAAGGCACTTCGGTAGAGGATACCGCTGTCTCCACCTGGTCTTTAAAGCTGGGCTTCCCTACCACCTATACCCCGACTGCAGAATCCGATGCTTATAAAAACAATGAGAGACTGGCGGCGTTGAATCTGGATGACAACAGCAAGGAGTCCATCTGGATCACCACATCTCCGGAATTCAAGGGCTGGAGCGAGCTGGTGGGTATCATTGGAAATATGAGTCAGGCGATCGTATTTGACACACCCATTGACCAGGCCATGGCCCAGGCCCAGGCAGACGCGGAAAAAGCGGTTATCACCAACGAGGGAGAAGGCGCTCTCGTAAAATAATCGAAAAGCTGCAGTTCGGCTGGCGGCACTGAGGTATCACTGACCGAACCATAAAATTCAGGAAGGGAGAACGGGAGGCGCTGCCCGGTTCTCCCTTTCTTCTAAAAGTAAATTATGATTGGAGGAGCATCCTTGAGTAATAAATTCAGCAATATCCGTTCCTATTGGAATAAGCCCCAGCATGCGCCGTATCTGTTCCTGCTGCCGGCTGCGCTTCTAATTCTGGTGTTCAATGTGCTGCCCCTGTTCGTATCCTTTGTCATCAGTACGCTGGATATGGGGATTTCTTTTCAAAGCGCAAAATTTGTGGGGCTGGCCAATTTTAAGGAAGCCCTGACAGACAGAAGATTCATCAACAGTCTGATTGTGACCATTAAGTTCACCGCAATCGAGGTGCCGATTCAGATGGTGCTGGGCCTGGCGCTTTCCGCCATGCTTACGAAGAATACCTTTACCAATAAGCTGTTCCGCAGCATTTATTTCCTGCCCATCGTCTGCTCCGCCACCGCCATCGGCATTATGTGGCAGATTATTCTGCATTCTAATGTGGGGCTGATTACTTACTGGGTGAGACTGCTGGGCTTTGGAAAGGTGAATTTTCTCAATACGCCGGGGCTTACCCTGGGTGTTGTTATCTTTGTGTCCGTATGGAGGACCTTTGGTATTTCCACCATCATTTTGATTTCAGCGATGCAGAATGTGCCCGGGGATTATTATGAGGCGGCGGATATTGACGGAGCCGGGAAGGTGCGCCAGTTCTTCTCCATTACGCTGCCCAATATCATGCCTGCTTTCTGGTTCCTGCTTATGACCAGAGTCATAGGCTCCCTTCAGGTATTTGATCTGGTATTCACCCTGACGGACGGAGGACCGAACTTTACGACGGAGACCCTGGTTACCTATGTCTATAATCGTGCTTTTGATGTGGGCAACCGGATGGGATACGCCACAGCCATGTCTGAGTTCCTGTTTCTGATTATCATGGTTATTACCCTGATACAGTACCGGATTATGAAGAAAACAGAATATTAAAGGAGGAAAAAGGTATGAAAAGCAGAGAATTAAACAGAAGATTATTGCAGATTCCCATTCTGCTCGTCTTTGTCTGCCTGGCCGTTATAATGCTGCTTCCGATTGTCTGGATGATGTTCAGCTCCTTTAAGCCGGACAGTGAGATAATACGTTATCCTCCCACCCTGCTTCCGTCGTCCTATACCATTAAGAACTTTATAAAATGTACGAAGCGTATTGATATCTGGGTGTACCTGAAGAATTCCGTGGTCTATTCCTTTGGAGCCACAATCCCATCTCTGATCGTTAATTCCATGGCAGGGTATGCATTTGCCAGATACCGCTTCAAGGGAAAGGATATTATTTTTGTGATTTTTCTTGCGACCATGATGATTCCCTTCCAGGTTATTATGATTCCCTCCTTTCTTGAAGTCCATGCCCTGGGGATGTATGATAGTTATGCGGGATTAATCATTCCCAGAATTGCGTCAGCCTATTGGATCTTTATGATGCGGTCCGCATTCTCGGGACTGCCGGGAGAGCTGGAGGAGGCGGCGAGAATTGACGGATTGAACGAGTTCGGGATTTATGCCCGTATCATGATGCCTTTAATTAAGCCGGCAATGATTACCCTGATTATTCTAAGTGTGAACGGCAACTGGAACGATCTGCTCTGGCCTCTGATCATCACATCGGATGCGTCCATGAGAACTCTTTCCAACGGTCTTGCTCTTTTTGTCGGCGCACGTACCATTGAATACGGTGCAGCCTTTGCGGGAGCGGCAATTTCACTGCTTCCCATGCTGGTTCTTTATGTATTCGGACAGAGGTATTTTGTAGAAGGTCAGGCAACAAGCGGATTGAAGGGATAAAGCGGAGAAAGGGAATAAGAAGAGATGAGGAATTATTCTGTACATGATACATTGTTTGAGAAAAACGGCAATTTTAAAATGACGAAGGAGGAATGCGGCATCCTGTTAAAGAAACGCCGCAACAGTGTGGTTTATTGTCCGAAGGAGGACGAAAAGGCGCCCGGAGCCATGTACCCGCGCTGCATCTGCCTGGAGCATAACGGGGAGAAGAACGGAACGCTTCTGGCCTCCTTTGAATGCTACAGTCATGATACCCCTGTGTTTCCCATCTATGAAAGCGGGGACGATGCGAGGAGCTGGCACAAGCTTTCGGAAATAAGAGATGAGGAAAAGGGCTTCGGCTGCCGGTTCCAGCCCCATCTGTACGAGCTGCCGGCAGACTGCAAAGAACTGAGAAAGGGAACGGTTCTGTGTGCAGGAAATATTATTCCCGGTGATTTCTCCTCCTCGTCCCTGCATCTCTATAAAAGTACCGATTGCGGGAAGAGCTGGGAGTTCATGAGCGGGATTATCACCGGAGGACGTGCCCATGTAGACCCGAAGGAGGCGGACGAAAACCGCCCCGTTTGGGAACCCTTCTTAAGTCTTACTCCGGAAGGAAAGCTCATCTGTTTTTATTCCGATGAACGCTATGCATCCGGCAGGAAATACAACCAGATGCTTGCCCATAAGGTCTCGGAGGACGGCGGATACACCTGGGGCGAGGAGAAGATTGACGTTGCATTTGCGGACGGTCACTTGCGGCCGGGCATGCCGATCGTGGCGGCTCTGCCGGAAGGAAAGTTCATCATGGTATATGAGATCGTAAATCAGGACAGGATTCCCGTATATTTCCGTCTCTCAGAATCCATCGAGGACTGGGGAGAGCTTGATTTTATAGGAAACCCGGTGTGCACAGCCGATGGCAGTTATCTGACGGGAACTCCCTATGTCACCTGGATTCCCCAGGGAGGGGAGCAGGGAACCATTCTGGTGACCGGAAGGGGCTTCTCCCACATCCTGGCCAACAGCAACATGGGAGAGGGCTTCTTTGTAAAAATGGACAGTCTGGTGGAGATCGACAATACCCGCGGCTTTAGCGGATACAGCCAGTGCATCCTGCCCCTCCACGGCGGCCGGCAGATCTTAAATCTCTGCCCCAGGCAGATTTCAGACCGGCTTGCGCTCATTGAAGCAGCGGTTGCGGATGTATATGTAAGAGCATAGGTACAGTGAATACGGAAGAAAGGCGTGATTAGAAAAATGAAGAAAGCAGAAGTTATATATGACAGAAATTTTGTGATCGGCGAAGTGGACAGGAGGATGTACGGTTCTTTTGTCGAGCATCTTGGCCGCTGCGTATACAACGGCGTATACCAGCCCGAGCATCGGTCGGCGGACAGGAACGGATTCCGTGAGGATGTAAAGGAGCTGATTAAGGAGCTGGGGGTGACCGCCATACGATATCCCGGGGGTAATTTTGTGTCGGGCTATGACTGGAAGGATGGAATTGGACCGAAGAGAAAGCGGCCTGTGCGCAAGGACATGGCCTGGAACGTGCTGGAGACCAATGAGGTGGGAACCGATGAATTTGCCAGGTTTGCACAGGAATGTAACGTGGAGCTGATTATGGCGGCCAATCTTGGAACCGGTACGCCGAAGGAAGCCGCCGAGCTGGTGGACTATTGCAATACGGAAAGAGGAACCTATTGGGGCGATTTAAGAAGAAAGAATGGGAAGGAAGAGCCCCATGATTTTCGTGTGTGGTGCCTTGGCAACGAGATGGACGGCGAGTGGCAGATTAACATGCTGAAGGCCGGTGAATATGCAAGGAAGGCAAAGGAAGCGGCGAAGATGATGAAGTGGATGGATCCTTCCATTGAACTGATTGCCTGCGGAACCTGTACCAATGAGGAGGGGCATCACAGCTTTGGCGACTGGGATCTGACGGTCCTGGAGGAAACCTATGACTACATTGATTATCTGTCCCTGCACCGCTATTTTAACTATGATCCGGGGAAGCATCTGTTCTATCCCATGCATGAGGATGAAACGGATATCCCTTTCTTCTTCCGGGACTTGAAGAATTTCCTGGATACGATCATCAGCGCGTGTGATTTTGTGAAGGGAAAGAAGCGCAGTGATAAGACGATTCATATCTCCTTTGACGAATGGGGTGTGATCACGGATACGGGCGCTGTTCCGGGAGGCGTGGCTCAGGAATACGGGTTTGCCAATTTCAAAGAGCTGGATGCGGTGATTTACGGAGGATTGCTCTGTACCTTCCTGAATTATGCGGACCGGGTTAAGATAGCGTGTCAGTCCCTGCTGGTGAACGAAGGCGGAATGATTACCACGGATCCAAAGGGAAAAGCGATTCGCCAGACCACTTATTATCCCTTCCAGGATGCGGCAAAATACGGCCGGGGAACCGCACTGAGGGGGAATGCCCGGCTGCCGAAGCGCGTGACCAACCATCACGGAGAACAGGAAACAGCAGCGGTTGCCTGTGTCTATAACGAGAAAGACGGAGAACTCACGGTATTTGCCATGAATTGTGATATGGAGGAGGAACTGGGTCTGCAGCTGAATTTCGGCTCCTTTGGAACGCTGGAGGGGATCGTATGGAGGGAGCTGTATGACGAGGATCCCTATGCAAAAAATACTTTTGATAATGAATTCCGGGTGGTCCCCCGTGAAAAAGAGCTTGCCGGCACCCAGGACGGAAGGATTGAGGTAGTCCTGAAGAAACACTCCTGGAATGTGCTGCGATGGAGGTGCAAATAAGGGAGATTGCAAATCTTAAGGATTTCTTAAAGCTATCCGGAGGCTCTTGCATAACCCAGCCGGAAAATGATAGAATACAAGCAATAAGATAAAACTGTATCTGGGGAAAGGGGTTTTATGGGAAAGTACAGTTGGAAAGTAAGATTAGTTGTCGTACTTATATTACTTTTATCGGTATTGCTTTTACTTCCGGCAGCTACGGCAAATGCTGATATGGGACCGAAACCTGAGATTGAGGTGAGGGTGCTGAATCCTCCGGGAGGGGAATACTATCTGGATTTATTATCGAAGGAAGAAAACGGATATCAGAGCCTGCAGACACAGCGCTATGACAAGGCCAAGCTGGCCCTGTTGGAGAATTATGAGGAGGATGGCTGGAAAGCGGCTCTGGTTCACGGCACCTCCAGGCCGATGTGGGGAGCTTTGACCGGTGAGAAAACGGATTATGGAATGAAGCACCGCTTTTGGTACATGGGTGTGCCGGATGATTTTAAACTGATTCTGGTGACACCGGATCAGCAGATTGTCGTATCGGAGGAGATTCACAGGGAGACGCTGAAGACTGTTGTAACCTATGACTATCTGACGAACTCCGTATCAATGGAAAATGTTATGCTGGCGTATCTCAAGCAGTTTCTGGAGACCTGTATCTCCACATTGCTGATAGAAGGCGTACTGCTGCTCCTGTTCGGTTTTTCCTTGAAAGCCAACTGGAAGGTATTTCTGCTTATTAATTTTCTCACCCAGCTGGCACTGACTGCCACCGTCGGAATTATCTTTGCCAGGGAGGGCAGTCTGTCGGCGTATTTCCTGTTTGTACCGGTTGAAATTGTGATTATCATTGTGGAGAGCATTGTATTTGCCCTGCTGCTGAAAGGACAGGGGAGACTGAAAAGGGTTCTGTATGCAATTACGGCTAATCTTGTCAGTGCAGGTGCCGGTCTGGTAATTATGAGCCTGAACTATGGTTTATGATAACTATCTGCATGGGGGATTGATATCATGAATAATATTGATGATTGTGTAAGCAGCGGATGCTGCACCGGCTGCTCCGCCTGTATCAGTTCCTGTCCTTTTGGAGAATTGGAAATGGCGGATTGCGGAATTTGCTTATTGCATTGCCCTGCTTCCGGATTGGGAGAAGAGGACGAGGATGATTGATAACGCAGCATTTTAAGTCAAGAAAATTGAACTGATTTCCTGGATAATGGATTGCAGGAGGTGAGAAACGATGAGTGAGGAAAAGAAGGATATATCCCCATCTGTGAAAATGATGCAGGCATATATATCTTCACACCTGCAAGATCCTATCACTGCAAGGGATATAGCGAAGGCAGCGGGATATTCGCAGTATCATGCGGGAAGGCTGTTTAAAGAGGAGACGGGTCTGTCACCCTTTGAATACATCCGCCGTCAGCGGTTAATTCAATCCGCACACGCTTTGCGAAGCGGTAACACAAAAGTGCTTGATATTGCGCTGGACTTTGTCTTCGACAGTCACGAGGGCTTCACCCGTGCTTTTACCAATGCCTTTGGCATTACGCCTAAGAGGTATGCGAACTATACTGCCCCTAAAGGCTGGCAGATCCCTTATCGTTATCTCAACCGCCAAAAATTAAAAACGGAGGGATCAGTTATGAAAGAACAAACAGCGGTTATCTTTACTCAAATTATTGAACGTCCGAGACGTAAGCTCATTCTGCGGCGCAGTAAACAGGCGGATGAATATTTCGCTTATTGCGAAGAGGTTGGCTGCGGAACGCCTGAGGCACCGGCGCCCTGGGATATTCTCTGCGGCATCAGGGAGGCTCTTTATGAACCCGTTGGAGTATGGCTGCCGGAGAATATGCGGCCTGCCGGAACAGGAATATATGCCCACGGGGTTGAGGTTCCTTACGATTATGCAGGAGAGATACCGGACGGGTTTGACGTGATCGAGCTGGAACCGTGTATGCTGCTGGTGTTTCAAGGTGAGTCCTATGATGACGAATATTATCAGGATGCGGTGGGGCTTTGCATGAGGCATATTGAGAAGTTCAATCCGGAAGTTTACGGCTATCAATATGCCAATGAGTTAGCGCCGAAAATGCAGCTTGCTCCCATGGGCTGGCGCGGTTATATCGAGATGAGACCGGTTAAGTGTATGAAATAGGGAACACAGTTATAACAAACCCTTTAAACTGGTCAATTATGGACCAGTTTGAAGGGTTCCAAAAACACCTTCCAGTTTATCTGCATATTCTTCCGTTAATGACCCCTGTATAATCTGCTGCCAGCCAAAAAAGCAAGAAGCTTACCGGCTTCATCCGAACGCACAAAGGCCATTTGCTCACCCTGCATCAAAATCAGTTTTCAAAAAAGAATACATCCCCCAGCGTTCCGTCCTCATATTCCGTATTGGGACAGGCTTCCGCTAAGCGATAGTTTCCCTTTGTATAATCCGAAACGATATTATTCCAAAAATGGACCGAGGAAATATTATGCGGATGCCTTTTCAACTGCCATTTCCCATGGAATAAATCAAAAATCCTGCAAGCGGCTATTCTTCCGATACCCTTCCGTCGATACTTATACATTATGAAGAACTCGGCCAGGGAGTAATCAGTAGCCTCAGAAGCCTCGGGATAATCATTCACCATTGCAAAACCCGCCAGACAACCATCAACCAAAATAAAATAGGCCCATCGTTTTTCCTCCGTCCAGTAATTATCAAGGTAGTCGTATCCGTATAAACCTAGTTTATTGACATCGCGGTTGTTCCATTGTGAAAATTCATAATCGTATTTCTCCAGGAGGTTTCTTAATATTTCCTTCTCGTCGGCGGCAACCTGTTTTATCCCGATATTCATGCTAATATTACCTTTCTGTGATGTTTTGTTTCTATGTGTCGATGCGCTCCAGCTGCACAAGGGCTTTGTTACGGTAAACAAGGTCGGTGCGGGAGGTAAAGCCGATCCGCTCCCAGAAACCATTGCCGCGCTCGTTCCGTTCAAATACAACGAGGGCAACTTTGGTGATCCCTTCTGCCAGGAGAGCATCCAGTGCGGCATTCACAAGCTGCGTTCCGATTTGCCTGCCCCACAACCGGGGATCAACACAGGTATGGTAGATATAACCGCGCCGCCCGTCGTGGCCGGATATGATTACTCCCACCGTTTTTCCCTCAAGCTCGGCAACAAAGCAAGTGGATGGGTTGCGCTTCAAGTAGCGTTCAATGCCCTCGCGGCTGTCATCAATATCATTCAGCCCCATTCCCGGAGTATTACGCCATAGTTCATATACTGCATCATAGTCTGAAATGTTCATTTTCCGTATTGTCATAATTGGGTCCATGCCCTTCACTGCACAAATCGCCATAAAAATACCGGCATGGCTCTCCCCCTTTCATTCCTGTATTTTATTTCCTTCCATCCTGGCTTCCCGCAGTAAAATCAAGATCATATCCAGTCCCGTGAGAGAATAAGACGCCATCGCTGATCTTGTGCCCGGTGTAAAATTCTTTCAGAGATTTCTTCGTTTCCTCGTCAAGATAATGCCAGCGTACTCCCTGAATTGCACCTTCCAGTGCCGAAAGCCGCATAAGGCAGGCAGACGGGTCCTGGGCGAGAATTCGCAGCCATGCCTCACGGCTGCCCACAGCCCTCAACTCTTCCTCAGTGGCAATGCCTGCATCCGCAAGCTGTGCTTCCAGCTTCGCGGCAATATTCGGCAGCTTTGATAATTCACCCATTTCTCGATCCTCCTATATTATTTTTGATCTTACCAATTCCAACTCCTGTGCAGCTAATCCTTGTCATTGGCTTTTATAATCAATGCTTCCGCAATACCAACCGCTGATCCCATCTTTTTTTACAAAATAGCCTCTTGATGTCTTCTTCATTATAGATAATTCATCTCCAATGTCTACGGGCGGCCTGTAATCAGTATAATTATAGCATCCTGCGTTTTCATCGAAGCTGTAGATAGAATCATTGTGAATCCAAAGGCGGTAGCCGGTGGATTTATGCCGGGCGAATGAAAATTCTTCGCCTTTTTCGAGAATCTCGATTTTGTTGTCAATATAGCGAATATTGATGGAGCCTTCCGACTTTTTCTGCGGCGTCCGGGCGTAAGCTACGGGAAAATCATCATAAGCTGCAAAGGTAATATCCCCGGAGTCAATATCGGAAATAATGAGGGCATTGAGCTGTCCGTCCTGTCTGACTCCGCACCCGCCATCGATGCTTATAATTTTCTGCTTTTTATTTATAATGGGGAGGAAGGATGCAATTTTATCGTTATACAGGGGTACCGGCCAGTGGCCGACAACAACATATTTATTAAATTCCAGGCCCTTCTCCATGAAGGCATCGTTTTTCAGATAAGGAAATGCATCGGTTTCATGAAAGAGCTCAGGACCATTGGACGGCAGACCTCCGTGAACGAAGATATAGTTCTGGGTTTCGATCACAGTTGGAAGACTGCGCAGAAAATCAAGCTCTTTCCGGAAGCTTTCTTTGATCTGTTCCTTTGCCTTTGGAACATCCGCAGGGCTATGAATATCCATGTCCAGCTCATGGCACATATCTAAAAAGAAGCAGCCGCCGTAATGTTTTTTCATCCATTCCGTATATTGAAAAAGTGACTCACTGTCGTCGACGGTATTATGATCAAGCATTAAAAGTCTGGCGGCATCTACATTTCCCATGAGGGGATAAACGGTATGGCTGTCACATAGCTGCATCACATAGCGAAGTGTTTTGAGGCTGCAAGGCCCTTTTTCAAGAATATCCCCTACAATAAATAGAATATCGTTTTGTATGAAATTTATCTTTTTTAAAATATTTTTCAGATGATCGTAATGGCCGTGAATATCGCTGATAACAATCATTCGTCTGTTGGAAGGTATGTTTATTTTTTCAATCTTAGCCTGCATGTTCTTCTCCTGCTGTATCAATGAATCTGTCAGCATTTTCATTCAGTAGTATGTAAGAAAGATTAACATAATAAGGACAATGCTTCAAGAGCAAAATGATAAACATCGATAGGTATTTCTATCAGCGGGACTGCGGCGTTTTACATCAAACGATTGCCAGAGGAAGCATTGTATTTAAAATGTATTTACCTGGGGCAGGAGGGATAGATTGACAAAAAATAATATAATAGTATTATTATAATTAGAAGCTTTATGAAATAAGTGATAGCTTGATTTTCAAGTAAAAGGGCTGCTCTCTAATTTGTTCACCATCTTTTATAAGGAGGAATGTATCATGAGGAGAAAAACAGTACAAATTGGGGCTGTTTCACTATTGTGCGTATGTCTGATACTAATTGGGGTATTGCTGGTGCTGCATAAGCAGAAGGAGAGTACGTATAGCTGTTATCAAATTCCGGTTGGAGGCGGAAAGCTGAGATGGGGAATGAGCAAAGAGGAAATCATAACCGTGATGGGAGATCCGGCCTTGATGGAAGACAATAAGGGGTATGAAGATATTCTAACCTATAATACTCCGGTTTCCAGTAAAATGGGCTCTTGTTCGGAAATAATCCTGCATGTAGGGAGCGGCGTGGCAGCTGTTGAAATACAGGAAGCAGCACCCAAGGGGCTCAGTATTATTGAGATGAAAATTGATAAAGCAACGAAGGAAACCACCATTAAGAAGCTTTCCGCATTTTATGGGAGCTTAATTGAGAAAACCAGCCAGATTGAATTCGATCTGCAAAAAGGTGCTCCAGACTACTTTAATAAAATATATTACAGCGATAAATGGAGGCTTGATACTTTGCCGGAGGAGGAATACGGCCGGCTTGCAGCGTTTTATCAGAAAAGCAGGAAAGACTGGCCAATAGAGAAAGAGGAAGCGCTTATGAGGATGGGGGTATCAGGTGTTGCGTCGGGAGACGCTTATACCTGCAATGTAACGCTGGATGCTTATGTTTTATCCTGCCTGGAAAGTTCCAAAAATGAAAAATGATTTCCCCCTGTCTGCTTTCCAAACAAAAATATAAGAAATAAAGAGGAAGCCCGGAAGAGGAGCAATGTGCTTATCCCGGGCTTTCTCGATTCAGGAAAGAGATTACCTATTCGCCCTCTTCATCCTGCAGAGCATCGAACCCCTCTTCTCCTGTGCGGATTTTGATGACATTTTCCACGTCGTATAAGAAAATCTTACCGTCTCCCACTCTTCCCGTGTACAGTGCCAGCTTGATGGTGTCAATCAATGTTTTTGTAGGGATCTTGCATACAATGATGTCAACCTGTACCTTCGGCAGAAGCCTTGTTTTGACCGGCGTACCGCGGTAGTATTCCGTATGCCCCTTCTGCATGCCATATCCGAGGACATTGGTGACGGTCAGCCCGGTGATGCCAAGCTTGTCGAGAGCGGCCTGCAGCTTCGTGAACTTATCCTGATTCGTGAGGATGGTGACCTTGGTCATTTTTGCGCCCGGCTGTGCGCGGTTCACGACGGGGATGGCAGCCTCCGGCGCAACAGGGCCGAATAAATGCTCCGGCATTTTAACCGGGGCGGTTACCATAGCTTCGCTTCCGTTATCCATTTCCATCACAGGAGCAATAATGGAAAAGTCAGGATAGGCGGAATTCCCATGCTCGCCGATATCAAGTCCCTGGATTTCCTCCTCAAGGGTGACGCGGATACCGACCGTCTTTTTAAGCAGGAACCAAACCAGAGAGGAGGATGCAAATACAAATGCGCCGACGGCGGCAATGCCGAGAAGCTCCGCGCCAAGGAGCCGGAAGCCGCCGCCGAAGAACAGACCGTTGACGGTGGAGAGGCTGGTCACACCCTCCTGGGCGAACAGGCCGACACAGATGGTTCCGAAAATGCCGCAGACGAGATGAACGGAGGTGGCTCCAACCGGATCGTCCACCTTGGCCCGGTCAAAGATAATAACGGCAAATACCACAATCACGCCGGCAATGGCACCGATAATCATGGAGCTTCCTACGCTGACAAAGGCACAGCTGCCGGTGACACCCACAAGGCCGGCCAGACAGCCGTTGATGGTCATGCCCAGATCCGGCTTGCCGATGAAGATCCATGATGTGGCAGTAGCGGTCAGAACAGCGGCAATGGCAGCGGTATTGGTGGTCACGAGAATATGTACCACATCTGCGGGATTTTGAAAGCTCATGGTGGAGCCGGGGTTAAAGCCGAACCAGCCAAGCCAAAGTACAAAAAGACCGATTACCGCGAGAGACATGTTGTGGCCCGGAATAGCTTTGGGCTTTCCGTTCTTGTCATATTTTCCGTGACGGGGTCCGAGCAAAAGAGCACCGGAGAGGGCTGCCCAGCCGCCGACGGAATGGACGACGGTATCACCGGCAAAATCCAGAAAGCCCAGGTCTGCCAGCCAGCCTCCGCCCCAGATCCAATGGCCGACGATGGGATAGATGACAAGGGTCAGAGCAAAGGAAAACAGAATAAAGGATAGGTATTTGACGCGCTCTGCAACCGCACCGGATACGATAGTGGCAGCGGTGCCGCAAAATACCAGCTGGAAGAATAATTTTCCCCAGAAGGGCACATTGGGCGTCAAGGTATTCTGATAGAAATCAAGATTTGAATTGCCCAGAATGAACAGGTTCTGTGTGCCGATCAAAGGGTTATCCCCGCCAAACATCAGCCCCCAGCCCAGAAGCATGAAGCCCAGCGAAGAGACGGCGAACACGATAAAGTTCTTGGACAGGATGTTTACAGTGTTTTTCGATCTGGCCATGCCGGACTCGACTGCCGCAAAGCCGAGATTCATAAAAAATACCAGCACAGCCGCAAGCAGTACCCATAGAGTGTCAATAATCATTGTAATATTCATAGACGTTTCCTCCCATAAAAAATGGGTGTGTATTTTATTGCTCGCATCAGCAGATGCCAATCAATAGAACACACACCTTTGTGTACGTTGTTTCCAACAGTTATCCTAACCTTTCTAAAACAGATTGCCTTTCTCCTCGGAGCAGAATCTGCCGGAAGACTCCGGAGTACTCCTTCCTATTATCCCCGCCCTTTCTGTGCAAAATAAAAGCGCTGCGGGCATGTCACCCATAGCGCTTTTGCTGTTCTTGCGGTTGATTATATCCGAACCTTATATGTTTGTCAATAGCTAATATTAAAATCTTGTTTACGAAAAGCAATAATTGAGTTATAATTGTTAAACAAGTAACAAAGAAATAAAATCGTTCTGACCACCAGGGTGCGCCCGCGTGAAAGGCGAAGAATAGAACACCGCTGATTGGGATTGTGAATCCTCCGAAGTTGAGCATTAAGCTAAAGCTCTCGGGTGAGGCACTATCCTTATTAGAACACTCTATCCTTACGCCGCAATGACGTGAGGAATTTTTATGACCTTAGGGGCGTAAGGATTCCTTACAGCCGCAATGACGTGAGGAATTTTTATGACCTTAGGGCGTAAGGATTCCTTACAGCCGCAATGACGTGAGGAATTTTTATGACCTTAGGGCGTAAGGATTCCTTACAGCCGAAATGACGTGAGGAATTTTTATGCCTCAAAGGATGTAAATTGTCCGCTGATTTATAAGGAAAATGGAGAGGATTATGTCTGATATCAAAAAACAATCAAGAACAGAAAACGGCTCGTCATGCATTCAGCTGATTGACCGGCTGGAGGAACAGAGAATGCTTACAGGGGAGGAATTCCTCGCCCTCTTGACCGGTATGGGTACGGAGGAGAAGCTGTATCTCCGGGAAAGAGCAAGAGAGGTCGCTCTCCGGCGATTCGGAAACCGTATTTATACCAGAGGCCTGATTGAATTCACAAATTACTGTAAAAATGATTGCTATTACTGCGGAATAAGAAGGAGCAACCTCCGGGCCACCCGTTACCGGCTGAACCTGGAACAGATCTTAAGCTGCTGCCGGGATGGCTATGAGCTGGGCTTTCGTACCTTTGTGCTTCAGGGAGGGGAGGACGGCGGCTATAGGGATGAGGACATACTGGAGATAATTCGCGGGATCAAGGAAGGCTTCCCGGAATGTGCCCTGACCCTTTCCATCGGCGAGAAAAGCTATGAAAGCTACCTGAAGTATTACCAGGCAGGAGCCGACCGGTACCTGCTCCGGCATGAAACCGCTAATGAGGAGCATTATGCCAGGCTTCATCCGTCCAATCTGAGCTTACGAAGCCGCAAGCAGTGCCTGCTGGATCTGAAGAAGATCGGATACCAGGTGGGAGCGGGCTTCATGGTGGGTTCGCCCGGACAGAAGCCGGAGCATATTGTGGATGACCTGTTCTTCCTTAAGGAGCTTGCCCCGCAGATGGTAGGAATAGGCCCGTTTCTTCCTCATCATGACACACCCTTTGCACAGGAGGAGAAGGGCTCCATGGAGCTGACCCTGGTTTTGATCAGTATTCTGAGACTGATGCTGCCTGACTCCCTGCTCCCTGCCACTACGGCATTGGGAACCATCCATCCCAATGGAAGAGAAGAGGGAATCCTGTCCGGGGCCAATGTGGTTATGCCCAATCTCTCCCCCACCTCGGTGCGCAAGAATTATGCGCTGTATGATAATAAAATCTGTACGGGGGACGAAGCGGCGGAATGCCGTTTCTGCCTTGACCGGCGGATGAAGAAGATTGGCTATGAGCTGGCGGTTGACCGCGGTGATTATAAAGAAAAGGAGCTGGAAGCATGTATGATGTAAGGTCTAAGAAAGCGGAAGAATTTATCAATCATGAGGAGATTTTGTCCACGTTGGAATACGCAAGCGCCAATAAGAACAACCGGGAGCTGATCGATGCCATTCTGACCAAGGCAGAGGAGCTGAAGGGCATTACCCACCGGGAGGCCAGCGTCCTTCTGGAGTGTCAGCAGGAGGACCAGATCCGGCGTATGTATGACCTGGCGGTTAAGATTAAGGAGAAATTCTATGGCAACCGTATTGTCATGTTTGCTCCCCTCTATCTGTCCAATTACTGTGTCAACGGCTGTGTCTACTGTCCGTACCACTATACCAATAAGCACATTCCCCGGAAAAAGCTGACCCAGGAGGAGATCCGCCGGGAGGTAATTGCCCTCCAGGACATGGGACATAAGCGACTGGCCCTGGAGGCAGGGGAGGATCCGGTGAATAATCCGCTGGAGTATATTCTGGAGAGCATCCGCACCATCTATTCCATTCATCATAAGAACGGCGCTATCCGAAGAGTGAATGTCAATATCGCCGCAACTACGGCGGAGGATTACCGGAAGCTGAAGGAGGCCGGCATCGGAACCTATATCCTCTTCCAGGAGACCTATCACAAGGAGAATTATGAGAAGCTTCATCCCACCGGACCAAAGCATAATTATGCCTACCATACCGAGGCCATGGACCGGGCCATGGAGGCAGGGATTGATGATGTGGGACTGGGAGTTCTCTATGGGCTGAATAGGTACCGTTATGATTTCGCGGGAATTCTGATGCATGCGGAGCATCTGGAGGCGGCCATGGGTGTGGGGCCCCATACCATCAGCGTGCCCAGAATCCGCCCGGCGGATGATATTGATGCCTCCAGCTTCAAGGACTCCATATCCGATGAGATATTTGAGAAAATTGTAGCGATTCTTAGAATTGCGGTACCCTACACCGGAATCATAGTCTCGACGCGGGAATCCCAGAAGAGCCGGGAAAAGGCCCTTAAGCTGGGAGTATCCCAGATTAGCGGAGGTTCCAAGACCAGCGTGGGAGGTTACGATACGCCGGAGCCGGAGGAAGAGAGCTCGGCACAGTTTGATGTGGAGGATACCAGAACACTGGATGAGATTGTGAACTGGCTTCTGTCCCTTGGGCATATTCCCAGCTTCTGTACCGCCTGCTACCGGGAGGGCAGAACCGGCGACCGTTTTATGAGCCTGGTGAAATCCGGGCAGATCGCCAACTGCTGTCAGCCCAACGCGCTGATGACACTGAAGGAGTATCTGGAGGATTACGCTTCCCCGGATACAAAGGCGAAGGGGGAAGCCCTGATTGAGCGGGAACTGAGCAATATCCCTAATGAAAAGGTGCTGCAATTAGCGAAGGAAAATTTGCAGAAAATTGCGGGAGGCAGCAGGGACTTCAGATTTTAAGGAAAAGGTCCCCGATTTTGACAAAGCAAGTTCCAGGAAAGGAATGGTTAATATATGAGTTTAAACGGCACCCCCAGAGCAAATCAGCTCCATATCGGCATCTTCGGAAAACGCAACAGCGGAAAGTCCACCCTGATCAACGCCCTGACAGGGCAGAACACGGCGCTGGTGTCCAACGTGGCGGGAACCACCACGGATCCGGTCTATAAAAGCATCGAAATCCATGGCATCGGTCCCTGTGTCCTGATTGATACGGCAGGCTTTGATGACAGCGGCTACCTGGGCCAGATGCGGGTAGAAAAGACGCGTCTCGCCATGGAGAAGACGGATGTGGCACTGATTGTATGCAGCAATGAGGAGATTGCCCAGGAGCTGGAATGGGCAGAGGCTTTCCGTAAGCATAGGGCCGCGGTGATCATGGTAATCAATAAGGTTGACCAGATCAGCAATACGGATCGCATTCGGAATAAAATATATGAAGCGCTGGGAGAGGAACCGGTGAAAATAAGCGCCATATCCAGGCTTGGCATGGAAAGAATCCGGGAAGAGATCATCCGCCGGCTGCCGGAGGATTTTGAGGCAAAGAGCATTACCGGCGATCTGGTAAGAGAGGGAGATACGGTTCTTCTGGTCATGCCCCAGGATATCCAGGCGCCGAAGGGACGTCTGATCCTGCCCCAGGTTCAGACCCTGCGGGAGCTGCTGGACAAAAAATGCATTGTACTAAGCAGTACCGCGGATAAGCTGGAGCAGGCATTGGAAAGCCTGGCGCGGCCGCCCCAATTAATTATCACGGACTCTCAGGTATTTCCGGCAGTATATGAGAAAAAACCGGCAGAAAGCCTGCTAACCTCTTTCTCCGTGCTGTTTGCAAGCCATAAGGGAGATATTGATTATTTTGTAAAGAGTGCAAAGGTTCTGGATCAACTGACGGAAAGCTCTAAGGTATTGATTGCGGAAGCCTGCACCCATGTGCCTCTGGAGGAGGACATCGGAAGGGAGAAGCTGCCCCGCATGCTGCGAAAGAAAGCAGGAGAGGGACTGACGGTGGTCAATGTCAGCGGAAATGATTTCCCCCGGGATCTCACCCCTTATGATCTGGTTATTCAATGCGGTTCCTGTATGTTTAACCGCAAGTATGTAATGAACCGTGTAGAGCAGTCCAAGGCTCAAAATGTTCCCATGACTAACTATGGGATTACCATCGCTTATCTGAGTGATATTCTGGATAAGGTGGCACTGGTATAAACAACAGATTCCGCCCGGTCAGCCTGAATGATACTTCGTATCCAGGCCGGCCGGGCGGAATCTGTTTTAAGAAATATGAAAAAGAAGATAATAGCGGTGGTTATTATTTGTTATGAAATGCCTTCCAGAAGTCTCCGTTAGTATTCAGATACTCCGCCAGGTCGTCAAAGGAAATCTCAAATTCCGGAAAGCCTGCGGCATAAGGGGCAATCTCATAGGGATAGAAATAAATGACAAGGCTGTTTTCCGTCAGATAGAAATATTGTGCATCGGTTATTCCTGTAAAGCTGTCAGGAAGATAGAGGTTATCCTCGGAGGCCCCTTCCAGCTCGGCCTGAATGATTTCATTAATTGCGGTCTTGTAGCCGCTGTCCTTGAGGAATAAATCCTTTAATTCGTAGAAGCTGCCGGTTGCAATATCAATATAATAGTATTCCTTGAGAGGCATTCCATGGGCGGCTCCGGCAAAATAATCATAGCCGTTCATCTGAATGACCAGCAATTGATCCAGAAGAGAGGCCTGGAAGCGGTCATCGACGGACAGATAATCCTCCGCCGTAATATTGGCTCTTGCATCCGTGAAAATACTCTCCAGCTGTTCGTTAATCTGACGCTGAACCGCCGGGTCGGGCAAGCCCTCCACCTTGGGGTAGCGGACCATCACAGACCGCAGGGGCTTGAAATGAAGCTGCTTTACCAGAATGCCTGAGTCCAGGCGGAAGGTGGTATCAGCCTTCCACAGCACGGTATTATCCAAATTATAATATGCAAGATCACCGTCTATCTCCGCTTTTACGATATCTCCCAAAAGGGTAAGGCTGCCGCCGCCGTCATAGCTGGGCAGGGAGGAATCCTCCTGGCCGGTCTTGTCGATGAAGAACACGGCAGATTCATCGGCAGCAGAAGAATAATCTCCGTTAAAGGGCTGCAGGTCATATAAGTTGTATTCGGTTAATTGTTCCCCCTGGGCATTAAAAATAGCAGCCGGATAAAAGGAGGCCTTATAGGACTCCACGGAAGGATCCTTAATGGCAAAGAGATTGCTGCCCAGATAGTCAATGCTGCTGTATATGGGGTCAAATACGGGAGTATCATCCACCCTTTTCACACCATAGAGCATGATGTCGGAATCATAATAAATCAGATATCCATCCTGAAAATCACTCACATAACCGTTACCCAGGGTTACCTGGCTGTTCTCCAGCACGCTGCCGGTCCGGTCGATGAGCTGGAAGGAGCTTCCGTCGGGAAGAGCCACATAAGCCTGGCCGTCCTCGCTGAAATCATCAGCAAAGAGATAGGAGGGAGGAATCACCTCCTGCCCTTTCCGGTTGATATAGCCATAGAGCATGTTGTCTTCCACTGAGCGGAGGAAAGCCGCCATTCCATTACGGAAAGAGCGTATCTGGTTATCATTTTCATAAATTACGGTACCCTTTGAATCAATTACCTTATAAATCCCGTCTTGAATCACAATTGCCATACCTTCCGCAAAATCCTCGGCATGATCATAAGCGGGTTCAATGACAAAATTGCCGCTTCGGTCTATATAACCAAATTTAGTGACACATCCTGATTTTGTGTATGCGGGGTATAACTGCACTTCCTGTGCGGCATCCTCCGGAAGCGGCGAAGCCGTGGGAGAGACCGTGGGGGAGGGAAGCCCGGTGGGGCCGGGAAAGGGCTCCGGATTATTCACCTGTTCGGATTTCATCCGGAAAAATATAAAGTATACGGATACTGCAATAACAAGAACAGCTGCTAATGCGGCACCGATGATCAGCATCTTTTTTTTCATAAGGGGAACTCCTTTATCTAATTCTGTCAAGGATCGCACTGTTTGCCTACGCCTCCATTATATAATAGGAGAGAGAGAGAAGTAAAGACAATATATGTTAAGATTTATTTACGTTTTTATGAATTGGGGCCGGGAATTACATAAAAATTGTTTATAAAAGTTTATTGACTAGAAACAAAACAAAAAAATAGATAAAATATTTAGAATAATGAAAAAAAACCATTACAAATTCCGACAACTGTGGTATAATGTCGATAGACATTATACCCATGCATTTATGCGTATACGCCGGAGTGCAGCAGGTATTTAAGTGCGGGGTGAGCGGGGGCTTTTGATCCCATGGAACGCATTTTTCCGGGAAAAGTTTTAGGAATAATTTTGGCTTCAGTGTCATATATTTTGAATGTTGAAATTATACGGGGCGGATGACAGGCGGCAGAATATTGGGAGGTGAAGGCGGATGGCAGAAGATTACATAGTGCGTGATGGTACAGGGGCGGATGACACGTCTGCAGGCCGGGCGGTGAAAGGCAGAGCAGCAAAGAGCAGGGCAGCGGGAAGAACTGTCGGGAAGACCGCCGGAAAGACGGCGGAGGAGATAAGGGAGGAACAGATCTATCTCTTCCATGAGGGAACCAATTACAAGAGCTACCGTATGCTGGGAGCTCATTGTATGGAACAGGGCGGTCAGGCCGGAGTCCGTTTCAGCGTGTGGGCTCCGAATGCCGAAGGAGTCAGTGTTGTGGGAGATTTTAACCAGTGGAATCCGGGACTTCATCCGATGAAGAGGAAGGAAGAGACGGATATCTGGGAATTATTCCTTCCGGGCATCATGCCGGGAGAGCTGTATAAATATGCGGTCAGGACCCAGCGGGGGGAGATACTCTATAAAAGCGATCCTTACGGCTATTATAGCGAGCTACGTCCGAAGACGGCGTCTGTTGTCTATAAGCTGGAGGGTTTTGCCTGGACGGATGAGGAGTGGATTAAGAGCAGGGATGCAAGGCTTCCCCTGAATATGCCTCTGCTGATCTATGAGGTACACCCGGGATCATGGAAGAGGAAGGAGGATCAGTCCTTCCAAAGCTATAAGGAACTGGCGGCCCAGTTGGTGGATTATGTGGCCGATATGGGATATACCCATATTGAACTGATGCCCATTATGGAGCATCCCTTTGACGGCTCCTGGGGATACCAGGTTACCGGATATTATGCCGTTACCAGCCGGTACGGAACACCGAAGGAATTTATGTATTTCGTTGATTATTGCCACCGGAAGGGAATCGGTGTCATCCTTGACTGGGTGCCGGGGCATTTCCCCAGAGATGCTCACGGACTGGCACGGTTTGACGGCACTCCTATCTATGAACATCCTGACCCGAGAAGAGGGGAGCATCCCCAGTGGGGAACTCTGATCTTTGATTATGGACGGCATGAGGTCCAGAGCTTTCTGATCTCCAACATCATCTTCTGGCTGGAGTATTATCATGTGGACGGTTTCCGGGTAGATGCGGTTACCAGTATGCTTTACCATGATTTCGGCAGGGAGGAATGGCTGCCGAACCAGTACGGGGGCAATGAGAATCTGGAGGCTGCCGCTTTGCTCAGAAGGCTGAACGAGGTGGTGTATTCCCAGTATCCGGGAACAATGATGATTGCGGAGGATTCCAGCCAGTGGCCGCTGGTTACCGCGCCTACCAGCAGCGGAGGACTGGGCTTTCTGTACAAATGGAATATGGGATGGATGAACGATACCTTGAAATATACCTCAATGGATCCGGTTTACCGTAAATGGAACCATAATCTGCTGACCTTTTCCTTAGTCTATGCCTTTTCTGAAAATTATATCCTTCCCCTCTCTCATGACGAAGTGGTGCATGGAAAGCGTTCTCTGTTAAATAAGATGCCGGGAGAATACCGGCGGAAATTTGCAGGGCTTCGGGCGCTGTTCGGCTACATGATGTCCCATCCCGGTAAAAAACTGGTCTTTATGGGCGGAGAATTCGGACAGTTTATTGAGTGGCGCTATGATGCCGGGCTGGACTGGCTGCTGCTGGATTATGAGATGCATCAGAAGATGAAGGATTATGTGAGAGCATTAAATCATTTTTATATCGGACAGCCGTCCCTGTGGCAGGATGACAACGGCTGGAGCGGTTTTCAATGGGTCTGCCCGGAGGATAACAACCAGAGCGTGCTGGCTTTTTTAAGAAAGGGCAGGGATGCCGGGGATTATCTTCTGGTAGCGATAAATTTCACCCCGGTCGAGAGGCCGGAATACCGGATTGGAGTTCCTGCGGCGAAGAGCTATCAGGAGGTCTTCAGCTCGGATGATGCCTGCTTCGGGGGGGATGGCTGCGGAGAGCACAGGGCTGTCAAGGTTGAGAAAATCCCCTGCCATGGGTATGAGCAGTCGATCACAGTGAGACTGCCCTCCCTGTCGGTGGTATTTTACCAGCCGGCGAAGCAGAAGAGAAGATCGGTTAAAAAAGAGGCTGTAAAGAAAGAAGAATAAAGGAGGACTTGTTATGGTAACAAAAAAATGTGTGGCCATGCTGCTCGCGGGAGGGCAGGGAAGCAGATTGGGAGTACTGACGAAAAACACTGCAAAGCCTGCGGTTCCGTTCGGAGGAAAATATAGAATCATTGATTTTCCCCTCAGCAATTGTACGAATTCGGGCATTGATACGATTGGGGTTCTGACCCAGTATAAGCCCTTAAAATTAAATTCCTATATCGGAATAGGCCAGCCCTGGGACCTGGACCGTCTCAACGGCGGCGTTACCATTCTTCCTCCCTATATGAAGCAGACCGTCGGGGAATGGTATTCCGGCACGGCCAATGCCATTTGCCAGAATATTGAATACATAGAAGCCTATGATCCCGAATACGTTCTGATCCTTTCCGGTGACCAGATCTACAAGATGGATTATAACGCCATGCTGAACTACCATGAGGAGAAGAAGGCGGATGTTACCATCGCGATTCTCGAGGTGCCGTGGGAGGATGCCAGCCGTTTTGGCATCATGAACACGGAGGAGGACGATAAAATCTATGAATTCGTGGAGAAGCCCAAAAAGCCCATCAGCAACAAGGCGTCCATGGGAATTTACATATTCAGCTGGAAGAAGCTGAGGCATTATCTGGTGGAGGATATGAACACTCCCGGCTCCCATAATGATTTTGGAAAGGATATCATCCCGAAGATGCTGAAGGAGGGGGAGCGTATGTACGCCTATCCCTTCAAGGGCTACTGGAGGGATGTGGGAACCATCCAGAGCCTGTGGGAAGCCAATATGGATCTGTTGGAAGAGGAGCCTGAACTGGATCTTTATGATACCGGCTGGAAGATCTATTCCAGGAATCCCGTGGAACCGCCTCATTTTATTGCCATGGGAGCCAATGTAAAGCGCTGTATCATAACAGAGGGCGGAATTATATACGGGGATGTGAATCATTCCGTGTTGTTTGCCGGTGTAACCGTAGGACGGGGCAGCAAAATCAGCAACTCCATTCTTATGCCCAATGTAAAGATCGGAGAGAATACGGTGATCGAAAACGCTATTATTGCCGAGAACACAGTGATTGGAGACAATTGCAGCATCGGTTGTTCCATGAAGCCGGATACCGGGACGGAGCAGGGAGAAAATCAGGGAGAAAATCAGGGAGAGATTACCGTGGTTGGAGAAAATCTGGTGATTGCCTCCGGTTTCCGTCTGGAGCAGGGAAGCATGATTGATGCGGATAATTACCGGTCTTATCAGGCCGTAGTGTGAAAAGGATGGGAAAATGCGGCATCTTAGAATAGTATTTTGATCAGAAGAATAAAGAATGCTGTAAAAATGGCAGAATGGAGGATTTATGAGAGACACAATGGGAATTATTTATACCGGAGACAGCAATGTGAGCCTGCAGGAGCTTACATTGAAGCGGTCCGTTGCGGCGCTGCCCTTTGGGGGAAGATACCGTATTATAGATTTCATTTTATCGAATATGGTGAATTCGGGAATTATTAATGTGGGAATCATCACACAGAACAATTACCACTCCCTGATGGATCATCTGGATACCGGCCAACCCTGGGATCTGGACCGGAAGAAAGGCGGCTTGTTCATTCTTCCGCCCTATGTCAGCCATGAGAACCGGGGCTGGTACCGGGGGGATATTGAGGCTTTTCACAGCAATATGTCCTATATCCGCAAGAGTCCTCAGAAATATGTGGTTCTGTCCGGCAGTTCCATGGTGTGCAATCTGAATTACTACGGAGCCATGGAGTTTCATAAGGCCAATAACGCGGATATTACCATAATCTACAAGGAGATGAAAAAGGCGGATAAGGAATTGCTGTCCAAGCATACGATTATCAATACCGACGGTGACAACCGGATTACCGACCTGGAGGTGAATCCCACCAACCCCATCTCCAACAAGCTGTGTATGGAAATGTACATCATCGAGAAAAGACTGTTTGAGTATCTGGTGGATGAGTGTGAGGCAAGGGGAAGGTTTGATTTCATCAAGGACGCGCTGAGACGGAATCTGAATAAGCTGAAGATCTACGGATATCCCTATGACGGTTATCTGGCCAACATGGATAATATCCAGTCTTATTTTAAGCATAATCTGGAGCTGGTGAAGCCGGAGAATTTCTATGAGCTGTTCCATGATTCCGGCCTGGTCTATACCAAGGTAAGGGATGAGGTTCCCGCCAAATACGGCATGAATGCCAAGGCGGAGAATTCTCTGGTGGCCGATGGCTGTGTGGTCAACGGACAGGTGGAGAACTGTGTTCTGTTCCGGGGAGTAAAGATCGCAGAAGGAGTTGTTGTGAAGAACAGTGTGATCATGCAGGATGCGGAGATTCAGGAAAGGGTCGTGCTGGAGAATGTGATTCTGGATAAGGAAGTTATTGTCCGCAAAGGAAAGCACCTGGTAGGGCAGGAATGCTATCCGGTGGTGATTAGAAAGGGAACCGTGATATGATGAATAAAATTTTAATGGCGGCATCGGAAGCCAGCCCCTTTGCAAAAACGGGAGGCTTGGCCGATGTAATCGGGGGACTGCCCCAGGCGTTAAAGCAGCTGGGTGCGGATGTCCGGGTGATTATGCCCAAATATGAATATGCAGGCAAATCCAAAAGGATTGTAAGGGATGAGGCAACAGGGGAGCTGGAGGAGACGGAAGACAGGGCGTCTTTGTCCGAGCTCATGTGGGAACAGGATCTGGTTCTCCGGCATATAGGTGAGATCTATGTAAGGCTGGGCTGGCGCAGCTTGTATTGCGGAATAGAACAGACGGAGTATCGGGGCGTTACTTATTATTTTATTGATAATGAATTCTATTTTAAACGGGACAGCTGCTATGGCTATGGGGATGATGAGGAGCGTTTTGCATTCTTTTGCCGGGCCGTGCTGGAGGTTCTTCCCTATCTGGATTTCATACCGGAGGTTCTGCATTGCCATGACTGGCAGACGGGAATGATTCCGGTGCTGCTGGAGTCACAGTACCGGGGCCTGGAGCAATACCGGAATATTAAGACGGTTTTCACCATTCATAACCTTAAATTCCAGGGAGTCTGCGGAGTTTCTGAGATGAAGGAATGGTTCGGACTGGGGGAGGAATACTTTACTCCGGATAAGCTGGAGTTCTATGGGGCCGCCAGCTTTATGAAGGGCGGGCTGACCTATTCCCACCGGATCACAACAGTGAGCGAATCCTATGCCCAGGAGATTAAAGATCCTTATTACGGGGAGCGTATGGATGGATTGCTGAAGGCCAGGGAACAGGAGCTGAGAGGAATTGTCAACGGCATTGACTACGAGGCCTTCAATCCGAAGACAGATCCCTTTATCTATCATAATTATACCAAGTCCACCATCCGGGAAAAGAAGCAGAATAAGGTGGAGCTGCAGAAACGGCTGGGTCTGACGGTGGACGAGGAGATTCCCATGATCGGTCTGGTCTCCCGGCTGACGGATCAGAAGGGGCTGGCGCTGATTGAATGCGTCTTTGACGAGATCATGAAGGAAGGCGTCCAGTTTGTAATTCTGGGAAGCGGCGATAGAAAATATGAAGAATTATTTAAAAATGCCGTAGACCGGTATCCGGGAAGCGTTGCGGTAAAGATAGCCTACAGCGATCCCAGGGCACAGAGAATCTATGCGGCCTCCGACTTCTTTTTGATGCCCTCCCTCTTTGAACCCTGCGGATTGGGCCAGCTGATCAGCATGCGCTACGGAACCCTGCCCATCGTCCGGGAGACCGGCGGCCTGCGGGACACGGTCCAGTCCTACAATGAAGTGACAGGAGAGGGCAATGGTTTCAGCTTTACCAATTATAATGCACACGATATGCTTTATACAATCCAGAGGGCGCTGGGCATCTACCGTAAGAAGACCCTGCGTGTCAAATTGATGAAGGCTGCCATGTCCTGCAATAACAGCTGGGAGGTGCCGGCGGGCAAATATATGGAGTTATATGGAGAGTTAGAATGAAGAAGAGACAGCTGCTCTATGTGACGGCAGAGCTTGCCCCCTATGCCAGAGAGGGAGGTCTCGGGGAGATTGGAAGGGACTTTTCAAAGAGTCTGGCGGAATATGGGGACTATGAGGTGAGCCGGGTTATGCCCTGTTACAAATCCGCGGGCGCAGACCTGTGCTACCGGATGGATTATCCTGTGGAAATAGGACAAGGCTTTGATACCTGTGTGGTTAAGACAGAGGCTTCCGGGGATATACAGACCTATTTTATCACCTGCGACCGGTATTTTTACCGGGATCAGATCTATGGGTATGAGGATGACGGGCTTAGATTCTTTTTCTTCTGCAAGGCGGTGCTGGAGCTGATACGCAGGCTCCCGTACCTGCCGGAGCTTGTCCATGTTAATGACTGGCATACCGGGATGCTGCCCCTTCTGCTGAAGAAGGAGTTCCCGAAGATTAAAACCGTGTACACGGTTCATAATATATCCTATCAGGGGAGCATCCCGGCCTCCTGTCCGGCGGTCAAGCTGACTGCGGCGGAGCAGTATTTTCTTGGAGGGCCGGAGGGGCTGAACTTTATGAAAGCGGGAATTCTGTATGCGGATCTGCTGACGACGGTAAGCGCAGGCTATTGTGAAGAGCTTATGCAGCCGGAGCTGGGGTGCGGAATGACACCGCTGCTGAAGCAGCGCAAGCATCCCATGGTGGGTATTTCCCATGGAATTGATGTGAGGGACTATGATCCGGAGGCCGGAGGACAGGTAGAATATCCCTATGACCGGGATGGATGGGAGCTTAAGAAGAGGAATCGGGGGTCGCTGCGGCAGCATTACAGCCTCCCGGAGGATGACCGCCCTTTGGCCGCGATGATAACCCGGCTGGAGGATTCGGAAGGAATCGATGCTCTGTTGAACGTGATGAGCTTTCTTGATTTTAGCAGGATCCAACTTATGATTCTGGGAACCGGAGGTTCTGCTTCTTCCTACTATCAAGAACTTTTGAAGGGGATTACCGCAGGTTATTCCGGAAGCGTTGCTGTGGACTGTCAATACAGCCCGGACAAGGCAAAGAGAATCTATGCCGGTGCGGATATTTATCTTATGCCTTTCCGGCATGAGCCCTGCAGCCTGGGGCCGCTTTATGCCATGCGTTACGGGGCGGTGCCGGTGGTATATCCGGCGGGCGGACTAAAAGATTTTGCGAATAATGGCTTTTCTGTCCGGGAACAGAGCGGACAGGCTCTGAAGGAGGCTTTGAGCCGGGTGCTGGAGGCATATGGAACTTCTGCCTGGAGCGGATATGTGAAGAATTGTATGGATTATGACGCCTCCTGGCAGCGAAGCATCAGAGAATACGGAAAGTATTATGAAGAACTGTTTTCAGACCCCGCCTGTACTCAGGACAGCAGGGGGTAAAATATTGGTCTTGTGTTTGTAAAATATGGGACTGCTGCAGTATTTATTCAACATAAGAGCGGCTCATCACGCGGCCGGCTTGTTGTTTGCAGCAGTCCCATATCTGATTGCAAAGAATCCTTGTTTGTATTCTTTTGACATATCTAGGTTTATCTGTTAATATAAAGAAAAAATAAGCGATTTTATCGGAGGCAGAAGTGCATTTGATTTTCGCACTGCAGAAGGGTGGAATAACAATGTATGACCAGGAAATAAACGAGGTCTTGGATAAGATAAACATTCTTTCCAATGCTTATGATAATGTCCGGATTGTAGACCCGGTGAAAAATAGGATGATTTATATTCAGGAGAACACCCCCCTTGATTCTGGAATCCGATGCTATGATTTCTGGAGCAGGGAGGAAGCATGTGAAAATTGTATTTCCATGCAGTCCTACCGGGAGCAGAGGACTTTCGTAAAGCTGGAATATAACATGAATGAGATATATCTGGTAACTGCCATTCCCATCGAGTTTTCTGACCGGAAGATGGTACTGGAGCTGATTAAGAATGCCACGGACAGCATCAGCGTGAATCTCAACAATCTCAACGAGGGCGGCTTAAGCAGTGAGCTGTATGCGGTATTGAGCAATCTGAACTACATAGCACGCAAGGATTCCCTGACCGGCCTCTATAACCGGGGCTATCTGGAGGAGAAGCTTCCGATTGATCTGGTCAATGCAAATCTGACCAGCTGCAGCATATCGGTTATCATGGCGGATATTGATTCCTTCGAGGACATCAGGGAGACCTACGGGAAATCGGCAGGGAACTGTGTGCTGAAGAAGGTTGGGGAGCTTCTGAAGAGCAGTCTGAAACGGGACAATGACTGGGCGGCGCGTTACGGCAGCCAGGAATTTCTGGTCTGTCTGCCGGGAGCACCTCTCGGCTTTGCCATGGAGATGGCGGAGAAGATCAGGACAAGCCTGGAAAAGGTGGTGATCCAATGCGAGGAAGTAAAAATTCCTATTACCGTCAGCTTTGGTGCGGCCGCCGTGATTCCGGAGCTGGGCTTTACCGTGGAGGAACTTGTTAAGAAAGCGAATCAGAAGCTTCAGGAGGCAAAACGAAACGGCGGAAATAGGGTGGAAGCATAGAAAATTTACAATACGAAGGAATGGGGAGAGCAATGGAAATGAGGGATAGGCAGTATTATCGCAATGTATTTCTGGAACTGGGCAAGACGGAGGAAGAGATTGCCGAAAGGCTGGAACAGATTGCAGATACTTTTTTTAATAAGGAAGGAGAAAAAATATATTTTCCGGCAGGAAAAGAGATGGCATATATTGAGGATACCGGCAACCGGGACGTACGGACGGAAGGCATGTCTTACGGGATGATGATCTGCGTGCAGCTGGATAGGAAGGAAGAATTTGACCGGATCTGGAAATGGGCCAAGACCTATATGTGGATGGATACCGGAGAGAACGAGGGCTATTTTGCCTGGTCCTGCAAGACGGACGGGACCAGGAATTCTCAAGGACCGGCTCCCGACGGCGAGGAATTCTTTGCCATGGCACTGTTTTTTGCCGCCCATCGGTGGGGAAACGGCGAAGGGATTTTTGATTACGAGAAGGAGGCCAGGGAAATTCTGCGGGCCTGCATCCATAAAGGAGAAGGGGGAAGACCGGGGAAGCCCATGTGGAACCGTGACAACAGGCAGATTCTGTTTGTTCCCGGCATCGATTTTACCGATCCCTCCTATCATCTTCCCCATTTCTATGAGCTCTTTGCATTGTGGTCCTATGAGGAGGACCGACCCTTCTGGGAGGAAGCGGCAAAGGCCAGCAGAGAATACCTGGCAAAGTCCTGCCATCCGGTGACGGGAATGTCCCCGGAATATGCGGAGTTTGACGGCAGTCCTATGAGGAGGTCCCTTCGCTGGTCCGGGGACCGTCATGACTGGTTCTATAGCGATGCCTACCGCACAATTGCCAATATCGGTTTGGATTACGAATGGTGCGGTGTGGATGAGGGGCAGAGAATTGCCGCTGAGAGACTGCAGTACACTCTTGGGGTGGTACATCGGGAGAATCCGTATCTGATCTTTGAAGTGGACGGAGCCCCGTTGGAAAAGGAGGCCCTGCATCCGGTTGCTATTCTGGCAACGACTGCCCAGGGAACCCTGGCCATTCAGGAACGTCTGGACAGCTCTGAGCTGTCGGAAGCGGGCCGGCTGGCAAGGGAGTGGGCACAGAGGTTCTGGGACCAGCCCATGCGCAAGGGTGAGCGAAGGTATTATGATAATTGCCTGTATGTGTTTGCGTATCTGGCATTGAGCGGGAATTATAGAATTTGGTAAAGAAATGATATGATCCGGAAGATTATATTGAGAGAAATCTTATATTGAGAGGAAGGCCGTATTGCAGGGTCACACTGAGGAAGACCGTATTGTAAGAAAATCATATTAAGAGGAAAGCATACCCTTGCCATGGTTCGGCTAGAAATATGCTTTCCTTTTTTTGTTTCCTTTTTTGGATTACTGGTTTTTTATGCTTAAGGCGGCCCGGAGAAGTCCAAGGAACAAGGGATGAGGTTTGTCCGGACGGCTTTTGAATTCCGGGTGAAACTGCACGCCGATGTAGAAGGGATGGGCCTCCTTCGGCAGCTCCACGGCTTCCACCAGCCGTCCGTCCGGTGAGGTGCCGCTGAGAGACAGGCCGTTTTTCGTTAGAATATCCCGGTACTCGTTGTTCACCTCAAAACGGTGGCGGTGGCGTTCGCTGATCTCATCGGAGGCATACAGATTGTGCAGCAGGGTGCCTGACACCGTTTTGCAAGGATAGGCGCCGAGGCGCATGGTTCCGCCTTTTTTCGTCACTCCGGCCTGCTCCGGCATGATATCAATCACGCGGTGAAAAGCCGTCTCCTTGAATTCGCCGGAGTGGGCGTCGGTTAAGGCACAGATATGGCGGGCAAATTCAATGACGGCTATCTGAAGGCCGAGACAGATACCTAAGAAGGGTATTTTGTGTTCTCTTGCATATTGGCAGGCTGTGATCTTTCCTTCGATACCCCGGTCGCCGAAGCCGCCCGGTACGATGATGCCCTGGCTTCCCCCCAGCAGATCCCCTGCATTGGAGGGGGTCACCTCCTCGCTGTCAACCCAGCGGAGGTTCACCTTGCTTCCGGTTTCGTATCCGGCATGGTTCAGGCTCTCTATGATGGAGAGGTATGCATCATGGAGCCGTACATATTTACCTACAATGGCGATGGTTACATCTTTCTTCCTTGCCGCGGCCTTTGCGGTCATGGTTCTCCATTCCCGCAGATCCGGTTCGGGAGTATCCAGGGAAAGCTCCCGGCAGACCACCCGGTCCAACCCGTTCTCATGCAGCATAAGAGGTGCCTCGTACAGGCAGGGCACGGTCAGGTTCTCAATGACGCAATCGGGCTTCACATTGCAAAAGAGGGAGATCTTCGCTTTAATCCCCTCATCCAGGGGCACATCGGCTCTGGCGATAATAATATTAGGGGAGATGCCCATGGAACGCAGCTCTTTCACCGAGTGCTGGGTGGGCTTGGACTTGTGTTCGTCGGAGCCCTTCAGGTACGGAACCAGGGTTACGTGGATAAACAGGCAATTTTCATGCCCTACCTCAAGGGAAATCTGACGGATCGCTTCCAAAAACGGTTGGCTTTCAATATCGCCGGTGGTGCCGCCGATTTCCGTAATCAATATGTCGGCTCCGCTATTTTTAGCGCCTTTGTAAATGAAATCCTTGATTTCTCCCGTAATATGAGGAATCACCTGTACCGTCTCGCCCAGATAACCGCCGGTTCGTTCCCGGTTTAATACATTCCAATACACCTTGCCAGAGGTGAGATTGGAAAGCTTAGTCAGATTTTCATCGATAAACCGCTCATAATGCCCGAGATCGAGATCCGTCTCCGCACCGTCGTCGGTGACAAACACCTCGCCGTGCTGAAAGGGACTCATGGTGCCGGGATCAACATTCATATAAGGGTCCAGCTTCTGGGCCACCACCTTGAGCCCTCTCTGCTTTAAGAGCCGCCCCAGGGATGCGGCGGTGATGCCCTTTCCAAGGCCGGATACCACTCCGCCTGTTACAAAGATAAATTTTGTCATATCGTTCACCTCACTCATAATTAGATCCATGCCTTTTGACATATAAATCACTATGATTATACCGGCATGGACCGGCCTTCTCTTGCTTGATCTATTTTATTGATGTATTTTGCATTTTTAGCCTTCTACTATTCCGTCAAATACTTTCTTACAGTCTCCCGTCATGAATACCGCATCCTCGGTATAGCGGACGGTAAGCTCACCGCCCGGCAGCACAACCCGGATGTCGCTATCCTTGTCACAGTATCCGTTCAGCACCGCGGCCACTGCCGCAGCACAGGCGCCTGTGCCGCAGGACATGGTTTCGCCGCTGCCCCGCTCCCAGACTCTCATCTTCAAATAGTTTCTTCCCATCAGCTCTACGAATTCGGCGTTTACCCGGTCGGGGAACAGCTTGTCATTCTCAAGGAGCGGGCCGGTCTCGGCCAGCCTGAGCCGTGCCACATCCTCGCAGAATACCACGCAATGGGGATTGCCCATGGACACACAGGTGATCTCCATGGTTTTTCCGCCGATGGTTACCGGCCTTGCCACAACGCAGTCCCCCGGCAGCCTGACAGGAATCTGGCTGGGGTGCAGCTCCGCCCTGCCCATATCTACCCGGACCGTGGAGACGAAGGAGTTCCTGGTGTATAAATTCAGCCGCCGGATGCCGGAGAGGGTCTCGATGGTCATATCCAGCTTACGTACAATATTGTTGTCGTAAAGATATTTTGCTATACAGCGTATGGCATTTCCGCACATCTTTCCTTCGCTGCCGTCCAGATTGAACATCCGCATTCTGGCATCCGCCGTATCCGAAGGAAGAATCAGCACAACACCGTCGCCGCCTATGCCGTAATGCCGGTCGGCAAGGAGGACGGACAGGGATTCCGGCGAGTTGATCTTAAGATCAAAGCAGTTGATGTAGATGTAGTCATTGCCGCAGCCCTGCATTTTAGTGAAAGGAAGCTCCATGCGGCGGGTTCTTAAGTGATTGATATCAACCAGCTCGGTGTTGATTTCGCTGTATCCGGAAAGCAGGCTGTCCGCCAGGGCGTTTGCCGTATCCACCGAGGTCAGGCAGGGGATGCCCAGGGCACAGGCCCTTCTTCGTATCTTCACACCGTCGGAAGCGGGATGCCTGCCTTTGGCGGAGGTGGAGATGATGTAGCTGATCCTGCCGCTGGCTAACAGGTCCGCGGTGTTGTTGGCGATACCTTCATGGATTTTTCCTACGGTCTCCACCTCAAAGCCTTTGCTCTTTAACAGCTTTGCCGTGCCGCTGGTGGCATAAAGCTGAAAGCCGCATTTGCAGAGCTTCTCTGCGATGGGGAGAATCTCCGGCTTGTCGCTGTCCCGCACGGTAATCAGCACGCCGCCGTGCTTTAACAGCCGGTAACCGGCGGCGACCAGTCCCTTATACAGCGCCTCCTCCAGGTTTTTGCCGATGCCCAGCACCTCGCCGGTGGATTTCATCTCAGGCCCCAGATGCGTGTCCACATCCGTGAGCTTTTCAAAGGAGAATACCGGCACCTTGACCGCCACATAGGGAGGAATGGGGGCAATCCCGGAGCCGAAGCCCAGGTCTGTGAGCCGCTTGCCCACGCTGACACTGGCAGCCAGCTCGCACATGGGAACACCCGTGACCTTGCTGATGTAGGGGACCGTCCGGGAGGCCCGGGGATTGACCTCGATGACATAGACCTCGTTTTGGTAAAGCACATACTGGATGTTGACCAGTCCCCTGACCTTCAGCGCCATACACAGCTTTCTGGTAACCTCGAAGATACGCTCCGCCAGCTCGTCCTCGATACCGGCGGCGGGATAGACGGCGATGCTGTCCCCGGAATGGATTCCGGTGCGCTCGATGTGCTCCATAATGCCGGGAATCAGCACATCGGCGCCGTCGCAGATGGCGTCCGCCTCAATCTCCCGGCCGGAGAGGTATTTGTCAATCAGCACGGGGCTTTCCTGCTTCTGGCGCAGGATGATCTCCATATACTCCCGGATATCCGCGGGCTCAAAGGCGATAATCATATTCTGTCCGCCCAGGACATAGGAGGGGCGCATCAGGACGGGATAGCCCAGCTGATCCGCCGCTTCCAGAGCCTCGGCCTCATTGGTGACGCAGCAGCCCTGGGGCCGCTGTATGCCCAGCTGTGCAAGAAGCAGGTCAAACCGTTCCCGGTCCTCACAGATATCGATGCTGTCCGCCGAGGTGCCGATAATGGCAATCCCGCGTTCCTGCAGCTTTTTGGTGAGCTTGATGGCGGTGCCGCCCCCGAAGGCGGCTACGACGCCCAGGGGCTTTTCCATTTCAACGATGCTCGTCACATCGTCGAGGCAGAGGGGCTCGAAATACAGCCGGTCTCCGGTGTCAAAGTCGGTGGACACCGTTTCAGGATTATTATTGACGACAATTACCTCGTATCCCAGCTTTTTCAAGGTACGGACACAGTGGACACAGGCGTAGTCAAACTCGATGCCCTGCCCGATGCGGATCGGCCCGCTGCCTAAAACGATGATCCGGGGCTTTTCCGATTTTTTAATAAAGGCAAGGGCTTCGTTCTCACCAGTATTCTGAATGGAGTAGAAATAAGGGGTCTTTGCGGCGAATTCCCCGCCGCAGGTATCCACCATTTTATAAATAAGCGGCATTGACGGCTTCGGGGCTGTGGTCAGGTTCTTAAGGCAGTGGAGAAACCAGCGGTCCACCATGGTCATGGCATGAAGCTCCTCAATGCCCATCCCCCGTTTGATGGCCTCGTACAGCACAAACAGGCGCTCGTCGGTAACGGTGCGCAGCAGCTCCCGGATTTCCTGATCCGTTTTGGAAGCGATGCGGGGATGATGAAGAGAGGTCAGCCCGATTTCCGCACCGCGGACGGCTTTCAGGAGCGCTTCCTCAAAGGTATCCGCAATGGCCATGACCTCGCCGGTGGCTTTCATCTGGGTGCCCAATTCCTTTTGGGCATAGACGAATTTGTCAAAGGGCCATTTGGGAAGCTTTACCGCCACATAATCCAGGGTCGGCTCAAAGGCGGCGAAGGTGCTGCCGGTAACGGCGTTGATGATTTCATCCAGGGTGTAGCCGATGGCAATTTTCGCGGCCACCTTTGCAATGGGATAGCCGGTGGCTTTGCTGGCCAGGGCGGAGGAACGGGAGACACGGGGGTTGACCTCGATAACCGCATATTCGAAGCTGTGGGGATTCAGTGCAAACTGGCAGTTGCAGCCTCCCTCAACGCCGAGGGCCTGAATGATATCCAGCGCGGCGGTGCGCAGCATCTGGTATTCCTTATCCGCCAGGGTGACGGCGGGAGCGATCACAATGCTGTCGCCAGTATGGATGCCGACGGGATCGAAGTTCTCCATGGAACAGACGGTAATTGCGTTGCCGGCGCTGTCCCTCATGACTTCAAATTCGATCTCCTTCCACCCCGCGATGGATTTCTCCACCAGAATCTGATGGATGGGGGACAGGGACAGGCCGCCTCCGGCGATCTCCAGAAGCTGGGAAGGGGTGTCTGCGATTCCGCCGCCGCTGCCGCCCAGGGTGAAGGCGGGTCTTATAATAACAGGATAGCCGATTTCCTCTGCGAAGGCAAGGGCGGTGTCCGCATCGGTGGCGATGACGGAAGCCACCACCGGCTGGCCGATCTGCTCCATGGTTTCTTTGAAGAGCTGCCGGTCCTCCGCCTTGTCGATGGTCTGGGGTGAGCTTCCCAGGAGCCGCACGTTCATCCGGTCGAGAAAGCCCTCCTTTGCCAGCTGCATACAAAGGGTAAGACCGGTCTGCCCGCCCAGTCCCGACAGGATGCTGTCGGGGCGTTCCTTCTCAATAATCCGCTTAATGGTGGTCAGAGTCAGCGGTTCAATATAGATTTTATCGGCGCTGCTTTTATCGGTCATGATGGTGGCGGGATTGGAGTTCACCAGCACGATTTCAATGCCGTCCTCCCGCAGCACGCGGCAGGCCTGGGTGCCGGCGTAGTCAAATTCCGCGGCCTGACCGATTATAATCGGCCCCGAGCCGATGAGCAGAACCTTTTTAATGCATTTATTCAGCGGCATATCTTCCGGCCTCCATCTTCTTTATAAATAAATCGAATAAAAACAAGGTATCCTGGGGCCCGCCGCAGGCTTCGGGATGAAACTGCACAGAGAAGGCGGGCGACTGCTTGTAGTATAACCCCTCGCAGGTCTGGTCATTGACATTGATGAACCACTGGTCCGCAATGCCGGGGTCGATGCTGTCCGGGTCTACGGTGTATCCGTGGTTCTGGCTGCTGATGTAGACCCGGCCGGTTTTCAGATCCTTCACCGGCTGGTTGGCCCCCCGGTGCCCGTATTTCAGCTTGCCGGTCTTAAATCCGTGGGCCAGGGCCAGGAGCTGATGACCCAGGCAGATGCCGAAGATCGGGATTTTGGTTTCAAGCAGGACTTTGAGGCGGCGGATGATATCCCCATTGTCGGCAGGGTCGCCGGGACCGTTGGAAAGCATGATACCGTCGGGGGAGAGGCGGAGTATCTCCTCAGGCGGGGAGTCACAGGGGAGAAGCCGCACATCGCATCCGCGTTTTGTCAGCTCCCGAATCATACTTTCCTTCCGTCCGAAGTCCAGCATAGCTACCATGTATGTTGCAGAAGGCGGGAGAGGGGCAGCCAGGGCCGCCGTTGCAGGGCATGGGGATGAACTGTGAAGTGTGCTGTGCGCTGCTTCTTCTGCTTTATAGAGCATGGGCTCGGTGCAGGAAACCTTCTGTACGGCGTTCTTGATCTGATAGGAACGGATTTGCCGGAGCATGGCTTTATCCGGCTGCTCTTTTGTGATCCGGCCGTTCATCACACCCTGCTCCCTTATGATTTTTGTGAGAGCCCTTGTGTCGATGCCCCAGAGCCCCACGATGTTCTTTTCCCTTAAAAAAGTGCCAAGAGTTCCCTCGCTTCGAAAGTTGGAGGGGTCCTGGCAGGGAGTCTTTACAATATAGGCCAGAGGGCCGACGGATACGCTTTCAAAATCCGAGGGAATGATGCCGTAGTTGCCAATAAGGGGGAAGGTTTGAAGGACGATCTGGCCATGGTAGCTTTGATCCGTAAGGGTTTCCAAATAACCGGTCATGCCGGTGGTAAATACGATTTCTCCTGTGATATCGCCGGCTGCGCCGAAGCTCTGTCCTTCAAAAACCGCGCCGTTTTCCAGAATCAGATTAAGTCTGTTGTCGATGATATTCATAGATTTTCCATGTCCCTTCTGCCGCTGTTTCGCCTGTGATACAGCCTGCAAGAGCCTTGGGCTGCAGACACAAATCATTTAAAAAGAAAAAGCGTACATCGTATCATGCGGACAGCTGCAGACCGGATGGAGAGCCGGTTCCTTCGCTGAGATACACATGATAGATGAACGCCTTCGTTCAATTTGCGTAATTATAAAGCTTGGATGAGAATTTGTCAAGCAAAAAATTAAAAGGGCAGTAACAGCTCAGACGGGGTACGGGAGGAGAACATAATACCCCCTCACACACAGGACGTAAGACACAGGATGGAATTTGTATGTCATATCCGTACACGTTTGTTCGTCTATGGCATACAAGTCCCATCCTGTGTCTTACATACAGTGCATTACGGGGGTATTATGTTCTCCTCCCGTACCCCGTCTGAGCTGTTACGAAGGGCAGCCAAAAGGACAAAATAAAAATGAAAAAGGACAAAATAAAAGTGAAAAGAGGATTGACAATTGAAAAACAATGTGCTAGTGTAATTCGCATGAACAGCAAAGGTGCCGTGGATTATGAATCCGCAGCGCCTTTTTTTTATGAAATTAAAATGAGCACAAGGAGGTTTTAGGATGAAGAATGTTCCTGATTTGTTTGGCAGCATGGTATTTAATGAGACAGTCATGCAGGCCAGATTACCGAAAGATACTTATAAAGCACTGAAAAAGACCATGGTACGGGGGACACATTTGGAGCTGGATATTGCCAATGTGGTGGCCAACGCTATGAAGGAATGGGCTGTTGAGAAGGGGGCCACTCACTTTACCCACTGGTTCCAGCCCATGACCGGAATTACCGCGGAGAAGCATGACAGCTTTATTACTCCGGATAAGGACGGCCGGATTATTATGGAGTTCTCGGGTAAGGAACTGGTGCGGGGCGAGCCGGATGCCTCCAGCTTTCCGTCAGGCGGACTGCGCGCCACCTTTGAAGCCAGAGGCTACACCGTCTGGGACATCACTTCCTATGCCTTTATTAAGGATGGTACCTTGTGCATACCCACAGCCTTCTGCTCCTACAGCGGAGAGGCTCTTGACAAGAAGACGCCGCTCCTGCGTTCCATGGAGGCCATTGACAGGCAGGCAATCCGTATCCTCCGCCTCTTCGGCAATACGGCGGCGAAGCGTGTCATTACAACAGTAGGTCCGGAGCAGGAATATTTTCTGATTGATAAGGAAGTCTACTTACGGCGCCCCGATCTGGTTTATACCGGAAGGACGCTGATCGGCGCGCGGCCTCCCAAGGGCCAGGAGCTGGACGATCATTATTTTGGAACCATCAAGCCCCGCGTATCCGCTTTCATGCGGGAGCTGGAGGAAGAGCTATGGAAGCTGGGTGTTCTGGCCAAGACCAAGCATAATGAGGTGGCTCCGGGACAGCATGAGATGGCTCCGATCTTTAGCACCACCAATATTGCCACCGATCACAACCAGCTGACCATGGAGCTGATGAAGAGCATTGCCAATAAGCACGGGCTGGCCTGTCTGCTTCATGAAAAACCTTTCGCAGGAGTAAATGGCAGCGGAAAGCACAACAACTGGTCCATTTCCACCGATACCGGCGTCAATCTGCTGGAGCCGGGGGAAACACCCTATGAAAATGCCCAGTTTCTGCTGTTCCTAACGGCCATCATCAAGGTGGTGGATGAATATCAGGATCTGCTGCGGGTGTCGGTTGCCAGCGCAGGGAATGATCACCGGCTGGGTGCCAATGAAGCACCCCCGGCCATTGTATCCATGTTTTTGGGAGATGAGCTGACGGAGATTCTGGAAGCGATTGATAATGAAACAGCTTACCGGGGCAGGGAAAAGCATGAGATGGAAATCGGGGTTACGGTGCTGCCGCATTTCCCGAAGGATACGACGGACCGTAACCGGACTTCACCCTTTGCCTTTACCGGCAATAAATTTGAGTTCCGTATGCTGGGCTCCGCATTCTCCATCGCCGGTCCCAACATCGTCCTGAACACCGCCGTGGCCGAGGTACTGCGGGAATTTGCGGATATCCTGGAAAATGCGGAGGACTTTAAGAGCGAGCTTTCCGCATTGATTAAGAAAAGCATCCGTGAGCACAAGCGCATCATTTTTAACGGCAACAACTATTCCGGCGAATGGGTGCGGGAGGCCGAAAAGCGAGGCCTGTCCAATCTGAAGACTACGGTGGATGCATTGCCGGCCTTTGTCTCCGAGAAGAGCAGGGAGGTCTTTACCCGGCATCATGTGTTTACCGAAGCGGAGCTTTATTCCAGATATGAGATCCTGCTGGAGGGCTACTGTAAGACCCTGCGGATTGAGGCGCTTACAATGGCGGATATGGTGAAGAAAGAAATTGTCCCTGCCTGTGTCGGCTATCAGAGCGAGCTTTCCCAGCTCCTTTGCAGCAAGAAGTCCTGCGGGGAATATGACTGCACGTTAGAGGAGCGTTTCCTTGGCAAGATCTCCAGACTGTCCGCCGGTCTGATTGAGAAGCTGGATGCTCTTGAACGGGCAATTCTGGAAACAGAGGACGAAGGCGACTGGCTCGTACTGGCAAGGCTGTATCGTGAGAAGGTGTTTGGGGCGATGTCCGAACTGCGTCTGGTGGTCGATGAGCTTGAAACCCTTGTTGCTAAAAAGCACTGGCCCCTGCCCACCTATGGGGAGATGCTTTACAGCGTGAACTAAGCCGGCTGGACACAATGGCCGCCTGGAGGGGTCCTTAAGACAGGACCCCTGGTTGCTTTACTCTGCATTTTTCTGATGCTTGTGAGCAATATTCTCATATTTGATTTCCAGACCTGGCTGATGCCCCTTCTCCATCCTGTGTCTCGCCTTGCGGTTGGCAACGCTGTCGAATACAATGGAAAAGTCGTAATTCTCCGGATACATTTCAGCAGCGGCTGCCTTGAGCTGAAGCCTCTTATGATTGAAATAATCTTTTCTCTTCTGAATCTGAACCCCTACCTCCCCCTTTTCATTTGCTGTCTGGAATACAATTCCGATCTTTTTCTGGGGATATACCACTACGCTGTCTCCGATCTGAAAACGCTGGCTCCGGGTGCTGACAGGCTTTGGCGGCCTGGTTTTTTCGATGGAGGGAGCAGCGGCGGGAGAGAGCCTTTCCTCCGGACCCTCCAGTATGTTTTCTAAAATATCCTGATTGGTGCCGGTCTGTGAATTCTTCTCCTCCCTGCAGTAGGCCTCCTGATAGGCGCGCTCCAGCATATGCCTGGGGAAGCCCAGACGCTTTGCGATATACAGGGCACAGCTCTCGCCCGCCTCACCGATTTCCAGACGGTACAAGGGCTTCAGGCTCTCCCGGTCAAATGCCATTCTTGCATTAACCAGGCCCTCCGATTTGGCTGCATATTCCTTTACCTCAGGGTAATGAGTGGTAGCCACCAACAGGCAGCCCTTTTTCCTTAATTCCTCCAGAATAGCAATAGCAATACCCATTCCCTCCGCAGGATCGGTGCCGGAACCCAGTTCATCCAGAAGAACCAGACTTTCCACAGTAGCGTGCTGTAAAATGTGGATGATATTCGTGATATGGGAGGAGAATGTGGATAAATTCTCCGTGATGCTCTGCCCGTCCCCGATGTCGCACAGAACCTGGCTGTTCATGCACAGCAGGGCATCCCCGCAGGGAACATGAAGACCGCTCTGGGCCATCAGCTGCAGCAGGCCCACGGTTTTTAAGGCGACGGTCTTGCCGCCGGTATTGGGTCCGGTGATAACAATGCCGGAGATTTTGCCGCCCAGTTCAAAGTCCAGGGGAACGCATTCCTTTGCCGGAAGCAGGGGGTGCCGTCCGTTCCGAATACGGATACAGCGGTCCGTGTTGAATGCGGCAGGAATTGCATCCATATCCGCACTGAGCTTCGCCTTGGCAAAGATAAAGTCCAAGGCCTCCATGGCATCCATATTCAGGCGTATCCGAAACGCCTCATCGCTTACCAGGGCCGTGAGAGTGTACAGAATTCTGCGCTCTTCATTGCTCTCCGCAATTTCAAGGAGGGACAGCTCTTCTCTCAGCTTACCGGCACTGACTGGCTCAATGAAGTAGGTGGAGCCGCTGGAGGAAATGTCCAGGACGGAGCCGCTGATCATGTGTTTAAATTCCTTCTTGACCGGAAGGACAAAATGCCCGTTCCTTGTGGAGACATAGCCGTCGGTAAACCATTCCTTCTTGCTCCGGAGCTGGCTCTCCAGCTTTACCCTCATCTCCGTGCGCAGCTGTTCCATCCTGCGCCGGAGCTCTTTCAGTTCCTTAGAGGCATTATCCTCGATTCTGTTATTACGGACGGCTCCTTCGATCTCGCCTGCCAGGGAGGATAAATCGTCAATGGAGCCGCCATAGCCTGCAATACCCACGGACAGGAATTCGGCGCGCTTCAGAAAGAGCTTCATGCGCCGGCAGGCATTTATAAAGAGAAGGATATCGGTTAATTGCTCCGGTGTCAGCATGGAGCCCTTCTCCGCCAGCTCCAGCAGCATGGCGGTGTCCTTCATAACGGTCAGCGGAGGAGTGCCCAGGTGATCCAGTATCTTGCGGCCTTCCGTGGTATCCTTGATCCGGGCGTTCACCTCCCATTCCTTAAGATAGGGCTTCAGCTCCAGCAGTTTTTGCTTCGTTTTCTGGGATAGTGCATATTCGCTCAGCCTATCCAGTATTTTATTAAATTCCAATGCATTATTTGATTTTTCAGTCACTTTCTATTCTCCTAATCTTCACTTTTTTTGCAATAAAATAAGCCCGCAGAATATTCCGCCAATCTAAATGGGTAGAGTACTCCTGGGGCAAATCGCAAATTCCGGTTTGCATGTATGTCTTGCATCCTCACATCATTGCATGATCAGAAAATAGAATAAAGAAAGGCACGGCAATAACCTGCCATGCCTTGCAACATTCAAAAGAAAATCGGCGAATCCGGTGATTTTTCTCTATTACAAGACAGCTTTGAGTATCTACTGTAAAGGCGGAAGCTGGGTATACGTTAATAGGATGTACCTTGCTTTAATAAAGAAAAGTACAACAAAACGCAGGATACAGCAAGTGTATCCAAACTGGTTTAATTGAATGCCTGTCAGCGTCCATTGATATAGCTGACAGCCGGCACAAATTTAAACAGCCTGCAGCTATCTAAAATTAACCTCATTTACAGATAATACCGACATCAAAACCGTCCTTTCCAAACTTAAAAATGGTTTAATTTATTTTACAGAATGAATTGTATCATAATACCTTATGAGTGTAAAGGATAAAATCATGTTTCCCGTTCCTCTACGGATATTTCCTCCCTTAGAATGGTTCTCCCGCAATGCCTGCAATAATACTGCTGTTCAACAGGGCGGCCGCATTGGCTGTGTACCAGATTCCCGGGACAGTCCTTCAGATGCCTCTCCCCCCATAGCATGAGACTGTGAAAAATATCATCGAGATCATCGCCGCTCTGTGTGAGAATATACTGGTATCTGGGAGGATGGGTTTGGTAGAGGCGGCTGGTGACCAACCCGTCCGCCTCCAGAGTCTTCAGCCGCTCCGAGAGCAGATTGGAGGGGATTCCCTCCAACCGCTCCTGAATCTCTTTGTAGGTGTCATGCCCCAGTTTAAGCTGACGGAGTATGAGAAGAGTCCATTTGTCACCGATGAGATTCAGAGTCTGTGCAATACTGCATGGAAGATGATAGGTATTCTTCATCATTTGGCACCTCTCTTATTTTGTGGAATCAATGGTCTGCTGGATGGCGCTGTCGATCATATCCCGCGTCATCATGGTAGGGGCATAGCCGAAGATATTGCCGTCCGTGTTAATGAAGAAGGTGGTGGGAAAGGATGAGATATAATAATCCGCAAGAACCTGGCCCGTCTCATCAAATACTACAGGGAAGGTATAATTATTCTCGTCGAGAAAGGCGATAACCTCCTCCTTGGAGACATCACTGTTCTTGGGGTATTCGGCACTCGCCGGATTGGCTACGGCAAGTACGATAATATCCTCCTGATTTGCTCCGGTATCGTGATAGAATTCCTCAATATCCGGCATCTCCTTCTGACAGGGAGGACACCAGGTAGCCCAGAAATTCAGGAATACGATCTTGCCCTTATAGTCTGACAGAGTGTGCTCGTTGCCGTATTGATCCGTGAGGGTAAAATCAAAGGCAGGAATTACCTTTGGCTCCGCGGTGTCATTGGAGGAGTCATCGGAAGGAGCGTCTTCCTCGGAAGAAGCTGTTCCGCCGGAATCCGGTGAAGACGGGCTGTTATTTTCGGCGTCTTCCGCCGTCCCTGTTTTATCATCTGGAGTATCCTTATCCGCATTACCTGATGTATTTCCGGAAGCATTATTTTTAGAGCCGTCGCTGTTGCCGGTGACTTCCGAAGGGGTCTCCCCGGAGGTCTGGCTGTTCCTGCCAACCTGCGGCACAAAACGGTTTACATAGGAGGAGACCGTATTCATCCAGCCGGTAAAGGTCATGATACCGATTATAATCAGCAGCACTCCTCCTGCTTTCACTGTGTATTTCAGCAGGTTTCTGCGTTTTTTCAAGAAGTTCAGGGCCTGGGTGGTGAAGAGCCCCAGAACCAGGAAGGGGATAACAAAGCCTGCCGCATAAAGGAGCACCAGGAGGTTGCCCAGCATGGGGCTGGTGCTGGAGGAGGCCATAATCAATACGGAGGAGAGTGCCGGACCGACACAGGGGGTCCAGGCGAAGCTGAAGGTAAAGCCCATTACAAATGCGATCAAGGGGTTCATCCGGCGATCTCCCAGGTTAAAGGGAAGCTTGCGTTCCCGCTGAAGAAACTTGATTTCTAAAAAGCCTATCTGTACCAGACCCAGAAGGATGATCAGAATTCCTCCTATTTTGGTAAAAAGCATCTGGTTTGTCTTGAAGAAGCCTCCCAGTGCAGTGAAAGACAGACCCAAAAGGAAAAACGCCGAGGATATTCCAAGAATAAAGAATACGGTATGGAAAAATACGGTTTTCTGCTTATAGGTGATGGTTCCGTCCTCCGCGGTCTGCTTCGCGCCTCCGGCCAGATAGCTCAGATAGATGGGAATCAGCGGAATGACACAGGGAGAGAAAAAGGAAAGGATTCCTTCTGTAAATACTAAAATAAAACTGATATTGCCGGTAAAGAGATTCATGCCTGGGATACCTCCTTAATAAATCCTGTCCTTTGGCACCGGAATGCTGTAAGAGAGGATAATGAATACTATGGTTGCATTTGATACTAAATTTTAAGACTATTATATAACAGTGGGTTTATAAAATCAAGTTACTTTATAATTTTTATACGGTGCCTGACACCTTTTCCAGGTGTCAGGCACCGTATAAGCGCAAATAATGAGATTATTCCAGCAATATATGATTGGCTAAAAAGAAAAAATTAATTTAAACTTATAGTGAGGATTACTTTTTTGATTCAAATCAGCCGATTATGGGGAAGGTTCAACTGAATTGTAACGGAAAATAACAGGTACATCATCATAGAAACGGAAATAGGAGGGTGTTTAAATGCAGGATAATATGGCATACAGGAACGAAGCCCTGAGCTTTGAGGAAAGAGCGAAAGACCTGGTATCCAGAATGACTCTGGAGGAGAAGGTATTCCAGACGCTTTATACGGCTCCGGCAATTGAGCGACTTGGCGTTAAGGCGTATAATTGGTGGAATGAGGCATTGCATGGAGTGGCCCGTGCAGGAGTGGCTACGGTATTCCCTCAGGCCATCGGCATGGCGGCCACCTTTGACGAGGATCTGCTGGAGGAGGTGGCGGATGCCATTTCCACGGAGGGCAGAGCAAAGTTCAATATGCAGCAGAAATATAATGACATGGATATTTATAAGGGGCTGACCTTCTGGTCCCCCAATGTGAATATCTTCCGTGATCCCAGGTGGGGCCGGGGACATGAAACCTACGGGGAAGATCCTTATCTCAGCTCCAGGCTGGGCATCCGGTTTGTCCAGGGCATCCAGGGACATGATGAGAAATATAGAAAGGCGGCGGCCTGTGCAAAGCATTTTGCCGTGCATTCGGGTCCGGAGGATATCAGACACAGCTTTAATGCGGAGGTATCCGTCCAGGATCTTTATGAGACCTATCTTCCGGCCTTTAAGGCCTGTGTTCAGGAGGCTGAGGTGGAAGCGGTGATGGGGGCTTACAACCGGACCAACGGGGAACCCTGCTGCGGAAGCAAGACCCTGCTTCAGGATATCCTGAGAGAGCAATGGGGCTTTGAGGGGCATGTGACCTCCGACTGCTGGGCAATCAAGGATTTCCATGAAGGGCATATGGTGACCTCCACACCGGTGGAATCCGTAGCTTTGGCGATGAACAACGGCTGCGATCTTAATTGCGGCAATTTATACAGCAATCTGCTCTATGCCGTAAGAGACGGTCTGGTCAAGGAGGAGACCCTCGACCGGGCGGTAACAAGGCTGGTCACCACCCGCATGAAGCTGGGATTGTTTGATGACCAGAGCAAGGTGCCCTTTAGCACCATCGGTTATGAGAAGGTGGATTGCGCGGAGCATAAGGAGCTGAACCGCAAGGCCGGAAGGAAGTCCATCGTGTTGTTAAAGAATGAAAATCATCTGCTGCCCCTGGATAAGAGCAAAATAAGGACGGTAGGTGTAATCGGGCCGAATGCCAATAATAGAAAAGCACTGGTCGGCAATTACGAGGGCACGGCCTCTGAATATATTACGGTTCTGGAGGGAATCAAGGATTACCTTGGAGAGGATGTCCGGGTGTACTATTCCGAGGGCTGCCATTTGTTTAAAAATCGCATTCAGGGACTTAGTACGGAGAATGACCGTCTTGCGGAAGCCCGTGCCGTATGTGATATGAGTGATGTGGTTATTGCCTGCTTCGGTCTGGATCCGGGGCTGGAGGGAGAGGAAGGCGACCAGGGGAATGAATTTGCCAGCGGTGACAAGCCTAATTTAAACCTTCCCGGAATTCAGGGCCAGTTGATTCAGGAGTTGTGGAAAAGCGGTAAGCCGGTGATTTTAGTACTGCTGTCCGGCAGCGCCATCAGCATTCCCTGGGAAGAGGAGCATATACCCGCCATCGTACAGGGCTGGTATCCCGGAGCACAGGGCGGCAGGGCTATCGCAGAGGTGCTCTTTGGGGAGTATTCTCCGGAAGGCAAGCTGCCGGTGACCTTCTACCGCACCTCCGAAGAGCTGCCGGAATTCACGGATTATAACATGAAGGACAGAACCTACCGTTACATGTCCAGAGAAGCGCTGTATCCCTTCGGCTATGGGTTATCTTATACGGAATTTGAGATGGAGAATATCCGTGTGGATGCGGATGAGCTTAAGCCGGGCCAGACTGTAACCTGTTGTGTGGATGTGAAGAATACGGGAAAGGTTGCCGGAGCGGAGACGGTTCAGGTATATGTAAAGGTTAAGGCAGAGGGAGCCCCCAATCATCAGCTAAAGGGGCTGAAGAAGGTTTTCCTGATGCCGGGCGAGTGCAAGACGGTTACTGTCACGCTGAAGGAGGAAGCCTTCGGATTATATGATAATAATGGGAAGCTGGTGCTGAGAGAAGGAGAATATGAGCTGTATATCGGCAGCTGTCAGCCGGATACCAGGAGTATTGAGCTGACGGGCAGGAAGCCGTACTGCAAGACCTTGTATTCCGGACAGACTGTTGTACTGGCATAGATGTTTAATTTATAGATAAGATCATATCTGCAGCGAAGACTTATATTGGGAAGGGCTGATGCCTTCCTGTTTCTTGAAAACCCTGCTAAAATAAAAGATATCATTAAAGCCTACCAGCCTTGCTGTCTCGGTTATAGAAAAACCGTCTGCCAGCAGGGCTTTTGCTTTATTTATTCTTATTCCGATCAGATAATCGATCACCGGTTTGCCGGTCACCTTCTTAAAGATGCTGCCCAGGTAGGAGGGACTGATCCGGGCAAAATCTGCCAGATCCATTAGGGTAATACTGCCAGAGTAATGCTCGGTCATATAATTGATTACCGCATTCACTTTTCGGAGGCTGGAGTAGTTGTATTGGCTGCTTCCCTTGTATTGAATCAGAAGGGTCAGAACCTCCGCAAGGAGAGCGCGGTTCCGGAAGGGATCATAGCTTTTTCCCGACAGTGAGGATTTTGTGAGTTTTGAAAACATGTCAAACAGCTTTAGCAAAAGATATTCATCTTCGATCCTTTGCAGCGATGAAAAGGGAAGCTCCGGGTGGAGAAGTTCCCAGGCATTATCCCTGAAAACAGGGCAGATATATTGAAAATCAATGGCATAGGCTTTCATAAGGTTATCGGAAAAGGTGTGCATCCTGCGGCGGGTGCCGGGTCTGCAAAAGACCAGATCACCCCGGGAGACACGGAAGCTTACATGATCATATTCAAATTCCGCACTGCCGTCATAGATCAGCATAAGGTTATAGCATTTGATATAATCGTCAATCCTCCAGGAGGGGGTGGCATTTCTGTCAACGGCATATAATATCTCCGGATATATCTCCGGATACGTTTCAGAAGAAATCCCCGGATCGTTTTCCTGAGATGAGGATACCGTGGTAGATATTTTATTGAAATGTTCTTTGGGATCTCTTATCATAACCGTTCTCCAATCATAATTTATTATTAATAGTGAGATAGTACAAATATAATTATATATTATATGGCCAGAAAGTCAAATAACCGTTATAATTTAATTAGAATTATCGCTTTTCTATTCCTCAGTGGATAGGGGGATAGGATATGTATGGATTGCAGGCTGATGAAAACGCCTGAAGAATGGAACGCAGGACGAGTGGTTTATGCTCATCGTTGAAAACATAAGATGAATGGTTTGCAATTCATCGTTGTTTGATAAGGAGGATGAAAGCTATGATAATGACATTAAGATGGTTTGGAGAAAAGCATGACAGTGTTGCGCTGGAGCATATCCGGCAAATCCCCGGTGTAAGCGGAGTGGTCTCTTCCCTGCATGATATCCCGGCAGGCGAAGCCTGGGAGCTGGAGGATATTCTGAAGCTGAAGAAAACCGTGGAAGCAGGAGGACTTAAGCTGATCGGGATTGAGAGCGTGAATATCCATGAGGATATTAAGATCGGACTTCCTTCCAGGGAGCATTATATTGAGAACTATAAGAAGTCACTGGAGAACCTGGGGAAAGCGGATGTCCATCTGGTGTGCTATAATTTTATGCCCATCTTTGACTGGACCAGGACGGATCTGGCCATGAAGCTGGAGGATGGCTCCTATGTATTGGCATACGATGAGAACAGGATCAAGGGCATTGAGCCTGCGGACATGTTTGATCGCATGGAGAAGGAGAGCGGCGGTTTTATTCTGCCCGGCTGGGAACCCAACCGCAGGGATGAGATTATGGGGCTCTTTGAGCAATACAAGGATGTTACCGCAGAGAAGCTGATGCAGAATCTGAAATACTTTCTGGATGCGATTATGCCGGTCTGTGAAAAATACCAGATCAAGATGGCGATTCATCCGGATGATCCGGCCTGGAGCGTATTCGGGCTGCCCAGGATTGTGACCAGCCAGCAGGCACTGGAGGAGATTGCATCCTTAAACGACAGCATTTATAACGGCTTTACTCTTTGCACCGGTTCTCTGGGCAGCAATTTGAAGAATAATCTCCCGGAGATTATCCGTAATCCGAAGATCAGTAAACGAATTCATTTTGCCCATCTCAGAAACATGAAATTTGACGGGGAGGGCGTGTTTCATGAGAGCTCCCATCTGTCCTCGGACGGCAATTTTGACATGTATGAAATTGTGAAAGCGCTGTATGAGACAGGATTTGACGGAGTAATACGCCCGGATCACGGAAGAATGATCTGGGGAGAGCAGGCCAGACCGGGTTATGGTCTGTATGACCGGGCCCTGGGTGTGGCATATCTGAACGGATTGTGGGAAGCAGTGGATAAGAGCGGAAAATGAAAAGTAGCAAATGAAAAGCACAAATGAAGAGCAGCAGATGAACAGTAGTAAATAAGGAGCGGTAAACAAAGAGTGGTAAATTAAGAGAAATAAACAAAGGAATGGTAATAAAAACCGTAAAAGGATGTATTTGTTGCGGTATAATAGGAAGATATATAGGAAGCTATATGTAGAAAGGAAGCAGGCAGAGATGAAATTAATAGAATATGAGCAGTCCTGGAAGGAAAAAGGCTATGAGCTGCCGGAGTATGACAGAGATCAGATAAGAAAAAACACGGCGGAAAGTCCGGCCTGGCTGCATTTTGGGGCGGGGAATATATTCCGGGGCTTTCCGGCGGCGGATTTACAGAAGCTGCTCAACAGCAAGAGCTATGATAAGGGTGTTATTGTAGCGGAAGGCTTTGATTATGAGATTATTGAGAAAGCGTACCGGCCTTATGATGACCTGAGCCTTCTGGTGGTGCTGAAGGCGGATGGCAGCATCGAGAAAAGGGTGATTGGGAGTGTTGTGGAATCCCTGGTGGCGGACAGCTCCTGCGGGACGGATTGGCTGAGACTTCAGGAAATCTTCCGCAATCCCTCCTTGCAGATGGTAAGCTTTACAATAACCGAAAAGGGATACAGCTTATACGATTCCAAGGGAGCTTACCTGGGTGTTGCTGAGGCTGACTTTGAAGCGGGGCCGGCAAAGGCAGGGCATATCATGGGCAAGGTTACGGCGCTGCTCTATGAGAGGTACCTGGCAGGGGCGGCACCGGCGGCTATGGTGAGCATGGATAATTGCTCCCACAATGGGGACAAGCTGTGTTCAGCAGTGGCGGAATATGCCGGACACTGGGTTAAGAAGGGCTTTGTTCCGGAGGGCTTCCTGGACTATGTGACCGATGGGAACAGGGTATCCTTCCCCTGGAGCATGATTGATAAGATCACGCCCAGACCCGACGATAAGGTAAAGAAAATGCTCCAGGATGACGGCTTTGAGGACACCGATCTGATCATCACAGGGAAGAATACCTATACGGCGGCCTTTGTTAACGCAGAGGAGACACAGTATCTGGTGATAGAGGACCGTTTCCCTAACGGAAGACCTCCGCTGGAAAAGGCGGGTATTCTGTTTACAGACCGGGAAACCGTTGATAAGGTGGAGAAGATGAAGGTATGCACCTGTCTCAACCCTCTGCATACCGCTCTGGCGATCTTTGGCTGCCTGCTTTCCTACCAGACCATCTGGGAGGAGATGCGGGATCAGGAGCTGGTTCGGCTGGTGAATGAGATTGGTTACACAGAAGGAATGCCTGTTGTGGTAAACCCTGGTGTACTAGATCCCCAGGAATTTATTGAGGCAGTATTAAAGCGTCGGCTCCCGAATCCTTTTATGCCCGATGCTCCCCAGAGAATTGCTACGGACACCTCCCAGAAGCTGCCCATCCGCTTTGGTGAGACAATCAAGGCATATCATGAGAGTAATGAGCGGAAGGCTTCGGATTTGGTCTATATTCCCCTGACGCTGGCAGGCTGGCTGCGGTATCTCATGGGGATAGACGATAACGGAAGTTCCTTCACCCCAAGCCCGGATCCGCTGCTTTCTGAGGTTTCAGAATATGTAAAGGGGATTCGTCTTGGAGATAAGACGCTGCCGGAGGATGTGCTCAAGCCAATTCTCTCTAATGAGAAGATATTTGCTGTGAATCTCTATGAGGCAGGGCTTGGCGGCAAGATTGAAGGGATGTTCCTGGAAATGATCGCAGGACCCGGGGCAGTAAGAGCCACTCTGCAAAAATATCTGGGTTGATTGCCCAAGGTGTTCCCGGAAGGGAACCATTATAATTTAGTGCAGAAGAGACCAGGGTTATATGGTCTTCTTCTGCACTATTTCATAGAAGCCTCCTTTATAGAAATCCGAAACAGAGAAAGGGAGACAGGGCTGGATTTATGTGGTAGAATGAGTGAAAGTACGTTTTAGTCCATAAGGCGAACTTGGATTCTGTTCGGACAAAGGAAATGATAACCCAATATTAGGAGGATGTAAAATGAACAAGTATGACGAAGCCATGAAGCTGCTGGACGAAAAAGTGGGCAATAAGGATGGCCTGATCTCTCTGTCCACCATTGCGCTGGAACCGGGGGCCGATGGCAAAAGCCGCCCTGCCGCCCGCATTGTGGATGCCTATTATGAGGACGGCGCGTTCTACACCGTCACCTACGCGACCTCAGGCAAGATGCGGCAGATTGCCCAAAACCCCGAAGTCGCTGTTTGTATCATCGTCGAAAACTTCACCGCCGACGGTATCGGTGAAAACCTGGGCTGGGTGTGTGACGAGAAAAATGCGGAGATGATGACAAAGCTGCGTACAATATTCGCCGCATGGTATAACGAAGCCAATAATGACGAAGACCCCAACACATGCCTGCTGCGCATCCGTTTGACAAAGGGCCTGTGGAATGACGCCCATACAGGAACCAGAAATGAGATCGATTTTGTTAATAAGACGGCAGATTAAGTGGCCTTAAGAGGTGGAATGATGCGAAGCGAGCAGGAAATGATGAACTTGATTCTAGATGTGGCAAGAGCGGATGAGAGGATACGCGGGGTGTTACTGGTTGGTTCCAGGGCGAATCCCTGTGTGCCGAAGGATATTTATCAGGATTATGATATCGGCTATTTTGTCAAAGATGTCGGACCTTTTTATAACAACACCCAATGGATTGAGGAGCATTTCGGCAAGCCGCTCATCCTGCAGATGCCGGAAATTATGAGAGATCCTGAGGGTGACGGGCATTTTACCTATTTAATGATCTTCCCGGACGGGAACCGCATTGATTTAAGCTTTGAATTTACCCCTTATATTGATGACGGAGAACCGGCCATTGTTCTGCTGAATAAGGACGGTTTTCTCCCGGAGCTGCCAAAACCTACGGACCGGCACTGGCATATCGTGCCGCCGGATGAACTGTTTTATTATTCCTGCTGCAATAACTTCTGGTGGTGCCTTAATAATGTAGGCAAGGGAATTGCGCGGGATGAACTGTCCTATGCAATGCATATGCTGAATGAGGTGGTCCGAAGCGAGCTGCACGATATGATCAACTGGTATATCGGCACCCGAAACGGTTTTGAGCTGTCCACCGGTAAGTCAGGTAAATATTTCAAGAAATACCTGCCGGAGGAGCTGTACCGGCAGTATTGTGATACCTATTCCGGCAGTGATTATGAGGCTGTCTGGGCGGCGGTTTTCACCATGTGCGGCCTGTTCCATACCCTCGCCCTTCCGGTTGCGGAGCATTTTGGATTTTCCTACCGGCAGGAAGAGGAGGACGGTATGAGAGAGTATCTGGACAAGGTGCGCCGGAATACTTTTTAGAACCTAAAGTTGATGACGATGAGGATAGATAGGAGGCACAATGGCAATCGGATTGAAATGCGGCGTTGTAGAACTCGCCGATCATGACCCGGAATGGGAACAAATCGCCCGCGACACCATCGGGCGGCTTTGGCGCGTCTTCGGTTCGGTGGCGAAGGATATACAGCACGTCGGCAGCACGGCTATCCATCCTATCAAAGCAAAACCGATTATTGAGATTGCCGTTGGGGTGGAGGATTTTGATAAGGTTATGGAATTGATACCCGCGCTCACAAATGAGGGATTTATCCATAAATCTGAAATCAATGACGAATGGCAGGTTTACTTTGTTTGCCACGATTTTGAAAATGACATCCGAACACACAATATTCATGTTGTGAAAGGTGACAGGAAAAATTGGATGGATTATCTTTTGTTCAGGGATTATTTGAACAGTCATCCCGACGCGGCATATGAATATGAACGTGTTAAATTGGAGTTGGTGAAAAAGTATAAAAACGACCGTGTTGCGTATTGTGACGGTAAAACGGAGTTCTGCTTGAAGGTGCTTAGGCTTGCACAAATATGGGAGAACTTCGGAAAAATATTCGTAAAAATCGAACCCATTAACAAAGGCTGGTCAAACGATAAAAAATATTATATAGAAACCGCTGACGGTCAACGTATGCTCCTGCGCATTTCTGATGAAGAACATGACCGCAAAAAGACCGAATATTGCATGATGGAGCGTGTGTATGAACTTGGCATTCTCACCCCGCAACCCCTTGGCTTTGGTTTGTGCGCCGGTGGAAAAAGTGTCTATTCCCTATCCGGCTGGCTCGACGGAGAGGATGCCGAAAAAGCCCTGCCGTTTATGTCTGAAACCGAGCAATATGTTGTAGGATGGAAAGCCGGAGAAACGCTGCGAAAGATTCACACCATACCTGCGCCGGCGAACGCCGAGCCGTGGGGTGATTGGTTTTATCGTAAAGTGCAGGGACGGATAGATTTTTACAATGCAAATCCCATAAAAACTGAGAAAGGCGACAAAATTGTATATTTTTTGCAGCACAACAAGTATCTGCTCGATAATAGGCCGCAATCCTTCAACCACGGCGACTTCAACAAGTCAAATCTGATGGTTATGCCGGACCGTCAAATCGGCGTAATTGATTTCAATGCTTATAACAGGGACCACGGCGATCCGTGGTGGGAGTTTGACCCGACGAATTGGGGCAGCGAACCTAACGCCTGTTTTTGCACAGGTCTGATAAATGGATACTTCGGCGGTTCCCCGCCAAGCGAGTTTTTTCAAATGCACAGATACTACCTTGCTTATGACGCGCTGGCGGCTTTGTGTGATACATCGGTTAATAATCAAGGCGAGGCGGAAGAAGGCAGACGGCATTTGGATAATGTACTGCGCTGGTTCGAAAACATGAACAACCCCGTTCCGACGTGGTATCTCAAAGATTTATACATCCAATGGATAGATGGAGTGCCTTATAAACTCAAAGCGCCGTTTGATTTTTCATTCTTGAGCAAATACGGCAAAGTATTCAAGGTGTTCGATCAATCCAGCTCCGGGTGTATCTGTTTTGGCATGGAAAAGGAAGGAAAGCGTTATTTCCTCAAGTTCGCAGGCGCACACACCGCTAATGATGCGTTGCGGAACGTCGAAGACACTATCCTTCGGCTCAAGTATTCCGTTCCGAAGTACAAAGAAATGAAACATCCTTTGCTGGTAAATCTGGTTGATGCGGTTGAAGTCGGCGGCGGGTTTATGACGGTCTTTGATTGGTTCAACGGAGAAAGCTTTGGATACCCTCAACGGGAGATGTGTGCGAAGTTCATGGCGCTTCCCCTGGAAGAAAAGCAACGTGTATACGAAGGCATCTTGGAGTTCCACGCCCATGCTGCCGCTTGCGGGTATACGGCAATTGATTTCAATGACCAAGCCACTTTATATAACTTCGACAACGGCGAATTCCTCATTTGTGACATCGACTTTTATGCAAAGCAATACTACATGAACGGGTACGGCGGTATATGGGGGGATCCTTCCCTAATGGCACCCGAGGAAAAGAGAAGCGGAGCAGTGGTCGATGAAATAAGTAATGTGTATGCTATGGGAGCCACCGCCTTTGTATTCTTTGCGGAAGATGATAAAAATGCACGGGATAAGTGGGTTTTGAGTGATGAATTGTACACAGTTGCTAAGAAAGCCGTCAATGACGACCGTCGTCTGCGGCAGCAATCGATACGGCAATTGATTGAGGAATGGAGAGCGGCAGGCAGCAGGCTTACCGGAAAGTAGAGGATGGTTAGACTGGTATAAGGAACAGAATAGGAGGACGGAGAGCAGGGCCGGGATAGCTGAGGCCTTGTCCTCCATCCTCTTTTTAAGGCATCCGGGATTGGCGTTAAAGGCTGCATTCCGGAGAAAGTAATTGGTTGGTGGGGGGGAGACAGCGGTAATTCTCACAGATATAATAGGTGGTCTGCCCGTTAATAGTCCGGTAATCCCTTGTATATCCTGCGATGGAAAGAAGATCTTTTTCATTCTCCGGTGTCTTCACCAGTGCGACGGTATTCGGTTCATAATGCTCTGACAGATAGGACTTCAATTGAAATAGATCCTCTTGGGGAATATTTGTAGGGGAAGTGTTTTCCGTAACATATTTTTTCAGGAGGTATTTCTCTGAAACCTGTTTCTCTGAGGAATGTTTCTCCGGGGAGTGTTTCTCCGAGGGGTGTTTCTCCCTGTGCTCGGTGACGCAGACAATCTCTCTGGAAGGGTGGAGAACACCCAGGAATGCCATCAATGCAAAGCTGTGGTTAGAGGGGGAGTCCTTTACCTGACCGGCCAGGAAGCGGAGCTGCTTGTCGGCGTATTCAATCATTTTGGAATCGGCGGTAAGGCGGGCTAACCGCAGGAGGGCGCAGGCTGCAACAGAATTGCCGGAGGGAAGGGCACCGTCATAAAGCTCCTTCGGCCGGTAGATTAATTGCTCCGAATCTGTTGCATTGAGGAAAAAGCCGCCGTATTTATCATCCCAGAAATACTCCAGCATATCACCGGCCAGGCGAAGCGCCTCCTGTATATATTTAATTTCAAAGGTAGCATCGTACAAGGAGCACAATGCCATACAATAATAGGCATAATCGTCAAGAAAGCCGTAATAAGCGGCATTATCCTCCCGAAACCGGACATAGAGACGTCCCGATTCATCCGTAAGCCTGGTCCGGATGAATTCCGCCGCCTGCTGCGCGGCCTCTGCATAATCTTCCCGTTGAAATACCTTGGAGGCAGTTGCATAGGCGGTAATCATCAGAGCATTCCAGGAGGTCAGAAGCTTGTCGTCCTTATGAAGCTGCCGGCGGTCACGGCGGTAGGAATACATGCGGTCGCAGACCCGCTGCACCCGCTCATTCTCCGGTTTCAAGTCCCTGGATTTAATCAGGTTGGGGATGGAAGCGCCTTCAAAATTCCCTTCCTTTGTAATGTTAAAGTATTCGCAGAAGAAGGAACCGTCCTCCGTTCCAAGAACAGCGGTCGCTTCATCGGGAGTAAATACATAATAGGTTCCTTCCCCGCCCTCACTGTCCGCATCCTGGGCACAGTAAAAGCCGCCTTCCGGAGAAGTCATCTCCCGCCGGACATATTCCAGAATCTGCTGGGCCACGGTCCGATAGATGGGATTGCCGGTGTATTGGTAGGCTTCCGTATAGGTCATTGCCAGCAGGGCGTTGTCATAGAGCATTTTTTCAAAATGCGGCACCAGCCATCTGGCATCGGTGGAGTAGCGGGAGAAGCCGTATCCCACATGGTCGTAGATGCCGCCCCGGTACATATTCATCAGGGTATTCTCCACCATAAAGAGTGCGGTTTCATCCTTTTCCAGCCTTGCGTAGCGCAGCAGGAACATCAGATTGTGGGGGACGGGGAATTTGGGCTCATTGCCGAAGCCGCCGTAATCATGGTCAAAGTTCTGGTTGAACTGGGTTACGGCAAGAGCCGCCAATTCCCTGGTAACCATGGCGCTATCCGAGGAAACCTCAAATTCCCGTTTCATGATCTCAGCAATCTGGTCGCCGGTCCGAAGTATGGGAGTGGGATTCCTGCCCCATGTTACAGCGACCTGATCCAACAGCTCCATCAGGCCGGGAATGCCGTACCGGGTATGCTTCGGAAGATAGGTTGCGGCATAGAAGGGCTTTTGATATGGGGTCATGAGGATGGTCAGAGGCCAGCCGCCCTGTCCTGTAGTAGCCTGGCAAATATTCATATAGACGGTGTCGATATCCGGGCGTTCCTCCCGGTCAACCTTGATACAGACAAAGAATTCATTCAGAAGGGCAGCGACCCCTTCATCCTCAAAGGATTCTTCGGACATGACATGGCACCAGTGACAGGTAGAATAGCCGATGGAAAGGAAGATGGGCTTATTCTCCTTTGTGGCCTTTTCAAAGGCTTCTTCACTCCAGGGATGCCAGTTGACAGGGTTGTAGGCATGCTGTAGTAAGTAGGGAGATTTCTCATCAATGAGTTTATTGGGGATACGAGTTGTTTTCTGACCTTTATTCGTTACATGTTCGGTTGTATTCATATATACACTCCTTGTTAGCATATTTTTTTAACAAGATAAACTTATTTAATTATTATGCCAATAAGGAGTGGAGATTATTTGATAATATTTATTAAGATAGTTCCCGGTAGTAAATAAGATGAGGCTAAATCTTTGGTCTCTATTCTATATTAATGCCGACGGTCTTAACGAAATCAATAAAATAATCATTCATTGACTGTCCCGGCTTACGTTTCACCTCATGATAGACATACGGAGGATGAAATACTTCGTGTGTCATATTTGCCAAAATAGTCTCCTTGCTATATACGGCATCTGACAGCAGGGTATTACCGCACAATTTGATTCCATGGGGATTGGCAAAAGAGCAAATGTACACATCCATTTCATCACCGTCAAAATCTTTAAATTCTCCGATAAGGGCTTCCGGATTATATTGAATAAGAAAAGGTTTCAGCTCAAATATTTTATTTTGGATGATGGGAAGCTTTACGGTATTCCAATAATTCTTAAAACCATTCTCCTCTAATTCATGAATTAAAGGGATAACAATATCTGAAAAACGGGCAAAGATTTCTTCGTATTCATTATCATCGAATTGGTATGGAGTTTTGGAAATCCCCTCTTCAATCTCAGACCGGGCTTCCAATAATTCATATATGCTTCTGTCTGAAAATGATGGAATTGCTGATATAAGCAATGTAAAAGCCGGGGCAAATACAGGGGACTTATTCCATTCAACCATCCTGTTTATTGTTGCTATCGTATTTTCGCTGAGCAGCGGATAAAAATAATCATATGCTTCTTTATGCCTGCTGACATAATATTGATCCGATGAAAGTGCGTTTAGAAAACACAGCACATCCAAATTGTAACTGGATTTACAATTAATCCTCATTTGAAAGCCTCCAATGCATAAAAATAGAAAGTTAAAAACAACAACGATATGGCTAAAAATAACTATATAGCATATAGCGGTTCATGTCCATTCTATTTCTGAAATTGTGAAAATAAAAAGAGGAGTATTTTCGAAAAAGAGAAGAGTGGAAAAAATCCGGCAATACATTTTCAGTGCTGGAATATAATATAAGGAATAAATGGATTGGGGTTAAGGATGTGCGCTATAATGACGAATACAATCTATTGAATGACTATTTAAACGGCGATAACACGGTCAGGTATCTGAATCCGGATGCGATTTTGATTGAAAGAGGATATCGGATTGATGTTTTTGCGGAAGGGCTGAATATTCCGACCAGCATTTTGTTTACGGAGGAAGGGGAATTGCTGGTTACGGCCCTGGGTAAAGGCGATGATCCGGGTGTTTATCGTTTCATCAACTCTACCTTTGAACTAATTGGCGATCAGTTCCAGGGACCCATAACCGGGATAAATTATAGAAACGGGGATATTTATGTATCCCATAAGGGTGTGATTACCCTGCTGAAGGAAGACGGAAGCAAACAGAATCTCCTGTGGGGGCTGCCCAGCCAGGGGGATCACGGCAACAGCAGGGTAGCCTTCGGAATGGACAATAAGATGTATTTTGGCCTGGGAACCGCTACGAATTCCGGAGTGGTAGGCAATGATAACCGTTGGGTGTGCAGATTCCCTCTGTGCCGGGATAATCCGGGATACCATATTATACTCAACGGGGAGAATTACAAGACCAGGAACATGCTGCTGATGGCAGAGGAGGAAATTCTCACCGGTGCATTTTCCGCCTACGGGGAGCCGAACCAGCCCTTTGAGCAGAGAAAGGCAATCATAAAGGCTTCCGGCAGCATTCTCAGATCAAATCCGGACGGTACGGAGCTGGAGCAGGTGGTGTGGGGGCTGCGCTGCCCTTCTTATCTGGAATTTGACCGGTCCAACCGGTTGTATGTATCCAATCACGGCTATGATGTGAGAGGAAGCAGACCCATTGCCAACGCCCCGGATGAATTCTGGCTGATTACGGAGGGACAATGGTATGGATGGCCGGACTACGCGGGCGGAGAGCCGGTAACCATGGAACGCTTCCGGCCGGAAGGAGGGGTGCAGCCTCAGTTTTTGCTGGCCTGCCATCCCAATATACCGCCGAAACCCTTTGCACTGTTTCCGCCGGAGTCCACTATTACCGGATTTGCCTTTAATTATAACCGGAACTTTGGCAATATAGGGGATGTTTATATTGCAGAGTTCGGAAGCATCAGTATGGATGGGGATACCTATTTCCCTTTGCAGTACCCGTCTGTGGGACATAAGATATCCAGGATAGATATCCATTCCAGGAGTATCAATACCTTTGCCATGAACAAATCCGGTTTTTCCGCATCCGTTACCGGGGACGGAGGATTATCAAGGCCCTGCGGAGTCGCCTTTGGCAAGGATGGAGCCATGTATATTCTGGACAGCGGAATCAATCATCCGGATATGCCCAATCGATTCATCCCCAATACCGGGGTAATATGGAGGGTGGTCCGGGATGCATAGCCAAAAACCATCGGAGTGATTTCCGAGAAGAGGAAGTATTTAGGCGATTCTTGTTGAATATGTGGGAGTTTCGTGATAAAATGGGCATGATAAATAGAACAGGATGTGTGATTTGTTAAGAATGCAGCAGTATCTGATAGGAAGACCCGTCAGGAGTATTTGACGGGATTTTGTTGAGCGCAAAGGGGCGCGAAGACCGTCGGATTGTTATAAACAAGTGGAGGAAAGAAGGGAAAGAGTTGTTTATTGCCCGTCAGCCAATATTTAACAGAGTAATGAATATATATGGATATGAGCTTTTGTTCCGATCGGATGCCAAGCAGAACACCTATAGGAGCACTAACCCGGTTTCTGCTACGGCGACAGTTCTCGGAGGATTGTTTGAGAACGGGATTGACCGTGTGGTTGGAAAAGCGAAGGCATTTGTTAATTTTGATTATGAATTTCTGATGTCGGATGTGATCGAGCTGATCAGCCCGGATACTCTTGTAATCGAGGTGTTGGAGACTGTCAAGGAGGATGAAGCCCTGCTGGAACGGATCAAATCTCTGAGGAAGGCCGGGTACCAGATTGCGCTGGATGATTTTAGCGAGAGTGTCAATTCCTATCCCATGATACCCATTGCGGATATTATAAAGTATGACATTCTTGCCACACCCCTGGATTCCCTGGAAACGGAAGTATCCCGTGCCCTGTCCCGAAGAAAGATAATCCTGGCAGAAAAGATTGAGACAGAGGAGGATTATCAGAAGGCCCATGCCATGGGATTTCATCTGTTTCAGGGATATTTTTTCAGCAAGCCGAAGGTAATCGGCGGATCAGTGATACAAAGGCCCTCCAGAATACAGTATACGCAGATTTTTACGGAACTGAGAAAAGCGGAGCCCTCCTTTGACACCCTGGCGGCGATTATTGAATCAGATGTAGGCTTGGCCTATCGTCTGTTAAAGGTAATGAGCAATAAGAGGACGGAGAAATTCTATCCTACGATTAAGAAGGCGCTGCTGATTATGGGGCTTCAGGAGCTGGAGCGCTGGGTCAATATCATGATGCTCCAGGAAAGAGGGGAGGAAAAGCCCCTGGAGCTGGTGCTCCTGTCGGTAGTCCGTTCCAAATTCAGTGAGTATCTGGCCATTAACAGCAAGTTCCGAAAGAGGAAGGATGAGATTCTGATGATGTGTCTGTTCAGCACTCTGGATGCGATTTTAGATCAGCCCATGGGGGAAGCGCTGGATGGAATGATGCTGCCCCAGGATGTATATGATGCCCTGGTTTATAAAAAGGGAGCGCTGAAGCCCATCTGTGATCTGGTATTAGCCTATGAGCATGGAAACTGGACAGAGGTATCCCGGATTGCCGCGGAGATTGAGCTGGATACGGAAGGGATTTCGGACGGATACATTGAAGCCACCCAATGGGCCTTTGAGATCAGCGCTTCTTTCGAGGATACATAGTTAGAAGTTCAGCCTATTGCATTTTATTAGGATATAATTTATACTGATTTTATACATCGGGGTTTCTTCCTGGTATAATTATGGGTCAAGCCTATTATTACACGGGGAGAAACTCTATTTGTAATCTGTGTTTGCCGCTTGATTTTTATGATAAAGTGATTGACAAATGGGTATAACAGTATTAGAATAAACAAAATCATATAATTCATATAAGACATATATGAATTATTGGAGATTGATAATATGATATGTGACAGTTCCTTCCTGCCGGATGTGGATGGGAAGCTATGATAGATGGACTGTCATAAGAAGAGAGGATGGTTTTATTTATGAAGAATTCAAAACGATGGATGGCACTGATGCTTGTCATACTACTGGCAGTCTCCCTGACAGCCTGCGGGAAGGGGACGAAGGACATCCCAGGCGGTTCCGGTGAGGGAACCCCGAATAAAGGGGAGAAGATTGTGAATATAGGAATGTCAGACAGCTTATCCAGTCTGAATCCCTTGATGATGGATGCAACAGAGGTACTGAAATATGCCACGGCAATGGAATTTTTACCTCTGGTGGAGCTGAACAGCAAGCTGGAGTTTGTGGGGATGCTGGCTTCTTCCGTTACAACGGAGGATAACATTCATTTTACCGTCAAGATTGATCCGGATGCGGTCTGGTCGGATGGAACTCCGGTTACGGCGGAGGATGTGGAATTTACCGTGTTAAGGCTGGCAAGCCCGACCCTGGCCAATACCAGTATGGCTCTTTATGCCTTTGAGGGTACCGGGGACGACGGATTTGTGGAAGAAGGAGCCACCGAAATTGCCGGTGTCAAGGCGGTGGACAGCAAGACAGTGGAATTCACCACCAAGTACCCCATCGCCCTTACCACATTCCAGAATACTTACGGGCGCTATATTCTTACTGTGCCCAAGCATATCCTGAAGGATGTACCGGAAGGAGAGCTGGCAGGTTATACCTGGTTTAATGCTCCTACCGTAGTAAACGGCCCTTACCGGGCAACGGCGGTTGACCCGCAGCATTATGTGACCTATGTTGCCAATGACAAGTATTGGAAAGGGGCACCGAAGGTTGATAAGCTCAACATCAAGATTGTTACTCCCGCACAGCTTTTAACCGGTCTTCAGTCCGGTGAGATTGATTTCGTACAGCAGACTACGGGCAATATTTTGCAGGAGGATTATGCCGGTGTGGAAGCCCTGGCGAATATAACGGTTAATTACGGGGCGCCGGTGACGAACCAGTCTATTTTCTTTAACACTGCGGCAGTTACGGATTCCAGGATACGTCAGGCTATCCTGTACGGAATTGACCGTGAAGAGCTGCTGAAGGGCTTTCTTAACGGGAAAGGCGAGATAGTGGATGGCTTCCTTTCCAGCGTGGGTCCCTTCTATGATGCAAGTCTGACTCCGACGCCCTATGATCCGGAGAAGGCAAAGCAGCTGGTTGCCGAGGCGGCGGCTGACGGATGGGATACCTCGAAGGTGTTAAATTTCTATATTAACAGCGGAGACACAACCTTTGGAAGGGCAGCGGATTATATTGCGGCAAAGCTCTTAGAGGTGGGGATTCGCGTTCAGATTAAAACCGAGAATCTGGCCTCCCTTATGACGGTAGCCGGCAATAAGGGATTTGATCTTATGGCGGTACAGTATACTTATGCACCCGTGGATCCTTATCCCGATGTAAACTGGCTGCTGTCTGCCGACGGTTGGACGGGATACAGCGATGAGAGAGTTTTGGAGGCTTTGGAGGCAACCCAGACAGAGAGCAGTATTGAGGGAATACGAAGCCGGTATCTGGACATTGATACTATTGTCCAGCAGGAAGTGCCGATGATATCGGCTTATGTAATCAGTGCCATTGGTGCGGTGAATAAGAGACTGACCAATGCGGTGCCGGACGTGTATGGTTCCTTTATTAATATTCATGAGTGGGATGTGACGCAGTAATGCCATTATTGGAGGTTGGGGATTTAGAGATCGCCTTTCAGGAAGACAAGGGAGAGGTATTAAGCATTGACCAGGTAAGCTTTCGTGTGGAGGCCGGAGAGATTGTCTGCCTCGTGGGCGAATCCGGCTCCGGCAAGAGTGTCACCTCCCTGGGAATTATGGGACTTCTTGGGCGGGGCGGCAAGGTAGTGGGAGGCAGTGTCCGTTTTGACGGGGAAGACCTGTTGGATAAATCGGAGAAAGAGATGGACCGGATTCGGGGAAGAAGTCTCGCGATGATTTTTCAGGATGCTCTGACCAGCTTGAATCCGGTGTTTACCATAGGGCAGCAGATGATAGAAACCATGAAGGTTCATCTGAAGCTGAACCGGAAGGAAGCCGCCCGGAGGGCCATAGGCCTGCTGAAGAAGGTTGGCCTTCCGGATCCCCATGATATTATGAAGAAATATCCCCATACCCTGTCCGGCGGAATGAGGCAGAGGGTCATGATAGCCATGGCCCTGGCCTGTGACCCCAAGCTCCTGATTGCGGATGAACCCACCACCGCGCTGGATGTAACGATACAGGCGCAGATTATGCAGCTTCTCAAGGGACTGAACAAGGAGCTTCATATGTCAATTGTACTGATTACCCATGATATGGGTCTGGTAGCGGAGATGGCTGACCGTGTGCTGGTGATGTACGCGGGGCAGATCGTGGAGGAGGCGGATGTGTTCACCCTCTTCCAGGAACCGCAGCATCCCTATACCCGGGCCTTGCTCCAGTCCATACCGAGTATCCGGGATGAGCAGGACAGGGAGCTGGCTTCTATTCCCGGCTCCGTACCGGAGCGCTACGATGAGCTGGAGGGCTGCCGTTTTGCCAACCGCTGTCCCTATGTCAGCCGGGAGTGCGGGCAGGAGCAGGAGCTGCGCAGCCGGGAAGGCGGTCATCCGGTGCGCTGCTGGAGGCAGGGAATACTGCCGGCTTCCGGATATCAGGATAAATAGGAGGAATGCACCAATGCTTCAGAAACAGGTACCTCTTCTGGAAGTGAAGGGGCTGAAAAAGCATTACCCCATCTATGGAGGAATCATTCCCCATGCCATCGGTAAAATCTATGCGGTGGATGGGGTTGATTTTGAGATTCCGGAAGGGACCACCCTGGGTCTGGTAGGCGAATCGGGGTGCGGCAAATCCACGGTGGGCAGACAGATCGTAGGGCTGGAGCGGCCTACGGAGGGAAAGGTAATCTACCGGGGCAGGGGATTGGATGAGCTTTCGGCGGCGGAGATGAAAAAGATACGCACGCAGATTCAGATGATATTCCAGGATCCCTTTGCTTCGTTAAATCCTAGAAAACGAATTGTTGATATTATTTCCGAACCCATGCGATACCATAAGCTTGCGGCAAAAAAGCCGGTTCATCAAGAGGTGGACCGGCTTCTTGAGCTGGTGGGGCTCCCGCGCAGCAGCAAGGAGAAATATCCCCATGAATTCTCCGGCGGGCAGAAGCAGAGGATTGGAATCGCGCGGGCATTGTCTCTGCAGCCGAAGCTGATTGTCTGCGATGAGCCGGTAAGCGCTCTGGATGTGTCCATTCAGGCACAGGTATTGAATCTGCTGCGGAGCCTGCAGAAGGATCTGGGGCTGACCTATCTCTTTATCGGGCATGGGCTGGATGCGGTGAGTTACATCAGCAGCCGGATTGCGGTGATGTATCTGGGCAGGATTGTGGAAATTGCCGACGCAAAGGAGCTGTTCTCGAATCCGGTACATCCCTATACCCAGGCGCTGTGCAACGCGGCTCCGATTCCCGACCCGAAGGAGAGAGAGAGGGAGAGAGTAATTATCCAGGGAGAGATTCCTTCGAATACGGCACCTCCCGTGGGATGTCCTTTTCATCCCCGCTGTCCCCATGCGATACAGAAATGCCGGGAAATACGGCCGGTTTTGGAGCCCGTGGTTTCCGAAGGGTATCATATGGCGGCCTGCCGCCTGGTGAAGGACGGGGCAGAAGGAAACAAATAAGAAAAAGAGAAACCTGGTAGAAAGCAGAAAACGGAGAAAGAAAGGAACGGTCAGATGATAAAATATATTATAAAGCGTATCTTGATTGCAATCCCTGTATTATTTGGAATTACAATCATTGATTATCTGATCATGAGTCTGGCCGGAAGTCCGCTGGATATGCTGCAGGGAGCCAGAGTATCCCAGGAGGCGGTGGAGGCCAGGCGGATTCTTCTGGGGTTGGATCAGCCGGTTTATGTACAGTATTTTGAATGGTTAAAGCAGCTCCTTCAGGGGAATCTGGGGTATTCCATGCGGAATCACCAGGAGGTAAGCCAGATGATCAGCATGTATATCGGGCCCACGCTTCTGCTGATGGGGGTATCCCTGGCAGTGAGCCTGCTCATTGCGGTACCCGCGGGAATTTACAGTGCGGTACGCCAGTATTCGCCGGGAGATTATACCCTGGTATCCCTTTCCTTTCTGGGAACCAGTGTGCCGGGCTTCTTCCTGGCTTTGCTTCTGATTTATATTTTCACCGTCAAATTGGGCTGGCTTCCCTCCAGCGGCATGTCTACCCTGGGGCAGGATAAGGACGCTCTGGATATTATCAAGCATATGATTATGCCGGTGATTGTCCTGGCTACCTCCATGGCGGGAACCAATATCCGGTATATCCGCAGCGCCATGCTGGAGATTCTTCAGAAGGATTATCTGAAGACAGCCAGAGCAAAGGGGCTGGGCCGGTTTCGTGTGATTAATAAGCATGCTCTTAAGAATGCATTAATTCCGGTCATTACCATTATTGGCATGCAGATACCGGTTCTGTTCGGCGGCGCGATTATTGCCGAGCAGGTCTTTTCCTGGCCGGGACTGGGGCTTATGACGATGAATGCCATTATTAACCGGGATTATCCGGTGATTATGGGCGTATGCCTGATGTCGGCGCTGGTGGTTCTGGCGGCGAATTTGATTACGGATATTCTATATGCATTGGTGGATCCCACCATTCAATATTCACAAGAGGGATAGCTGAAAATGAAAAGCAATTTTCATACGGCAAATTTGTGCTGCCGCCCAAATTCGCAGGATTTGGCCGCATGTAATGTTAAGAGGAGATTTTAAGATGAAGCAGTATGAGGATAGACCGGAGGAATCGGGAGATAGCTACGGTAAAATGATATGGAAGCGTTTCCGGAGACATAAGCTGGCGGTCGTCAGCAGTGTATTTCTGGCGGCCGTCATTATTCTGTCGCTGCTGGCCCCGGTGCTGGCGCCCTATGATCCCAATATGCCGGTAGGCGGCTTTGGGGAAGGCCCCTCCTCCAAATTCCTTCTGGGAACGGATCAGGTGGGCAGGGATGTGCTCAGCCGGCTGTTCTATGCCACCAGGATCTCTCTTCTGGTGGGATTTGCCGCAACTGTGGTTTCCACCGTTCTGGGAGTGGTTCTGGGATTGATCTCCGGTTATTTCGGGGGGTGGATCGATATGGTTATTATGCGCTTTACGGACATGGTTATGTCCTTTCCCTATATTCTTCTGGTTCTTGTTGCAGCAGCCATATTTGAGCCTGGATTATGGAATATCGTCCTGATTCTGGGCTTTGTGGACTGGCCCGGAGTGGCAAGGCTGGTTCGGGGCAATGTGCTGTCCCTCAGGGAAACGGCATTTATCAAAAGCGATCTGGTAGCAGGAATGCCTAAGAGCTATATCCTGTTCTCGGAAATCCTGCCGAATACCCTGGCTCCCATACTTGTCTATGCCACCTCGGTAATTGCCCTGTCCATGCTGGACGAAGCGGCTCTGAGCTTTCTTGGTATGGGAATTCAGCCTCCCCAGGCCAGCCTGGGCAATATGCTCAACGGGGCGCAATCCCTGTCTGTGCTGACTACAAAGCCCTGGCTGTGGATTCCGCCGGGTTTATTAATTATTCTCCTGGTGATCAGCATCAACTTCATTGGAGATGCCCTGCGGGATGCCTTTGATACCTCCGGAAGGTAAGGCTGATAAAAATTATAACACGATCATAGGATAGGAACGGTAGATATGGCATGAAAAACATACTAAATTATCAGACCTCGGAATATGACTGCGGTCCCACCACATTGATCAACGCGATCCGTTATCTCTATGAGCGGGAAGAAATCCTGCCGGAGATCATAAAGACAATAACGCTTTACACTCTTGACCTGTATGACAGCAACGGAGAGTTCGGGAAGCGCGGAACGTCCCGGATGGCTATGATGTTCCTCTCCAACTGGCTGAACGAGTTTGGCCGGACGAAGAATTATCCCGTATATACGGAGCTGGTAATCGATGAGCAGGTCTGGGTACGGCAGAACAGCAGGATTACGGAATGTCTCCAGCAGGGAGGGGCAGTGGTGATCTGTGTGTGGCTGGGTCCTACAAAGCATTATGTACTGCTCACGGATATAGAAGAGGAGTATCTCTGTTTATTCGATCCCTATGATTGGGAGGAGCCTGTGGATGGGGAGACAGTGGTCTGTGTGGAAGGATTTCCGAAGAAGATGAACCGCAAGGTGAAAAGGGATATTATGAACGGTGAGGATGACGGTTTCTATGCCCTGGGCGAGGTTCAGGGGAGGGAGGCCATGCTGCTGTATAATACCAATACCAGGAGGACTCCTGAGAAATCCATAGAATATTTTATATAAAAGAAGTAGAAAACTTTCGGACATTTCGGGATAATCCATAACAGTGACAATCCACAGCAGGAATAGTCTATAACACTCTCTTAGAGCGGAGGCGGTAATATCATGAATAGAAACCGGATTATTGAGGAATTTATCCAGTTGGCGGCAATCGACTCTCCTTCCTTTGGGGAACGGGAGATTGCTGATTTATTAATAATCAAGCTGAAGGAGCTGGGCTTTGCCGTATCCGAGGATGATGCAGGCAAGGCGATTGGCGGCAATTGCGGCAATCTGTACGGATATCTGGAGGGAGAGCTGGAAGGGGAGCCGCTTCTGTTCTCGGCTCATATGGATACGGTACCTCCTGCCTTGAATAAGAGAGCGGTTCTTCAGCCGGACGGCAGGATTACCAGCGGGGGAGATACGGTCTTGGGGGCGGATGATATTGCGGGACTGATCTCCATCCTGGAAGCGGTTCGCAGCCTGCGGGAGGAAGGGCTTCCCCACAGAAGCATTGAGATACTGTTTGCCGTTGCCGAAGAGCCTTATGCGAAGGGAAGCAGCGTCTTTGATTATTCCCGGATACGCTCGAAGGAGGCCTATGTTTTGGATCTGAGCGGCAAGGTGGGCCGTGCGGCTTATGCGGCACCCACCATTGTAAGCTTTACTGCGGTGGTAAGGGGAAAGGCGGCACATGCGGGCTTCTCGCCGGAGGAAGGCATTCATGCCATAGCCATAGCTTCCGATGTCATAAGCCGGATGAAGCTGGGTAGAATGGATAAAGACACCACCGTGAATATCGGCTTAATCTCCGGCGGAGCGGCTACCAATATTGTTCCAGAAAACTGCCGGGTGGAAGGAGAGATCAGAAGCTTCCGCCATGAGACGGCAGTGCGGATACTCTCGGAGACCAAGGAGCTGTTTCTGACGGAAGCAAACCGGGCCGGAGGGGGGATTGATTGGGAAGAGGTAATCAATTGCCGCGCCTTTGAGACGGATACCGGGGGAAGCACAGCCGCGCGCTACAAGGCTGCTTGTGAGGAGGCAGGCCTGCAGGCGGAACTGGTCAGAACCCTTGGGGGCAGTGACTGCAATACTTTTGCGGCGAAGGGAATCTACGGGCTGGTGCTTTCTAATGCCATGAACCAGGTTCATTCCTGCAGTGAATACACCGAGGTGGAAGAGCTGGTAAATAGTACACGGATTGTCCGCAATATTATGACCAGCAGAAAATAAACCGGGCCATAGCAGGCGGTGGGATAAGGAAAGAGTAAAGCGGTGAGGAAAAATCCCCACCGCTTCTTTTACATAATGGAAAGTTTGCGGAAAAAGGGGTAAAATCAATTTATGGACATCTGTGTTTATTCCCGCCTGTTTTGGCAAGAATCAAAGGAAAAAGGAGGCACTGTTTATGGATGAGAATATCAAGAACAATCCCTTAATTGAAGGAAACCTGAGCTATTTCATGGAGCAGCACGGAGAGATTTATGAGGCTTACCAGAAGTATGGAAAATTGGTGCATGAGAAGGGCGGCCCGCTGGATGAGAAAACCAGATGGCTGATCAAGGTAGCCCTTTCCGCCGACTGCAAGAATGAATATTCCCTGCAAACCCATATTCGGAAGGCATTGCAAAGCGGCTGTACCAGGGAAGAGATCGAGCATGCCATTCTGCTGGTGGGGCCCACATCGGGCTTTCCCACTATGATGAAGGGGCTGCTGATCCTGCGCGGGGTTTTGGAAACGGAGACTTCCCACTGAGATTGGAACACGGGGAGCTGCAAAAGGTTACAGGAATAAAGCCCTGCATAACAGCAGAGAACGGATAACACCAGGCAGGAGGGATCATTGTCAAAAGGAACAATCCTTTTACAATACCCTCCTGCCTGGTTTATGTTACTTATAGCGATAGGTGATAACCGGTATTAGATAGAAAAGTGAAACTCGAAATGGAAGCTTTCCTCCTCCAAACGGTACTTGGGAAGCAATTGCGGCCCGCAGCTATTGGAGCCGATACCGCTCTGCTTATAATCAATACATACAACAGTATAAGGCGATTTCTCCAGCTCGTAATTATGTGCCTTAGCGGTAAGCTCCTCCTGGGTGTATTCGGATACATTGAAGGCAAAGTCCTGGCCCGCGGTCACAATAAGAGGAGCGGCGGTATCGGAAGCTCCGATGCTGAGATATTTGCAGCCGCAATGGGAGGAATTCTCCTGGGGGAAGATATAGTCTTCAAACATATCCTCGACCCGTTCCTCAAAAAGACTCCTGTAAGAGGCCTGGCGCTTGTCAAGATAGCTTTCATAAGGACCATAGCCAAAATATTGCACACGGTCGTATTTCTTCGGCAGGAAGAGGCGCAGCCCGAACCGGGGAAGGTAGGGCATCTTTGTGTTGCGGCAGGCATCCGCCTGGAACAGCAGCCGGCCGTCGGGAGTAACCGTCCAGACGGTTTCCAGGTCCACCATATGCTCCCGCTGGATGGCATGGATGGCAAGCTTGGACCGGATGATGAGATTGCCGGAGGCGTCCGCCTGGACGGCAGAAGTATATACTCTTGCCATGGTCCGGTCGTAGCCTGCGTGCTGCCACTCATGTCTGATATTCCGGTCGTTGTCCGTAGGAGCTCTCCAGAGGTTGTATTCCATGGGAAGCTCCAGAAGCTTCTGCCCATCCTTGCGAAGATCACAGAAAAGGCCGGTCAGCTTATGGAAGACATAAATGAAATTCTCCCCCTGGATTGTGAGAAGGCGCTCATCCTCCTCATAGGAAAGCCCGGTTCCCTGGGAGCTGCCCTCTGCTTGCTTCAGATCTCCATCCTTCAATAACAGCTGATCAAAGCCAAGAACATAGCCTGCGCTGGTAAAGGGCAGGTCTGACTTCTGTACATAGGTAAGCTTAAGGCAGGTAATGCCCTGCTCCGGTATCTGGAGAGACAGGGTCAGCTGGCGGCGTTCATGAGCGGGGATGTCAAGCTCCTCCACACTGCCTTCCTGGATTACCACTCCGTTGTTCTCCACTTGATAGGTAAGAGAGAGTAAATCCCTTGTATTGATGAAATCCAGCTTGTTCTCCAGGCAAAGGAGGCCGCGCTTTGCATCAAGGAGAGAGGCACGAACCGGACGGATTACATTCTTATATTCCAGCAGTCCGGTGCTTACCGTGCGGTCGGGATAAACCAGTCCGTCCACGCAGAAATTACCGTCATGGGGAAACTCGCCGGAATCACCGCCGTAAGCATATCGCTTTCTTCCGTCGGGAGCATCTCCGAGATAGATGGCGTGATCGCACCATTCCCAGATAAAACCGCCCGCCATCCGGTCCTCCCGGTAGATCACTTCCATATAGTCCTCCAGGTCCCCGGGGCCGTTACCCATGGCATGGCAGAACTCACACAGCACATAGGGCTTGGTATTCTTAGGATCGCTCATATAGTTCTCAATACCGGCGATGGAATCATACATCCTGCTGTACAGATCCAGCATGGAGAGATCCGCCTGATGACCGCCGGTGATATGAACACTTCCCTCATAGTGCAGAAGACGGCTGGGATCGTATTCCTTCACCCAGCGGCCCGCTTTTTCAAAGCTGGCACCCCAGCCGCTTTCATTGCCCATGGACCAGATCAGGATGCTGGGATGATTCTTGTCCCTGCATACATTGCGCTGCTGCCGGTCCAGGATAATGGAATCGGAGATGGGGTTCATGGCGATATCCCCATAAGTATGTTCTGAAGAGCCGGAATAAAAGGCGGCGGCGCCATGGCATTCCAGATCCGCTTCCGCAATGAGATAAAAGCCGTATTCGTCGCACAGCTGGGGGAACCAGGGGGCATTAGGGTAGTGGCTGGTACGGATCGCGTTGATATTATGCTGCTTCATCAATGACAGATCCTTAAGAGCCTGCTCCCTGCTGATGGTATAACCGGTAACCGGATCGCTGTCATGCCGGTTCACACCCTTGAATTTGATGGGGACGCGGTTAAGCAGAATCACGCTGTTTTTGATCTCAACCTCACGAATGCCCACCTTCTGGATAATCTCCTCCTCGGCGGTGGTCAGAACCAAAGTATAGAGATTCGGTGCTTCCGCGTTCCACAGCAGGGGAGCATTCACGGTAAAGTCAATGGGACCGCCCGTAGCAGACTTTTCTTCCACTAACCTCTGGCTGCAGTCATACAGGGCAGCCTTGACCGGAACGCTTTGATTCAGGTATTCTAACTCCACGCTTACACAAGCGATGGAACAATCCTCATTCAACTCCGTTTTCACAAAGTAATCCCGGATATGTTCCCTTGCTCTGGTCAGAAGGTACACATCCCGGAAGATGCCGGACATACGGAATTTGTCCTGATCCTCGTAATAGCTGCCTGCACACCACTTCATAACCAATACGGCCAGAGTGTTGGCGCCCGGTTTCAGATATTCTGTGACATCAAATTCGCTGGTGGAGTGGGAGACCTGGCTGAAGCCCACGAAAGTGCCGTTTATCCACACGTAAAAGCAGGAATCAACCCCTTCAAAATTCAGGTAATTGCGCTGGGACAGCTGCTCCGGGCTGAGCTGGAAGGTATGCACATAACAGCCGCAGGGATTGTCTTCCTCCGGAACATAGGGAAGGTCATAGGGAAAGGGATAATTCACATTGGTATATTGGTGCCGGTCATAGCCATGGTTCTGCCAGCAGCTGGGAACAGGGAGGTCGGCAAAGCTGCCCAGATCATAGCCTGGCTGATAGAAGCCCTCCTCTGCGTCAAAACGGTTGCGGAAGTATTTGAATTTCCAGGTGCCGTTCAGCAAATGCCTGCGTTCTGCTTTGCTGGCGGTATCATACGGAATATAGTAGGCACGGTTTGCCATGGTGCCTACATGAAGATTTTTCGTATCTTCAAAATATTTTGTGAGTTTCATCGTCTTGCACCCCTTAATCTGAAATGGTTGATAGAAGCGTCCTTCTGGCAGCAGGAACTTAGATGAGAATATTGTAGCAACCGGGATTGGAATTGACTATAATCATTCTTGCTGAATATATGGACAAAACAGTACAGATTTGATACCATTAAGTTAATAACATCCTGTATTGTCTGATGCAATACAGGACAAAATGGAACTAAAAAAAGAGAGACAAGGCGGTGGGAGGTATATGCTGAATCATTCGGGATATCATAACAAGACAGATGATGATTTCCCTCAAGAGGACAGAGAACTTTTTGTGAAGAGCTGCGGTCACTACAGGCTACTTCATCTTAAGAAGATGGAAACCCGGCGACCTGCCGGGCGGCAGGATTACCAGCTCTTGTACGTTGCCGACGGATATGCACATTTTGATTTGGAAGATAGGACATATGATGTGGGAAAGGACAGTATTTTTATCTACCGGCCGGGAACTCCTCAGGATTATTACTATGTGCTGAAGGAAAAACCGGATATTTACTGGCTTCATTTCTCCGGAAGGGCGGCGGGGCCGCTTCTGGACAGCCTGGGGCTGACAGCGGAACAGCCGGTGCAGCTGTCCGGGGCGGAAGAACTGGCCGAGCTTTTTGATAAGATTATCATGGAGCTGAGAGTGGAGCGGTATTATAATTCGGAAATAGCGGAGGCGTATTTCCGCCAATTGCTGGTGACAGCAGCCAGGGCCGCTCGCGGCGGATTCCGGGAGAAGCCGGGCTACCACTCCATGTTTGACGAGGTAATCAACCGGTTTCATCAGGAATATCAGAAGGAATTGAATATAACGGAGCTGGCGGAGCAGTACCATATCAGCTGCAGCTGGTTTATCCGTGAGTTTAAGCGGTATACCGGAAGCTCTCCCAAGCAGTACCTTACCAATCTCCGTCTGCAGCATGCCAGGGAATTGCTGAATAATCATTATCTGTCAATCGGCGATATATCCCGTATGGTAGGATATGACAGCCAGCTGTATTTCAGCAGAATCTTCCGCAAATATGTGGGAATGTCACCCAGTGAGTACCGGGAAAGGACGTAACAGCTCAGTCTGGAAGCAGAGAGGAGAGCAGGGTGCTCCCTCACACACAGGATGGAAGAGATGGGACTGGATTTGTATGTCACTAAGGTACAAGCAGTTCGTCTGTGCCGGTAAATTGAAATAGTACCTTGCATTTTTTTCATTTCGTATTATGATGGAGAGAGATCAATAAAGAGAATGATATAGTTTGGCATCTACAGACTGGGCTGCGCAGATAAGCGATATCAGATCGGAAGACGGAACAGTTCAGAATGCGGATATAAATGCGGATATACAGGAAGGATGAAGGTTATATTGAAGATAGGGATTTTTGACTCCGGTATCGGCGGACTTACGGTACTTCATCAGGCGCTGCAGACCTTGCCGGAAGAAGATTATATTTATTATGCGGATGTCGACCATGTGCCCTACGGAACGAAGAGCAGGGAAGAAATTATTGGTTATGTGGACAAGGCAGTAGAATTTCTCGTAGGAAAGGGCGTGAAGGCGATTGTGATTGCCTGCAATACGGCCACCAGCGCGGCAGCGGAATATGTTCGGGGCAAGTACACCCTGCCCATTCTTGGCATGGAGCCGGCGGTGAAGCCTGCCGTTGCCAGAAGCAACGGAAAGCGGGTCATGGTCATTGCCACGCCGGTTACCGTCAGGGAGGAGAAGCTGCGCAGCCTGATCGAACAGGTGGATGACGATCATCGCATCGACCTTCTTGCCCTGCCCGGTCTGGTAAGCTTTGCTGAAGCCGGACAGTTTGAGGGGCCGGAGGTGGAACGGTATCTGAGAGAGGAACTGGCTCCCTACCGATTGCAGGATTACGCGGCTCTGATTCTGGGATGCACTCATTTTAATTATTTCAAGGATTCCTATCGGAGGATTTTCCCGGAGGAGGTTGCCTTTATTGACGGCAATGCCGGAACCGTGAATTATCTGAAAAGGATTCTGGAGGAGCGGGAGCTGCTGGAGAAAAACCATGGATTGGTAGAGTACTACAAGTCCGGCCGCCCGGTGTGCCGGGAGGAAGAGCTTAAGAGGCTGGCAGGCTTCCACGAGCGTCTGGAAAGGATGCAAAGGTATTAAAGAAACAGCTCTTGCAAAATTGCCGTGCAGATAACAGGAGACTTCGTGATATATAAGCGGCGATAATATTATTTATAAGTTTTGCTAAATTGTAAAATGTCAAAACACAGGATAAGATGTAGTAAAAGATCAATATAGGCGAAGGGGAAAACAAATGCAGCTATTAAAGGATAGGATCATGCGGGACGGCAAGGTGCGTTCCGGAAATGTACTGAAGGTGGACAGCTTTTTAAACCATCAGCTAGACACAGCGTTATTCGGAGAAATCGGCAAGGAGTTTAAAAGAAGGTTTGCCGGTGAGGAAATCACCAAGATTTTGACGATTGAAGCCTCCGGTATTGCAATTGCGTGTATTGCAGCCCAGTATTTTCAGGTTCCGGTGGTCTTTGCCAAGAAGAACCAGACAAAGAATATTGCAGGAGATGTATATACCAGCAAGGTGGAATCCTTTACCCATGGCAGAATATATGATATTATCGTATCGAAGGATTTCCTGGGTCCGGAGGATAAGATTCTGATTATTGATGATTTCCTTGCCAACGGAGCCGCATTATTGGGCCTGATCAAGCTGGTGCAGGATGCCGGTGCCACCCTGGTGGGAGCGGGAATTGTCATAGAGAAGGGCTTCCAGGAGGGAGGCAGGATGGTGCGGGACAGTGGCGTCCGGGTAGAATCTCTGGCAATTATCGACTCCATGTCGGAAGAGGGCGGAGTAAAGTTTCGGGAATAGGTCTGTTTCCTGTTAAATTAGTGATAACATCACAGAAGTTCCTTGCGTATCATGATATAGTGAAAGCGTAGTGAAGAAATGCAAGCTTACTTGTAATTTCTGAGCGGAGCTAAGGATCATGAACATGTCTTATGTTCATGATATAGTGAAAGCGTAGTGAAGAAATGCAGGCTTGCTTGCAGGTTCTAATCGAAACTTAACAATCATCTGATAGGAGGAATATATCATGGCTACGATTAAAATTACCAAGAACAATTTTGAGGAAGAGGTATTAAATTCTAAGGAGCCCATCCTGCTGGATTTCTGGGCGTCCTGGTGCGGCCCCTGCCGTATGGTGGCCCCTGCCCTGGATGAAATTGCAACAGAGGTTGCCGGTACCGCCAAGGTGGGCAAGATCAATATTGACGAGGAATCAGAGCTGGCATCCCGCTTCCGCGTAATGAGCATTCCCACTTTGATGGTAGTGAAGGACGGAAAGGTCTCCGCCCAGGCGGTTGGTGCTCGTCCGAAAAAAGACATCTTGAGAATGTTGGAGATTTGATATATAATTTACTTATAAAAGTGCGAAGAATTTCTTCCCTTTTATGATGGTTTCACGGGAAGGCAGGCTGAAGGAAGCAGGCTGCTCCCTCCAGAAACAATTTACAATACCGAAAAAGGAGAGATAGCGATGTGTAAAGAGCACAAGTTCTACAGATGCAAGCACTGCGGCAACCTCATAGGAATGATCCACAGTTCCGGAGTTCCCGTTGTCTGCTGTGGGGAAGAGATGGAAGAATTGGTTGCCAACACCGTTGATGCATCGAAAGAAAAGCATGTTCCGGTAGTATCCATCGTCGGCAATACGGTAAAGGTAGAAGTAGGCGGCGCGCCCCATCCGATGGAGGAGAAGCATTACATCCAGTGGATTTACGTACAGACGAAGCACGGCGGACAGAGGAAATGTTTAAACCCGGGAGATACCCCCGCGGCCGTATTTGCTCTTGACGACGATGAGGTGGTTGCGGTATACGAGTACTGTAATATCCATGGTCTATGGAAAACAGAGCTATAAGTCATAATTAGGGAAGAACTGTTCATAGCTGCATATAAGGTTGTATCTTTTCCGATACGGCCTTATATGCAGTTTTTTGATGATCGGGATGCGGTGCCTGATACCATCTCATCCGTTGCAAAAATGCAATTATTGGTTTATAATCATAAAGAAGGCAGCAATGAAATAATGTAGATAAAAGAAGTGACGAAAAGAATAGGAGTGAAGGCGTTGGCAATATCACAGGAGGATGCAAGATTCCTGCAGGAGACTCTGAGCTTCTGGCGGGAGCTGACAGATGCCCAGAGAAATAACCTGGAGCAGCTGATTTTGAAGAAAACCTTTGCAGCCGGTGAAGCCATGCATGGCGGATCGGATCACTGCTCCGGCCTGTTTTTAATCCGGAGCGGGCAGGTGAGGGCCTATATTGTATCGGAAAGCGGTAAGGAAATAACTTTGTACCGGCTGCTGGAACGGGATGTCTGCATCTTTTCGGCCTCCTGTATGATGAAGAACATTTCCTTTGACATCTACGTGGAAACAGAGAAGGAGACGGAGGCCTATCTCATTCCCGTATCCATATTTGACCGGTTGTCCCGGGAGTCTCTTCCGGTGCAGGCGTTCACCAATGAGCTGATGGCTTCCCGCTTCTCCGAGGTTATGTGGATTATGGAGCAGGCGCTGTTTACCAGCTTTGACAGGCGCCTGGCCGGTTTTTTGGCAGAGCAGCAGGTCATGGAAGGCAGCAATACTTTGGAAATTACGCATGAAAAGATTGCGAATCATCTTGGGACGGCCAGGGAAGTGGTTACAAGGATGCTGAAGTATTTTCAGAATGAAGGGATGGTTCTTCTGAATCGGGGAACAATTGATATACTTGACGAGAAAAAGCTGAACCGGATGGCAAAGTGATGGGAATGGTGTCAGGCACCGGCGGGTGCCGGTGCCTGACACCCCAAAAAAGGAGGAAATTTTCTATGAAGGTTACGTTCTTGGGGGCAACCCATGAGGTTACGGGAAGCTGTTATTATCTGGAGGCCTGCGGAAAGAATATTCTGATTGACTGTGGCATGGAGCAGGGCAAGGATGCTTTTGAGAACCAAAGCATACCGGTGGCTTCCGGCGCAATTGACGCAGTGCTTCTGACCCATGCCCATATGGATCATTCAGGGAAGCTGCCGCTGCTGGTGAGTGAAGGCTTCCGGGGCGATATTCACGCCACTTCCGCCACCAGTGCCCTGTGCAATATCATGCTTCGTGACAGTGCCCACATTCAGATGGCGGAAGCGGAGTGGAAGAACCGTAAGGGAAAGCGGTCCGGGGATAAGGCGGCGGTGCCCATCTATAACATGGAGGATGCGATGATTACCATACGCAGATTCGTATCCCATGAATATGGGGAGACCTTCCGGCTTTTTGACGGGGTTGAGGTTCGTTTTACCGATGTGGGCCATCTGCTGGGCTCCGCCAGTATTGAAATATGGATCACCGAGGGAGATACAACGAAGAAAATCGTATTTTCCGGGGATATCGGCAACATTGACCAGCCGCTGATCAACGATCCCCAGTATATCCGGGAAGCGGATTATGTTGTAATGGAATCTACCTACGGGGACCGCAACCATAGTGTAAGCCCGGATTATGTGGCTGAGCTGACGGAGATTCTCCAATCCACCTTTGACCGGGGCGGCAATGTGGTGATTCCCTCCTTTGCCGTTGGAAGAACCCAGGTACTTTTATATTATATCCGTAAAATCAAGGACGACCGTTTGGTACAGGGGCATGGCAATTTCAAGGTCTATGTGGATAGTCCCCTGGCTGTGGAGGCAACTCAGATATTCCATGATCATATGGTAGGGTATTTTGACCAGGACGCTATGACTCTGGTAAATAAGGGAGTGAATCCCCTTTCCTTCCCCGGCCTTATGACCAGCATTACCGCGGATGAATCAAAAGCCATTAATTTTGACGAGGATCCCAAGGTAATCATTTCGGCGGCGGGTATGTGTGATGCAGGCAGAATCCGCCATCATTTAAAACATAATCTGTGGCGGGAGGACAGCACGGTATTATTTGTCGGGCACCAGTCCGTGGGAACGTTGGGCCGCACACTTTTGGACGGCGTCCAGGAGGTTAAGCTCTTTGGAGAGACCATTCAGGTGCATGCCCGGATCAGGCGGCTGTCGGGAGTCAGCGGTCATGCGGACCGTGACGGTCTGCTCCGGTGGCTGGCCGGTTTTGAGAAGAAGCCGGAAAGAGTATTTGTAACCCATGGGGATGATCAGGTGTGTGAGCTGTTTACACAGCATCTGAAGGAGGAGCTGGGGTATTCGGCAGTAGCTCCCTTCAGCGGTGCCAGCTATGACCTGATGACCAATGAATGCGTACGGGAAGGAGTCCGCATTCCTGTGGAGGCTAAGGGGGCGGTACCCAGTGACAGGGCCGATACGGTTTATGACCGTCTGGTACAGGCCGGCAAACGCCTTATGGCAGTCATTTTGCATAACAAGGGAGGGGCCAACAAGGACCTGGCCAAGCTGACAAGCCAGATTAATTCCCTTTGTGATAAATGGGACCGTTGATGAGAGCGGTTGGTCATAAATTTTAAGCCTGTGCAGGAGTAAGGAGCGCAGGGTGTTAGAAAGGTATGGTATAGCTACTTTGGATAAACAGAAAATGCTGGAATATTATCATAGGTTCATGACAAAAGAGTTTGAGGAGGCAAATGATTACCGGGGGAATGACCTGGGCGCGGTCTGGACGGCTGAGTCCGCTTGCTTCCGGGTATGGGCGCCTACGGCCGGCCGGGCTGCGGTAAAGTTATACCGTACCGGGGACGGAGAGGATCTTCTGGAATGTGTCCCAATGCTTCCCGATGACAAAGGGACCTGGAGAGCGGAGGTTGCCGGAGATCTCAACGGAGTCTATTACACCTATGAAATAACGGTGGACGGTGAGACCCGGGAAGCGGCAGATCCCTATGCCAGGGCCGTGGGAGTGAACGGAGAGAGGGGAATGGTGATCGACTTGAGCTCCACCAATCCTCCGGGCTTCACAGAGGAGAAGCTTCCTGAATTTAAAAATGCGGCGGATGCGGTGATTTACGAGCTTCATATCCGGGACTTTTCTGCGGACGCCAGTTCGGGAATGCGCTATACCGGCAAATATCTGGCCTTTACCGAGGAAGGGACGGTGAATTCCTACGGAGAGAAGACCGGGCTGGACTATCTGGCGGATATGGGCATTACTCATGTACATCTGCTGCCCGCTTTTGATTACCATACGGTGGATGAGAGGAAGCCGGAGGAGCAGTTCAACTGGGGCTATGATCCCAGGAATTATAATGTTCCGGAGGGGTCCTATTCCACGGATCCCTATCATGGAGAGGTAAGAATCAGAGAATTCAAGCAGATGGTTCAGGCATTGCATAAAAAGGGCATCCGTGTGGTCATGGATGTAGTATACAACCACACGGCAGAAAGTATGGAATCCAATTTCAACCGTATTGTTCCGGGATACTATTACCGTCTTACTCCGGAAGGGGACTTCTCCAGTGCTTCCGGCTGCGGCAGTGAGACCGCTTCGGAGCGTGCCATGATGCGCAAATTCATCCTTGACTCTGTTCTGTACTGGGTTCGGGAATACCATATCGACGGGTTCCGTTTTGATCTCATGGGTATTCATGACATTCATACCATGAACGAAGTACGGAGGGTGCTGAATGAAATCGACCCCGGCATTCTTGTTTACGGGGAAGGCTGGACCGGGGGCCCGTCACCCCTCCCGGACTGGAAGAAAGCCCTGAAGGCCAATATTAAAAACATGAATTCGGGGATTGCGGTTTTTAACGACGATCTCCGGGATGCGGTGAAGGGAAACGTGTTCCGAAAGGAGGAGCAGGGCTTTGTCAGCGGAAGGGGCGGCCTGGAAGAAACCATCAAATTCGGCGTTGCGGGCTCAGCCTGGCACCAGGGGGTGGACTATGGAAGAGTCCTGTCTTCCTGCATCGCGCCCTGGACATCCGGACCGCTGCAGACCGTTAATTATGTCTCGGCTCACGACAATCTGACCCTATGGGATAAGCTGGCACTGTCCAATCCCGGAGAGAGTCTGGAGAACAGGCTTCGGATGAATTTGCTGTCGGCAGCCATTATCTTCACCTGCCAGGGGCTTCCCTTCTTCCAGGCAGGGGAGGAATTCCTGCGCAGTAAGCCGCTGAATGAGGAGGAAACCGATTTTGAGGAGAACAGCTATCGTTCCCCGGATTCCGTTAACAGCCTGAAGTGGAACCGCTGCCATGAATACAGGGTGGCTGTGGAATATTATAAGGGGCTGATTGCATTTCGGAAGGCGCATCGGCTGCTGCGGCTGGCCGCGGCGGAGGAGATGCGGGCCCGCCTGGATTTCCTGGAGGTTTCCCTGCCGTGTACCGCAGCGTTTCTTCTCTCCGGTGAGGAAGAGACGATCTGTGTGGTCTATAACGCAAGCAGGGAGAGCAGGAAATTAACCATCCCGGAAGGGGACTGGAGGATCTATGGAAAGGGACTGGAGGCAGGAACCACGGTGCTGGGACATCATCCCGGCGGGGAAGTGGAGACGGAGCCCATCTCAGCCTTAATTTTAGTTAAATAAAATCAGCAGCAGGAAGAACCAAAGGCACATCCGGACAGGGATGTGCCTTTTATCATATAGGAAGCAAGCAATTATAATAAAGTAACAAAGGAGAATTGAAAGCTGGGACAAATATGGTCAAATTAAACAAAACAAGGAAAGACAAATAATAGCAATTAGAGGCATTAACCTTTTATCCATCTTAGGGTATGATATCAGTAGATGAAAGATATCCGCCTCTGGGAAAAGGCGGAGTCTGACGTCCAATAGGAGATGGAAAACATCTAACAAATTTATAGGAGGTATTTTATGAAAAAATTACTTGCATTATTGTTAGTGCTTGCGCTGGCAATGTCTATGGTTGGCTGCGCAGCGAAAGAACCCAAAAAGGTTACCTTGAACGTTACTACTACATACGCAGGAAATGACGGAAACGCTCAGAACTTCCAGGATGCGATAGCTGCCTGGCAGACGGAGACCGGAAACAAGGTGAATGATTCCTCCGCTACTTCCGACGAGACCTTCAAAGCCAGAATACTGGCAGACTTTGAAACAGGTTCCGAGCCGGATGTACTGTTCTTCTTCAACGGCGTGGACTCCAACCCCTTTGTACAGGCCGGCAAGGTAGTCTCCGTTGATACCATCCGCAAGGAGTATCCCGACTATGCAAAGAACATGAAGGATGGTATGCTGGGTGCTTCCCCGGTAGACGGAAAGAACTATTCCGTGCCGGTGAACGGATATTGGGAAGGCATGTTTGTAAACAAAGAAGTATGTAAGGCTGCCGGTGTTGAAATTCCCGGCCCCAACACAACCTGGGATGAGTTCATGACCATCTGCCAGAAGATCAAAGATGCCGGATATGCTCCCATTGCTGCATCCCTGGCTACCGTACCCCACTATTGGTTCGAGTTCACTATTTACAACCATTTAACACCTGCAACACACAACATTCTTCCCGGAAGCGTTGATGATGAGCATGGCAAGGCATGGGTAAGCGGTCTGCAGGATATCAAGGACCTCTATGACAAAGGCTTTTTCCCTGAGAACACCTTAAGCGGAACCGACGATGAAACCGTTCAGATGTTTATCGATAACAAGGCTGCTTTCTTAATTGACGGCTCCTGGAAGGTTGGCGGTATCGAGAGCTTAACCACCAATATTGATAACTTCACGGTAACTTATGTTCCTGGCAAGAATAACAGAAAAGCAACTGATATTATCGGCGGATTATCCAGCGGATATTATATCACCAAGAAGGCATGGGATGATCCCGATAAGCGTGCCGCTGCTGTAAGCTTTGTTACCTACATGACCACTGACGAGCAGGTTTCCAAGTTTGCTCAGGTTTCCGCAACCGCGCTGAAGAATGGTTCCAAGGTGGATGAATCCAAGCTGTCCTCTTTGGCAAAAGATGGTCTTAAGTTAGTACAGGGAGCTACCGGTATGGCAGGCGCTGTTCAGGATCAGATTCCCGCTGAGAACAGAGTTCCGATCTTTGACGGTATGCCCAACCTGGTAACAGGCAAGAGCGATATCAAAGCTGCCGTAGATGAGGTTATAACCTCTCTGAAAAAATAAGATACCCTCATAAATGAAATAGTAAGGTAAGGCCAGAGATGTACTTTCTCTGGCCTTACGAAAGAAAAGAAGTCATAAGCGAAGAGTCCGCGCATTCATGCGCGTGCGCAGAAATGGAGAAAACTATGACAGCTCATATTTATAAAAATAAAAAACCAATTATTTTTTTCCTGGCGCCGGCGTTTCTATTTATGTTTGTATTCCTGTATTATCCGTTTATCAAGAATATTTTTAACAGCTTTCAGGAGATCAGCGGACTTGGAACGGCAGCGAAGGGATGGCTGGATCCATGGTACAGTAATTATGTTGACTTATTCAAAGATGCGGAAATGTGGATGGCATTCAGAAATACTTTGATTATGCTGCTCGTTACGGTATTCGGTCAGGTAGGCATTGCGATTATCCTTGCTCTGTTAACGGATCGTGTTGCTCATGGTGCGAAGTTTTTCCGAGTTGTTTATTTCTTCCCGATTGTTATTTCTGCAACAGCTCTCGGCCTTTTGTTTAATTTGATTTTCCTTTATGATAAAGGAATGATTAACCAGCTTCGCCAGGTCTTCGGAGCAACCGGCCTGGTTGATTTTAAGAGCAACAGCCTGGCGCTGATTACAATGATGACGCCGGTTATGTGGCAGTATGTAGGCTTTTATTTTATTATACTGGTTACCGGGCTGAATAACATTTCTGCCGAGCTGTATGAAGCAGCGGCAATTGATGGAGCAACACCATATCAGCAGGTAATATCGATTTCCGTTCCCCTTCTTCGCAATGTAATTAACAGCTGTATTGTTCTTGCTGTTACCGGTTCTCTTAAGGTGTTTGACCTTCCCTGGACCATGTTCCCGAAGGGAATGCCCAGCGGGGAGACCTGGCTTACGGGAACCTATATGTATTATAAGGTTTTTAATGCAAATGATGTGGATTACAGCTCGGCCATAGCGGTTATTATAGTAGTGCTGGGAATTCTGCTGTCTAAGGCTGTAAATGTAATCTTTAAAGAAAAAGAATATTAAAAGGAGGGTTGCTTATGAAAACTGCAGAAGTCAGAAAACGGCGCAAAATATCCTTAGGGCAGCCCTTGATTTTTATCTTGTTGAGTATTTGGGCCTTAACCACCACCTACCCGATTATCTGGGTTGTATTGAACTCCTTTAAGGACAGAAGAGTGATCCTGTCCAATTCCTTTCGCCTTCCCTTCGGCGAATTCTTCACGATGGACAATTACCGGCTGGCATTTCAGCGTGTTAATATCTTAAGCGCATATAAGAACAGCCTGATTATCTCCGGCAGTGTGGCAATTATCGTACTTTTGCTGGCAGGCCTGGCATCCTATGTGCTGGTTCGTTACGAATTCTTTTCTAAAAAAACGCTATATAGTTTAGTGATCGCAGGTATGATGTTTCCCGTGTTCTCAACCATCATTCCGGTATTCCAGATGCAGTATTCCTGGGGAATCGTGAACACGAACAAGCTGGGGCTGTCCCTGCTTTCCACCATTCTTCCGCAGATTGCCGGGAATATGTCCTTCGCCATTGTTGTATTAATGGGATATATAAAGAGTATTCCTATCGAATTGGAAGAAGCGGCATATATGGAGGGCTGCAATATTCTTCATATCTTCTTCCGGGTTATCGTACCTTTGACAAAGCCGTCCTTCGCCACGGTAGCCATTTTCTCCTTCTTATGGAGCTACAATGATCTGTTTACCCAGATGTTCTTCCTGCGTACAAAAAATCAATGGGCGATTACCGTATTGCTGAATCAATTGACCTCCCAGGAGGGAACCAATTATGGTCTGATGGCCGCTGCGGTGACGCTGGTAGTAATTCCGATTTTGATTTTATATGTTTTCCTGCAGAAGTATATCATCAAAGGAATGACGGCAGGAGCTATAAAAGGCTGAGGAAATCCGTATATTTATCCTGTTTTTACACATCCTAACCACATAATCCTGGACTGCGGTTTGACCAGACCGCAGCGGAAACAGGGATCAAGGGTTTTGCAGATATTGTGGAGGTTTCTATGCTAAAAGAGGATTTGAAAAATTCAAAGGATAATTTTATGGGCAAGGTAAAGGAAACTGCGGGGCAGTATATGGATAATGACCGCCTGGAGCTGAAAGGCAAGCTTCAAACAATGAAATCCAAGGCAGGGAATAAGCTGGAGGACATGAAGGAAGAGATGGCGGAGAAGGCAAACGATATCCTTGACTGGGCAGACCCGGATAAAAAGGATAAAGATAAGCAGAACAGATGAATAAGTGTGTGCTGTATTATAAGAGGGCCTGGAGGCTTATGGATTTCCCTTGTACACCGGAGGGACGCTATAGGCTTCCGGGTTTTTTTGTGGTATAATGTCCACGGTGAGCAGATTAGTCCATGACAGGTGTGGCATTGATCAAGCTCGTTTAAATCAATGCTATAGCTGTTATGGATAAGCGCAGCATGAACGAAAGGACGCAGTCCTTGAGTTCCTAATCTGCGGATGATATCTATAAAATAATAAAGCGGGATGAGAATGATACAAGCTTGCTTCTAATCATGCGATTGGAGCAGGATATCATGGACATGTCTTTGTTCATGATATCTACAGATAGCAGAGAGTAGGAAAGGCAGGGTTGGTTATATGGAATCTGGGATGAAGACAGAGACGGGAACAAAGACAAGGATAGGTGAGGATGATTTTTTATTAATCAGCGGGTATCAAGAAATTCCCGAATACCGGACCGGAATGAGCCAATTGGCAGAGAAAGTCTTTGGTCTGGAGTTTGAGACCTGGTACAGCCTGGGATACTGGACACATCGGTACTGTCCTTACTCCTTGGTACGTAATAACCGGATTGTTGCAAATGTATCCGTGAATCCCATGGAATTTGCGGTTGAGGGAAAGCGCTACCGAACCCTGCAGATCGGCACGGTTATGACAGATCCGGATTACCGGAACAAGGGGCTGAGCCGGGTCTTGCTTGAGTGTGTTCTTGCGGAGCACAAGGGGAAGTATGATCTGATCTATCTGTACGCCAATTCCTCTGTCAGGGAATTCTATCCCCGGTTTGGATTTGAGAAGACGGAGGAGTACATCTATTCCAAAACCTGCACCAGGAAATCGGGGTATCATTTCCGAAAGCTGGACGGGAGATCCCCGGAGAATCAGAAGCTGCTGCTGAGGCTCTTGCAGAATAATGTGCCTTCTGCAAAGTATACTTTAGTGGATAACCCGTATCTGCCCATGTTCTATCTGACCTCCTTCCTGGCGGAGTGCATTTATTACTGCGAGAAATTGGATCTGGCAGCGGTAGTGGAGTATGAAAAAGAGAGTATGACTGTCAATGAAATCTTCAGTACCAGGGAGTTTTCCTTGGAAGAGGTGATTTCCTGCCTGCTGGACCAGCCGGAGAGAAAGGTTACGCTGGGCTTTACCCCCTTGGATACCGCTTCCTTTCAGTGTGAATTATTAGACACAGAGGACACCTTTTTTGTAATGGGGAACAATTTTATTCAAAAGGGCGGACTTCCGGTGCTGTCCCATGCCTGAGTGACGGAACGGCAAAACAAGTCCCTACAGCAATTTTTTCTTTTTAAAAAGAAGCAGACATAGGACCGCAATGACAGTACTTAATACAATGACATAGAGATATCCGTATTTCCAGGTGAGCTCCGGCATAGTGGTGAAGTTCATGCCATACCAGCCCACGATCAGGGTCAGGGGCAGAAAGACAGCGGTGATCACCGTGAAGATCGTCATGGTTTTATTCAGATTGTATTCCAGCTGTGCCTGGTATGCTTCCCGGACCTGGACGCAGTATTCCTGAAGCATCCGGGTATTATCACTCAGGCGCCGGGCACGGTCCGAAAAAATATGAAAGAAATGCAGGGCATCTCCGGTAAAGAGGTCTGCGCTGTTCTCCTCCAGCTCCTCACCCACGGCGGTGAACTGCTGATAATAATTATAAAGGAGGATGAGTCTCTTTCTTATGTCCGTAATTTCACGCTGAAAATTCTTCTCAAGCCGGCCTTCATTGATCTTTTCCTCATGCTCGCCAATCTCCTTCTCAATGCCCAGGAGCAGCACATAATCCTCATTGATAAAGAGCTCCAGGAAGCCGGAGATCAGGCGTTCCAGCGAAATTTTAGACAGATTCAGATGCTTCATCAGGTCCAGAAGCTTTCTTCTGGTGCTGTCGTCCCGGTCTTCAATAACCGCGATCAGCAGCAGGTTTTTCTTGATATAAATGGCGATCCGGTCCTGAACCTGGATAATCCGGTCCGGATTAAGCCCGGTAATCGTTCCGAAAAGATAGTCATTGTAAGTGTTTAAGGGGCCATGAATCTGTCTGCCATCACCCTTGCATTCAGTCAGGGTGAGATTGGAAAAGCCGAACTTCGCATAGCAGGCTTCCAGTTCCTCCAGGCTGATGATACCAACGGTTAAGATCTCGGGATTGACATCCTTCTGATGAATTTTGCTGATTTTCCCTTGGATTTGATAATACACGATGCGGCCTCCTTCTGTGGTAAAGCTTGTACGCTTTCATTAGATCATAACATCCGCAGATTAGGAACTCAAGGACTAATCTGCTCATCGTGGACATTATACCACACTGTATTCTGCGGCGGCAAATTAATTGAGGGAAGCCGCCGCTGCACAGAGATATCATGAAAATACTATAGAATTTGACAGACGGATCATTTATAATAAAAGCGAATACAAAGGAAAGTATATTTCCGGCGTACAAGATCTCCGATACGGAGGGCCGGGCTGGAATATGCATGCTGAAGTAATATGAGAGGAGAGAAATTATGGCACTGTTACATGTAAACTTTTTTTCGGAAGTATTAGGAATGAATATGAATATGGATGTGATTTTGCCCCAGCGCACAAGAGGGCAGATAGGAATGGAGGGAAGCCGTCGGGACGGCAAATATCCGGTGCTGTATCTGCTGCACGGGATGAGTGACGATCACACCATCTGGCAGAGAAGAACCTCGATTGAACGTTATGTGAGTGAGATGGGGATAGCGGTGGTGATGCCCGCGGTGCATCTCAGCTTCTACACGGATATGAAATTCGGGTTAAAATATTGGACCTTCATCTCCCAGGAGCTGCCGGGCATCTGCCGGGAGTTCTTTCCGAATATCTCCGACAGGAGGGAGGATACCTTTGCCGCCGGCCTTTCCATGGGAGGGTATGGGGCCCTGAAGCTGGGGCTCTGCGCCCCGGAGACCTTTGGGGCGGTAGCATGTCTGTCCGGTGCTCTGGACATGGTAGGAGGATTAAGAAGCGGTCAGATGGATAACCATAAGGAGCTGTTCCTCAATATTTTCGGATCTCCTGAGGAGCTGGAGAATTCGGAGAATGACCTGATGGCGGCTGCCGGAAGGCTGAAGGAAAGCAAAAAGCCCCTCCCCAAGGTGTATATCTGGTGCGGAACGGAGGATTTTCTCTATGAACAGAACCGTGCCGCAAAAAAGCGCCTGGAGGAGCTGGGTTATGATCTGACCTATGAGGAGTCGCCTGGTGACCATCAGTGGAAATACTGGGATGAGAAAATACAGCGAGTGCTGGAGTGGCTGTCATAAGAAGAGAAAGGGTGTCAGGCACCATAAAATGATTTCGTTTTATGGTGCCTGACACCCTTCTATGGGCAGAAGAGCTTGCTTTCACATGGTTTATGGAATATAATAGGAATGTAATCAGTAGCTTTCAGGTGCCGATCATGCAGTTATGTATACCGAAGGGGGAATTCAATGGAAAGTAGAGCAATCCGGATTTATGCACCCATGAACAAGAGAGTAGCAATGAAGATTATTCACGGGCATTTTGCAACCAGTAACTCCCATATTAACCAGTATATTGACCTGACTACAATGAAGACCCGAATGAGTGAGGCGGCAGAGGCAGCCAGCGTTATGGCGAAGCAGTATATAAGCAGTATTATCATAGACACCATTGTATGTCTGGACGGCTGTGAGGTGATCGGAGCCTTTATGGCTCAGAAATTTACAAATGACGGAATTCGTTCCATGAATAAGCATCAGACGATGTACATCATTACTCCGGAATTCAATACCAACGGACAGATGATTTTCAGAAATAATCATCAGCCTGCAGTAAGCGGTAAGAATATTCTTTTATTGGCCGCTTCCGCTACCACCGGTGATACCTTGAGAAAAAGTCTGGAATGCATCCAGTATTACGGCGGTATTATCCAGGGAATCAGCGCAATCTTCAGTGCGGTGGATAAGGTTGACAATAATCCGGTGCATTCCATATTTACTGCCAAGGATATTCCGGATTATAGAAGCTATAGCATAGGGGAGTGTCCCATGTGCAAGAACAACCAGAGGTTGGAAGCCATTGTAAGCGGCAATGGCTATATGAAGCTATAGAAGGATGATAGAAAGGGTGTCAGGCACCATAAAACGAAGTCGTTTTATGGTGCCTGACACCCTTTCTATCATCCTTCTATATCCCTAATCCGCTTCTTCGATGAATTGCTTCATAATTTCATCCATACGGCTGGAAAGCTGTTCCGTATTCAGCGTGAAATCATTCATATCATTATAAAAGCAATCCAGAGCAGAGGGGTTGATAAAGTATTCGGAGGATTTGGATACAAATTCATGGAGCATCTGATTATATTCTGCCTGACGCTGCTCCATGGCAGAGCGCATCTTCAAATTGTTCTCATTCAAAAGCTGATAATAATTCTTCATCTGTAAGTGGAGGAATTCCATTATTTCACTGCGCATTTGAGCCATATTATGGTATGCCTGGAGGGAGATGCCCGAGGGTTGATCCAGGCTGCCCCTGTGCTTCTGCCCCTGAGCCGGCACATTGGCAGGTGCATCCATAGCGGGCTGTGCAGCCGCCGGATCACTGTTGGCGGCAGCGGCTTCTTCTCTTGCCGAGTGTATTTCTGCTGCTCTAATATTAAAATCCCGCTCCAGAGTTTTACGCCGGGCATGTTCGTCCTCTAATTGCTGCTTCAGATCCTCGCTCTGCATCTGCAAATGAGCGGCCTGGGCTGATGCCTCTGCGTTCTTCTGCTGCAAGGCTTCGACCGCTGCAGAAAGCGATGCAATCTGGGATAGGAGATTTTGATTCTCTTCCCGGACCGCCTTGAGTTCTTCCGCTGCTTTCTTCGTATCATCCTCCAGCAGGCAGGCTTTGGCGCTGACATCGGACACACTGTTCTTAATCTGGGTCTTCAATGTAATAATCGTAGAGTTTAAGCTTTCGTTTTCTTCCCGGAGAGCGTTCAATGCCACGTCAACCTCGGAAGCCTTATACCCAAACAGCCCCTTTTTCATAGTATTCATTTCTCCCCTTTTATAAAAGATAGGATTGCAGTATCCGCTTATCACTGCAATTGATTATTGTTTTCCTGCTTTCTAAAGTACATTTAATATCATAAGGGATAACGGTGCAATTGTCAACAATACTCAATAAATACCAGATCATGCAAGAATTGATTCCTACTATTTGGGAAAAGGTACTTGAAACTGAATAATCTTTGTATTATAGTTGTAAATAGAAACTATTGCGCAAAATTGTTATTAGGAGATATTCGATGAGCAACATCCTGATCGTAGGAAGCTATGGGACTTTTACGGAAGAATTGATTAATAAATTTTATAAGGAAAATTGGAATATCTATATGTTAAGCAGTAAGAAAAAGCTGCTTAGGCCTTCCCATGTATTTGAGCATTACATATTTCCCTATGACAGCGCCAGTGTGAGAGAGGTTATAATCAGTGTCCGCCCGGATGTCGTTCTATTCACCGGAGCCTACGATCCCTTGTATTCCTGGAAGGATGAGAGTGTAAAGGAAGAAACCTTGAATTATGTTGCCGGTCTTAACAATCTGCTGATGTGTGCGGCTACTCTTGGGGTAAGACATTTTATTTATGTATCCTCGGACAAGGTGTTTGAGGATGAATATATTGTGGATATCAGGGAAGATATGACGACCACGCCCAACAGCTTCAGCGGGATGACCATCTCCCAGGGCGAGAATATGGCCTTGCATTTTAACCAGACCACGCAGATGGAAGTTACGGTGGCACGAATTGCCGGGATGTACGGGATCCCCGCCAACCGGGAGGCCTGCACGGATATCTATTCCAGGATGTGTATGAAAACACTGGTTGCCGGCCGGTTGAAGGTGAATGCGAAGAGGGTGCTGTCCGCCCTGTATGTCAGGGATGGTGTTGAGGCATTGTATCTTTTGGCCGTGGCACCGGAGAGAAAGCATTCGCTGTATCATATTTCCTCCATGGAGGAAGTGACAGAGGATGCGGTTGCCAGGCTGATCCAGGAGAACTACTCTCATCCGGTAGAGATTGCGGATCAGACCGTCGGACTGAAACACCGTACAATTTTATCCAATGAACGGTTCTGCAGCGAATTCACTTTTGAGATAAGAAACAGCTATAAGGAAATGATCCCTCTTATTATCTCTTATATGAAGAAGCATAAGAATCTTTTTTTATACCGGGAGGAAGAGCAGGAAAGGAAGGATATTCAATACCGCCTGCTGCATTTGTTTAAAAAAACATTTCCGTTTTTGGAATGTGTTGTGTTCTTTATTCCTTTTTTTCTGTTAAATAATCGTGCGGCAGGCAGTACGTATTTTGAGGGAATTAATTTTTATCTGCTGTATGTGCTGCTGTTTGCGATGATGCACGGCAGGCAGCAGGCGATTTTTTCCTCGATGCTCAGTGTGATAGGGTATTGCTTCCGGCAGATGTATACAGAATCCGGTTTTTCCCTGCTGATTGATGTAAATACCTATATCTGGATCGCACATATTTTTGTGGTGGGGCTGACGGTGGGGCATCTCAAGGACCGGTTCCGGGAGATGGAACAGGATAAGAATGAGAGAATTCAGTTTCTCACGGGCCGGTTGAATGATATTACGGTGATTAATTCCAGCAATACAAAGCTGAAGAATTATTTTGCCGACCGGCTGATCAGCAGTTCGGAGGGCGTTGGGCGTATCTATGAGATTACCTCCAGGCTGGAGAGAGCAAAGACAGGTGAGGTGTTATTTGCCGCACTGGATACGATTGCCGAGATTATGGAGACGCCGGACGTGGCCATATACCTGGTATCCGGCAGCGCTTATTGCCGCTTGGCCTCGGCTTCCAGTGAACGGGCGCGATCCCTGGGGAAGTCAATTCCCATATCGAGATACAGCGAGATCTTCGAGATCCTGACCCTGAAGCAGGTCTATGTCAACCGTTCCCTTGACAACCAGCTTCCGATGATGGCCAGTGCGTTGTTTGATAACGGGAATAATATGAGAATTATTATTCTGTTATGGGACATGCCCTATGAGCGGATGACCCTGTATGAGGCCAATCTTCTGACTATCGTCGGAGCTCTGGTCTATTCCGTGGTGGTACGGGATGCGGATTATCTGGATGCCCTGGCCTACCGCAGGTATATTGCCGGAACGGCCATTCTTCAGGAAGAAGCCTTTGCAGCCATGCTGGATATTTACCGAAATGCGGGAGAGAAGGGGTATGTGGAGTCCTGCGTGCTTTATATCGGCAAGGAAGCCATGTCCTTGCCGGACATCGCCAATCGATTAAAGGGGGTCTTTCGGGATACGGATTATGTGGGTGCCATGCCGGACGGCAATCTGGCGGTTCTGCTGACCAACACCAATTCCCAGGAAGCGGTTCATGTCAGGAAGCGACTGGAGGAGAAGGGAATCGTAACTTATTTGGAAAAGAAGCTTTAGGAGAGGGATTGTCTATGGATTTGACCGGACTTTGGCCCGTACTGATAATCTGCATAATGAATACTCTGGCCGCTCTGGCAGTATTTATTGTGGCCTGTCTTAGAAAGAGGGGCCAGCGCAGCACCCTGTTTCTGATCGCCTGGTTTATTTTCATTGTGCCCTTCTTAGGGCTGCTGTCCCTGGGTCTGAGCTATATGATGGGCTATTTGACCCGCAAGAAGAAGGTGGATCTCAGCGATGTAAGCTTTAGCCAGGAGAGAGAGAAGCTGGTGCTGCCTCCGGATCAGGAGACGGAGATAAACTATGTTCCGATTCAGGATGCCATGGCGGTTTCTGATACGGCAAGCCTGCGCCAGCTTCTTTTAAATACCTTGAGGGACAATGCGAAGAGAAGCGTGGGGAGTATTGCAATCGCCATGAACAGCAGAGATACGGAGACCTCCCACTATGCCGCGTCCGTGATTCTGGACGCACTTTCGGAATTTCGTTCCACAGCCCAGGAGATGTTAAGCCATCTCCAAAAGCTTCCGGAGGATGTAGAAATGAATCTTCTTACCCTGGATTATATCCATGAGGTTCTGGGGATGAAAATCATGACCGGTGTGGAGCAGGAAGCATATATCTACACTCTGAATGATGTGGCGGAAACTCTGTTTAAGAACAATCTCTGGTACATGACAGCGACGCATTATCTCTGGATGACGGATTTGTTCCTTTCCATTAAGAATTATAACGAGGCAGATAAATGGGTTGTCCGGGCGAACCGTTACCGTCCGAATATGCTGGATACCTATAAGGCAAATCTGCATTTGCACTACAGCAGTCGGAATCAAGCTGCCTTTTTTCACTCTCTGAACGAGCTGATGGACAGTGACGTGGTTGCGGATGAAGAGATTTTAAATCTGATCCGGCTCTATGGGAGACGGGGGTAGGGAGCAGGAGCCTATGATTTCAAGAGAAAATTATCTTTCCATACTGATATTGATAATAATGGTTTTTGTAATGTTTATGTTTGTGGGTGTGTCTTCGGACATTTTGTCGGACGCCTCTACCAACAGCAGGGCCGAGGATCGTGCGGAGCTGAATCGAAAGGATACGGTGACCGCGGATTCCCTCAACCTGGAGCAGCTCTCCTCAGAGAATCAGACGGGCAGTACGGGAGGCCGTCCCGTCTCTTCAACGAAGCTGCAGGCAGCAATTATATCAGCGGGTGAAGAAGATCAGACAGCCGGGATACTGGTAGAATGGTGTACTTATAATAAGTACTTTTATTACCTCTATAACGGACTGCCGAAAGCGGAGGAATTGGAAGGCTATGATCTGATCTTGTTTGGAGAAACAGAGATTACCGCACGGGACAGAGAGCTGTTATATTCTTACGCCGAGCTGGGCACTACGATGATTTTTACCAGATTGCCCGAATATGAAGAGCTCAGCACGGATTCCCGCTTTGCCCGGTTTTTTGGCATAAGAGAGGCCAAAGCCCGGGAAATAATGGCGGATGGAATAAAAATCTTCCCGGATTTTCTCTTGAGTAAGGAGCGCAGGTATGAGAAGGGAGATTACTTCGGCGAAGAGGATGATACACAGATAAGGGTGCCGTACTATTTGCTGGCGCCCGGGTATGAAATATATTCCGTCGGGCTTCTGGAGAACCAGAAGGAGCTGGGAATCGAGGACAAGGATCTTCCGCCGCTGCTGTGGAGAACTCAAACAGGGAAGTCCTTTCTCTTTTCTGTGAACAGCGAGATCTACAGGGGAGTGTCCCTGCTGGGAGTGCTTACCGGCTTCCAGTCCGCAGGAAAAGAGATTCATGTGTATCCGGTGGTGAATGCCCAAGTGATCTCCTTGTTAAATTACCCTTATTTTTCGGATGAGAATGAGACAGGCATGCAGCGGCTGTACAGCCGGAGCTCCGAGGCGGTGGTCAGAGAGCTGCTCTGGCCCAATATCATACAGGTATTAAAAAATTACGGCAAATCCTTCAGCTTTTTTGCGGCTCCCCAGTTGGATTATCAGGACGAAACAGGTCCGCTTAAAGATTATATCGGTTTCTATCTGAAGGAGATTTCCAAGCTTCCGGGTGATATGGGGCTGTCCCTGGGACAGGTTTCGGATACTGATTTAGCGGAGCTCCTTGAGAAGCAGGAGGAGTTTTTTGGGGAGCACTTGCCCGAGTATGCTTTTACCGCGTTGTATCTGGCGGATTTTGATGAGGACGAGGCCAAGGAGCAGCTGGGCCGCGGCCTTTTGAAGGATGTCCGGCTGGTAATGTCGGACTACCGGGAGGGAAACCGTCTGATCAGCTTCCTCAATGATACGGTATTATCGGTGAAATTCCTTCTTGACGGCTACCGGCATGAAACCATGGATGATCTGAGGATGATCTGTCTTGAGAATGCCCTTGGAATGAGCAGCGCCAGGGTGGACATCGGGCGCGTTATTTATCCGGAGAGCAGCGAGGACGAGTGGAATAATCTAAGTCTGAAATGGTCCAAGGGAGATACCTATTATAAAGAGTTTGCCGAACTGGATACCGTCTCTATCTATGAGATGGAGAAGCGCATCCGGCGCTTTCTGGCTCTGGACTATGAGTATGAAATGCTTGGGGATGAGCTGAGGATTTCTATCGGAGGCTTTGACGAGGAGGCATATTTTGTTCTCCGTACTTATAGCAGAAGCGTTACTTCGTTGGAAAATGCCAGTGCCGAGAAGCTCTCTGATACGGCCTGGCTGATCAAGGCCCGGGCGGCTGATGTCCGGATACAGCTGAAGGAGGAGAAGGTACTTGGCAAGCCCGGGAACAATAGGATAATCCCCAGCAATCCGGAACAGGGAGATGCGGACCGGAAGTAAGATGATTTGGAGGTGCGGATATGACGGTATGTATCATAGCCGAAGGCTGTTATCCCTATGTGGTAGGCGGAGTGTCCAGCTGGATACACAGCATAATCAAGCTGTTTCCCAATATTGAATTTAAACTGATTTCCATTATCTCGGACCGCAGCTCCAGCGGTAAGTTTGTCTACCAGCTCCCGGGAAATCTGACGGAGGTTCATGAGGTCTATCTCCAGGATGCGGACTGGGTTGGCGGCAAGAAAGCAGGCAGGGGCCGGCTGCATTTGAAGAAGAAGGAAGTGGATGCGCTGCGCAGTCTGATCATTGGCGAGGAAGTGGACTGGCCGACGGTCTTCCGTATCTTTGACCGGAAAGATATCTCGATTAATCATATACTCATGAGTCCGGAGTTTCTGGAAATTACCAAGGAGTATTACTCCATGCGGTTTTCCGACATTACCTTCTCGGACTTCTTGTGGACCCTGCGCTCCATGTATCTTCCGCTGTTTTTTGCGCTGCGGTGCGCTGTGCCCCGGGCGGATGTCTACCATTGTGTATCCACCGGATATGCGGGAGTGATCGGAAGCAAAGCGTATACCACCTATCCCGATTCCCGGCTGCTGATCAGTGAACACGGCATCTATACCAGGGAGAGAGAGGAAGAGATCATCAAGGCAAAATGGGTTCGGGGTATCTATAAGAGCATCTGGATTGAGCAATTCCGGAAGATGTCAAAATGTGCTTATCATTATGCGGATCTGGTAACCGCACTTTTTGAACAGGCCCATTCCCTTCAGCTGGAGCTGGGGTGTCCGGCCAATAAGGCGGTCATTACGCCAAATGGGATTGATGTAAGCAGGTTCTCCGATCTTCCCGGGAAGGATCCGGAGGATCCTTATATTAATGTGGGGGCGATTCTCAGGGTGACGCCAATCAAGGATGTCAAGACGATGATCAATGCCTTTCACTTTGCCCATCAAAAAGAACCGAGGCTGAAGCTATGGATCATGGGGCCGGATGATGAGGATCCGGAATATGCGGCGGACTGCCGCGAGCTGGTGAAGACGTTGCAGGCTGAAAACATCGAATTCACGGGAAGCATCCGAACCGCGGATTATATCGGCAGGATGGATATGACCATTTTGACCAGCATCAGCGAGGGACAGCCCCTCACTATTCTGGAGGGATTTGCGGCGAAAAAACCTTGTATTGCCACGAATGTGGGGAATTGCCACGGCCTCGTCTATGGTGAAAATGATTCCTTTGGGGAGGCGGGAATTGTAGTTCCCATCATGAATATCTCCGAAATATCACGCGCCATACTGAGATTGGCGAGGCATCCGGAGACAGCCCGCAGGATGGGGGAGAACGGATACCAGCGTTTGATGCATAAATACCAGAGCGTCTATATGGAGGAGGCTTATCGGAGAATTTATAAGGCGTTGGCAGAGATTAGTGAAGTTGAATACAGAGAAGAGCCCTTTGTTCCACAGATATAGAATAAGGGGGAATGGAATAGAGGGAATACGGCGATAAAATGAGAGAAAGGCAGGATGGCCCATGGCAGGTCTTGGGATTCAGTTAAATAAAATCTTTGATAAGCATTCCGTAGCGGCGGCTATTTACGGAATTGGTTTCAGCTTTGTATATACCATCGCTCCGATGCTGGTGGTAATCGGATGTCTGTTCGGAATGTACCGGGTGCTGGGCTTTGATACGGTGGGATATCTGGAGAGGGAGACCTTCTCCAGCAGCATCCTCTATATCTTTATTTTTGCGCTTTTGATATCCTCTCCTTTTAATTCTGTGCTGTCGAAATTTCAGACAGACCGGATCTATGAGCGGAGGTATGAGGACATCCAGCCCTGTATTTATGTCGGAATCATTACGAATCTGACCCTTGCTTCTTTGCTTGCCATTCCGTTTTATATCTACGAAATCGTTGTCGGCGGAGTGCCGGTCTACTATGTATTTACCACTTATATGGGATTTTTGGGACTTTCCCTGACCTTTGCCGCGATGGTGTATAATTCCATCTTAAAACAATATAAGAAAATATCCCTGTACTTTATCAGCTGTATGATACTATCCTTTCTTCTGTCCATGGTCTTCCGGTTTCTGCTGGGATTTTCCGTTACCTATAGCATGCTTCTGGCATTAAGCATTGGATTTTTGCTGATCGCCTCCCTGGAGCTGGCCAATGTGCTGCGTTATTTTCCGGGAAACAGCCGGAGGTACCGGGAGGTACTTCATTATTACAGAATATACTGGAAGCTCATTGTTTCTAATTTTTTATATACTCTTGGGTTATTTATTCATAATTTTGTATTCTGGACACAGCCGTGGAATCTGGTGGTTCGGAACACCTATGTTTCCAATCAGCCCTATGATATGGCATCTTGTCTGGCGATGTTTACCAGCATCTCGGCCAGCGTACTGTTTATTTCCAGGGTAGAGATGCATTTCCATGAGAGATACCGGGACTACACGGACGCGGTCATCGGAGGGAAGCTGGACAGCATTGAGAGCTCCAAGAAGAGGATGTTCCGCGGACTTTCCTCCCAGCTGTTCTCTTTGGTAAACATCCAATTTGTGGTGACGGTGCTTCTGTATCTGATCGCAATCATCGCGCTGCCCTTAATGGGATTTTCAGGTATGGTTATGGCTATTTATCCGCAGCTGGCCGTAGGATATTTTATCTCCTATCTGATGTACTCGGAGATGTTATTTCTATACTACTTTGACGATTTGACCGGTGCTATGATCAATGGCATTATTTATGCAGGGGTTGCCCTGGTGGGATCCATCCTTGCCACGAAGCTGGCGGTTATCTGGTATGGTGCGGGGTTCACAGCGGCGGCTTTTCTGGCCTTTACCTTCTCTTACTTCCGCCTGAGGTGGATCGAGAGAAATCTGGACAGCCACATCTTCTGCCGGGGAACTGTCTTGAAGCAGATTTCGGAAGACATGCCCGAAGCAGATGTGTATAATATATATAAAGGAAGAACTACAATACGATAAAAAAGGGAGGAAACGAATGTCAATCTTATTGCGGATTTTGGTGTGTGTTACAGGTATTGTTCTCATTTATATGGCGAGGAGAGCCAGTATTGTTCGTAAGATGACAGAGAAACAGAGCTTGTTCTGGATTATGGGAGGGGTGATTATCATCCTGTTCGGAGTGATTCCCCAGTTGGTTTACTTCATATCCGATCTGTTCTCGGTAGAATACCCGCCCTCGATTATCTTTGCCATTGCCTTTGTTCTGGCGACTTATGGGATCTTTGATTGCTATCGGACCAATGCCGAGCTGACAGCCAGGGTGCAGGAGCTGGCGATGCAGGTGTCGCTGCTGAATGAAGAAAGCAATTCACTAAAAGAGCAGAAGCAAAATGAGGAGGCTGTCCGGGAGAAGCAGGAAGTATGAAGAAGAAGCTGCTGTTTATTATTAATACCATGGGACGGGCCGGAGCGGAGACCGCTCTCATCGAGCTGCTGAAGAAGCTGGATTCCATGGGAGATTATGAGCTCTCCCTCTATAGTATTATTCCCTGCGGAGAGCTGTTTGACCGGGTGCCGGAAGGAGTTCATATTCTGAATAAGCATGTGAGCAAGGGGTCTGTTCTCTCCTTTTCCGGTCATATGCGGATTGCCGGAGCCGTCTGTTATTCCTTCTTCTATAAGCTGACCGGCTTCCGTTTACTGGGCTATCTGCTGGAGAATCTCAGGGAACAGAGAGCGGCCGGAAGGAAGCTGCAGTATGATAAGCTCCTCTGGAGACTTCTGGCGGACGGACGTCCTGAGATGAAAGGAAGCTATGATCTGGCAGTGGCCTATATTGAAGGTGCTTCGGCCTACTTCCTGGCGGATCGGGTCCGCGCGAAGCACAAAGCGGCCTTTATTCATATTGACTATCAGAAAGCCGGGTACACTCCCCTCATGGACTGGGATTGTTACCGCGCTGCAGAGAAGATATTTGTTGTTTCCAGAGAAGTGGGTGAGAAGTTCTGCAGTGTCTACCCGCAGTACGGTGACAGAGTACATCTGTTCCGTAATATACTGGATGCCGGGGCAATACGGGAAAAGGCGGAGCGGGGCCGGGGCTTTACGGATGAGTATGACGGTTTCCGGCTGCTGACAGTAGGGCGCCTGCATTACCAGAAGGGATATGACATTGCCATCCGGGCGCTGGCAAGATTAAAGGCGGATGGTTACCCGGTGCGCTGGTATGTGATCGGTGAGGGTATGGAGCGGGCGAATCTGGAGCAGCTGAGGAAGCAGCTGGGGGTGGAGGATTCCTTTTTCCTCCTGGGAGTCAGGGAGAATCCCTATCCTTATGTGAAGCAGGCGGACATCTATGTCCATGCAACCCGGTTTGAAGGAAAGAGCATAGCGATTGAGGAAGCGCAGATTCTGGGGAAAGCCATTGTCGCATCCGACTGCACCGGCAATAAGGAGCAGATTATCCATGGATACGACGGTTCCCTGGTGCCTCTGGAGGCGGATGTGCTGGCGGAGGAGCTGAAGCGCGTTATGGATGACCATGAATTACGAAAGAGATATGAAGAGCATGTACTTGAGAAAAAGCTGGACTTTCCCGAGGATCTGGAGTGTATGCTCTCCATGCTGGATGAGAAGGGAGCTGAGGCACATGAAAAAGGTATTGATCATTGTACCGGCATTTAATGAGGAAAAGAATATGACCGCTTTATTTGACCAGCTATGCCGGCCGGAGATTCAAAGCTTTGCGGATATACTGGTGGTAAACGATGCATCCAAAGACCAGACGGGAGTAATTGCACGCTCCTACAATGTTTTACTGGTTACTCACGTGTTTAACCTGGGCTATGGTTCGGCGCTTCAGGTTGGCTATAAGTATGCGGTGCGCCGCGGTTATGAGTTCGTAATACAGCTGGATGCGGACGGACAGCACAACACGTCCAATATCCCCCATATTTACAACTGCCTGACGGCACCGGACTCCCAGGGGAATGTGCCGGATATTGTCATCGGCTCCCGTTTCGTGGAGGGAAGCGAATCCTTTAAGATTTCCCGGCTTAAGAAAATATCCATCGGTTTGTTTTCCTGGATGATTAAGAAGGCGACCGGACAGCGGATAACCGATCCCACATCGGGGCTGCAGGGGTTAAACAGAAGAGCGTTCACTTACTATTCCATGTATGGTAATTTCGATTATTTCTATCCGGATGCCAACATGATCATACAGATGCTTCTCCTTGGCTTTCGTATTATGGAGACCAAATCCGTCATGCATGAGAGGACGGAGGGAGTGAGCATGCATACGGGGCTGCTGAAGCAGATGACCTATATGATGATTATGCCCCTCAGCATCTGGACGGTGGTAATCCGCATAAAGAGAGGATTGCAGAAATGACAAAATTAAAATGGATTCCGCTTCCCCGGTCAGAGAGGGCGGAGAGATTAAATAATCCATATTGCGGCCTTTACTCTATCTTCCGCTTTTATGCCGACAGTGATGTGATCCTGAAGGAAGGGGTACGGATTGAAGAGGTGCAGGTGGAACAGGGACAGCAGCTCTGCCTTGTGGAGATCAATCTTCTGAATTTTAACGAGAGAGAACTGACAAAAGAGGCCCTGGATATTATCCGCCGCATATTCCGGCATTTTTCCTCCCTGGAGAAGCAGCTGATTGTCCGCTTTGTATATGATTGGGAGGGAAAGGGTGTGCTCAGTGAGCCCAAGGATCTGGAGATTATCGTAAATCATATGAGCCAGCTCTCTCCGCTGCTGAAGGAATATACGAGGGATATTTATATCTTACAGGGACTGTTTATCGGCAGCTGGGGTGAGATGCATAATTCCCGCTATCTGAGCGAGCGCCATGTTACCCGGCTGGCAAGACAGATTTATGAATGCACCGGGGATAAGACTCAGATTGCACTTCGCTGTCCCAGCTTTTGGAGAATGGTATTCAGGACATACCAGCCCCTGGATAAGGAAACGGCCTTTACGAATATCCAGAAGGCCAGATTTTCCTTATTTAACGATGGGATTATGGCTTCTGAAACAGATCTTGGAACCTATGGAGAGATCAGCTTTCGGGATTCCAAATCCTGCGGTGATAAGCTGCTGCGCAAGGAAGAACTGGAATTCCAGAATCAACTGTGCCGGTATGTGTCCAACGGAGGAGAGGTGGTCAACGAATGTCCATGGAATGATGCGGCTCCTGCAATAGAAGCCTTGCGGGAGATGCGGATCTCTTATCTCCACAGTGATTATGATGAGAGAGTGCTGGAGAAGTGGAAGAGTGTTAAATCCGGAATCAACCGTGCTCCTTGGAAAGACAGAACTGCCTTTGAATATATTGTGGCACACCTGGGATACCGGTTTACCATAGAAGAGGCCTCCCTGTCGCTGGCTGAGGATAAGAGCGGCAATATGAGAGTGTCAGTCAAAATCAGTAATCAGGGATTTGCCCCCTGCTATCATCCGTTCACCGTGAAGTTTGTGGTTCGTACCGCTTCCTTCTCAGAGGTGCATGAATATACGGTGGATACGGATACCAGGCTGTGGATGCCTCAGGATACGGTGGAGCTGGAGGTGCAGATTCCCTGCGGCGATCTGGAACAGAGATATTATATTCTGTGCTTTGGGATCCATGATCCAAGAACCGGGAAGCCGATTCAGATGACAAATACCTTCTCCGCAATCAACTATTCGGGAGATTATAGTTTAGGTAACTTCGCTATTAGTATTTGAGCAGTGCAGGATGGGAGAGAATAATGTCGGATTTGTTGCTGAATGTAGTGATAATTGCAAAAAGAAATACTTCTTTAAGCTTTCTGCGTGCGCTGAACAGTGTTCTGTCCCAGCTTTATTCGCCTGTCCGAGTGATGGTAGCAGATGCCAATGAGCCTGACAGCGTATACAGCCTTGGGCTGCAGGAGGATCTGGTTGCGTTTCCGGAGGTGGGGTATCTGTGTTTGGATCAATCGTTTTCGGAGGCGGCAATCCGTAATAGAATGCTGGAGACGGTGGAAGGGGATTATATTGCCTATTTAAGCAGCAATGACGAATGGGATCAGACGAAGGCTTTGCTGCAGATGCAGCAGCTGTCCGGCGAGCCGGCGGCAGGAGCCTCCTGCTGTAACGGAGTATTGATTGATGAACGGAAGACGGAGGTTTCGGTAGATTCGCTGATGGAGCACGGGGCTTCGGATTCCTCCTCCTGGCTCCTGAATAATCCGGCAAGAAGGTCGACTCAGGTAATTTACCGGATTGAGGCGGTAAGGGAAGCCGGAGGCTTTGACCGGCAGTTTGTTAATTTTTGCGACGGGGATATGCTTCTCAGGCTGAAGGAGAAACACAAGATTTTAATACTTCCGGTCTCACTCTGCAAATGCTATATAACGCTGAATCATACTTCCTATGATTGGGATGAATTTCAGGATAAACGAAAAATACTTTACAAGTATATGGACCGGTTTATAGTCAACAGGTCTATGACACATGAATTCTACGGGCAGATGCTGCGTCTGTCCGGGTTGAATTATATGTGGCTTAACTATTTGGTTTATGCCTATATGTATTTTATCAAGGCACCGGGGCACACCATTTTTATGTTTTTAAAGCGGTTGGTAAAGCTGCTGCGCTACATTGTAAAATGGAGCTGCCGCGAGATTTCCATAGGGAAAGAAGGGCTGCGGATCAGCCGGGACATTCAGCTGCTTAGGAAGGGGAGAATAGAGAAGATCAAGGCTTTGCAGTATTCCCCCCGGACCGACCAGCCCGCCGGGGAACCTCTTGTTTTTTCCTCCTTACGGCAATATAATGAGAAGAACTCCCTGGACTTTGCCCTTAACCGTAAGCTGACGGGTATTGTGATCCCGGAATATGTCACCGTAATTAAAAGAGGCATGTTCTACGGCTGTGACCGGTTGGCCAGTGTGGAAATTCCCAATACGGTGGTGGAGATTCAGCCCCATGCATTTCATAATTGCAAGAATCTGCGTCATGTGATAATTGGGGAAGGAAGCCGCTTGGGCAGAATAGGCTCCCATGCCTTTGCCGGGTGCAGCTCTTTAGAGACATTGCGTCTGCCTTCCAGTGTGGTCCGGATCGGGCCCTATGCCTTTGCGGAATGCGGTTCCCTGAAGCAGCTTTTATTTACTCATCTGAGTAAGGGGGAGGAGAAGACGAACCATGTCTATCCCACGGCTCTCCGAAAGCTTTCCCGGTATACCTTCATGGGCTGCATTCGCCTGATGTCGGTGGAATTTGGCTTGAACAGCATGCTGGATACTCTGGAAAGAGGAGTGTTTCTCGGCTGCAGGAGGCTGCAGAACGTGGTTCTCACCGGCAGAATCAGGAGCCTGGGAAGCTACCTCTTTGCCTACTGCAGGGAACTGAAAACAGTGGCAATCCCACAGGTGGATGCCATGGAGAGCATTGGCAAGGCGGCATTTCTGCATTGCCAGGCCTTGGATTATTTTCAATTTTCCACAAAGCTGGAGCATATCTATGAACGGAGCTTTTACGGCTGCTCCAGTTTAAAACAAATTAAAATTCCTAAGAAAATGCTGTCTGTCAACCACCTGGCATTTGCAAAATGTACTTCCCTGACGGATGTAATCATCCTAACAGGAGATATCTCAATCGCCTCCACAGCCTTTGACAGGCATACCAGGCTGCAGTTCCCGGAGGGAAGTGAGAAGCGTTAAAAAGGATGGGATAAATGGGCTCAGAAGAAAAAAAGAACTATATTTATAATGTGATATACCGGCTTTCCATCTGCATTCTGCCGCTGGTGGTTACCCCTTACGTAGCCCGTGTCCTGGGGGCGGAGCAAGTGGGAATCTATGCTTTTTCCAGTACGGTGGCCTGCTACTTTATTATGTTTGGAAAGCTGGGGCTGGACAATTACGGAAACCGCAGTATTGCATCCTGCCGGGAGGATAAGGTAAGAAGGAGCAGGATGTTCTGGGGGATTTACCTGATGCAGCTGGTCACCTCCGCAATCTCCATCGCGGTCTATTTGCTGCTGGTGCTGACTGTTTTTCGGGAAAACCGGGCTGTCTACTGGATGCAGTTAATCTATGTGGCTTCCATTCTTTTTGATGTCAGCTGGTTTTTCTATGGCATGGAAAAATTCCGTATTACCATGGTGCGGAGTCTGATGTCCAGAACGCTTATCATCCTCGGCGTGTTTGTCTTTGTGCATTCGGAAAAAGACCTGTGGGTCTATACCGGTATTATGTCCGTCTGCTTTCTGCTGGAACAGCTCCAGCTGCTGCCCTTTTTATTCCGGCAGGTACAGTGGGTTCGGATCAAAAAGGAAGATATTCTTTGCCATATTGTGCCGAATTTGAAGCTCTTTGTTCCTCTGCTGGCGCTGAGCAGTTACCATTGGATGGATAAAATCATGCTTGGCGTGATGGTGAAAAGTTCGGCAATTGTTGCATTCTATACTTATGCCGAGAATATAATCAACCTTCCCAAGGGCATTCTTTCAGCACTGGATACGGTGATGCTGCCAAGAATATCGAATCTGGTGGCAAAGAACAAGATAGAAGAAAGCATACAGAAGATACGTACCTCCATCAAGTTCAACAGCTTTGTCAGCTGTGCGCTGTGCTTCGGAATCGCGGGAGTAGCGCCCAGCTTTGTTCCCTGGTTTTTCGGACCGGAATACAGACCGACGATTCTGCTGACCATTGAGCTGGCCATGGTGATGATTCCAATGAGCCTGGCAGAGGTGGTTCAGACCCAGTATCTGATTCCCTTTCAGAGGGAGGAGGTTTATATCCGCTCGGTAACTCTGGGAGCGGTCACAGATATTATTCTGAATTTGGCTCTGATCCCGTTTTTCGGCGCGTCCGGAGCGGTGATCGGAACCCTTGTGGCGGAGGTTGCGGTATGTGTATACCAGATGAATTATATCCGGGATGTATACCGATACCGTCAGTTATTTAAGATGCTGCTGCCTTTTATGGCCTGCGGCGCCCTGGAGTTCGCGGCGGCCTATGCCATGGGCGGATTGCTTCTGCCCCCGGTTCTTCTGCTGCCGCTGCAGATACTGGCGGGAGGTGCGGTGTATCTGGCCGGCTGCGGAATTTATGTACGATTTATCAGTAAGGAATACCGCAGTTTCAGTGAAATAATCAACAGCTTGAAAGGATAGAGGCAAAGCAGCGGGAAAAGAGGTGAGAAGAAAATGATTGTTGATACAAATGCATATGTGATCTCTATGATACAGGTAATGCTTGGGTGTGTGATCCGGGACTTTTTGATTCCTCTTTTTGTGTGGAGGAACTACCTCAAGGATAAGAGCTATGGCTATCGCTTCTGGTTCTGTACCGTCACACAGGGCAGCCTTCAGATCAATCTGGTTCTGCTTCTGGGCTTTTTCAATATCTGTAGCCGCTGGAGCATATTGTTATGCAATGGAATTGTGTATCTTCTCATCCTTTGGAATTTCTCCGATAAACAATTCTTTGTCCGGTGCAGTGGGACGGCGGATGTTCTCCGGCAGGCCTATAAGCAGGAACAGCTGGTCAAATATTCGCTCCGGCTGCTGTCGGATGGGTGGAAAAAGCTTTGGAAAACCGTTCATGACTGGAAGGTATGGGGGTTCATAAGGAAGAATTGGCTGGAGGTTTTTATTCTTGCCGGTTTAGTTGTGTACAATATCTGGTTTTTGACCCATAATGTCATGTGGTATCACAATTATCAATTCTCCGATATTCCGGTGCATCAGTCCTGGATCTATGAGCTGGAGCACGGCACTCTGTTTTCCGACGGCATCTATCCCTTTGGAATGCACGCCATGGTATATATTATACGAATCATATTCCGGCTGAATCTGCGGGAGATTCTCCTCTATGCCGGGGCATACCAGACGGTTTTGATGATGATTGGCCTGTATTTGCTGGCTAAGGAAATGTTCCGTGGAAAATACACCCCGGTTACGGTGGTTCTGGTGATCAGTATGATGCTGAACCAGGGGCGGTATGCCGCTTCTTTGCCTCAGGAAGGCGGCATGTACGCAGTAGTCGGGATGGCCTATTTTATCATTCGATATATGCATAAGGATCGCGAGAAGTTTGTGATTCCCGGGGATTCCCGGCTGCGAAGGATCTTTCGTATAAATTCCTATATTAACCGGAGATATCTTAATTCAGAGATGATCCTTATGATGCTGTGTGTGGGGCTGGTAATCGCTTATCATTTTTATACAGCCATTGCGGCGGTATTTCTGGTGGTTGCCATCGGCCTGGCCTATCTTCCGAAAACCTTCAAGAAGCAATATTTTATCCCGATTGTATTCAGCGGCATGATGGGGGCGGTAATCGCCGTTCTTCCCATGGCGGCCTGCCTCGCCAAGGGAATGGAGTTCCAGGAATCCATGGCCTGGGCAACCAGCGTTATCGCGGGTGAAGAGTGGAAAGGAAGCGAATCCGGTTACCAGGCGGAGCTGGAAGCGGCTTTGAGAGGGGAGGAAGCGGCAGGAGAGGATGGAACTGCCGCCGAAGAGGATACGCAGAAGGAGCGGGTGAAGGTTGATTATGCCTCCATGACCCCCATAGAGATTGTTAAATTTTATTTTAATGCGATGTGGAACTTCGGCATTACGGCCATGTTCCATTCCGGTGCAATCTGGCTGATGTTCGCCTGTATGCTGGCGGGCACCCTATGTGCCATTCTTCTGGGGCTGTCAAGGAGAACCCGGAACTGCGGGCATGATTATCTGGCCATGGTTATCAACATGCTTATTCTATGCACGGTGGGAGCATCGCAGCAGCTGGGATTGATGGAGATTATAGCGGCGGCAAGGGCTTCCACCTTTGCGGAGCCTTTCATCGGTTTTATCTACCTGCTGCCGGTGGATTTTGCTTTCCGCATTCTGGGCGGCTGGAAGAACCGCTATTACCAGAGGGGTCTGAAGCTTCTTTCCGCGGCGGTCTGTGCCGGAGCAGCCTATGTTATCCTTTCTTTTGGATGGTACCATAATTTTTTCGATGTGAATCAGGCTTATTACAATGAATCAGAGTATCTGCTGCGCCATATTAAAAAATCCTTTGACCGGTTCAGCTATACCATTGTATCCCCGACGGATGAATATTATGATGTGCTGGATTATGGCCGGCATACACAGCTTTCGGAGTTTATAAACATGGTAAACGGAAAGCAGGAGGGCTTCACCTTTCCCACCCAATACGTATTCTTTTTTATTGAGAAAAAGGTATTGCAGGATTATTTCTACGGTCCTGTGAATGTGGATCTGAAGTATGCGGCCATGGATTTTGTTTATCTGGCAAGCAGCCAGGATTATTATTTCCAGCGTGCAATTATTGAATCCCAGGCATATTATTGGGCGGAGCAGTTCAAGAGGATGTATCCCCGCAACTTTAAGGTGTATTATGAAGATGATATTTATGTGGCCTATCTTTTGGAGCAGAATACTTACAGCCCCTATGACCTGCGAATTGATTATCTGGCAGATTATGAGGAGGAGATCAGGAAAAACGGATGGGATTGACAATATTGTGCCTATTCACTTTTGAATAGGTCATTAAATAGCGAAAGGCACGGGTATAAAGATGGAAGAGATGAAGTTATGTGTTGCATACGGAGCGGATGATAATTATGCGAAATATCTTGGAATTTCCATGCTATCTTTATTTCGGACGAATAAGGTATTCGATGAAATCGAGGTACTGATTTTGGATTGCGGCATCCAGGAGCCAAATAAAGAGAGGCTGAGAGCGATGGCGGAGGAATATCATCGGAAACTTTCCTTTCTACCTGTAAAGGAAGCTGTTCTCGCTCTGGATCTCAATATGGGAGTAAGGAAGATTGCCACAGCAGCTTATGCACGGTTATTCCTGGGTTCGATTCTGCCGAAGAGCTATACAAAAATTCTCTATTTGGATTGTGACACGATAATCCGGGACTCCCTGGAGGAATTCTGGAAGGTAGAACTGCAGGAATATCTGGTTGCCGGAGTGAGAGATACGGTGGATAACTTCTTTCTAAAGAAGATTGGTTTGGAAAAAGAGGACTGTTATCTGAATTCCGGAGTCCTGCTGATTAATTTGAAGGGCTGGCGCCAGGAGAAGCTGGAGCAGCGTATATTAGAATTTATACGCAGCTTTGAGGGAAATGTGCCTCATCATGACCAGGGAACCATTAATGGAGTGTGCAAAGGGCGGAAGCGGATAATGGGGCCCAGGTTTAATGTGACGTCCAATCTCTATTCCTTTTCCGCTAAAACGATCAAGTCCATCTACTTTATGAACAGCTTCTATACAGAGGAAGAGCTGGAGGAGGCGAGGACCAATCCGGCTATTATTCATTTTACCTCAGGGCTGGTGGGAAGGCCGTGGGAGGAAAGCTGTACCCATCCCATGAGGGAGGAATATCATAAAGCGGCAAGGCTTTCCCCCTGGAAGGACGAGCCCCTGTTACCGGACAGCCGAAGCCGTTCCGTAAAAGTATTTTCGGCCTTTTACCGGCATATGCCGCTGTGGTTGTCGGAGCTGGCCTATCGCTCTGTCAGCTGGCTGACCCATGTCAAAGAATAACTTCGCAGCCTCTGGCTTTTTCGTGTACTACGGCTGATTTCCCCTGCATACAATGTAACAACAACGATAATAAGGGGGAATGCGTTCTGCCCAGGGTCAGGACGCAGACACTATGAAAGGCTATATAGAGGAACGGGCGGTCGAGATCGCTAATTATATTATCGATAATAACGCGACCGTAAGGCAGACAGCGAAGCAGTTTGGAATTTCGAAATCGACCGTACATAAAGACGTAACGGAACGTCTTACTCAGATTAACCCCTCCCTGGCGGAAAGAGCCAGGGTAGTCTTGGACCTTAATAAGTCAGAGCGCCATATTCGAGGCGGATTAGCAACGAAAGAAAAATACCTTCATAAGACGAGATATAATTCAGCATACTAAAAATAAAGAGAGATCGGGTATTTCGCATAGGTCAGCCCTATGCGAAAGCCCCGATCTCTTTTTCTTAAATGGCGATATGTTGCCGTCTAATCTGTCACACTGTAGTTATCAATAACTTCCGTTCTTGTATAGGTAACCTTTTCCGGCAGCTCTCTTGCCACCAGGTAATTGTACAGGTAGATAATCGGATCATGACCCTGCCCGAAATAATCCTGCTTAAATACCATATTAACGACACCCTTCCGGATCAGGTTAATAATATCGTCGCTGTATTCAAAGCAATAGAGCTTGATCTTGCCGGTGAGCTTCAGCTCCTCGATCGCCCTTGCCGCACCCTGGACGCCGCCGCCGATGATTAAGATGCCATTGACATCCGGTGAGTAGTAGAGTATTTCCTTCAGCTTCTTATATAACTGGCTGGGCTCCTCGATGTCGTCGATCTGGGAAGTGATCATAATATCGGGATATTTGGCAAGTTTGGCAGAAACGGCATCTCTTCGTATGGCGTTAATAGGAGAAGAGGAATTGCCCCTGAAAATAATGACCTTTCCTTCTTCCTCCATATTGCGGGCAAGAATCTCGGCAGCCAGAGTTCCTTCCGCCTGAAGATTCGGACCGAAATAGGACAGGCGCTTTGAAGTGTCTTCAAAGTCACTGTTAAAGGTCATGACGGGTATCTTCTTCGTGGCAGCCTTCCGGGCACATTCCTCCAGCCCCTTGACAAAGCCGGGAAGAATGAAACCGTCGCAGCCCTCTTCAATGATTCCGTCCAGAGTCTCTGTAATACTGCGGTCCGCCGGATCAAAGCTGATCAGATCCACCTGGGTATTCTTATCCTTCAGCTCCGTCTGGGCATACAGCGCACCCTGTGCCGCTGCCTGCCAGTGAGGGCCGTTGTTGGGGCACAGCATAACAAACCGGAGTCTCTTAGGGCTGGCCTGGCTGACGGGAGGAATTGAGGTTTTGTAGCGCTTCAGAAGATTCTCGATACCGGAGAGCATCTTCTTGAGTGAATTGGCCTGCATACTGATCTCTTCATTCTCTGCCAGCTCCTCCTGGGTTACAGCCGCAACGTCCTGGGTGATGTTGGAGATCTCGCCGGAGGCATCATGAAGCACGGCGCTCTGTCCGCTGAGAACCTTTGTGCTCTCGCTGATCATTACGGATTCCTCATAAACCCTCTTGATATCGGAATTTAAAATACTTGCATTATTGTTGATGGTGTAGAAGGAGGACTTCATGGAATCGAAGATTTCCTTGCTCATGGTAAAGGTGTTGGTAACATTCTGAATGCTTTCGCTTACCTTCGCATTGCTCTTAAGGATGCTGGAGAGCAGGTGGTTGATCTGGGTTACGCTTTCCTTCGTCGCATCGGAGAGCTTATTCATCTCCATGGCGACAACGGCGAACCCTTTTCCTGCTTCACCGGCACGGGCGGCTTCCACTCTGGAATTCAGTGACAGCAGATTGAGCTGCCCTGTGATATTCATGATCAGATTGCCGAATTCGTTGATTTCAGAAAGATTGGCATCCAGGGTCTTAATGAAGCTGGAGGTTTCATCCAGGTTGGAGGAAATCAGCTGCATGTGCCCCGAATACTCGTCCAGCTGTTTGGCACCGTCAGAAGTGAGATTTGCGGTGGTTTCCACAAAGTTCTCGATGCTCCCCAGAGTGGTTGTGATACGGTCGGCACCGAGATTCACCTTCTCTATTCCCTGCAATGTCTGCTTCGCGGTAGTGAGCTGCTCCTGGGCCTTCTCTGCTACGATTGAGATGTTTGATGCAATCTGCTCATTGCCTTTGTAGGTCATGTCAATGCTCTTGGTCACTTTGTCGACGGCATCCGACAAGATAATGACATTGCCCTTTGTCGATTCAATGTAGCTTAACAAATTCCGCTTCATATCATTGAAAGCAGAGGTAAGAACCTCAAGCCCCCTGGTTTTGTCCGATATAATATCATCGATATTCAGGTTGCCCTGGGACAGTGTGACGGCGTTCCTGTCAATCAGCTTGATTGCCTTCATAAATTGCATCAGCATCAGCAAAAGAGTAATGGACAGCACAACTAAAACAGCCAGCACAAGGGGAAGGGTGTAGCGGAAGACGGTCGGGCTGCTCAATCCTATGATTGATATAAGCACCAATAAACCTGCAATGATGGCCGCCAGCCGAAGAATAGACCCCCTGGTATTCTTCCGGTTAAATAAGAATTTCCTGATAGATTTTGCGATACCTTTCATAAATCCCATAATAAAAATCCTCCCGTAGATATTTTATGCCTTATTAAAGCTGGAAATTTAATATTACGACGCTATATTTCATTTTATCATCATGTAGGTCAAAGTACAACGCTAAAATGGAAAAAAATATGAAGTAATTTGTAAAAAAAGACGGAGGAGGCATTCTATTCTTCGCAATCGTGAAACAACTGTCATAAATTGTGTTAATTAAATAACGATTCTGTCCTATTGGGCCGGCATATGTTATACTTTACATGATGTCCTTAAGGAAGACCTATTACTTAAGGCTGATAGAAAAACATTACAATACTATAATAAAGAGAAAGAAGGAAATAACTTTTATGGGTAGGTTTACATTTCCGGGTGGAATCCATACATATGACGGTAAAGACCTGACGATGGATAAGCCCACAACCCCTCTTTTGCCTAAGGGGGATCTGGTATTTCCGCTGCTTCAGCACATCGGCGTTCCGGCCAAGCCCTTAGTGGCAAAGGGGGACAGGGTCCTTGCAGGACAGCGGATCGCCGAGGCAGGCGGTTTCATCTCTGCTCATGTAATCAGTTCGGTGTCCGGAACGGTAAAAGGGATAGAAAAGAGGCTGACGGTATCCGGAGCCATGGCAGAAGCCATTGTAATCGAAAATGATCATGAATATCAGAGGATAGAAGGCTTTGGTGAAAAGCGGGATGATAGCAGGCTAACCAGGGAGGAGATCCGCGGCTATGTGAAGGATGCGGGTATTGTAGGCCTTGGAGGAGCCGGGTTCCCGACTCATGTAAAGCTCACGCCGAAGGATGACAGCAAGATTGATTATGTCATAGTGAACGGCGCCGAATGTGAGCCCTATCTGACCTCGGATTTTCGTATGATGCTGGAGGAGCCGGAGAAAATCATAGGGGGCCTTAGGATCATGCTGGGACTGTTTGAACATGCCAGAGGCGTTATCGCCATTGAGGACAATAAGCCCCAGGCAATCCGGCGTCTGAAAGAGCTGACGGCAAAGGAAGAGCGTATGGAGGTCCGGGAGCTTAAGACAAAATATCCCCAGGGCGGCGAACGTCAGCTGGTATACGCGGTGACAAAGCGGAAGCTGAACTCGAAGAAGCTTCCGGCCGACGTAGGATGTATTGTAGACAATGTAGACACGGTAATTGCAATTTATAATGCGGTGGCTCTCAGCACCCCCTTGATCCGCAGAATTGTTACGGTATCCGGGGATGCGGTTAGGAATCCGCAGAATTTTAGTGCGCTCATCGGAACCGGTTATGAGGAGCTTCTGGATGCAGCCGGCGGCTTCACAGACCGCCCGGAGAAGATACTGTCCGGAGGCCCGATGATGGGACTGGCTCTGTATGATACCAAGGTTCCGGTGATGAAGACCTCCTCCGCGCTTCTGGGCTTTCGGAAGGATGCGGCGGCGGTGGAGGAGACTCCCTGTATCCGCTGCGGCAGATGTCCGGAGAAATGTCCGCTCCAGCTGATGCCCTTCCAGCTGGCGAACCTGGCGAACCGCAATGATGAGGATGGATTTGTGAAGTATGACGGATTGGAATGCTGCGGCTGCGGCTGCTGTTCCTATATTTGTCCCGCCGGAAGAAGCTTATCCCAGTCCATTATGCAGACAAGGAACGCGATCCTGGCTAAGAGGAAAAAGGCATAGAGAAGGCATAACATACAATATGAAAGAGGTGTAAACGTTGAGTGATTTAATACATGTGTCTGCGGCTCCCCATTCCAGAGGCCCGGTTACGACTAAGAGAATCATGCTGGATGTTATTCTGGCCCTGGTCCCGGCGGGGATCTTCGGCGTCTATAATTTTGGAATCAACGCGCTCTTATTGATCGCCGTTACAGTGGCCGCCTGTGTGCTGACAGAATATCTTTATTGTCGGTTTATGAAGCTGCCCCTTTCCGTCGGAGATTACAGCGCGGTGGTCACGGGTCTGCTGCTGGCTTATAATTTGCCTGCGAATTTTCCGTTCTGGATGGCAATTCTCGGCGGTGTATTTGCTATTTTGATCGTTAAGATGCTTTTTGGCGGTCTGGGACAGAATTTCATGAACCCGGCCCTGGCAGCCAGAGTATTCCTGCTGATCAGCTTTCCGGTGCGCATGACCAGCTTTACCATAGAGAAGATTGCTTCCCCGGGGGCAATGGATTACGTGCGGCACGGTTTTATGGCTTTGGACGGAGTGTCCGGGGCAACTCCTCTGGCAGCGATGAAGGCCGGGGAGACAGTGGATCTGTATCGGATGCTTTTTGGAAATATAGGCGGAACCATCGGAGAGACCAGCGCAATTGCTATTCTGCTGGGGGCAGCCTATCTGTTATTGAAAAAAGTGATTTCTTTTAGGATCCCTTTGACCTATATTCTGTCTCTTGGGGTATTTGTTCTGATTTTCGGAGGCAGGGGCTTTGATATGACCTTTGTTCTGGGACATATTTTGGGCGGGGGCTTATTGCTGGGGGCTTTTTTCATGGCGACCGATTATGTCACCAGTCCCATCACTGCTCCGGGTCAGATTGTCTTCGGCATCAGCCTGGGATTACTGACCGGATTATTCCGCCTGATGGGAGGAACGGCAGAGGGCGTATCCTACGCCATTATCTTCTGTAATCTTCTGGTTCCTCTGATTGAGAAGGCCACAAGGCAGAAATCCTTCGGAAAGGAGCGTGCGGTCCGTGAAAAATAAGAAGCCTTTCATTAAATCGGATTTAATTCGGGATGCCCTGGCGCTCTTTATCATTACCCTGGTATCCGGCCTGGCCCTCAGCTATGTCTATGAGGTGACCAAGGAACCCATCGCGGTACAGGCGGTGCAGAAGACACGAAAGGCCAATCAGGAGGTGTTTCCCGAAGCCTCCTCCTTTGAAGAGGAAGCAGAACTGACCGGCCTGGCAAAGAGCACGGATTTCGCCGGAGTCAATACCGACTATGCGGGAGCGGAAATTGAGAGCATCAGCAAGGCCTTTAACAGCAGCGGGGAAATTGCCGGATATAATATCACCGTATCCACCTCCGCAGGCTATAAGGATGGAATTAAATTAGTCTTTGGCTATTCTTTGGAAGGACGGATCAAGGGCATTGCCTTCCTGTCCATCAGTGAGACGGCAGGCCTGGGAATGAAGGCCCGGGAGCCGGCATTCATTGATCAGTTTTTGAATAAAGAAGTACTCCGGTTTGTTGTAACCAAGACAGGAGCGGCCTCGGAGGATCAGGTGGATGCCATCAGCGGAGCCACCATTACTTCAAGGGCGGTCACCAATGCGGTGAATGCCGGTATCTGGTTTATAACAGAGTATGCCCCGGAGATGGGAGGCGGACAGTCATGAAAATGAACAAATATACGGAACGGATCTATAACGGTGTAATCAAGGAAAACCCTACCTTTATCATCATGCTGGGAATGTGTCCGACCCTGGCGGTAACCACCTCCGGTAATAACGGCCTGTATATGGGTCTTACCACCACGGTGGTATTGGCAATGTCCAATCTGCTGATTTCCGCCCTGCGTAAATTCATCCCGGATAAGGTTCGTATTCCGGCCTATATTGTGGTGGTTGCATCCCTGGTTACCGTAGTGCAGCTGCTTCTGGAGGCCTATGTACCGGTAGTGAATCAGCTTCTGGGAATTTATATTCCTCTGATTGTAGTGAACTGTATCATTCTGGGCAGAGCGGAAGCTTATGCGGCAAAGAGCTCTGTGGGATTGTCCCTGTTTGACGGAATCGGAATGGGCCTCGGCTTTACCCTGGCCTTGAGCATCATTGGTGTCTTTCGTGAGATCCTCGGAGCGGGAAGTGTCTTTGGCTTTAAGATCACCCCGGACAGCTTTGAGCCGATTACCATCTTCATTCTGGCGCCCGGCGCCCTGTTCACCCTGGCGATTCTGACGGCGCTTCAGAATAAACTGAAGCTGCCCTCCGCAACCAATGACCAGGCGAAGAACAGCACCGGCTGCGGCGGCGACTGCGCCCATTGTATGGGCGGCACCAGCCGGGAGGAAGCCGGAATACAAAATAAGAATAAGGAGGATTGATTAAGATGAAGGATCTGATTATGATCATTGTTGGCTCGGCTCTTGTAAATAATGTTGTCTTAAGTCAATTCCTTGGCTTATGCCCGTTTCTGGGCGTATCAAAGAAGACCAATACGGCGGCAGGCATGGGAGCGGCAGTTATCTTTGTTATTACCATAGCCTCCGCGTTGTGCAGCCTCATCTACACAGGGCTGTTGGTACCTTTGGATATGGCCTATCTCCAGACTATTGTATTTATTCTGGTGATTGCCTGCCTGGTGCAGTTCGTGGAGCTGGTACTGAAGAAGTACAGCCGCGGGCTCTACGAGGCCCTGGGCGTATACCTTCCCTTGATTACCACCAACTGTGCGGTTCTGGGTGTGGCGTTAATTAATGTTACGGAGGAATACGGCCTGCTTTCCAGTACCATCAACGGCTTTGGAACCAGCGCCGGATTTACCATTGCCATCATCATTATGGCGGGAATCCGTGAGCGGATTGAATACAACGATGTTACAAAGTCCTTCCAGGGCTCACCCATCGTATTGATTACAGCAGGTCTGATGGCTATGGCATTCTTCGGATTTGCGGGATTGTAGAAGGGAGGAAAAACAGAATGCTGATTCAGAACATATTACAGAATGCTTTTCTTTCCGAAACAATACAGGTATTTGCCGCGGTAAGCCTTCAGGGAGTTGGGGTTGCTACTGCGATCGTTGCGGGAGTCGGCTTATTCATCGGACTGTTTCTCGGCTTTGCCGCTAAGACCTTCGAGGTGAAGCAGGATGAGACGGAGCTTCTTGTCAGGGAGCTGCTGCCGGGAGCCAACTGCGGAGGCTGCGGTTACCCCGGCTGTGACGGACTGGCTGCAGCAATTGCCAAGGGAGAAGCGCCTGCCAATGCCTGTCCGGTGGCCAATAGAGAAGCCCATCTTAAGATTGCGGAAATTCTGGGAACCGCCATAGAGGAGACCGAACGGAAGGTTGCCTATGTGAGATGTATGGGAACCTGTGATAAAACCCAGGTGAAATATGAATATTACGGTGTCAGGGACTGCAATAAGGCGGCTGCTGTTCCCGGCAGGGGGAATAAAAAATGTACCTATGGCTGCATGGGCTTTGGCTCCTGTGTCCGGGTCTGTGCCTTTGATGCAATTCATATCATCGGCGGCATAGCAGTGGTGGATAAGGAGAAATGCACCGGCTGTAGCACCTGTACCGCCCAATGTCCCAATGAACTCATCGAGATGGTACCTGCGGCCGCAAGGCATCTGGTGGGCTGCAGCTCCCTGGATAAGGGCAAGGATGTGAAAGCGGCCTGCTCCGTGGGTTGTATCGCCTGCAAGCTCTGTGAGAAGGCTTGTGAGTTCGATGCGATCCATGTGAATAATAATCTGGCTTATATCGATTACGGCAAATGTACCAATTGCGGGAAATGTGCGGCAGTATGTCCGGTTAAGATAATCCAGGTGCAATCTGCATAAAGAAGGTTAGCGTTCAGGGGGGAGCCGGGCGAAGAACATGGTTCTCCCTCTGACTGTATTTAAAAAGAAGGTTACAGTTCACATGGAACGGTAACAAAAGAATTGGATACAGAAAACACGGACATTTGTCCTGCTTGAATGTTGCGGGCAAATACTATAAAATGGATTCACAGAACAGGAAGAAGAGGCCGGGGAATGATCGCCGGTCATAATAACAGGGAGAGGAGGAGCTGATATGTCAATGGTATATAATTATCTGCTGGAAAGCTATCCGGTAAAAAAGGAGATTCTGTATCCGGTTCATAAAAGAAGTGAATTGAAAAAGGTATACTATAATATCATAAACCAGAACAAGTCCTCTCCTCTCTATAAGGTGAATCTATCGAAGGAAAACCAGGAATATGCCTTTGGCATCAAGGAAGCCGCCCTTGAGCTGAAGAGCAGGCTCTCCGCCCTGGTTCAGCCGGAGAACCCGCTTTGGGCATCCAAGGCCGTCTCTGTCAGTGATGAGAGGGTATTGGAAGCCAGCTTGCTGCAGGAAGACACCCAGGGACTTCCGGAGAACATGACCCTTGCGGTCACCTCTCTGGCATCACCCCAGAAGAACACAGGCAAGGATCTGATGCTGACTTCTCAGGGGCTGCCGACGGGAACCTATGAGTTCCATGTGAGAGTAGGGGATCAGAATCAGGATCTCACTTACTTGCATGAAAGGAAGATGGAAAATCAGGAAGCATTAACGAGGATCGCGAAGTATCTGAACCAGACGGTGCCCGGAATCAGAGTCTCGGTAGAGGCAGGCGGCAGAAGGGAGTATGGGAGACTGTCCATTCTGTCCGGTCAGGCGGGAAAGAACGGAGAGCCGGTTTTTGAATTTTCGGATTCGGAGGCCGGGAAGACAGGGCTGGCAGAGTATTTTGGAATGAACCGGATAGAGGAGAGATCCATACCGGCCGGGTTTGCCCTCAACGAGGTCAGCCATCGGACGGCTACCAATGTTTTTACTTTGGAGGGAAAGCTGCGGATTACCCTGAAGGCGGTCAGTGAGAAACCGGTTAGTATCCGGCTGGTTTCTGACAGTGAGAGAATTCTGGCCGAGACAGAAAGAGTGCTGGACACGTATAACAGCATGATCCGTCTTGCCCATAACCGCACCAGGGACAATGAGGAGCATTATCGCGCCTCAAGGTTCCTCAATGAGATGAAAGGCCTGGAGAAGATCTTCCACGAAGAGCTGGAAGCCTGCGGAATCCGGGCGGATGACAGCGGTCTGCTGTCTCTTGAGGACCCGCTGGCGGTGATGGCTGCGCAGGATCAGGGGATGGAGAGCCTGTTCACCAGAGAGAACGGTTTTATTGCAAGGCTTATGGACAAAGCGGAAGCCATTGCAATAAATCCTATGGAATACCTGGATAAAAAAGTACTTACCTACCCCAATAGGGAGGCCAGAAACTGGCCCAACCCTTATATAACCTCTATGTATAGCGGATTATTCTTCAGCTCTTATTGTTAAAATAGGAGCTGGTTTTTACGTACTCGCTGGGAGTGATGCCAATCCGTTTCTTGAAAATACGGCTGAAGTAGTTGGGATCCTTATATCCCACCATATAGCATACTTCCTTGACCGTAAGATTGGAGTTGGTCAGCAGCTCCTTTGCTTTCTTTACCCGAAGGATGGAGAGCCAGTCAATAAAATTAAAGCCCGTGGTTTTCTTGATCAGCTTGCTGAAATATTGGGGGCTGATATTCACCTGCTCCGCCGCATCCTCCAGGGTGATTTCCTCCGCGTAATGTGTCTCCAGATACTCCTTGGTGGCCTGCACAATGTGGTTGGAATAGTCGATATTGCTCTGGGGCTTTACATAATTGGTAAGAAACATAAAATTCTTATAAGCGCATTCGATCAACGCGTCGCCTTCTAATTCCATCAACTCCCTGGCTACTCCGGTATAGCTTATAAAGGGTACTTCCTCCTGGTTATCCAGCCTCATGGAATGACTGGACAACACCAGAAGCTCCAGAATCTTGTCCCTCTTCGTATCATCACAGAAATTACGCACCCAGTCCATAATCAGAGCAAAATAATCATAGGAATCGGTCTTGCGCAGCCGGATGGCCTCCAACAGGTATTTCTCCGCCAGCAGATAATCAAAATCCATCCCGGAGGCGGTCAGTGTCTTGTCCTGATAATAAATAATCGGCTCGGAACGCCGGAAATATAGAGCGGAGAGAGCATCAATAAAAGAAGTATAGATTGCATTGATACTTTGCAGGCTCCCGACGGCAATGGAGGGATTGATCTGGAATTGCTGCTTCAATTCCTTCTGCAGCTCCAGACTGAGGGCAAGACTTTCCTCCTTGTGGTTCTCCGGCACAGGAGCGGCGCAGGTCACCAGCAGGCAGACGCGGTTGGCAAAGAGCGGTCCGATGTACAGGCGGTGATCCGGAAACTGGTTATGATCCGTAAACAGGTTATGGATAAAATAATAGATCTCCAGTTCGTCCGTGGTCTCCTCGTTCAAACCGACCTGCTGCAGCTCGGGCAGATCCAGTATAATACAATAGCCATGTTCCTGAAGATCCAGAAGCCGGCGGAAGCCCCGAAGCTCCAACGGGTGGCAGCCCCGGAAAAACATAGAGAAAACAAAGCTTCTTTCTATAAAAGAACGATAGTCGTTCTGTGAGATATTCTGATTGGAAGTGAGAATATCCAGATGCAGACTATCCCAGAATTCTTTCGGATCAGTGTAACCTACCTGGTTGTTAGGATAATTCATTAACACACCTCCATTATCAATCATTTATTCAAGCATAGCATGATTAAAGCGTCAAAAGGTGCTGCACACATTTCCAGATACAAGATATTGCTATTGCAAGCGAGCTTGCATAGCAATATCTTGTATCTGGAAAGCACCTTCGGTGCTTTTGACGATTTAATCATAGCATATTATAGTAAAAATTGCACTACCAAGATATGACAAATTATGAAAACGAATAGAGTGCAGGGGCAAGGTTACCGTTAAGCAATACTAATATAATAATTATAACAAATTTGTTATAATTCTGCCACAGAAATGCCAATAACAACGCATAGGATAAAAAGTAAGAAAAGGTTGTATTTGGCAGCGCGGAGTGCGAAAAAGGCGGGAACAGATATGATGAAAAGAGAGCAAAAACGACATAAACAGAATATTGTTTTCACATTACTGCTGTCAGCAGCTTTCATCACCGTGCTTTTTGCGGGCTTCCTGAGCCGGAAGGAGCTTAGGGACTATCGGGAGTCAGACGGGGAGATCGTTGCCATTTTCAAGCAGGAAATCGGGCAGGAAGAGCTGGAGAAATACGCGGCCCGATATGACGGGCAGCTGGAGGTTCTCAGGCATATTGATGATTATGTGCTTTTTCATGTGAAAGACAGTTCTTCTTATTATAATATACTGCGGAGCCTGAATCGGGAGGACCGGGTGGCACAGGCACAGGGCAATGTACCGGTATCCACCCTGAGTTTTAGCAGTGACACCTATGCGGACGCCCAATGGGCTATTGAAAATCCAGGCCAGTATGTCTATCTGTCAGAGCTGGGACGGATGAATAAGCCTGCGGTTCAGGGTGTGGACATGGATATAATAAAGGCCTGGGGGATGTTGGATAATGAACTTTCCGATCATAGGGAAGTCGTTGTAGCGGTAATTGATACCGGTGTGGACTATAATCATCCCGACCTTGTAAATCACATGTGGATCAATCCGGGGGAGATCCCGGGAGATGGGATCGACAACGACAACAACGGATATGTGGATGATGTCTACGGCTGGGATTTCTATAATGATGACGATACCGTCTGCCACTACAGTTATTCCAGTAAATTAGACATGAATATCGCCTCCCGTGAGGATAATGATGATCACGGAACTCATGTGGCGGGGATTATCGGGGCCACCCTGGATAACGGCATCGGAGTAGCGGGAGTGGCATCCAAAATTGATGTAAAGATCATGTCTTTGAAAATAAACGGAGGTCCGAAGGGCACCGGCAGCCTGGCATCTGCGGTAGAGGCAATAAAATATGCCACCAGGATGGGAGCGGATATTTGCAATCTGAGCTGGGGAACCTCTTCCTACACGGCGGCCCTGAAGCAGGTAATGCAGGAATCTGATATGCTGTTTATTGCCGCTGCCGGAAATACAGGAGAGAATAACAATAAAGTACCGGTCTATCCGGCGAGTCTGGAACTGGATAATCTGATCTCCGTTACCTTCATTGATTCTTCGGGAGAGCTGACGGGTCTGTCTAATTACGGTTCCGATACGGTGGATCTGGCGGCGCCGGGAGAGGATATCTTAAGCACCATCGTGGGGAATTACAGCTCCATGAGCGGATCCTCCATGGCGGCCCCTCAGGTATCCGCAGTAGCTGCCATGCTCTATGCCTGCAGCGGTCAGATCTATCCCGCCGAGGCCAAGGAAATTATATTGAACAATCTCAAGCCCCTGCCGGAGCTTGGAGAATATCTCAGATATGCGGGAATACCCAGCGCATACCGGACCCTGCTGGCCGCCGGTTCCCTGATAGAGGACACTGAGGCGCCGGTGATAGATCTGAATACAGAGTATGACAACAGTGAGATGCTGGTATCGGTGAATGCTTCGGATGCAGGAGGCTCCGGTGTAAGAGTGCTGCGCTGGAGTGCAGGAGAGAAGACGGCGGAAGACTTTGCCAGAGGCACGGGAGGCCTGGCGGTAGAGAATAATACGCTCCGGGTATCCAAGGCGGGAAAGTACACCTTCTATGCGTCGGATTATGCCGGCAATGATACGGTCCGGATATATGAAGTCCGGCCGGATACAACCGGCCCGAAGATCCATGCCGCCTATACGGTAAAAGACAATTATTCCTCCAGAACAGTGACCTTGCGGGTTGCTGATTCCCAGAGCGGCTTAAGAAGGGTGGAATATCTGCCCGGTATTCGGACAGCGGAAGAATTTCTTCCGGAAGACATGGGAATAGAGCTGGAAGAGAAGAACGGAAAGGCGTCCTTCAAGGTGGTGAAGGATGGCGTCTATACCATCTTCGGAATCGACAACCGGGGGAATATGACGGTTGAGACAATAACGGTGAAAACCGTAAAATCCGAAGAAATAAAAATGGCCCGGAAAGAATGGACCATGAAGGTCGGCGATCAATATGCCCTTCACGCCGATCTGGTGCCTGACACCTCAACAGATCGGATCAGCTATGCCTCCTCCAATGACAAGGTGGCAAGGGTCACCTCCGGAGGGAAGATAACGGCGCTTCAGGAGGGAACGGCGGTCATTACGGCGAGGGCATCAAGCGGAAGCAGAACATCATGTAAGATCACGGTCAGGATTAATTCCTCCGGATAGGAATGCCTGCAGGCACCAAAGGAAGCAATTCAATGTCAATGTTATATTCTGAAATGTGGAATATAACATTGACATTTCTTACGAAGTGGGGTATTCTGAATGCTTGAAGGAAAATATTCAGATCTGAAAAAAAATATTGACGTACCATCGTCAGATATGCTATAGTAAAAAAGCGAGGTAAGAGGGCTTTTTTTTTATGCCTAAAAAAGTTCTCCGTCAGGCAAAAAGTATACACGATCATGCGTAACAAGAGAAATCGGAGGTGGATATTGTGCGCGTAAAAATCACATTGGCATGTACGGATTGCAAACAACGCAATTACAACACAACCAAGGAAAAGAAGTTACACCCGGACAGAATGGAAACAAAGAAGTATTGTAAGTTCTGCAGAACCCACACAATGCACAAAGAGACAAAATAATTAATCTGAAAGGAAAAGAAGACATGGGAGAGATGGCAAATACTACAACCGAGAAAGCTCCAAAGAAAAGCTGGTTTAAAGGTATGAAGTCCGAGTTTAAGAAAATCGTATGGCCGGATAAAGAGTCCCTTTTAAAGCAGTCAGTAGCTGTCATTAGTGTTACCGTTATCTTGGGATTAATTATTTACGTACTGGATTATGTTATTGAACTCGGTATTGGAATCTTTTTAGGATAAGGGTGAGGATATGTCAGAGGCTAATTGGTACGTTGTTCACACCTATTCTGGGTACGAGAACAAAGTGAAAGCGAACATCGAGAAAACAATTGAAAACAGAAAGCTTCAGGATCAGATTTTAGAAGTGTCGGTACCGATGCAGGATGTGATCGAGGTAAAGAACGGCGTTAAGAAGCGAGTGCAGAAGAAGCTGTTTCCCGGCTACGTACTTCTTCATATGGTAATGAATGATGACGTATGGTATGTAGTGCGTAACACAAGAGGAGTAACAGGCTTTGTAGGTCCGGATTCGAAGCAGCCCGTTCCGCTGTCAGAGACAGAGATGCGCAGCATGGGAATTAGATCCGATGGAGTCTCTGTTGACTTTGAAATCGGCGATATGGTTACGGTTACCGCCGGAGTATGGGAGAACACGACCGGGCAGATCAGGGCAATCAACACTACGAAGCAGATTGTAACAATCAGCGTGGACATGTTCGGACGGGAGACCCCGGTTGAGATCGGTTTCGACGACATCAAGGTTCGCAGATAGTTCAAAGCATCAATTCACAATTATGGAACGAATTTTTTTACGTTTCCTTAGTTACGTGGGAGGGGAATTCCCGCAAACACCACATTATCAGGAGGTATGCTATCATGGCAAAAAAAGTAACAGGTTATATTAAATTACAGATTCCAGCAGGCAAGGCAACACCGGCTCCCCCGGTAGGACCCGCATTGGGCCAGCATGGTGTGAACATCGTTCAGTTCACGAAGGAATTTAACGCAAGAACAGCAGATCAGGACGGTATCATTACACCGGTTGTAATTACCGTATATGCAGACAGAAGCTTCAGCTTCGTAACAAAGACTCCTCCGGCAGCCGTATTGATTAAGAAGACCCTTAATCTGAAGTCCGGATCCGCAGCGCCTAACAAGACAAAGGTAGCCAAGCTTTCCAAGGCAGATCTTAGAAAGATTGCAGAGCTTAAGATGCCCGATTTGAATGCGGCAAGCGTAGAAGCGGCAATGAGCATGGTTGCAGGTACTGCAAGAAGCATGGGCGTTACCATTGAAGAATAAGAACAAGACTAAAACAGCATGGTTGAAAGATACGATGCGATTGAGAATCTATTAACGTGGGAGGATATGCAGACGAAAAACATGTCTGCAGGCAAATGCGGTGTATACCGTATTTGCTCAATGGATCTCAGAGAGATTCGTTTTCTCCGATAAAACCACTAGGAGGTTTATAGAATGAAAAGAGGAAAGAAATATCAAGATTCTGTAAAGTTAATTGACAGATCCGTTCAGTATGATGTGGCAGAAGCCATTAAGCTGGTGAAGAAGGCAGCAGTTGCAAAGTTTGATGAGACTGTGGAAGCGCACATCAGACTGGGTGTTGACGGCCGTCACGCTGACCAGCAGGTCCGCGGTGCGGTGGTACTGCCCCACGGAACCGGTAAGACCGTACGTGTGCTGGTATTTGCCAAGGGCGATAAGGCCAACGAGGCATTGGCAGCAGGCGCTGATTATGTCGGTGCAGATGATTTAATACCCAAGATCCAGAATGAAAACTGGTTCGAATTCGATGTAGTTGTTGCTACCCCTGATATGATGGGTGTCGTAGGACGTTTGGGCCGTGTTCTCGGACCGAAGGGATTAATGCCCAACCCCAAGGCAGGCACCGTTACCATGGATGTTACCAAGGCTGTAAATGATATCAAGGCCGGTAAGATCGAATATAGATTAGACAAGACCAACATCATTCATGTTCCCGTTGGTAAGGCTTCCTTTACCGAGGAGATGTTAAATGATAACTTCCAGACCTTAATTGGTGCGGTTGTCAAGGCAAAGCCCTCCGCAGCAAAGGGACAGTATTTAAGGAGCGTAACCCTGGCTTCCACCATGGGACCTGGCGTAAAGCTGAACACTGCAAAGTTAAGCTAAGAAGACGCAGGAAGCAAAACGTACAAGCAAAGATTTTAGGGGTTGACACCAGGAATGGTTCATGCTATAATCCCGTTTGTATGTAAAGAATATTTCCATTGGAAATTATTCTTTGTGAATTGACAAGCGATAACAGCTGCCGAAGACAGTAGGTGCCGCAAGGCATAAGGTGTGACCGCCTACCGAGGGAAAGTGAATTGAAATCATTATGATTTTATGAACCTCTTTCTGCTTTGGCGGGAAGAGGTTTTTTATTGTCTGTGTCAATCGTATAGGCTGCTGGCAGCACATACGCTGTTGACAGTGTATGCATAATGAAACAAGGAGGTGTATGTAATGGCAAAGGTTGAATTAAAACAACCGATTGTAGAGGAAATCAAAGGTTATGTCGATAAAGCTCAGGCTGCCGTACTGGTGGACTACCGCGGCTTAACTGTTGCTCAGGATACGGAGCTTCGTAAGAAGTTAAGAGAAGCCGGTGTTGTATACAAAGTGTACAAGAACACCATGCTGAACTTTGCATTCAAGGGAACCGTATATGAAGCATTGGCAAAGGATCTGAACGGTCCTACCGCCGTAGCTTTTGGCTTAGAGGACGCAACCGCTCCTGCAAGAATTTTACTGGAATGCTCCAAGACCATGCCGAAGCTGGAATTCAAGGCTGGCGTAGTGGACGGAACCTACTATGATGAGAAGGGAATTGAGATTATTGCAACTATTCCTTCCAGAGAGGTTCTTATTTCCAAGCTGCTTGGAAGCTTGCAGTCACCTATTGCAAACTTTGCAAGGGTCATCAAGCAAATCGCTGAGAAGCAGGCATAATCGAAAGTGAAGTCTGAGAAGCGAGTTGCTTTGCAAATCGCTGAGAAGCAGGCATAATCGAAAGTAAGCATAGTTAATCAAAAAATATTATGGAGGTAAATAATAATGACAACTCAGGAATTTATCGAGGCAATTAAGGGCCTTACCGTATTAGAGTTAAATGAATTAGTAAAAGCATGTGAAGAGGAGTTCGGTGTATCCGCAGCAGCTGGCGTTGTAGTAGCAGCAGCTGGTCCCGCAGCAGCAGCTGAGGAAGAGAAGACGGAATTCAATGTAGAGCTGACCGAGGCCGGCGCAAACAAGGTTAAGGTTATCAAGATTGTTCGTGAAGTAACCGGCTTAGGCTTAAAGGAAGCAAAGGATCTTGTTGACGGAGCTCCCAAGGTAGTTAAGGAAGGCGTAAGCAAGGCAGAGGCTGATGACCTTAAGGCTAAGTTAGAAGCAGAAGGCGCAAAGGTTACCTTAAAGTAATTTGTCTGATGGAAGGGGCCGTTGTAAAAATAATAGAATACATTCCATGCGTTAGAGAAATAGTTGCAGGCCTGGAATGATTCTTATTATTTTGCAGCGGCCTTTTTTTATAATTTGTTGCAGCCTGGAGGGGCAGCAATTGTGCGGATAAAATAGAATGATTAAAGCACGTTTGGCGCTTTAATCATAGAATGGGGGAGAGCCATGAATAAGGGGAAGAAACTGGTATTGACGGTCTTAGCCGCAGCAGCGGTAATAATTGCAATAATAATCGTGGGGATAACCGGAAATGTATGTAAAAAGACATTCGACGGGATGGAGCAGGCGGAGGGGGATAATCAAATAGAGCAGGAGAGTCAGCTCGGGGAAGCTCCTCCGAATACGGCAGTAAAAAGCGAATATTTGCTTCAAATCAATGCGAAGGAAAAAGGAGTGGATATCAGCGAGACCCTGTATGGATTGTTTTTTGAAGATATTAACTTTGCAGGTGACGGAGGATTATATGCGGAGCTGATTAAGAACCGTTCCTTTGAATATGGTGAAGAGCGGGCTAATCAGGGAGCATTGCATGGCTATAAGCAGTTGGGAGAAAGTGTGCTTGCCATAGAAAACAGCGATCCGATTCATGAGAACAATCCATCCTATCTGGTGCTTACCAATCCTTCCGATAATCCGGCGGGATTTGTTAACAATGGTTTTTTGGAAGGAGTACATTATAAGGAGGGGGAGCCTTACCGGTTCAGTGTATACTTAAGAAGCAGGGAGTATAAAGGGGATATTAGAATTACTTTCCTGGATGATAAGAATAATGCCATTGGATCAGCAGTCGTCGGAGACATTACCGGCGTCTGGAAGAAGCATGCCGTAGAAATAACAGCGGAAGGGAAGGCGATAAAAGGGAAGCTTTCCTTAGAATTGCTGGAGAAAGGCAGCGTGGATGTGGATATGGTCTCCTTATTCCCTGTAAATACTTATAAAAACAGGGAAAATGGGCTGAGAGCGGACATGGTTGAAATAATAGAAGCGCTCAACCCCAGCTTTATCCGTTTTCCGGGGGGATGTATTGTAGAAGGGGATTCGATGGAGACAGCCTACAATTGGAAGGATACCGTCGGAGATGTGGCCTACAGAAAGCAGAATACGAATCTTTGGATCGGCACAAGGGAGCATCCATATTATCAAAGCTACGGATTGGGGTTTTATGAATATTTTCTGCTGTGCGAGGATTTGGGAGCAAAACCGGTTCCTGTTATCAATGCAGGACTGGCTTGCCAGGCCAGAACTGCTGAAACAGCATCGATGAATGAGTTACAGGGCTATATTCAGGATGCTTTGGATTTAATTGAGTTTGCCAATGGAGACAGCACAACACAATGGGGACGGATCAGAGCTCAAATGGGACATCCGGAGCCTTTTCATCTGGAATATCTGGCCATAGGAAATGAAAACTGGGATCAGGCCTATTTTACCCGTTATTCTAAATTCGTCAAAGCCATACGCGGTGAGTATCCCGAGATAAAGCTGATCACATCCTCCGGCCCTCATTCCGACGGAGTGCTGTATAATTACGCCTGGAACACCATGGATATACATAAAAAGGATGCCTTGAAATACGCGGATATCATGGATGAGCATTACTATAATTTTCCGGAATGGTTTCTGGCGGGCAGCCATAGATATGATGATTATAAAAGAAACCATGTGGATGTATTCGTGGGAGAGTACGCCGCAAAATCCAATTCCCTATATGCGGCAATCGCGGAAGCTGCTTATATGACAGGGCTGGAGAGGAATTCGGATGTGGTAAAAATGGCATCCTACGCACCATTGTTCGGCAATCTTATTTCCAGGCAATGGAGTCCGGATCTGATCTATTTTAATAATAATACAGTCTATGGATCTATTAATTACTATGTTCAGAAAATGTTTGCGGGTAACGTGGGGGATTATACGGTAACATCTCTTTTGGAGGCATCGAATGCGGAGAAAGCGGGCGCCGCAGGAAAGGTTGGTCTGGGAACCTGGCTGACTTCAGCTGTTTTTGATGATGTGAAAGTGGTGGATAATGAGACGGGGGCCGTTCTGTATGAAACGGACTTTGAGGAAGCGAAGGAGTGGAAGAAAACCTCCCAGGGGGATTGGAAAATAATTGAGGAGGACGGAAATAAGGTGTACGGACAGACCAATGCGGGCTACCCTTCCAACGGGGCAATTATGGGCAGCGCTTCCTATATCGGGGAGGGGGATTGGACGAACTACACCTATACTCTGAAGGCAAAAAAGATATCGGGAGAGGAAGGGTTTTTAATTCCCTTCGCCGTAAAAGACGGGGATAATTTCTATCATTGGAATATCGGGGGATGGGGAAACAGGGACACTTGTGTGGAGCAGGCCCTGGGCGGAACGAAGAATGTGGTCAGTGATAGAAAGAAGATTTCCGTTACAGCGAAGGAATGGTATGATATCAAGATAGAAGTAAAGCCGGATATCATCAGATGCTATCTGAACGGTAAATTAGTCCATGAAATAGAACGAAAACAAACCCATTCCCTATATGAGACGGTAAGCTATGACAGAGAAACCGGGGATCTGATTATAAAAATAGTCAATGCCGGCGATGATACGGCTTTTGTTACCGTTGATATTAAGGAGGGTGAAATCAAAGGAGAGAAAGGCAGCCTTGAGAGCTTAACAGGAGAAAGAAAAAATCTGGAGAATGTCATTTTGAAACAGAAAGCCGTAACTCCCGTAACTGAGGAAATTGCTGTCAGTGAACATTTTATATATGAGGCGCCAGCTTGTTCCGTATCCATTCTTCGGGTTCCTCAGCACAATATGACAGAATATTGAAAAATATCAGCAGATATGATAAAATAGTTAAAAAGTCCTAGTAAGGAGTTCCTCCCTATGATATATTTATCGGCTTTATCCTATGTGGCAGCGGTTGTATATTTTGTTGTGGGTTTTAATGCGTATAAATTAAATAACTCAAACTTCGCACATAAATTTTAGCTATGCACCTTGAAAATTCAATACCTGGCAGTTATTCAGTTGTCAATGTTCAGACTTTATGCAGCTTGCA
>NZ_JBNPXH010000002.1:0-542895 GCF_050433395.1 Anaerotaenia torta
CAGCCATTTATACCCCGGAAAATATGAAGTTTTCAACGTTTTTTAAAGGGCGGTGGAATTTAGTCCTGCGCTGGAATTTACTTTTTCAAGTCAGCATTTCACAATTTTTCACAGTGAACAGTTATTTAAAAGCTACTATACAACACACCACCAAAACCCTTATTAACCACTTTACCTTTTTTGTTCAGGAGAGACAATCAAAAGCGTAGGAGTTCAAGAAAGAGTTATATGTTGGCAATAGTTCTATAGTCTCAACCTACCCTAAAAACAGCAGTTCCCTTGTCTCGCAAGGCAAAAAGCAGTTCTGTAGTCTCAACCCTGCCTTACATTTTATGTTCCATGTCATACTCAGAGGACAAAAAACAAGGTTCCCATCCATCGGCCGTTCTTACCGAAAGTCTGGAAACCTTTGATTTCAAGCCCTTTAGAGCCTATTTATTTATCTTTACGTGACATCAGACATACTGTCTCCACATGGCTCGAGTGCTCATTATTGATGTCTGCGTCCATGGGAACATATCAATCGTTTTTAATTGTTTATTATGTTTTAGGGAACATATCAACGGTTTTGACGTCTGAGGGAACATATCAACTGTATGTACACTATTAAAATGTATCTTTAATAGGTTGGTTACGTTTAAGACGCATAAATTCTTCAGCAAATTTTTCTGCTGTTTCTCTGTTTATATCAATACATATGGTCTCCTTATTATATTGAGCTGCATTTGTCCAGTTATATGTTCCATGTACAGTAGTTTTCAAATCAATTATACAAAACTTGTGGTGCATTATGTTTTTATATAATGACTGGATTGATACTCTGTAAGTATCAAATTCATCTTCCAACCTAAATGGTACTTTACAATTTATGTCGTTATCATCAATAACTATTTGAACATTAATACCCTGGACCTTCTTCTTTAATAGCTCTTTATAGAGCACCGGATCTGTAAACCAGGCTACTGCTATCCATATAAGATACTTAGCATTTCTGATTTCTTCTATGATTTGCCGCTGAATATGTTCAAAATGAATATCTTGGCTTACATCCTCATCTACACGCATTTTCCCCGGCTTGATAGAAACATCCCATAACTCGTATTCATCGTTAGGTTCATAAATATCGTAACAGATTTTTATTATATAATCCAAATATTTTTTTAACTCGCTTATTTTTTGCGGAATGATATGAAGACTTAAAAATTCTTTATAATGATTCCATAAATTACGTGTAAACTCTCCAGTCTTCTCAAATCGGACTTCAGTAATCTTGAGTAATTCGAGTATTATTTCTTTGTCAGGATGGTCTCCATATCGAACAGTATCTAGTAATAGTTTTTTAAACTCTTTTTCATTCATAAATATACCTTCATCTATAATTATTTACTTCTTATAACAACTATAATCTGTTGTACGTTCTTTCTAAGTTAGTGTTTAACTTTCTTTGCCACGTTAGCAGCAGTTTTAATTATCTTCCCACCATGCTTGATTAGCTGTCTACCTCCAATAGAGAGACCTGCAATACCAATACTTGCAACTGGAGTGCCGTATTTATTAATACATTTCGGACAAAGTCCTATTTTACCTTCATTTATCATATACGCTCTTTTACAAGCCCAGCATTTCTTTTCGTCATTCGTTTTCTTGTCCATCTTTTACATCCTCCAAAGATACCAAATAAATATCCTTATGACCATCTATTGCATCAAAACCAGCATCAAGCACTGTTCTTAATTCTTTAGAAAAAGTCTGCCAGCAATCTCTGTTCGAATCATCATATGGGTAATTTAAATGTATCAATCTAGCTGCTGACTGTCCTTTATTATTAATTTCTTTTATTAAAAAGTCTTGCATTACGTGCTGATAGCCTCTTAGAGCCATCTTTGAGCTATCTTTATCTCCTAAATAATCTAAAACTTGAACTTGAACACCAACATATTTTGTAGCTAACTGTAAATCACTGGTCAAAAATTTTATAGTATCTCTAATTTGATCTGATCTTTGAAAAATCGGCCATCTTGTTAGCTTTGCCAAATGTTCTGCTGATGTTGACAAATCCGTATATACTCCGTTAATAGCTCTTGTAAGTTCATCAGAGGATTTCTTGAGATATTCACGTCTGTCCTCCAAAGAGCTTGTTGTTTGTGCCCTTAAAATGTAGTCTCTTGCATTTAAGAACGGAATTATAATATCACGATCCCTATCTCTCTTGATTTGATATATTTGTAGTTCTTGTATTTCATTGAGTTTTGCATATATCTGCTTCATCTGAAGTTGATTCCCAATGCTGCGCGAAGTCTCCATTGCACCAGTATCATTACGTACACGTTTTAAAGTGATATCCTTTACTCGTACATCATTCTCATCCAGAATGACAGCACGCATATTCCCATCAACTTGCCTTGATTCACCAATTTTGTAAATGCCCTTATCAAATTTAACTTTAATATCATGAGGTAAGCTATCAAAATCAGGAATATAACCATAAGTTCCTTTCATCAGCACTTCTGCCTGATGTACCACATCATTAATGATTCCGAAATCAGCAACTGGTATTTCTCTCAATACATCAGAAGTAGAATACTCCTTTAATTCATAACTCATCTGTTGAACACACAAATCAAAGAAATCACTCATTGCCGCAATATCAGTCCCATGCTTATCAGCATCGGTCACAAGTATACAAAGTGCATTCTTTGAGACCGGAACAATTTCACTAATGTTGTCATTTATGGAATCTTTCCCTATATCATTATCTTCACTCATGTTCTAATTCTCCCAAAGTTTAGTTTTTATTTAAAAACCCTAAATTCTATTCATGCATTTTTTGCGAAGATTTTATATCAAAAGAGCTTTTAATGTATCGCTCATCAACTTCTGCCTTTTTTCCATAAATATCTCAAAATGCGATAGTTTATATGATACATCACTTGGCACGTACTTAACATTCTCGCTATTTTCAGGGACTTTAAGCCAATCCTCTAATGGCATAGCATTTTTACTCTCGTTCTCGCGCCCTTCCAATAATTGAAGATTTGCTAATGTATTTCGTCTACGGCGCCACTCTTCTTTTCTATCTTCATCGATGACAGTTCCATCTGGCAGAATAAGGCTATTAATCTTATCTTCCTCGAAGCTAGTGTGCGGATGCATATGATCTTGATGGAATCCTTTTTGACTGTACTTCAAATTAGGATATAATAATGAAAGCAACATAAATGTGTATGCACCAATTTCATGGGTGTCAAAGATTGAATCAATTTCTTCAGGGGTATAGCGTAAAGTTCTGTCACCTGTGAAACGAATATTTAGTAAATTGCTCATTTTAAATGTATCTACGGGTGCAGCCTTTAAAGCTTCTCTGATACTAGTAAGCGCTGAATTTGTAGCAGCACCAAAAATCTGTTTTACCTGAGATATAACTATATATTTTCTAAGCTCAGATTTACTTTCCGAATCGAACTTACCTCCTTTAAATCGGTAATAAACCATCGGTGATACGGCAACGTAAGAAATAATATTTTCCGAATTAAAGCCAAATTCATTTAGTAAATCTACTATATCTTTAATAGATTTTTTAATATTATCCCAATTGTCTTTTATTCTTAGTATACTATCTTTCTTGAAAGTTTCTACCTTAAGAGTTACTGACATATCAAGAACATACAAACAGGTACGCATAATAAAGTCATTTGAAAACTTATATCCTTCTCCGATCTTATTAATTTCTGCAAGCAATTTATCAATTTCATCTCTTGCCTTATCCCAATGAGAAACGATAGTAGAAAACAATAAATCACTCTTTGAGAGAACTGTTCCGCCAGAATTAACACGTACAAATATATCAAGTACACTATCTATGGAATCTGCTTCCACTTCAAAATAATTGATTATTTCATCGCCAATAAGTCGAGTATGTAACAACGAGGCATTTTTCATTGCAACTTTATCGGTTGCCCATCCATTAGGAATAATCAGATCCGTCACAAGCTCATCCTGAGAATATTTCAATATATCTTTCACCAAGTACCATAGTTTATCATCTTTTTGTTTTTTTGCAGCTTCCGGTGTTAGGAACTTAAATTCATAGGAGATGTCTTCATCATCAGTTCTTTGACTATGTAAATTGAAGTAAAGTTCTTTTTTAGGAAAAGCCTCATCATTTTTCCAACGCTTATTGGGTAATTTTCTACTCATACTACCTTGCAAGGCAATATATAACGATGTTAATCTCTGTTGGCCATCAAGTACAGCCCATACTGTCTCTTCATCGTTACCAATCGGAAACGGCTGTGGTGCAGCAGGATTCTTATATAAATCACGTTCATGAAAATCTTTGATAAATTCATACATAGAATATTCTTTTTTATTTACAGTGGATTTTCTAACCTTCCAAAATAGAAAAGTACCAATTGGATATCCAAGCATGATGGAGTCCATCAGCCTAGTAATTTGATCATCATCCCAGACATATTTTCTTTGAATCGCTGGAAGATAAGTCTTTCTACTATTTATATCTTCAATAATATTTCTTATGTTTTTCTTCTCGTATCCCATATCTATCTTCCTTTACTCATTTACTCCAAACTTCGATAAAAACATTGTAATTCATTTGGTTTCAATTTACAATATTTACACATAAAATGTTTAAAACCACAAAACCCGCAGCTCAAGCCTAAGAGCTGCGGGTGATTTTAAACTACTATTATTCTTCAATTTGTATTTCAATTCCTGACTTAAATTCAACAATGATGTGGTCATCGTAAACCGTTATCTTTTCCAAAAGAGTCCTCACATACTCTTCTTCGTATTCGGTCAGCTCACATGGCAAGTTGTTAAGGAAACTCATCATCTCATCAATTCTGCTTTTCAAATCCTGACGCGATGCTTGCTCATTTTGAAGAGCCTGTTGCTCATCACGCAGCCTTCTTATCTCCATACCAATCTCATCACCGGTATTTATTAAATTTACTGTTGCCAATAGCTCCTGCTGCAGTAACTTCATCTGTTCATTAATCGCTGCAATCTGATTTGAGGTGTCTTTCTCCAGACTACTCTCAATATTCTCTCGTAAAAGTGGTAGGATAGTTTCTTTTCCTCGGAAGGCTTCGTTTATAGCCTTGATAACTATCTCATGGAGCCATTCTTCGTTTATAGTTCTTGCAGTGCATTCAGGACCATCTTTTTCAACTCTGCTGACACATCGCCAAACGGTTGACTTGCATCCACGGTTGTTCCATTTAATTCTGCGGAAAATGTCCCCACAGTGTGAGCAGAATACTATCCCCGACAAAGCATATCGACCACTGTAAATTCGTTTACGTTGTGTGATTCCCTTAGTAAGGTTTGCTCGCCTTGCGATTTCCTCCTGTACCTTTAAAAAGATATCCTTTGGAATGATAGGTTCATGGCTGTCCTCTACATAATATTTCGGAACCTGACCCTTATTAGCTTCTCGCTTCTTTTCTAGAATATCCACCGTATAAGTCTTCTGAAGCAATGCATCCCCAATGTACTTCTCGTTCGTAAGTATCTGCTTTATATTGCTTTCATGCCACTTTTTATTTCCTGCACCGTTGCGAATCCCATCGGTTTCAAGTGACCTTTTTATCTGTAAGAAACTCTTACCTTCTAGGTACTCTCTATAGATCCGCTTGACGACTTCTGCTTGCTCTGGATCAATGATAAGGTGACCATCATCGTCTTTTGTATATCCTAAGAACCAGTTGTGGTTCACCTGAACTTTCCCTTGTTGATATCGGAACTGCAAGCCCAGACGAACATTAGCTGATAAAGATTCGCTTTCTTGCTGTGCTAGAGAAGCCATAATTGTCATAAGAACTTCACCGTTGGCATCAAGAGTATTGATATTTTCTTTCTCGAAGTAAACACCAATGTTCATGTTCTTAAGGGCTCTAGTGTAGTTCAAACAATCAACTGTATTTCGAGCAAATCGGCTGATGGACTTGGTTATAATCATATCGATTTTACCATCATTACAATCGCTGATCATTCGCTGGAATTCATCCCTCTTCTTTGTATTCATTCCAGAAATACCGTCATCGGCATAAATCCCAGCTAACACCCACTCAGGGTGACTTTCTATATATGTTGTATAATGCTCGATTTGTGTATCATAACTGCTTTCCTGCTCATCACTATCAGTAGAAACACGACAATAGGCAGCTACTCGCGTTTTTTGAACTTTGTCAGTTGCTTTCTGAGTACCGATTTTCTTCTTTGCTGGAATAACTGTAACATTTTTAGCCAAGGAAATCATGAATTCACCTCGCTTACAATTAAACTGTAGACGTATTCTGCTTGTCTAATAGGGCCCTCAAATTTGATTTGTACCTTTGGCATCATAAAACCTGAAGCAATCTTGCTCGCTTTACCTGGTTTCTCATCAAATACTCTTCCAAGCTTCACCTGTCGTTTCACCCTCTCAGCTTCTGCTGCATCAAAGGTCTCTTTATCTATAATCGTCGGATAATAGTCGTCTCCAAGGTAATACTTATTTTGCATCATTTTCTTTGCACTTGTGTGGTAAAGCTTAAGTCCAGCAGCTTCTGCGGCAGGCATGTAGGCAAGACCAGAAAGGTATCCTTTATAAAGTTTCCTTACTTGCTCTGCTTTTTCTTCATCGATGACTGCTTTACCGTTTTCAATTTTATAGCCATATGGAATATGACTCATCCTCTCACAACCTTTCCTTAAGATTTAAACCGCACTTGAGTACGAAACCCATTTCACTTCTACTGTAAACTATGATATGGTCTACATGTTTTTCAAATGTCTCTGACTCAAATTCTGTAAACCTTGTATTATTACTTAAATGCTTTAGTAGCAGGCTCGCAGCTTCTGCATTCTCAAGCTCTCCATTTACCGAGCGATACAAGGTATCTCTTTCATTTCTCAATTCACCCGCTTCAACTAATAGCTCATTATTTTGCTGAGTATAAAGTGCCGGCTCAATGTACTGCTTTGATAGAAGGTTTGCAAGAACCTGCCTCCGATCAAAGTTTTGCTCCAAAGCTTTCTCAATCTCGTTAATTCGAGCAAGTGTACTGTCTTGGTTAATACTTTTTAGGCTATTAAGATAAGGTTGTAAAAGGACTTTTTTGCTAAAAATCAGTTTATTCATCATATTAATGAAAGCTATCTCAATATCTGTTTCCCTAATAAATAGTTGACTACATCTACCTTTATCCTGCAAATGGGTATTGCAGGTATAAGTGTAGTATTTATCATTGCTAGAGCTATGTGTTCTTCTTTTCCATGTCGCACCGCATTCAGCACATATTAATTTTCCTGAGAACGGGTAACGGCTTAGATACTTCTTATCTTCCGTTACAATATTCTTTTCTTTCGAGCGTTGTTCAATAATAGACTGCGCTGCTTTATATTCCTCTTCACTGATGATTGCCTCATGATGATCTTTGACATAGTACTGTGGTTTTTCACCACGATTATAATGTCTGTTAAACTGCGAGTCCGTGAAAGTTTTTTGTAATAGAACATCTCCTTTGTACTTCTCATTTTTCAAGATATCTTTGACTCCACAAGAGCTCCATTTTCCACCTTTCCTTGTAGGTTCCATTTTCTCATTAAGTGTTTTTGCTATCATATAGCAACCTTTTCCCGAAAGACACTCCGAGAATATATATCTTACAACCGTTGCTTCTGTATCATCGATAACCATCTTGCCATCTACATTCTTATAACCGTATGGTGGACATCCAATTTTGTAAGTACCGTTTTGGAACTTTTTTTGAATGGCCCAAGTCTCATTCTCAGCTATGGAAATTGATTCACTTTCTGCAAGGCTACTGAAAATGGTAAGTAGTAGCTCGCTTTCCATATCTCCGGTATTGATGTTTTCCTTCTCGAAATAAATAAACACATTAAGCCTTATGAGCCTACGGACAGCTTCAAGGCATTCTGTTGTATTTCTTGCGAAGCGGCTAATAGATTTAATAACGATGAAATCAATTAAGCCTTTCTCACAATCAGAAAGCATCTTCTGAAGACCATCCCGTTTAGCCATGTTCGTACCCGATAAACCTTCATCGTAATAAAGGCCAACATACTCCCAGTTCGGATTGTTTTTGACATAGACTTCATAGTGACTTTTTTGTGCTTCCAAGCTGGCGAGCTGTTCACGGCTATCTGTTGAAACACGAGCATAAGCTGCAACGCGTAGTTTTTTAGGTGTTAATTGAAGCGTCTCATTTGCTTCAATCTTTGTTATCCGTTTCATTGTCTCAACCTCCTTTTCACAGTACTATTCATCACTCTAAAAGCCTTATTTATCAAGTCTTTTAGTCCATTATCTCCGCTAAAAACGGGGAGAAAGCTTCACGGTTTTTGGCCATTATCTTGTCAAATTCACTTTGATTTATATAACCCTTCTGTAAAAGTCTTTTTGTAAGATTTTCTGCAACCAGATAATCGTACTCATTTTTTACCGAATCTTCTGTAGGCTTTGTTGCTTCAAATTTTACTGAATCAACGGATTCTAATTTAGTAACTTGCATTTTCTCGACCTCTTTCCGAGGGAACATATCAATCTAACCCCTCTAACTTCCTAAGGACAGAAAACACCAATTTGAACGGACACTTTTGAAAAATTTAGATTATGCAATTACAATAGGTTCAATTGGAATAATTTGAAAATAAAAATGGAAGTTACTTTTACTTTGTAGTAAGATAAATAAGAAAAATAAAACGTTGAAGGGAAGTGCAGAAATGGAGTATATATCAAATAAACTTATTCATTTTGTAGGAAGGTCATTGCCGACAGATAAAGACAAGTTTGAATTACTTATTAAAATTATAAAAAGCGGAAAACTGTTTGCTAATATGCAAGATCCGGATAAACCTGTTGTATCAATGAGTGCAAATTATAGTGGAGAGCGGGCTGGTGAATTATTTGAAAGAATCGATTGTGTTTGCTTTTGTGATATTCCAGATGGAGCACTAAACATACATACTCGAAAATATGGAAAGTTCGGAATAGGGTTTAATAAACAATACTTGGCTTCGAAAGGGGCTCATCCAGTAATGTATATTCCTATTAACTATGATATAAAAGAGATTAGTGAAACAGATTTACCCAAAAATCCGATTGAGTATTTTAACACTCTATCAAAACAATACCCAAGTACTATGCAATTCCTTACTATGGTAAACCAATGCTATCAACCTTTCACCGTTCCCTTGGAGACATTTATGCGTTCTGATTATGCTCCATATGTAAGTTTAATGAATAATGATACAATTAAGGATATTCATGACAATAAATTTCATCAAATATTATTCGGTCAAATGATGGCATTTACAGGTTTATTATCATATATAAAGCTTTTTGATATCAATCTTAGTCAAGATGATGAAAAAAATTATTATATGGAAAGAGAATGGAGAATCTTAAGAAGTGTTGAGTTTTCTCTAGATAATATTGATGTATTATATTTACCTAGTAAATCATATGAAAAATATTTTATGGATGAATTTCCAGATTACAAAGGAATTTTTTATTCAGTGTAGAATTCCATAAGATGTATATTGTAATATAATTCTTTTGTTTTCGTGTATCTAAATTTTATTGTGGCCGCCAAGTGAAATTAATCACCTAGCGGCCATATCAGTTAATTATTCTTATTTAATAAAAGCATCGGTAAATCCAGCAGCCTTAACCTTCTTAAGCAAAGCCTCTGCATTAGACTTCGAAGAAAAGGCACCAATCTGCACCTTGTAGTATATCTGTTCTTCCTTCTCTTCTTCCTGAAGCCTTACTTTCACAGCATTTCTAAAGGAGTCCATGGTCTCGCCATGCCTAGGAAACCAGTGCATTACATCGGCATGATTACTGGCAATACCAAGTTTATATCCTTCACTGTGACAAATGATATTGTTTTCATTCAGACCATACAACTTACAAAGATACACGCAAAGCTCAATTGCTTCGTTAAACACCTTACGGAAATATGATTTATCGGTTAAGTTATCCTCACAAATCTCAAAACTGATATGTGTGTCATTACCAGAACCTTTCCACCCACTACTACAGTGCCATCCTCGATGGTTCCACGGTAATGTCTGATAAGTTGCTATAGTACCATCTGCCAATTTACCAATAAAAGCGTGTACACAAACTTGTTTTCCACCTGGTTTATCCTGATTCCAATGATTATTGTATTGATCCTTACCAAGCAGTCCATCATCTGGGCCAACATAGCGTTTTAGCCATGGATTACTGGCACCCGTAGAATGAACCATAATCCCCTTTGGTGCTATGGTTTTACCTGCTTTATAACAGGCATTTTTCGTTAGTATCAATTTATGCAAATTCAATATGATCACCTCTTACTCTAATTGGTTGGTAATGTTAATGGGTACAAATGATAAGTAAATTTCAGATCACAGTAAGCACTATTCGATGTGCCATCACTCCCCATACTTATATACAACCCATAACCTGATGGCACTCGGCTTTGGCGCATGTCTATATGAATATGCAACCCGGCATTTGAACTATCAGCACCAATAGGTGTACTGCGTGAAATTCTAGTGAAATTCACCTCATCGTTTGAGATATATAAATCTAGTTCTTTTTCACTGGTATCTGATTGTCTGCATAGGGTAACCAAATGACAATCATAAGCCGTCGGATAAAGCATACCTCCCTGTCCACCTATTACCACACTGCCAATTGGCAATAATGTGTACAAAGGTCCTCGGACACTATTAATGCCTCCTGCACCGGTAGCATTACCACTCAAGACATATCTCAAATAGCTTGCTCTGGTGAATGCATTAATTGTAGCTGCTGCTGTAGATGTTAGTATCAATGCTGTGGTCGCATTTTCGGCTCTTTCCAATAAGAATAGACTCTCACCAGAAGGAATGGTAACATCACCAATAGAGAAATTTCTACTCGTCCAATAGGCTGTGCTAGTAGGATTTGATGATGTGCCTGACCCATAAGCAATGTTCGTTGTATCTTCAACGCCCCTTATGGCTTCGGCAAGTTTCTTGACAGTATTGCGAAGAGTGCCTTGGATAAGTACCTGCACATTGTTTGCTGTTGGACTGCCTAACGATGTAACAAATGTATATGTTACCGTACCAAGTATTACATTGTTACCGCTATTAATGCTTGTGAATGTGATGGCTGCTCTACGGCTTACCAGATCCGGTGCAGTCGCAGTTTCTATTGGATGTATATGATTAAGAATAATACCAGTCCGGTTATACAATGTGTCACGCATATCCTCAATTAGACCATGTGTCGTGTTTAGCAAATTATAGTTATTATTTAACAGTGTATAGTTATCCTCTAGTAAGTCGTATGTCGTGTTCAAAAGATCATGTGTATTATCAACCGTCCCATTCGTGTTGGATAGTAGACCATAGGTATCATCTAATCGAACATGTGTGATGTTTAGTAAATCATAATTGCTATTTAATAGACCATAGATGAGATTGAGTAGACTATTTATTTCCTCGACATCTAATTCGGCCAAAGCTGACAGTACTTGATTCAGCCATTCCTGTGCAGGAGGTTCTGGTGGCTCGACAATCCCATCTTCCAAGGCATCCTCTACTATAGTAAGAATTCGAACACTTTTTCCTACCACATCGCCGTCTGTGACTCTTATTTCCAGTCTTCCTACACCAACTTGTATTGTATCTGTTGCACTTGGCGACCAAGTCAGGACTCCATCAACGTAATGTGTAACCACTGGATAAGCAGTACCATCCGGTCTTTTGAAAATCGCATTTAAAGTAGAGCCAGGATATCCACCTTCTAATAAGCTAGAAACATCAAATTCAATATTTCGATAGTGATGCTCACCACGTCTACCAATGAACACTGTTGAAACTTTCGTTAAATCAATCATGATTTTCCCTCCTACGACTCATCCTCTTCTCGCTTATGCAGTTGTTTTAGCACATCTTTGAGTTTTTCCGGGATTGGTAATCCAATGTGGGCTGCGTTTTCGAGAATAGAAATGCCTTCGTTACTTAGGTAAAAGAAAATCACGGCTGTACGTAGAACATTAGCATTTGTATTGCCAACTGCTCCTAATACATTAGAATCTAATACATTCCCTATGCCTACCAATACAAAAATAAGCACCTTTTTGAAGATACCTTTTGCCCCGATCTTACTGCACAAGTTTTTATCGATAATTGCACAAAATACTCCTGTTATATAATCAATTACAACAAAGGTAATAAGTGCGTAGAGAAAGCCATCAAAACCACCGAGGAACCAACCAACAAACCCTCCTGCTACTGTCAATGCTGCCTGTACTTTATTCCATATTTCCTTCATTCTTAATTCCTCCAATCTTTTTTTGCACATAAAAAGCGCCCCTAGTTATCAAGAGCGCTATTAATCATAGTATCAGTATCAGATTTTGTAGCTGAGCCATTATATCCGCCTTAGGTCTACCATAACCAAACGAAATCCATTCTACTGGAGGTATATTAAAAGTGGATGAGGTATCAAATCCATTAATTTTAGTGATAACCGGTTCAAGTGCTGAACGTAGCTCATTTATATGTTGTGCCCACCTTTCTACTGTGGTCTTTCCAGAAATGATTTCTTCGCTCCATACAACCGTATTTATACAATGGAATTCACGAATGGTATTAACAGCCGTGCGAAGTGCCTTAATATGCACTGCTTTAACTGAGGATACATTCGCAGTTATTACTTCAAATGGAGATGCTTGAACATTGAATGTCTTTATAACCTCAGTACTTGATTTCATTAAGTCACTATCCAAACATCGTATGGTCACAGTATGGTTTCCATAGGATAATGTCGGTGCTTTAAATACCGTTCTGATATTATCCCCTAAATATCCACTTACAGAGAACATCTCTGGATGATCAACACTATTATACCACTGACCTGAGTCAATCCTAACCTCTACAATCTGTGTCTGACCATCAGGTTCTATACCGGTTATGATCATAAATAATGGGGTTGTGTTATAGGTGCTTCTTCCTGCCATTGGGCAGCCGATTGTAGGCACTGTAGGCGAGCTGTTTTTCCTGACTGTATTACTAATCACATAAGCAGATACTGCATCTAATACATCTGTAACACCAATACGATATCTTGTCGATGTTCCAGGAGTATTTGATGCTTCGGCTACATAAGTACCTGATGTCCCACTAGATACAATCGTGGCCAATGTTTCGTAGGATGACCAAGGTGGATTTCCCATATATGACGTACTGCGTTGAATTACATAATGCTTGATTTGGCTAGTGCCGGGGAGAGTTCCACTCCAGGATATTGTTACACTTGGCGTCTCATATAAAGTTGGTGAAGCTGTAAAAGTTGACGGTGGTGTAGGTAAAATATTTTTGCGAACACTACTTAACGAGTTCTTCCAGTTTGAATAATAACTGCTGCCTGCTGTTCCTAAGGTACGAATCCGAAACCTTCGATAATATCCCCGTGTAGATGGTGGAGAAGCACTTGTGGTTCCACTTGTACCTGAGGATACAATTGTTTTTAATAACGTCCATGCACCCCATGTGCTATTATCACTAGAATCGCTAAATTCTATCTCATATCCTGTGATTGCATTACCAGCACCCGCAGTTGCATCACTCCAAGAAAGATTCAGATTGCCTTCCGCTACGGTAGTACTTAGTAAAAATGCACTTGGTTCACCACATGCAGTAATGTTGCAGTAAATACTATTACTAATTTTCTCTGATGAAATAGCGCCGAGAACATCAATGGTTCTTATACTAAACTGTGTATAGGTTCCTGAAATATTTGTTACTGCTGGATTATAACTACCACCACTAGCATTAAGATTAAGCGTTGTGAGTACTTCCCATTCACTCCATGTTATGTTATCGGTCGATGTTCTCCTCGATATCCGGTAGCTTTTAATAGCACTCGTTCCTCCTGCTGCTCCAGACCAAGTAAGCGTTATCGTTTCGTTACTATGAATTTCCGGTGATGCTACTGCAGTTGTTGGTGCAGAAGGCAATGTATTCTTTCTTACGGTATTTGATGATACCTTCCAAGAAGAATAATAATCACTGCCTGCTGTACCACGGGTGCGGATACGAAATCTTCGGAAATTCCCTCTGGTAGTTGGAGGCGCAACCGATAAACTTCCACTGGTTGTGCTAGAAGATACAACTGTGAGCGCTGTCCAGCTACCCCAAGTGCTATTATTTGTGGAATCACTATACTGAATTTCATAAGCAGAAATGGCATTATTCGTTCCTGCTTTTGCACCACTCCATGATAGGGTTACATTCCCCTCTGCAAGTGTTTGATTTAAAGAGCAAGAAGTAGGCGCACCAGCATCTGTGGTACGACTGACCCAAGTAATATTAAGGACAACCTTAGTCAGATCATTTCTTCCTGTAAAGGATATATAATTGGTTGTGCTTGAACCTCCATCCATAAATAAGCAGTTGCTCGCACCACTCCCTATGGAATTAATTAAGGCAGTAGCTATATTAAAGGTTTTGTCTCCTACTCCGGCTGATACCGTGTAATTATAGCCGGAAGTCACTTTACTAGGACGGGCTGTGGTAACATCGGTAGAGGAACTGACGGAAGGAATACCTGTCTGATTTCCAGCATATAGTGTCATTGTTCGATTACTGCCCCATGCGCCACCCGCAACACGTGTGAGTTCAAGAGTGGCACTGGCTGGATAATAGTTCTCATATTGATTTCTGATTGCAGTAAGATTAAATATCATTACCCCTACGCATTCTCCAAATGGTTCGTAAACTCCCTGCCGAATATTATCCGTGGTGGAAGGAATGTATTTTCCATCTCTCCAAGTACAAGCATTTGTTGCTTGATACGTTGCCATCTTAGTTCACCTCACTCATATACCGCTGTCACCAGCGAGTTCACAGTTCCACAAAGAGTAGAATTAAGTCTTGTGTCCGTGATATTTCCTATAGTTATAGATGTGGCCGCTTGTGGAACCAATATCTCTGCAAGACATAATTCATAAACATCCGAGTTTCGTGTCAGAGCCGGAGCACTTGGAGTGGCAGTTGCTGTCCCGGTCAGAACCGCTACAACAATATTTCTATCAAGAAGGCTCCACCTTATTACAATCCGATCTATTCTAGAGAAAGAACCGTTTGCCGTTTCTAATGTCTTATTTAGTACCTCAGTATTTTCATAGTGATACCCGTTGATCCATCCCCTTCCAATCGCTATATTTACTGACATTCCAGAACCTGGGGTTACCTGCAGATTTGTAGTGTCCCTATAAAATATACCATTCGAAACTAGGCTGCCAAAATAAGTGGCAAAGTCAGTGGCATCGTAAATTCGATCGCCACTGGAAGAATTAAAAAATCCGCTCTTCTCCATTGTAATACCCTCCTTCTTTCATAAATTTTATCTTAGCTGGACTCAGCCAAAAAGCATACGCTAAAAGGAAGCCACTCATTTCCTGTGATGCTTGTAGCATATTCGTTAGTGCCATAACGTGCCGCCGTACATTGCCCGTTTTCTCCTACTACAAACAACCACTTATTTGAACTTGAACCTTGGCACAAGGTACGGAAATCATAAATTGGTCGAAACCCTACTGGTAATGTAAACATAGTTGTCGCAGAAGCTGAATTTATGGTCGCACCGGCAGGAGGGGAACATGCACCAAATAAATGCACGATACGTCCAATTCTTCGGTATCTGGGCCGTTGTCCTGTTCCTCCTGTATATACCGTAAAGCCATTCAAAAACTCTGCATCTTGAACAAAGATCCATCCCGTATCTCCACCATAAACAATACCTGTCGTAGTGTCACCATTCACACAAACTGGTCCACCTTCCCGGTTCAAATAGATCGGCGAAGCAGCTCCATTATTTCTGGTTTGTATCTCATTTGCATCAAATACCATATTTACTCCCGTATTAGCTCCAATCTGTATCGGATTATCCGTGGAGGTTAGGTTGACATCTCTGTTCGGTACTTGAAGTTTATAAAAAAATCCATCTTCATAATAGCTGTTTGTCTTTACCACTCCATTATCAACAGCTGTAATCGTAAATGTCTGGCTGTCATAAGAGAAGGTATTACCTACCGTAGGAAGATTCGGCACAAGAAGTAGTGCCCCGTTATCCGGATCAGCAATCAAGTTACCTGATTCTGTTAGTGCATACAGTCCGTTTACATATGCAGTTCCATAGTCTGATAACCAAACATAAATATCCCATATGGTTCTTGAAGAGCTCGCTGACTTCACTACCTTAATGTCTGATGTAGAAAACGGACTTTTATCTCTGACATAAGCCTGAACGAAAGACTGGATGGACATGGTTGCATAGGAAGCTGTGGAGTAAACATAACCTTCTATGGTACCCATTTTTGGTGTTGTTCCTGTGCCAAAGTAATCAAATCGAAAAGCAATACGATTGTAGGAGCCGTTAACTACTACCCTTGCAACATGAAAATACTTTGCCTGTGTCGGGTCATTTCCTCCAGCGGTTGAGGTATTTACTGCCATCTTAGTTGAGCTAATCATGACTCCTCCGGAAAAGTTTTGAGTATCTGTCCAACTGTTTGATTCACCTAGCATCTCTGTAATTCCTGTTGGTGCACCAAGAGCCGTTCGAACCTGATTGAAATCAGATTTTACTTTTTGTGCAATCGTAAGTTCTGCCTTCCCAAAAGTGACATTAATACTCTGACCCTCTGCGTCATAACTTTCCTCTACTTCTTCAATACGGGCAGCCATGGTGACTCCCCACTTCTTTGATATTACTTGCACGATTTGCCCGAGATCATAATCCGTTTTATAAGTTAAGTTACTGTGGTTATTGACAATGGCATCAAAGGAATGTGACATAGAAAGCTCAGAAAGTCTTGTTAGGCCACGAAAGGTTAATGCCTCTTCATAGTCTGTAGGGAAATCCGTAACACGAAGATCTTTTGCATCTACAAATACTTCCCTACGTTCCTCTCCAGTACCATTTGTGATGTATTCAAATATACGTCCTTCTTCACCTTCTCCCTCTCCTCCAATCTTAGCTGTGTTGGCATAGGTTGCTGTATTTTTTGTGAAGGTCTGATCAAGTAGATTATCATATTCCTTAGAAAACACAGCCTGAGATAATGTTCCGATATACAATGTTACCGTCAAATCACCTGTCTCAGGAGAAAAGACTGTTTTTATACCAACGGATGATGTTGAGCATAGTTCCTGTAATTGGTCTAAAAGATTCCTATAAGAAACCTGCTGCTTTACAGGTATGTTAAGGTAAGGTGATGAAAAACTAATATTTGCAATTTGCCGATCTGGATCGGCTGGTGATATAACATTATTGTTCATTAACTGTCCTATACAATCTGATAGGTCGCCATTAAGGTTCTCTGTGTTCCAGATAATTCTCCTTCCTAAAAGAACGGTTGCAAACCTTCCACTGACTGTAATAATCTCACTATCGGTCTGAGATAATTGCAAATATTCGATTAATCCTATTTCTTCATCATCATTCTTCCAGATATAATTACCTACTTGAAGTAATGTTGCATTTTCAGTGGAAGCATTGGCTTTTATTTCAAACGAACCACACTGGGAGTAACGCCTGGTCCATCGCAGATATTCAAATGATTCTACAATACCGATTAAGGCACGATTTTGATTAAACACATATAGTTCCATCTCTTATACCCCCAAAAACTGAGGACGATAATGTAAACTCACGTCCAATAATTCCAGATTGTCTGATGCATCATAACGAAGATTATTCATGCCCGGTTCTAACTGAAAGAAATTTGAAGCAGTATCTAAGAGGTAAAAAGCATTGCTTTCTACATTATCAATGATGCTTCTTACCCTTTTTTCAGCAAAGTGTGTGTAAATATGAAATTCATCTCCATGGTTCATAGTTGTAAGGATTCTTACAAACTCGCCAGTATTAATAAGAAGCAATTCTGGATTGGTTACTGGACCTAATGCTCTGAAAATAATTTCACATCCACATGGCACATCTCCGAAGTTGTCAACAGCTATAATTTGACTTGGCTGTCTTAACCCAAACTCAATACCTTCCTCTGGTATCTCTAATTCAAATTCTATCAAAGGCTCCCAAGAAGCAAGATCTTGCCATTCATCATTCAGGGTTTCAAAAAATGGATTTGGGCAAAGTAAACTCACAAAGAAATTAGGTATCCTCTCTCTAGATGAAACGGATAAAACGGCCTCCTCAACAAAGCAGGATATTTGTCTCTCACGATATCTTATTACTCCTGACTTTTTAGGACTGAATAATCTTAAGAAGCTTTTACGAAACTCATAAGCTTCATCCGGAGTATTTGCGATGATCGCGCCTTCTAGTGTGATGTTACGCATATCCATCGTGGATGACACATAAAAAGCACCGTCCTGCTCCGGTGCCTTGAAGGTGTTAACGGTCTGGCGTATGTTACCTGTTCCGTCTATCTTGGTGATGAAAAAAGGGCGGCTTTGATTAAGTGTTATGCTTTCACCGCTTGAATTGATATAAGTTAGTTCCATAGCCATCCCTCCTATAATTCAAGTGACAGTTTGCGTGATAAGTTTTTGAATTCTCTAGACAATTCCTTTTCAGACAGAGCCTTAGGAGTCACCACAGATATGTTTTGCGTGATTCCTGTTCCAGTGATACTTTCACCACTCTGTCCTACCATATTTCTGTTATTAATATCAAAGCTTGTAGGTATCACATTTTGCATATCCCTTGATACTGTTGCCATTGCATCCTCAAATCCTACACCAATACCTTCACCCATGTTACGTCCAAAACCAGCAAATAATTTTGATGGTGAATTAATGCCAAAGAAGTCTTTTATTTTAGTAACCACGTTTCCAAAAAATCCAGATATCTTCTCCCATAACCAGGCTCCAGCGTCTGAAATACCTTGCCACAATCCTTTAATTAAATCATCACCAATATCGGACATATCGCTTATATAGTCTGAGAACGCAGTAACTAAACCTCCAATAATCTGTGGTACCGCTTTTACTACTTCAATAATAATCTGTGGCAGATTTTCAATCAGAGCAACAAATAACTGTACACCCGCTAGAATAATCTGATCGATATTATCAACAATAGCACTTACCAATGAGGTTACAATCTTCGGAATCGCAGCTACTACAGTAGTAATGATCTGTGGTAAGGCTTGAATGAGTGATACTAAAAGCCGAATACCCGCATCGATAATCATCGGAATGGAATCAATAACTGCATTAATAATATTATCAATGATTTCTGGAATTGCTTCCAAAATAGCATCAATGATCGTAGGCAATGCGGTTACTAATGAAGTCAGTAATTCTATACCTGCATCTATAATCTGTGGAATGGCTTCAATAAAGAAATCCACTAATGCTGTGATTATGGTTGGTAAGGCTGCGATAAGCTGTGGTATTGCTTCCACTAATCCTTGTGCTAACCCTAATATCAATTGCAAAGCTGCTTCTAGGATTAATGGTAAGTTATCAATCAGTCCGTGCACTATCTGTACAACAGCAGAAACTGCAGCGGGTATTAACTGTGGTAACGCTGAGCTAATCCCCTCTACAAGTGCAGTCACCAATGTTATTGCTGCATCTATGATGAGTGGAAGATTTTCAACCAATGCTCCTACAATCGTCATGAGAGCACTGACTGCGGCAGGAATAAGATCAGGCAATAGGCTTAAAATAGTTTCAAGTACCTGAGTAAATAAACTAGTGACAGTTTCAAGTAGTAAAGGAAGTAAATCTGCAACAGCTTCCAGGATTGCTCCTGTTGCTTCCGGTAAAACTTTTACGATATTCTCTAATACTGGTACGATGTTAGCAACAACTGCTTTAAAAGCATCTACAAGGTTTTCAGTAAGGTTTGTCATGTCTGCATTGGTATTTCCAAGTCCCGCAGTAAAAGAACCAAGGGCAGCTTGTAGCAACCCAATAGAACCGGATACTGTCTGGGTTGACTCTCTTGCAAAGTTGCCAGCATACTGCTCGGTGTTCTCAAAGAACATCTGCATTGCGACTTCCGCTTTTTCCGCTTGCGTTGCTGTGTTCCAAGTAAAATCCAACCCCTTTGAGAGTGCATAAGCTTCTACATTAGTGGCATTCATAGCAACACCTAAATTGTCCATCATGGTAAAATTGCCTTTTGCCGCACCAGTGACAGCTTCCATGGCTGAGGACATATCGATACCCATAACGGATGCCATATCAGCAGCACGTTGCATTGCTTTTTCAGTCAACTCTAGACTTTTTTGTTGTTCGATACCAGAACCTTGGAATAATGCACCCATCTTGTTAGCAGTAGCCAGGTAATCGCTTTGGGAGACACCAAGGTTTTTATATGCTTCCTCTCCGGTTTTCTGAATTGATGCAGCATATTTACCGAAGACTGCTTCTGACCCACCTAGGTTCTGCTCCAACTCACCAAATTGAGTTATGACCTCTTTACCCAACTTAATTGCCGCAGCACCAGCAGCAACAGCAACCGTGCCCATTGCCACTCCGATACCCTTGAGTACACCACCTAGTTTTTCAAACTTGCCACCCGCATCATCGGCACTTTTACCTGAATTGTCGAGTTCTCGCTCCATATTGTTAAGTTCGGCTTCTGCCTTATTAAGCTGTATCTGCCAGTTTTGAGTACGACGATCATTTTCGCCAAAAGAGGAGGAGGCATTATCAAGGGCAGCCTTGAGGGTAGCAATCTTATCTTTTTGAGCATCAATTTCTTTATTTAAAACCGCATTTCGAGCAGTGACTGACTGTACAGATTTATCGTTTTTATCAAACTGACTGGTTACTAGAGCCATTTCACTACCTAGTATTTTAAATGTCTGATTAATTTCGGATAGAGCCAGCTTAAATTCACGTTCACCTTCAACGCCTATTTTTAATCCAAAATCATCTGCCAAGTCATCACCTCCTCCTATATGCCCGGTGGAATAATATCATCAATCGTTCGAGTTCTTCTTGGTTTCTCAATTCCGTGCCATTGTTTATGACAAGTCCATAAATCAAAAAACAGTCCAATTGGCATGAGCCAAAACTCCTCTGCATCCATGCCCATTTGAACTGTTCCATAATAAAATAGCCGGGTAAAGACTTCTGTGTCTGTTACCCGACTTCCACGTTTTTTGAAGAAGCTCTCCCAGTGATGCTATCTTCTTCACTTTCCACATTTCGCTTCGTACCTTTAAACATAGCCTCAGTGATTGCATTTTTATATGCAGCCAGATCAAACGGAGTGGTTAGTAATTCTACCTCGTCTTCGGTAAGCAATTCTTCTGGTGTGTTTTTATTATTAAGGTTTTGAATTAAGATTGACTGGTTTGCAAGTAATGTGATTAACCATATGATCTCATCCAGTGCCATCTCAAAGTTTTCCGACTTCATCAGCTTTTCACCGAGATTTTCAAGACCACCATAACGACTAGCAATTGCCTTTGTTGCACGTGTAGTTAAAATTAGCTCATACCCTTTGCCACCAATATTGATTGAAGCACTTCTCTCATTATCCATGACTTCTCCTCCTAAGGTTCTGGTGTATATACTGGTTCGTAAACTTCCGTGAACCAACCAGTAATAGTTGCAGAAGAAACACCTGCATCACCTTCTGTGACTTCTGCTTTCCATGGATGTTTTCCAAGACCGTCTAGCTTATTTCTTCTCATTACCGTTCCCTCAATTGTAGGTGTAGAGAATGTAATAGAATCTGCCTTCGTCTGCAAGTTGGTTGCCGGCAGACCGAATTTAATTCGGTACAGCCAGAAATATCGGTATGTCCCATTGGCTTTTTGAGCACGAAATCCTACTGCAACTGGGGTACCTACATTCTCACTTGCAGAAATTAATACTCCGTTATCATCCGTAGTAGCACCCGTTAAATCAGCTGCTACTGTGGGACCAATATCATCTACACCGAGCGTGAGTGTACCACTGTTAAAATCCTTCACAACCTCAGCGGCACCGTCATCTGCATACAAAATCGCTTCTACCAACTCCACTGAGAGTTCAGCGGTGATGGCCTTTGCTAGTACGGAAGGTACAGCATAGGTTTCCTCACCATTTGCATCTTCCGTTATTTTTGAATAATACAATCTATCAAGACCGATTGTTGCCATATGTTACTCCTCCAATCTATAGTTTTTTGCCACATCAATGGCATAATGGTGATATCCGGTATCGTCCTCATGTCCAATATACCGACGTTCCGTCACAGTGAAATCTGCATTTAATAAAGCCATTGTGAGTTGCCTTTTCTTCTCTAAATAGTTATTTTTAGAGAACAAAGATATCCTTGCTTCCTGAACCTCAAATCCCGGACGGTTATCCGCATGGACTTCGAAGATGTCTGAAAGAGGAAGTATCACAACATATACATCTGGTGCTAGACCGGAAAAAACACCGGTTTCCACTGGGAGCGGTATCGCAGTTACGAGGATATTCAATTCTTCTAGAATGTTCATATCTTACTGATCTCCTCCTCCAATTTAGCTATCATTGCATTCATACATGGTTTTCGAGATGCAGTTTTTGCTGGTTTCAAAAAGGGCTTTGCTGGTTGACCATGCTTACCGTATTCGATGATACCCGCAATTTTAGCATTACTCTCTCCGTCAGACCGTGGCTCTGCAAAACCAACTTTCACATTGAAGTTTCCGTTTTTATCTTGCCTTGCACCAGAAAGGCCCAGTGAGGATTTTAGGCTGCCAGTGCTCCTTGAAGCATACTTCGTATTCCTGCCGATTACCTTATTTAGATTGCTTTTCACTTTATCTAGCACTATTTCACCACCAACTTCTAAAACTTTAGGAAGAATTACATCGGTCTTATCAGCAAGCCGAGATACTTTTAACTGAAATTCCTCCGGCATCTTGATATTGACTTTTGCCATACTCATCACCTCACAGTTGGCTTTATTTTTTCTGTTAGAACCTCAACATACATACCACGGCTTCTTACATCCTCAGCACTTAAAGTCTCATATCTGCCATCTTCACAGACTATAATCATTTCATTCGTTACCTTAAGTTCAGGAATTTTCCGAAACCGAAAAAGTGATGATGCAGTAGAAAACGAAGCCATATTGGTCCATCTCTCACTGCCATGACGATCTTCCTTATAGGCACGTACACTAGCGAGTATGTTATCTCCCTTTGTGACGAAACCCTCCTCATCCTTAATTGGTACTGTGCTAATGATATCAATGAACGTATTCATCTTTCCAAAGCTCATAATTTACACCTTCCAATCCCGGTCGAGTCTAAGAAGAAGGTTTACTGTATTCCAAACCTGTTGACCTGCTTGCACGTTATCGGCAAAAAAACCACCTGTCGAACCATCTCTGCTTTCGTAGAAATGGCCCGACAGCATAATCACTGCTTGTTCTGTAGTGGGTGGCATAGTATTTTCCGTGTAATACCCCTCAACAACATGCTGATAGCTCTCCGCATAGGAGACGGCAGCTTTAATGTAATGTAGTAGAAGTCCATCATCTACATCATGATTCAGAATCAGGTTCGCTTTTACTTTAGGAAGAAGATTATCGGTTGTCATGCCATCCGTCTCCTTTCAATCATTCTTCGTCTGCCTCCATTAACCCGGCTGTTTTCAGTTTAGCGAGAAGGGCATTGAAATCCGTAACCAGATCAGTGGCATCGGTGGCAGTGCTATCCGCCTGATTTGCTGCTACAGGTATTTCAGGTACAACGGGATATGTTGGTACATAAAGGATTCCATCTTCACCGATTTTAACTGCTACCGTATCTGTCTCCTCCTTAGCAGCAGCTTTCACGCCACCAAGAGCAGTTTCTGAAGCAGGTGCGGCTGTGGAGGTAAGCCCCGTTACCGAGGCTCCTTCCTTGATTTCAAGAGTTCCACCGATGACAGTTTTCTCTCCGCCTTGTTCGGTATAGTTCTTTGTGTTATAGCTCATAATGCACCTCCGTTAAGCTTTCTGCTGAAGTACCTTGATGGCTTCAGGCAGAATCAATTTCCCATCTACACGCTGAGTAGCGACAAATCCGACCTGACCAGTAACAGCATAGAGTTCATTAAGTCTCTTAAACACACGACCTTGACGGTCAGCTACCCAATAATAGCTAAAATCACCAAATGTAATTGTCTTCGCTCCAGCTGCAATAGCAGGTACGTAGGATGAAGTATACAGTGGACGGTTGAGAATGGTATCTGGAGTTCCAGCCTGTATCGATGGCTGCCATAGGTACTGACCTTGACCGTCTTTTAGCTTACGAATTGCCTTCACTGTTGAATCATTCATGATGAATACAGACCTATTACGATAAGGAGCTTTTAGTGAATAGAACAGGTCAAGCACTTCATCGATAGTAATCGCTGTAGCACCGGCTGTAGTTACACCTAGTTGTGCTCCTCCTGTGGCTGCTAGGATACCGGTCGGTTTACCAGAACCATCACCAGTGAAGAAAGCTTCCTCCTCTTTGTTGCCGATACGTCTTGCAAATTCCCTTGAAATATAAGGCTCAAGTTGAAATACACTATCGTTTAGAAGTTCCTCAGAAACCTTGATCATCGTACCTAGCTTATAAGCACCAATGGAAACTTGACCGAAGCTGTCATCACTATCCGGGATGGTACCTTCCTCATCAACCCATGATGCTGTTCCCTTAGATGCAACCACCGGAATTTTTCTATCGCCGGAAGAAGTAGTAATAACTTTTGCGAGCCTTCTGAAGAGGTTTTCTTCCTCAAGACCCTCTACTAGAGTACGTTCAAATTCGTCGGGAACAAGATATCCACCTTCGGTGTCAGTTCCGATTTGTAAAGCATTTCTCACAACTGGATCGAGTCCTTCACCAGCACGAGTACGCATAGCATTCCAGAATGCCTTTTTATACTCTGCAGACGCACGACCAGTCTTCTCCTCTATGCCTTTGGATGGATTGTTTGTAATAGGGTTGCTGGTAGCTTTTGAAAGCTCTAGGTCGATTGCTGCCTGACGTTCCAAACGTTCTATTTCCTTTCCAAGAGCCACAACGTCTGCTTCCATCTTTTCATATGTTGCAGTGTCTTCAGCGGATAGTAATCCATCGCCACCACGTTTCGTATCAAGGAATGCTTTTGTCGCATCCCATGTCTTAGCACGCTTCTCGCGCAATTCAAGAATTTTACTCATTGTATTTCCTCCTTTAAATTAGTGAGAAATTAAAGAAAGCCGCTTATCCAGCGACTCTATCGGGGTACCCATTTTCGTTTTTTGCTTCTTGGGGATTTTCCCAAGTAGCGAGTTACATACTGCTGTACGGGAAAATATAAGTCCTTGACCCGTATCGAGTGGACTATGCCCTTCATCTTCAGTGAACATAATTTTGTCTGCAAAGCCGAGTTCAATTGCTTTATTGGCGTTCATCCACGTTTCCGCATCCATTAGATGCGAAATTTTAGCTCGGGATAGTCCAGATTTCAGTTCATATGCATTGATGATGCTTTCCTTTACCTCGTCTAACAAGGCTTTAGCACGGAGCATCTCCTCGCTATCTCCAATAGCAATGGTTGAAGGATTATGGATCATAAGCATTGATACCGGGGACATATACACATCTCCACCTGCCATAGCAATAACCGATGCCGCACTTGCTGCCAGTCCATCAATCTTTACGGTTACATTTCCTACATAATCCATCAACATGTTATAGATCTGTGCAGCGGCAAATACATCACCCCCGGGTGAGTTAATCCATACCGTGACATTTCCAGAGCCAGCCATTAATTCATCCTTGAATATCTTAGGTGTTACTTCGTCACCCCACCAAGTCTCGTCAGAGATTTCTCCATTGAGATAAAGAGTACGATCCTCGGTGGCTTCATCCCGCACCCAGTTCCAAAATTTTCTCATTGGCTATTTGCCTCCTTTTCATAAAAATTGCCCGCCTGTGAGAGCGGGAGCATATTGCCATTCACAAGATACAAATCGCCACCTTCTTCCGTAGGGATGCGATTCATATTCTCCAGTTCACGAATGTCATTTGCAGACATCCACCCATTTTGCCTTCCGACTGAATAGCCATTCATTCGGCTCTGGTAATCACCACGTAGCAACCCATCCAGATTAAACTTAATAAACAGTGTTGTTTTCTCAGATGGTAGAATTAACGCTTGTTGTAGGCTTTGTTCCCATCGAATCACCCATGGATCAAGCGTGTATTTTACAAACTCCAAAGACTGTTGCTCGATGTTGGAGAAGCTGGATTTTTCAAGGTCACCCACCATATGAGGAGGTACACGAAAGATACGTGCAATTTCGTTGATTTGGAACTTCCGTGTTTCAAGAAATTGTGCCTGTTCAGGCGGGATACCAATGGCTTGAAACTTCATACCCTCTTCCAATACAGCAACCTTATGAGCGTTTCCGCTTCCTTGGTAAGCACTGTTCCAGCTATCTTTCACCCGCTGAATATCCTTGATTACCCCTGGATGTTCCAGTACACCACCCGGATTTGCACCATTAGCGAAAAACGTAGCACCATATTCCTCTGTGGCTAATGACATACCAATAGCGTTCTTAGCCATTGCTATGGGGCTGTAGCCAATTAGTCCATCAAATCCAAGACCAGGAATGTGAAGAACTTCATCTTTGCGGAGTGTGACATAACCGCCTTTGGGATTTATACCACTCTCGTCAACATCACGATAATATTTATAAACCAACTCTCCATTTTGGGTTCGGTTAACTTCCATCTTGCTTGGTAGTAGAGGATAAAGTGCAATTGCCTCACCACGCCCGTTTCGGACAATCTGTGCGTAAGCATTTCCCCAAAGTAAAAGATGACTCATCAGCGTTTCTCGAAACACAAATGAAGTCATCTCTGGATTTGGTTCATCATGAAGAAGGTGATACAAAGGATGAAAAGGAATTCTTTCTTTCCCTCCATCTGAACGATATCTGTAAACGTGCAATGGAAGTCCTGCTATAGCTTCAGCTAGAATTCTCACGCATGCATATACGGCAGTTGTTTGCATGGCGGATCGCTCATTGACCATTTTCCCAGCAGTTGTTCCGCCAAACAAAAATGAAAAAGAACTACCTACACTGTTTTGCGGTTTATCTCTTGATTTGAACATTCCTTTTAATAGATTCATAAGCGTCACCTCCGAATAAAAATCGCATGAAAAAAGCACCTCATTATGAGATGCTTATAGAATTTAAGTATTTACTTAAAGATTGCTTTATTTACTCATTATCCTGCATATTTTTTGTCTCATAATCATCTAGAAATTCCTTTAGATGGTCGAATCTTGTTAAATATTCCCTTGCCTTGCTATGAGACGTTTTTAAATCATAACCTTTACCTTCGAAATGTTCAACCAGAGCAGAATGGTACCTAACTCTTCCTTCATCGCCGTCTGTTAGAACATCGATTATGTTTAAACCTATCCAAGGATTGTTGCCAATAAATATGGAATCCGTGAAATAAGTATCAACCGTATTAACATTAGGGTAATTATTAGATAGCCAATTTATGAACAATCGCTTTAAACGGTCTTTTTCAAAGTTATTTCTCTTCTTCGTAAAATCTATGCTGCTTAGCAACTCATACATACTCTCACCCCCATTAGTTTAAGTTTGTAGTAATTTTTAAATCTCAGGCATTATGAATTCGCCACTATTTATGCGTTTTAATAAATCATTAGCAGTCTCATATGCATCATGGAAATCATTTTTTAACCTATCAGAGTTTGCTGCAACCTCTAATGCTTGAACTGCTCTTCCAGATTCAATAATCCTCCATAGAGAATTCACACGGGTTCGAGTACCTCCTTCATCTTTATCAGCATTTTCTCCTTTATTATAGATTTCACTTATTAATTCTGCTTTTTTTGTATTATCTTTCAATTCATCAATGCGTAAGAGAAAGGCTTCCATATACAGTGCAACAAACCATAGACCCGCTGAGCGATATGCTTTTTGAAACTGTGCCTCAGTAATAAACTTTGAAATTTTTATTCCTTCCTTTCCATATTGCCTTTTTTGCTCAAATACAACAAATCCTTCATCTATATTGACTTCAACAGTTTCATAACCTACACCCATCCAACTTAAGGCAATTGAATGAGAAGTTGTATTCGACCAAAATGCCCTATGCGTATATGCTGATGGAGGTAATTCAAAGCCAAGCATCTCTTCTATATCATCAAAAGTCAATCTCACTCTTGGTTTTTCACTATCATGAAGGTAATCAGATAGTAATCTGTATTTCTTACTTGGCGCTTGCAGTTCATTCATATCTTCTGATTCTGTTATTTCATTATTGCTTTCCAAATATGCTACCTTTTCTTCCAATACACTAATTCTGTTCAGCATTTCTAATATCACACGGTCGTAATCCATAACAATCCCTCCTTATATTATTAAGGCTATTATAGATTACATTTCATGACATGTCAATACTATAAATGTATTTTTAGTATTTTCCATGACTAAAAGACAATTAATCCACGATTATCATAAACAGAATTTCCTGTTCTACTACAACGAATAGCTCTATCCAGAGCCATAATTGTTGCAACTGCACCATCTATCTTTTCTGTACTCTTTTCCTTATCCGGCTTAATGTTTCCTGCCGGATCAGTTCTAATAAAGATATTATCCATCATCCATCGAAGTACTGGGTGTCCACCGTGAGCAATTTTCTCTTCCAGTGTCAACTTCATTAACTCTTTCGTTGGTGGTGACATATCTTTAAATCCTTGACCGAATGGAACAACTGTTAATCCTAGACCTTCTAGGTTCTGCACCATCTGAACTGCACCCCAACGGTCAAATGCTATTTCAAGAATGTTATACTTCATCCCCAACTCTTCAATAAAGTTTTCAATGAAGCCATAGTGAACCACATTACCTTCTGTAGTTTGTAAAAAGCCTTGTTTTTCCCATATATCATAAGGTACATGGTCTCGTCTCACTCTTAGTTCGAGGTTATCTTCTGGTATCCAAAAATAAGGTAGAATGATATATTTGTCATCTTCATACTCTGGTGGAAAGACAAGAACAAAAGCAGTTATATCTGTAGTTGAAGATAGGTCCAAGCCACCATAGCATTGTCTACCTTTAAGACTTTCTGAGTCTACTACAAAAGCACATTTATCCCACTTCTCCATAGGCATCCAACGAACTGATTGTTTCACCCACTGGTTTAATCTAAGCTGCCTGAATAAGTTTTCTTCCGCTGGATTTTGCCTTGCACTTTCACATGCAATTTGTATCTTTTCAATATCTACCGTAATACCCATTGAGGGGTTGGCTTTCGCCCATACTTTCGGATCTGTCCAGTCTTCGTCTTCATCAGCGCCGTAAATGACTGGATAAAATGTGGGGTCAACCTTTCGCCCATCCAGGATGTCCTTGGCCTTTTGGTGTACTTCATAGCATATGGAGTGCTGATCATTTCCGGCAGTAGTAATTAGGAAATACAGCGGTTGCTTTCTTGCATCTCCAGAACCGTGAGTCATAACATCAAAAAGCTGACGGTTTGGCTGTGCATGTAACTCATCGAATACCACTCCATGAACATTTAAACCGTGCTTTGTATATGCCTCAGCAGAAAGAACCTGATAGAAACTTCCAAGAGGTTTATAAACTAACCTCTTCTGAGAAAGCACAGGTTTTATTCTAGCTTTAAGTGCAGGGCACTGCTCTACCATATCTACTGCCACATCAAAAACAATGGAGGCTTGTTGACGGTCAGAAGCACAGCCATACACCTCACCACCATGTTCGTAATCACCACATGTAAGAAGAAGTGCTACTGCTGCGGCGAGTTCAGACTTTCCTTGCTTTTTAGCTATCTCGATATAGGCTGTATTAAACTGACGATAGCCATTTGGTTTTATAACACCAAATACATCTCGAATAATTTGCTCTTGCCAATCGATTAGTTCAAAAGGCTGACCATACCATTCTCCCTTAGTGTGCTTTAAACAATTTATAAAGGCCACTGCTGTATCAGCCGAGTCCTTATTATAAACCGAACCATCTGCTTTGAAGATGGTCGGCTTGTATGTCTTTAGTTTTCGTATCGCCGCCACCTCCCCCGAGGATACTGAAAAAGGAACCCCATAAGAGTTCCTTTTCATAAATGTTGTTTGATTTTATTTGACTTCACCCGTAAGAATGAAGCGAACATAATCATCTCTATGTTCCGATAGGTAATCAATCAATTCATAGTACCCATCACGTTCTGCAATATCGATAACAACAGGAATGTCAAACATATTGGTTTCACCTGTTTCTCGAATTGCTAGTATTTGATCTTTAATTTCTTCGGTCATTCATCATCCTCCTCTGCTGAGTCGTTAACAGCGTTTCGTAAGATATCAATATTAAATACATCTTTGTACGGAGTGTAATCTACACTATCTTTTATTATTTTCATAGGACTAAATGTGTATTTAGTCCTTGATTTTCCGACAGGAATCCTCACCAAAGACTACACCTAAAGAACTTCCTCTGTCCCATTTTACATGAATTGTTCCAATATCATCGACACTGGTAACTGTCCCTTTATCTCCAGGTTGAAGATTCGTATATGGATCATCCATTTGGATAAGAACCACTCTCGTTCCAGGTGTGTAATACTCTTTAAGTTGTTTCAACATTTCCGGATGAATTATCTTCACGATTGCTCCACCTCCCCAGCCATTGATTGCGTACTTTTAAAAGCAGAACTTCCTGTTAACTTGGAAAGTAAAATCTTACGATCTACCTTATATTCTGAGCCTATAAAACCAAGGCGAAGGAGAAAACATCGAAATGCATATTTTTCATTTTCCACTTCTTTAGATGTAGCCGATATTCTCACCTGCTTCTTTGCCATTTCACATAATGCTGAAATAAAATGTGTATAAGCTTTGACCTCATCTGAAGTTGAGTTAAAAGCAAACCAAGGAAATCGAAGTGTTTCTTCGGTCTGCTCAATCCGAAGTGAAGAAACACTGAGTGCTTTCTTAATTAGATACCCTTTACTTTCGATTAGCTTTTCAAAATTTGCAAAAGCAGTATCAGTGAAACCCTCCTTCAGCATCTCGATTACAAGCAAGTCACAAGCGTTTGTGTTGCCCTGTGTTGCGCTTTCAGGCTCTTCAAAGGCAAACCCTCGACCTGCAAGTTTATCAAGTAGTGTTTCCACCGTTTCGCTGTCTGCTTGGTCATCAATGATAAGTGTTCCTTCCTTATCCACCTGCAAGCTATCAATATCATAAATGAACGTAGGTGCTCCTCTATAAACTGGTTTTGTTTCGAGAATCTCACTGATTGCAATCACCAGTGCTTTACGTTCACTTCCTGAACGGTTAAATCTTATTTCCATATCTCATACCACCTTTCTTTTTGGTAGTGTTATATATCACTCTAAACCGAGTAAATAGCAAGTAGTATGTAGATTAATTCTTACATTCTACTGCTGAAACAATATCAAGAAGAAAGTTCTACAATTCCAGCCAATACATAACAGACGCATGGTAAGGCAACACCGTTTCCCCACATTTTATATTCCGCTGAATCAGAGTGTGGGTCTTGCAACCATTTGATAATTTGGCTCCGAGATTTTGGTTTCGAAGTAGTCCCGATGATTTTTCGGTGCGTTTCAAATACATCAGACCAAAACAAAATATCTTCTTCTGTAGGATTTTCTATTCCAAGGTCACTACACCACCAATCTGGAAAACCTTGTAGTCTTGCACACTCAGTTGGTGTCAGTCTTCGCACAATATATTCCGCACCTGCAGTATCATTAATTAACGGAGGGTCTTTATAATCTGTTGCCACAAGTGTATTAGCAAGTTCCATTTCAGCATTGGTAAAAAACGAAGCCTTGCTTGATGAATAGGTTGGAGTGGCTACAGCACTTGGCCCCTGAGCATTTAGTGTTGAAGAGATACCCGCTTCACTGATACCTAAGTTTCTTGCAAAGTTCTGTCCACAATTAAATGTTTCTCGATCAATGGCATAAACTACAGCATGCTTATCTACGGTATTTAAGGTGAAAGAAACATCCTCGCTCACACCGTCTCCTTGTGGACCATTGCAATCTTTTCTACCAATCATGGATCCTTGCAAAGCAACCACAGCGATACCACCTTGGTTACATGTTGGATTTCCTCCGTTACAATCCACGGTTCGAGAGGTATTAGCCTCATAGAAACCACTACTTGGGTTATCGGATTTCATTGAGTTACTATCTTTAGCACATATTCCAAAAGCAGTCGGTACAAATAAGGTCTGATCATTATTGCAGGAAATCGTGGCTGACTTATTATCCTGAATTAATGCTCCCTTACCACCACCTTCACAGCCGCACCGAATTTTTAATGTCTTAGGTGTTTCTACAACAAAGGGTTGATTATTACCACCGGTTCCAAACTTGGCAAGAACTGTCTGTGCTGTTTCCAGTGGTCCCACATATCGGCTGTCCTGTGAATGGTTTTCAAATACAAGTGGAGGATGATTAGCTTTAGCACGAAGCGTACTAGTCATATCCTCAGTAACATCCATACGGTTTCCGCCTTGGTCATTCAGACAGACTGTGCCTGTTTCTCCAATGCTACTTTTAACATTGTTGGTAGTTCCTTGCCACGAACAGAAGCTCTGCGGAGAATACCCTGACATGCCTTCGGACTCAAATAATATTTTTCCGGCACACCTATCTGTAAAATCTGCGACAAGGTAGATACGTTTTCTTCGTTGGGGAACTCCCCAATATTGCGCATCAAAGGTTCTCCATGCAATGGAGAAATCTCCTCCCACGATTTCTCCTGCGTTAAGCCATTTGTTAGGTTTAGAAATAGATATGGTTTCATCTTTAACTCTTGCGATACTTTCAAGGACTGCTTTGAAGTCCTCTCCCTTATTTGAGGAGAATGCTCCTGGCACATTCTCCCACACGATAAATCTTGGATATTCGCCATTTGTAGCATACCTCATTTCTTTGATAATTCGAATTGCCTCATAAAAAAGGACGGATTGTTTTCCGTCCAGTCCAGCTCTTTTGCCTGCCACTGACATATCAGTGCATGGTGAGCCAAATGTTATAATATCAACCGGTTCTAATACAGAACCATTTAGTGTACTTATGTCACCATAGTGCTTCATGAAAGGCAGTTTCTTTGTTGTTACCCTAATAGGAAAAGGCTCTATTTCCGAAGACCAAATGGGTATAATACCATTTAGCACTCCACCCAGGGGAAATCCTCCACTCCCATCAAAGAGACTGCCAAGCGTAAGATTACGCTTCATCTGCAGCCACCTCCGGTATATCATGATATCTTAGTTCAGAACCATTTCTTAATAGAAATACACCATCGGAAGAACCTACCTGCTCAATATATCGTTTTACAATAACATCGCAATACTTTTCATCGAGCTCTATGGTATAGCAAATTCTATCTGTTTGCTCACAAGCAATCAATGTACTACCGGATCCGCCAAATGGATCAAGAATGATTGAATTTGTCAAACTGGAATTCCCGATTGGATAAGCAATAAGTGCAACTGGTTTCATCGTTGGATGGTCTGCATTTTTACTCGGCCTATTAAATTCCCAAATAGTCGTTTGTTTGCGGTCTGAGTACCACTGGTGCTTTCCATTTTTCTTCCATCCGAAGAGGATTGGTTCGTGTTGCCATTGATATGGACTTCTTCCCAGAACAAGACTTTGCTTTTTCCAAATGCAAGTACCACTTAAATAAAAGCCTGCATCTGAGAAAGCTTTTCTAAAGTTAAGTCCTTCTGTATCAGCATGAAAAACATAGATAGAACCGTCATCCGCAAGGCATTTCTCCATATTGCTAAAACTGTCAAAAAGGAAATGAAAAAAGGCATCTGCAGAAAGATTATCATTTTGTATCTTTCCTGCATTGCCTTCATATTTCACATTATAGGGTGGATCAGTAATGATTAAATTTGCCTTTTTACCATCCATTAATTTCACAAAGGATTCTGATTTGGTGCTGTCCCCACATAAAAGCCGGTGTCTACCCAAAATCCATAAATCACCTTGCTTCGAAATTAGTGGTTTTTTCAGTTCTTCATCAACATCAAAATCATCTTCTTTTACATCTTCAGTGGTGTTTAAAAGTGTATTTAATTCAGCCTCATCAAATCCTAAAAGGTTGAGATCAAACTCAAGTTCTTTTAGGCTTTCCAATTCTATGGATAGTAAATCCTTATCCCATCCTGCATCTTCAGCAAGCCTGTTATCTGCAATAATGTAAGCTTTCTTTTGTGCCTCCGATAAATGGTCAACAAATACACATGGCACTGTTTTTAGACCATCTTCTTTTGCAGCTAATACTCTGCCATGTCCAGCAATTATGTTATATTTTCTATCAATCAAAATCGGATTCACAAAGCCGAACTCCCTAAGACTTGACTGTAGTTTTTTTATCTGTTCTTTACTATGGGTTCTTGAATTATTCGCATATGGTACAAGTTTTGATATTTCAACCTGCTGCATTTCTTGTGTAAACTTCTTTTCATTATCCAAGTTAATCACTCCCGTCTTAGTAATTTGATAAGACCTTTATTCGCACCTAAAATATCTCCTGCGATTGCTTGCCCACGAATTGTTTTATACTGTTGTGTAGTTAATCTGTCCCTTTGCATCTTTAAATGCTTTAAAAACATATTAAGAGTCATACGCTACCTACCTTTTCTACCGGATAAAAGGCTCTCCATAATATCATCTTGCGGATTTCCAATAAATGATGTAGTGCAGTTCTGCTTTACAATATCAAAAATCTCATACCAGATTAGATTTGCCTGCTTTTGAAACGACTGGCTCATCTGTACAAATGGACTTGTAATAGCACCACCTGTTGTTGGATGTTTTCCTAAAAGTCCGTATGTACTGATTGCTTCCTCGCACTGGATATATCGGGTGAATGCCTGAGCATAGGCTTCAATTAATCGAGGATTAACAAATTTCTCGCATCCACGTTCTTTCAGCCATTTCCATGTTTCAGTGAATAATAAATCTGCACCTAACGGCTTACCATCCCTTTGCTTTGCACTAAGGTAATCACTCGGAGCAGGCATATCTTCACCGTATAAATCTGCAACTTCTTCTGGCTCATCGATTTTTAGTGCTGTTTCAGGCTGTAGGTCTGGCACTTCTAATACCTTTGCCGCCTTACCGTTCGTTATTTTTTCAGAAAGAGGTAATGGCTTATCGCCTGCTCGAACTCGCCTACCTCCTCTATTCGTTCCGTCTTTCGCCACATTTCTGCCCCTTTCATGACTTGCATGGTTAATCCCCTGTTTGAACCGCAACTTTTTTGCGTGATACCCCACGCCCGTTGCACGGATAAAAAGCTGCAGAGATTTTTATCCCCCTACCGGGTCCCCCAACGATCTCCATCTCTCGCAGTGATAGCAGAATGGCAAGGAGTACAAAGAGACATCAGATTTCTTTTATCGTGAGTTCCACCTTTTGCAAGAGACAAAATATGATGTACCTCTGCTGCTGGTGTCAGTTTTCCTTGCTTCTGACATTCTTCACAGAGAGGGTGGGCGGCAATATAACTGTCACGGATTCTCTTCCATGCTCTGCCGTATCTACGGCGTACAGCCGGATCTCGGTCGTACTTCTCGTAGCGTTTATTCTCTTGTTTCTCATGATGCTCACAGTACCTCCCATCTGTTAGCTCTGGGCAACCAGGATAAGAACACGGTCGCTTCGGTTTCTTTGGCATCGACATCACCTCCTTAATATAAAGAAAGCCCTGTAGGTTCAACCTACAAGGCCCGTTTCATTTTACTTTTCTGCTATTATAATAATATCACATAAGGTAGGGTGGCTTATAGTGGCTTTTCATGGCTTGTTTTAATAATGCGTTCTCTAACTGCATCCAATGCGTTCTTGTGCATACGGTAGATCCATCGCAAGTCATAATCCATCTCAACAGCTATCTGTTCCCATGTCTTGAAGCACAGATAACGAAGTTCCAGTAGCGTTCGGTATTCAGGGTTTTTTACCTTTTTCACAACTGCAGTTATCTCCGTTTTCAGTTCAACCAAATATCCAATATCCGCATTTATTTCATTCTCAAGGTCAATCAGCTTGGTAATGACGTCTTCCATACTGTGAATATTGCGGGTTGCAGAACCAGGCATATCAGATAATGTTGCTGTTGCCCTTGTGGTCAGATTACGAAGTGACATTACTTGCTCCAGCTTGCTATTTATGCGTTGATCAATATAATGCGCTTGACTAAGGTATTCTTTTACATTAAATCTCTCACTCATGGTTCATCACCTCTTCCCTCAATTTTTTCAGTAGCATATTTCCGTCAATACTTGTTATATTTGAAAACCATTTAGAGAGAAAGAAACGCTCCCCACTGAATTTCTCTTTATTTGCTTCGATACTATTAGGGTATTTTTTCAGTGTCTTTAATGCATCCCTATAATCCTTTACTGCTTGCAGAATTATGGCATTTGCTAAATTAGAAAATCCATCTTCTACAATGAACAGCTTAACTTGCATATTGTTTTTGTACATAAGCAATACCTCCGATTTAAGAATTTTATTTCCTCGGATTTACTCAGATTGTCTCAGATTTGCAGATTTGCCTTTACAGCTGCAATTAATGCGGATTGTGTATTGTCCTTTTGTGACAGTGCCTTTAAAATCCTCTCATCAATTGTTCCTTTGGCAACTATGTGCTGCACCACAACGGTACTTGCTGTCTGACCCTGTCTCCACAACCTAGCTATCGTCTGCTGATACAGTTCCAATGACCAGGTCATGCCAAACCATATGATTGTTGATCCACCACTTTGGAGATTTAATCCGTGTCCCCCACTCATTGGATGAAGGATTGCGACGGGGAGTTCTCCACTATTCCATTTTTCAATACTTGTAGCTGTATCAAGTTTTTCAAATGGTATCTTTAATTCATTTAGTTTTTTCGCTATTCTATCCATGTCATGACGGAACCAGTAAATTAGAAGTATCGGTTTGCCATTGGCAGCTTCTACAATATCCTCTAATGCATCTAGTTTCTTGTCGTGAATCTCAAGGACTGTGCCATCCTCAGCATAAATTGCACCATTAGCCATCTGACACAGCTTCCCTGAAAGAGTTGCTGCATTTGCAGCTGTGATCTCACCATCCGGTAGTTGCAAGACTAAATCTTTTTTCAGTTCCTCATATCGCTCCTTTTCCTTCTCGTCCAGATATACTTCATAATCGCTGCTTACCAGTTCAGGCATATTCAGATAATCAGTAGACTTCATGGAAATCGTGATATCTGATATTTTGTTATAAATCTGTTGTTCTGCACCCGGTAGCAATTTGTAACTGTAGACTATCGGACCATTCATCTTGTCGGGCTTAAAGTATGCATTACGATACTGACCAATAAATCGTCCGAGTCTTGCTCCCATATCAAGGAGACGAAATTCTGCAAATAAATCCATGTATCCATTATCAGTTGGTGTTCCGGTCAAGCCAACAATTCTTTTTGTCTTTGATCTGACCTTCATAAGGGAACGAAATCTCTTTGACTGCCAACTTTTAAAGGATGATAACTCATCTATGATTACCATATCAAAATCAAATGGAACACCACTTTTCTCAACAAGCCATTGTACGTTTTCACGGTTAATGATGTATATATCTGCCTGTTCATTTAAGGCGGAAAGCCTCTCTGACTCTGTTCCGACTGCTATGGAATATTTTAAGTCCCGTAGATGATGCCACTTCTGGATTTCTGCAGGCCATGTGTTTCTTGCCACACGTAGAGGTGCGATAATTAGAACTTTATGAATATCAAAATAGTCAAATAGTAGGGCATCCAAGGCAGTCAATGCAATAGATGTTTTTCCAAGACCCATATCAAGAAAGACAGCTGCAATTGGATGGGTCAGAATATAGTTAATGGCATACTTCTGATACTCATGAGGATTGTATTGCATCAAGAATACCTCCAATCTGCTCTTTCTCATCAAGGACAAATACCGGAAACCCTAAACTAAGAAGTAATTTAATCCTTGCAAGCTGCAGTGGTTTTGGCTTTTTACCGGGAGCCTTTATCTCAACAAAACCTACCTTCCCAACTGGTAATAAAACCAAGCGGTCGGGCATTCCATCAAAACCAGGTGATGTGAACTTCGGACAAATCCCTCCACGCTTTTTCACTTCTGTTCCTAACTTCTGTTCAATAACCTTTTCTCTCATACAAACCTCCATCAAAAATTGGGTTGTGTAGGTCTGTTATGGTCGTATCCTAAACTCTTCTTATATCATTTTTTTTTATTTTTTTGCTATAGGGACTTTTTATATAAGACCGTAATAGACATACATTTTTATATTTAATAAATAAGGAAAAGTTTTGTTTTCAACCACCGCCGACCTACACATCATGTGAATTAGTCAATAAAATCCTTATTCTTAATACGAACCCCATTTATGAATACACCGTTTGATAGTCTCTTACGGTTTAAACCGGAAACCTCAAGTGCAGTATAAAAGTCTGTGGTACTTCTGGCATATTCTCCTGTTCTTAAACAATAGGTACGATATTCCTGATAGAACTCTCCGGACTTTTGCTTATAGGTAGGTTCGAGTTCACAGCATTCATCAAGAAATGCTCCAAGCCAGTCATTATCCGCACGGTAATGGTCAATTGCATTCTTTACACAGGTCGGGAGCTTTAGTTTGAAATCATTTGAAATTACCCTCTGTGCACCTTCTATAATCCACGATAATACATAAGGACCAGCCTTTTGTACTAAGTAATCTGTAAAGTTCTTAATGTCACTCTTCCCTTCAATCTTCGCATTGAATGGGATTACTATCAGTCTGCGCCAGGTTCCTTCATCGTTCGCACCTACTCTTGGTAGATGGTTCGTATAGAGCACCAGTGTATGGCTTGGTACATATTTGAAGGGATCTTTATACTTCTTTTCTGCCGTAACCTCATCAGTGGAACAAAGCTGCTTAATAACGGAAGTATTTAATCTCATGCCTTCTTCCAGTTCAGCAGCTATAATAAGACGCTTGCCCTTCAGTTCTGCCATCTCAGGCTTTACATTTCTCTTGCATCCAACGGTCAATGCATCTGCTGATATAGAGCCGCTATATGTTCCTAGCACTCTTGAGATGGTATTCCAGAAGGTAGATTTACCGTTACGACCATCTCCATATGAAATAATAAGTGCTTCTACAAACACCTTACCGATAGCTGAAAGTCCAACAATCCACTGTACATAATCAATCAACTCATGATCTTTGCAAAAGAACGTATCAAGAGCATCGAGCCACAACTGCTTACCGGCATCTCCAGGAGCAACAGAAGTCTGCTTTGTAATGTAATCCTTGGCATTTGGCTCATGTACTCCTGATAGTCCATCTCTTAGGTGATAAGTAGCTCCGGGTGTATTAAGAAGAAATTCATCCTTATCAAGATCACTAACGCTGATGGCTAGCATCGGTTTTGCTGCTTGTAATGCACTTGTTACATACTTCATGTCACGGCGTTTTAATACAAATGTTCTGTAAGCTACTGCAGCCAAATATGTCCGATACGCTTCCAATTGGTCACCTTGTAGCGAATTTTCAAACTTCTTACCTCCAGCTTTAACAACATCCTTTGATAATCCACCTGATACAAGAACGTCCAAGGCTCTCTGCACTTCATCCAAAGCATCTGCAAGCTGTAGATCTAAAAACTCCTCCATTGCTCCGACAGCCTGTTGTTTTGACTCTACCCAATACTCTCCATTAAAACGAAGGTAGTCAGTGGCATCTGTGTAGCATAGTTCATCTCCATATTCACGGGTTAGGACCTTCGCCTGACCGATGTCTGAGTAATCGGAAGGTTTCAGTGATTCTCCTATAAAATCATCATTAAAATCATCCGGAGCAACATATCCTTCCTGGCTTTGTACCTTTCTGGCAAATTTCACAGCGCTATTCCATATCGTAGTTAGCTCCTCTTCCTCCATTGGTGGGTCACACTTCTTTGCCTCATCAAGGAATATCTGATGCGCTTTATCCATGGCACCATATCGTTTTACTACTCTGCCTGCAAAACGGGATAAGGTGCTATTTCTTCTTCCTTCGGGTATAGAACCGCTTGTCTTCACATTATCAACATCATCTTGAAAGATAGGTAAATCTTCATCAATTGTCATCCAACCGTCATGCCAAATGACCTCATCACAATCAGAACCATAGATAAAACGTGCAGCATCTAAAGCATTATTATCAAAAACTGGATAGGCTTTTTGAATCGCTCTTTTTAATTCTGCATATTCAACTGGGTTTGTACATGGATGAATAAGAAAGTACACATGAAATCTTGGTCTTGCTGATTTATCATCTTTCTGTTTCATATGATTACGGCTTGATGCAATCGCATAAGAAACATCCGGTAGTAGTTCATCCAACGTTTCAAATGTGACCCATTCATCGGGATTTTCAGAATGGTCATTGTCGCAATCCATGACAGCTACAACCGATTCTATAAAATTCTCGGCACTTCGGTAGTTGTTCTTGTATTCAGCACAAACATGATCGAGTCTGACAACTGCCTTTAAATCATCAGCATTCGTTACCTCAAAGCGCTTGGGGTAGCTACAGTTTTTGGCATTGCCTTTACAATCTGCCGTATAAATCACTAACTTCATCTGGTTACCTCCTTATAGTCCTCTGTGAAATAACGGATTCTCATACGTTTCCATTTGGCTCTTAATATCTCTGCTGCCATACCTTCCGATATTCTGTCTCCAAATACCCATAGTTCCGCGCATCTTCCAAGCACTACCATGTTCATGAACATTGCCAATTCCCTCTCTGTGGCTTCATCCATAAATTGTGGAAACAACAGATGCGGGGCAATTGGTATTGTTCTGTTGTTTACTGCAAATCTGCTATATTCCCTTGCTTTCATGGTATTCCACTCTTCATTACCTGCATAAGGAGAGCAAATATAAACAAGCGGTCTGTAATTACTCCTTTTTTCTTCACGCTCTATAGCATTAATCGCTTCAAATGGTACAGGGTCACTGTAGCCTTCCGAGTTATAAAAACTGATTCCCAAAGATTTCACCTCCTTTAAAATATTTGAGGACAAAAATATCCCTCTAACTTCCTAAGGACAGAACCTGCACTTTTGGACGGTCAATTTTAATTTTTTTATTTTACAGAATCACTTCCTTTATATAAGCAAAAAAACGGTCATAAAAAAGTTTCAAAACTTCCGTCCATTTATTTGATTTTTGTCCTTAGGAAGTTGGAGGGACATGAGTAAAAAAAGATTCAAAATTTTCAAGAATATCCGTCCAAAACTCATCCTTCTGTCCTTAGGGAATTAGAGAGGTAATAAACCCTCGGAAAGGCGGTGCTACTTATGCAGTCTGGATCAGCTGCAGGCACTGAAAGCAAACAGGACATCGGTTTAGATGAAGAACTGGCAGATGTACTAATCGCAATCAGTGTTATTTCAAAACGACTCGCAAGGAAATTAAACGAGCAGTCACAACAAGAACAATTAAATAAGGAAGGAGAAAACACGCATGAGTAAGATGAGCGAATTATCCGCAGAACTTGATGAGCTAAGAAAATGTGGAGAGACCTTAATAGGTATCTCTGAGACATTGAGAGAGATATTTTCTACGGCTGTGGATGAAAAGGATGCCATTGAGCCTAAGAAAGAAAAGGCTACAGCAAAAGTAACTCCAGTACCTGAAAAGAAGTCAATCTCGCTTACCGATGTCCGCGCTGTCCTAGCAGAAAAATCCCGTAACGGATATACAGCAGATGTTAAAGCTCTTCTATTAAAGTTTGGAGCAAACAAACTATCAGACATCAACCCAGCTGACTTTGAAGCTTTGCTCGCTGAGGCGGAGGTGTTTGGAAATGCCTAAACACGCATTACTCTCCGCATCATCAAGCCACAGATGGCTTCACTGCCCGCCTTCAGCCAAGTTATGTGCCGAAGAGGAAAATCAATCTAGTCCATATGCACAACAAGGTACGGATGCACATAGTCTTTGTCAGTTCAAATTAGAACAGGCACTCGGTATGAATACGAAAGACCCTACTGAAAATTTGGAATTTTACGATGGAGAAATGGAAAACTGCGCTGAAGAATATAGAACCTTCGTTATGGAACAGTTAGAAGAAGCAAAGCACTATTGTTCTGACCCAGTGATCTTAATCGAACAGCATCTGGATTTCTCCAAATATGTAGAAAGCGGATTTGGTACAGGTGATTGTGTAATCGTAGCAGACGGTATTCTTCAAATCATCGATTACAAGCACGGACTTGGAATATTAGTGTCTGCAGAAGAAAATTCACAGATTATGTGCTATGCCCTTGGTGCTATAGAACTCTTTGATGGTATCTACGATATTGATACCGTTAAGATGACAATTTTTCAGCCTCGAAGAGATAATGTCAGCACTTATACCCTATCAAAGGAAGAACTCTTAAAATGGGGTAATGAAGTACTCTCTCCGATTGCTAAACTTGCTTATACCGGAGAGGGAGAGCTCAAAGCCGGTGACCATTGCCAGTTCTGCAAGATTAAAGCAACCTGCCGTAAACGTGCCGAGTACAACCTAGAACTTGCAAAGTATGACTTTGAAATGCCACCCAACTTAGATAACACAGAAATTAGTGTTATTCTCACAAAGGTAGATAACCTTGTAAACTGGGTCAATGACATAAAGGAATATGCATTACAGCAAGCAATTAGTGGTACAAAGTACGAAGGATTTAAAGTTGTGGAAGGTCGCTCCACCAGAAAATACACCGATGAGCAGGCAGTTGCTGATGCAGTTACTTTAGCAGGTTTCGATCCATACGAGCGTAAGCTCTTAGGAATCACAGCAATGACTTCAACTCTAGGCAAAAAGAAATTTGAAGAAATCTTAGGTACCCTTGTAATCAAGGCTCCAGGAAAACCAACTCTCGTTCCAGAGAATGATAAACGTTCGGAATTTAACACAGCACAAATTGATTTCAATTAAAAATAAAGGAGGACAATAATATGTCAAAAGTAGCAAATCCAACAAAGGTAATCACAGGTCCACAGACAAGATGGTCGTATGCAAATGTATGGGATGCAAAGTCAATCAATGGTGGTTCACCTAAGTACAGCGTAAGCCTCATCGTTCCAAAGTCCGATACCAAAACAGTCACACAGATAAAAGCAGCCATCGAAGCGGCATATAAAGAAGGTGAGTCAAAGTTAAAGGGTAACGGCAAAACAGTCCCTCCGCTTTCTGCTCTTAAGACTCCACTTCGTGATGGCGATTTGGAAAGACCAGATGACCCTACTTATGCAAATGCATACTTCATTAATGCCAATAGTGCTACTGCACCGGGTATTGTTGATGCAAATTGCAATCCTATCCTTGATCGTTCCGAAGTATTCTCTGGTGTCTATGGCAGAGCTTCCATCAATCTGTATGCTTTCAATTCAAACGGCAACAGAGGAATTGCGTGTGGACTAAATAATCTTCAGAAGATATCAGATGGAGAACCTTTAGGCGGTAAGTCCCGTGCAGAGGATGATTTTGAAACCGAAGATAACGACGATTTCCTATCTTAATCACTATGTAAAAATGTCAATCAAATGGGTCGTGGAGATAGGCTCAGTTTTGAGCCATCTCTGCAACAAACGATAATCAAAGAAGCGAGGTAAATGATATGAATATAATATTGACAATTATTTTGATAGTATGCCTGAGTATTAATATCGTAGGTAGTGGTTATATGTTCTTCACACTGATTCGTGATGACATTCGCTCTGAACGTAAGAAGAAGCATGAGCAGATGAATCAGCAATAAATCATGGTCTGGCGGCAGGTACAATCACTGCCGCCTTGTTTATTATGGAAGGAGCGATATTCTTGAGTGATATAAAAACACTCTCAATTGATATTGAAACATATAGTGATGTCGATCTGAGTAAATGCGGTGTATATAAGTATGTTGAGTCTGATAACTTTGAAATTCTCCTATTTGCCTACTCCATGAATGGTGGAGACGTTATCGTTGTAGATTTGGCTAATGGTGAAAAAGTTCCTACAGAAGTACTTACTGCTCTTTCAGATAAAGCAGTCACTAAGTGGGCATTCAATGCTGCTTTTGAACGTATCTGTCTATCTGAATGGCTTAGAAGAAATTATCCGAATCACTTCAGCAGCTACAACATCAGTAATGACACGATCAGTAGATACTTAGATCCATCCTCGTGGAGATGTTCTATGATATGGTCGGCATATCTTGGATTGCCATTATCCCTTGAAGGTGTGGGTGCAGTACTTGGGTTACAGGAACAGAAAATGAAAGAGGGTAAAGATCTCATCCGGTACTTCTGTGTTCCATGTAAGCCTACTAAATCAAATGGTAATCGTACCAGAAATCTTCCTATACACGATGCAACTAAATGGAAATCTTTTATTTCCTATAACCGTAGGGATGTTGAAGTTGAAATGGCCATTCAGAAGAAGCTCGCCAATTTTCCTGTACCAGAATTTATTTGGCAAGAATATATCTTAGATCAAATCATCAATGACCGTGGTATCGCTATTGATATGGATATCGTAGAACAGGCAATCAAGATGGATGAGCATTCCAAGGAAGAACTCTCGGAAGAAATGAAGAAACTCACAAATCTAGATAATCCAAATTCAGTAGTACAGATGAAACAATGGTTATCTGACAACGGACTTGTAACTGACACTCTTGGTAAAAAAGCTGTAGTAGAAATGTTAAAGGATGCTCCAGAAGAACTATCCGATGTTCTTACTCTACGGCAGCAGCTTGCCAAATCCAGTATAAAAAAATACCAAGCTATGAAGAACACCGTATGCTCTGATAACCGAGCAAGAGGAATGTTTCAGTTCTATGGTGCCAATCGTAGTGGTCGGTGGGCCGGTCGTATCATTCAATTGCAAAACCTACCACAGAACCATATACCTGATTTGGAGCAGGCTCGTGACCTTGTAAAGTGCGGTAACTATGAAGCTTTAGAATTGCTATATAACTCAGTCCCAGAAGTACTGTCAGAACTTATTCGTACTGCTTTTGTTCCAAGAGAAGGATATAAGTTTGTTGTTGTCGATTTTAGTGCAATAGAAGCTAGGGTACTCTCACATCTAGCAAAGGAGACATGGAGAAATAAAGTCTTTGCAAATAATGAAGATATCTATTGTGCAAGTGCTTCAGCTATGTTTGGTGTTCCAGTCGAAAAGCACGGTCAGAACAGTCATCTTCGCCAGAAAGGAAAAATAGCTGAACTAGCATTAGGTTACGGTGGTTCGTGTGGTGCTCTAAAATCAATGGGTGCCTTAGATATGGGCATTTCAGAAGAAGAACTACAACCTTTGGTTGATGCATGGAGAACATCAAATCCAAATATTGTTCAACTTTGGTGGGATATTGATACTGCTGTTAAAAATGCTATCGCTCAAAAAACCACCACAGAAACTCACGGTATTAACTTTATTTATCAAAGCGGTATGCTCATCATCCAACTACCATCTGGTAGAAAGCTTACTTATGTTAAGCCTAAGATTGGTGTAAACAAATTTGGCGGGGAGGCTGTAACCTACGAAGGAATTGGATCAACAAAGAAATGGGAACGGCTTGAATCATACGGTGCCAAATTTGTGGAAAACATCGTTCAAGCCATTTCAAGAGATATCCTTAGCTTTGCCATGCAAACGCTAAGCAATAAGCTAATATGTGGTCATGTTCATGACGAATTAATCATCGAATGCCCTATGAATGAAGCCCTGGATGACATTTGTGATCAAATGGGAAGAACACCTCCCTGGATAAATGGTCTACTATTAAGAGCCGATGGCTATGAGACAATGTTTTATAAAAAAGATTAAGCAAAAATGGTAGCAGCACAGATTCTACATAGTGCTGCTACCATCTATTTATTAAATCATGTCATCCAGTAAATCCATTACTAATGCTTTTATCTTTGCTACCTTATCTGTTACTGTACTCTTTCCTATTCCAATCACATCTGCAATTTCTTTATGGCTGAATCCATCCGATAATAGTTGAAGTATCTTACCGTAGTTAGGGTCGATTTCTTGTACACGACTAATCAACTCATTCAGCATACCCAAATAGATATCTGCTGCACCATATGTAGCTGGTGCTACTGGTTCGAAATCCGACTCTTCTCCATCTTCATTGTCTGCCGCCAGGCAGCTGAATGTTAATGTTCCAAAATTCTTCTTATCCAAAGAAGTGGCATATGGACATTGACTGCATTTGTTGTTTTCTGGGCAGCGAATTAACCTACCATTCCCGTTACTTATCTCACAGCGTTTATCACGATCTTCTGCTTTAAACTCAGCTGAATAGGAGCTCATTACAGCATCATACTGTTCCTTCGTACCTGGAATTAAAACCACGTCTACTATCCTGTTACCTACTCTCCATTTTCTGATTTGAGATTTCCTTACACCTGCCATCATCCCGTGTTCTTCAATTGAATCCTTGTCAATAATCATAGGGATTAATACTTGCTCTTCTGTCTCGTTTACTCTGATTTTCTTTGTTGCGTTTTTCATAGATTGTCTCTCTTTCCGACCAGAAGAGACTGATATAAGGCAGATTCCATTAACCCATGAATAGAAGCATCCCAAGACCATACATTAGAAAAAGAGCGCTGGAAATTAAGGGTACTTCCATCTGCTTTTCCATAACTGTCATAATGACAGCTACTCCAAAAGCAATATGGTCATATCCACCTTCCCAGCGCTCTGTCAGGTCTATATGAATTTTTTTATGCTCTAATTCTAACGTGAAACAGCTAAAATTGCTCGGACATGGGATGTCCTATTTCTGTTATCACAACATAAAAAAAAGAGCCATGAAAATAAGCTTTTTGCTTATTTCATGACTCTTAAAATATATATTTCTATGATTTTTTATAAACATTGCCAGACATGGCATGTCCGGATATTATAATATTTTTTATGCTGTCCTATTCTGACGTCCAAGTTGCTTTAATTTCTGTGCTTCAAGCATTTCATTACACTCATATATAGATTTTGTGTAACATGAATTTAGTAAAAACTGATACATGATGTGTTGTTCCGTCATCATGAAAGACTTACCAGATGCCTTTAGCAAATATCCACTTAATACAGGTGGTAACTGCATACCTATTGCCAATTGTACCACTGTTTCTAGTGAAACATTATCCGGTTCTTCATTTCTTAATCTTTGAATAGTTTTCTCACTAATGAATGCCGCTTCTGCCAACTTTTCTTCGGTCATCTCAGACCAATTGATTAAGGCATTCAGTGTTCCAGAAAACGTTGCTGGAAGCTTACTAACCACATTCAGTAACTCTGCATTATATTGCTTTATCATATCTGTATGGTTTGGATTATCCTTGTTATCAGACGAGTAATGAGCTTCAAAAACGATATTTGAAGCAGCATCTCTAAATAGAACGCATTCTGTAAAGAACTCCTCTCCATATTTGTTGAAGGATTTAACCCTCAGATCAAAGACTAGGCAGCATTCATCCATATGGAATCTGGCATAGTCTGTTAATACAGTTTCACCTTTTTCATTTACCTTAATATATTTAGGATGATTAAAGCAAAAATGCGAATCAACAAATAAATAGTTTCCGCTATCCAGTTTCTTCTTTAACTCAGGCTTAAAGGTACTTTCAACTAAAGCATCCTTTATACTAATGGAAAACGTCTGGTCTTTACGAATAAAACCGTTCTTAAAACAGTGAGGTCTGACATAATGATCATCAACATAGGTGAACACACCAATTGCCTCATCATAACCTACATCAACCATTCTAATCTTAGCCGCACATCGTGACACACCATAAAACAGTGCTACCTCATCAATGACCCATTCCATGATATCAATCAAACTGAAGTTTCCAAACTCATCCCTACATTTGCGAATGAGTTCATGAACTTTCATTTTGAATGGCACAAGTGGCATCTGTATTCTTGGAGCGAGCGCATTTGCCTGCCATTCCATCCAGCCGGTTGCATCTCTTTCATTGTCTTTTATTCCGCCAACAACCTGGCATTTAATCTGTGTAGCATTGCTATTATATAACCGCTCCAGTTCAAATGCTTTTCTATGTAAATCCCAATGAACACACTCATGCACTATGGTATTATTAACTGATCCAAGATTGCGGAGGAAGTATGCTTTGGGATCTACTAAAATAGTACATGCATCCACTTGGGCTTGTACCATTTTATCGTTGTCCTTATCATAAAGTTCTGTGTTACAACCATGGAAGTATATTTGTCCAAAAATAGAAAAGTCTTTCGTTATTTCTCTAACTTTCACTGTAAGACCCATTTTTTCTGCCAGCACATGTGGTTCAACTGCCATTGGTGTTTTTAATGCCTCGGGGTAATGTCTGCGTAGGAAATCAGTGGCAACGTTTTCTAGATCATCCTTAGTAATAATCGGAACAAGAGAGTCGGACATAGGTTTTGATTGCTTATTCTTACCGGTATATTCTTTTATACTAGAGATTTTGAAATCATCCAAATTACAATCTAAATCTCCAGAACATTTCAACATAAACCACTGAGTACAGTTTTCAGTTTCATCATAATGATAATCTGACTCGCGAACCTCTAACTCAGCTTCTACAGCGACATCGAATTCTATTTTCATATCTGGCAAATCATTAATAGATACAGATTTAACTATTAAATCTGATAATTCTATGCCACCAATGTTTCGAACTCTATAGAGCTGTAGCTTTAAAATATCATAATTGTCCTCGATGTAACTTTGAATGGTATTGAATATTTCATTTTCAAACCTTTCTGCCACATAATCAGTAACTGAATGATTACTCCCCAAGACAGCACCCCCTTAAACATAAGAGTATAATAGTCTTTAGCATCAGGAAAATTATACCATAAATCACATTGTAAAACAATCCAAATAAAAACTCTGACATAGACGCGACGATATTTAAAAATAATTTATAATAGCATATGATTAGTGTTTTTTCTTAAATCTTCTGGAAATATATACATATTTTTTCTTTTTGTGATATAATTATATTATCACAGAAGAAAGGATAATTTTAAATGATGTATAGCTATATAGTAAATGATAAGAAGAATGTTTCTATAAATGAAGAGACAATTCTAACCAATGAGCAAATTGTAAATGCTATTAACTTTTCAAATGAAGCGTTACAATCATTAGATGCGCAGACTAAAAGCTTTGATATAAATATATTTGAAGCACTTGGAATGCGCAATTTAAGCGGAGTAGTAGGTGAATATTTTGCAAAAAGTATACAACGTTTTTCCAATGGTGGATTGCAAGGTAATCTTCACCAAGACGGATACCCAGATTTATTATTAACTAATACTCCTGAACGCAAATCATATTTTGATACTTTATACACCATTTCAGATGGTAAAATATACCCTAAAGATAAAGCGCTTTTTAGTCCATATAAATATGGAGGAATTGAAGTAAAAGCAACGTGTGGGAGTACACCATCTGCCTCACAGGTTCCTAAACCCTTAATTGGTGAAAAACGTATATCTTTATTGAATTCTTTTGATTGGAAAGCTCATCACCGTGAGACAAACAATCTATTATCAATACTTTGGGATTTCATTAATGAAGTACCAACAATTGTTGCTTGCTTTTATAGAAACGATTTAACTACAAGTGACTGGGGAAATATAGTACAGCCAAAAGAAGGCGGCGGTAGAACAACCAGTGTTTCTATTATGAATTCCACAGGTGTCAAAAAAATGTGTACTGGTTGGATAGCTGTTATAAACTCATCCGAATACATAACTGCACTTTCAAAAGATAAATGGATAGGTTATGAAGTGAAATAAAGAAATAAGCAAGTATGGGTTACTCCCCACACTTGCTTATTTCTTTTATTTTTTTACAGATAATATCTATCACTTTAGGAGGAACACTTTCCCCTATAGTATCTCGTATTAACCCATCTTTAACAAGTCGACCATTAATCTTAAAACTATATGGATATTCAGAAATGCTTTGCAGAACAATACCTTCGTACATTGAAAGAACTCTGTTTTGATTAGGATGTAATTTATTATCTGAACATGCAAATTGAAAATTTTGTGTTAAAGTACTTGCAGGTTCATCCCATTTCATTCTTTTATAAGCACTAACATAGCCTTTCATCAATCTTAGGGTATTTGTTTTTTTATCTTCTACATATGGACGTGGTAATAGTTCTCCACATTTCTCACAATACAATGGCGTATCTTGATTAGCTTTGTTGATTCCATCATGAGTTCTAGTTGCTCCATGTCGCATATTACCTTCAAATAAACATTTAGGATTAATGCATTGGTTATTAAATGCTGTCTCTCCCTCGGGAGTATTCTCAACCCAAAAATACTTTTTTTCATCTAGCGGTGGAACTTTATGCAATGGATTAAATTTAGTATCACTTGTCTTACCTTTTTTCCCATCGATTGGTGGTAAATTAGATATCGCATCCCTTACTGTAATCCATGGTTTAATTACTAAGTTTCCTTCTTTACTGTGTGTTCTGTTAGGTAAAAACGTACCATTATGTCTAAAATAATCTTTTGCTTGCTCATCCTTTGAAAGAATAGTAATCAACCTTTTACGATTTTGTGGCACCCCATAATCAGCAGCATCAACAACTTCCGCTTTTCCAACATAATATCTACCTAAACGATCGAATATGTAATCAATTATATTTACTAATTCATCTTTTTCGTTATAAATAAGCGTATTCATCATATTCGGAACATTTTCAAATATTACCCACTTAGGCAGTAATTCTTCTATTATGTCAATTGTAGGTAAGATTAAGCGATTTCTTTCATCAAATTCAGGCCTAATTCCTTTTCTATAATCGCTTAACATTTTGCCCATTCCATTGGAAGACATTCCTTGGCATGGTGGTGTTGCTAATATAAGAAATAATTCTTCCGAAAAATTATCTTTATAATAATCAATTATTTTGTCCTTTACAGACCAAATATCATCATTGAACATCTTTGTATTTGGATTATTATTTACAAATAACTCAGCTCTCTCAGTAATAATCTCATTAGCGATAACTGTCTCTATACCATTTGCATGTAACCCCAAGTCTCCAATTCCAGACGATGAAAATAAACTAATAGCTTTCATACTTATGACCTCCGTTCCTGTATTACTTTAACTTATTTTTTACTAATTATCAAGACATTATTTGATCCAATTGAATGTTTACATTCAATAAAATATAGCCTGACTATGTGCTGCCATAATGAACAAATACATTTAAAAAAGCGTTCTTCAACTTGTCAATTTGATGCTATGGATATATCACTATAAAGCCCCAACATAAGGGGGTGATTAGTATATACAATTTTTAACAACCGTATCAATTCTCTTAAAATCAGTTGCATCCTTCCTCATACCTACATTAACTATCTTGCTGATATATTTTCACTACTAATATAAGTTATTCGTAAACCTATATACTGAAATTATATACTGAAAAACCTATTTATCATAGTGAGTGAAATATAATATTAATGTACAAAATTAGGGAAATTCTTTAAAAACTTCAGCAAATATAACCACTTGTCTTGCAAAGATACTATTGATAAACTTTAACTAATATTCTTATATCTCTAATCTTCTACAACCTGTTTCTAGGTAAATTTCCATTAAAGACTAACAATAAGGAGAACCAAATGATAACTAAATCTGAATTAAAATCTATTGACCCCCAGTATTTTAATATACTGCAGATGGGGTGTTATACCATCTATGTATAATCAAAGAATACCAAACACTTCTGGGCTATCCAAGTAGAAGAATACCCAACCTTCAGACATTTCAAAATATATCACAAACATAACAGTCATGACGAATACCACAGACACAGAGACGCCAGGAGCCTTAATGCTGCTATCGAACATATTCAATCCCATGATGCTTTTCAGTTAAACGGAAGGAAGCACATAAATAGTTCGACCTAAACAACAGTTTCATAGTCTCAACCTATCCCAAAAACATCAGTTCCATTGTCTCGCAAGGCTAAAAGCAGTTCTGTAGTCTCAACCCTAACCCTTTTTTCACTTCATTAGCTTTGCTCTAAGGGCAAAAAAACAAGGTTCCCAGCAATCGGTTATTATTACCGAAGTCTGAAAACCTTTAATTTCAAGCCTTATAGAGCCTATTTACTTTCTTTTCGTGACATCAAGCAGACTGTCTCAACGTGAGAAGTCCATGCAAACATATCAACTGGTATGATATTCTTTACCTTATACCCCTTCTTAGTCAAATGTTCCAGATCTCTTGCTAAAGTCACCGGATTACAGGAGATATAAACCACCTTTTTAGGACTAATTCTTGCGGCTGCATTCAAAAACTCCGGCGTGCTTCCAGTTCTCGGAGGATCCATAAAGATCACATCTACTGTATCACCTTTCTCCGCCATCTGACTTAAGAATACCCCAGCATCATTCTGATAAAATTCAATATTATTCGTATCATTACGCTTTGCATTCACTACAGCATCACGTACCGCATCTTTATTCAACTCAACACTAATAACCCGTTTTGCATGATCCGCCGCAATCAAACCGATAGTTCCAGTGCCGCAATAAGCATCAACAACGGTTTCATTACCAGTCAGACCGGCCAATTCAATTGCTTTCCTGTACAGGATCTCTATCTGTCCCGGATTTACCTGATAGAAGGATTTCGGCGATATCCGAAAGACCTTTTCGCAGAGACTATCCTCAATAAATCCCTTGCCATAGAGCACCTGTTCCTTCTCACCCAACACCATACTGGTATGTTTGTCATTCACATTAAGAACAATCGTAGTAATCTCCGGATGTTCTTTTCTAAGCGCCTTTACAAAATTATTCTTAGACGGCAGAATCGGTGAAGCAAGAACAAGCACCACCATAATTTCTCCGCTGTGATACCCCACACGAATCAATACATGCCGAAACAAACCATATCCGGAATCCTCATCATAGGTGAGAATTTTAAAGGACTTCAGCATCCCCCGTATTGTAGCAATGATTGCATCCGCCTTCTCATTATGAATAAGGCAGCGTTCCACTGCGATAACGCGATGAGTTCCCTCCTCATAGATACCGGAAATCGGATTGCCTTTTCTGTCATGGTCAAATACTACATGTACCTTATGCCGATAGTGATCCGGCTGCGCCATTCCAATAATTTGCTCAACCTTTCCATATCCCTTTAATAACTTTTCTACTTCCTTCTGCTTCTCTTCCAAATGCTTTTCATAGCTGATATATCCAATATTACAAGCCCCGCAAGCTTTCTGAAACGCACAATCCCCTTTTTTCGCCGGAGACTTTTTTCCTGCTTTATTTCCTGCTTTATTTCCTTCTTTGCTTCCTTCTCTATTTCCTTCTCTGTTTCCTTCTTTTTTTCTTTCTTTATTTCTTACGTTTTGTCCCAAATCTTGCCCCAAATCTTGTCCCAGGTTTTGTCCATGATTCTGTCCATTCCTCACCTGCTGTCTGCCAGACTGCAATCCCCTTATCCCTCTATCCCGATCCGTTTTCACAGCTTCGGTTCTCAACACTGTTCTTTTCTCTTGCTTCTTTCCTCCTGCCCTCTTCTCTGTTTTAACAGATACGCTGCCTGCAGACTTCTTCCACCCTGTTGCTTTCACAAAGGTATCAAAATCTTCAAAAGCCTCATAATCATATTTTTCTTTTCGTTTATTTGCCTTGTGATAATCCTGTCCCGGTCTATTTCCCTGCGCCTGTTTATCTCCTTTTCCCGTCTTACTTCCTAATCCGGGTCTGTTTCCTTTTTGCATTCAGCTATACTCCTTCTCCGTTAAATTCCGGTATAAAACTCTCCGATGCGGTTTCACCCTCCTGGATAAACCCATTTTCAACACCCAGCTCTATCGCATAATCAACCAGTTCCTCATACTCCTCTTCCGTAACGCAGCGGTTTATCTCCGGATATTCCGCCATTACCGGCATCGGTGTATATTGGTTCATAATACTGATATATATTGTATCTCCATAGGTATCATATAAATATTCAATAACCTTCTTCGAATCAGCAAGATATCCCGGCAGCAAAAGATGCCTCACAATCACCCCGCGCTTCATCATTCCCCTGTCATCAAATTCCGGGGGACCAGTCTGACGTACCATTTCTGCAATTGCTGCAGAAGCATGAAGAAAATAATCCCTGCAATTAGAATACTTTATCGCAGGCTGTGAAGCATAATATTTCAAGTCCGGCAGATAGATATCAACCAATCCTTCCAGCAAATGTATACTTTCTGCCTTCTCATATCCGCTGCTGTTATAAACCACCGGTATCTGAAGTCCCTTTCGCCGTGCCTGGGAAAGCCCTTCGAAGATCTGGGGAATATAGTGGCCGGGAGTAACCAAATTGATATTATTCGCCCCCTGGAGCTCAAGCTCCAGAAATATCTCCGTTAACCTTCCCCGGGTTATTTCCTTTCCTGCCAGTCCCTTTGCTATATTGGCATTCTGGCAATAAACACATCCCAGCGAACACCCCGAGAAGAATACGGTTCCCGATCCTTCCTCCCCGGAAATGCATGGCTCCTCCCATAGGTGGAGAGCCGCCCTGGCAACAACAAGCTCCTCTCCCGCCCCGCAATAGCCTCTCTGCCCTCTGGTTCTATCCACATGACAATCCCTGGGGCAAAGGGTACAATCCTTTAACAGCTCCCGATACATTCCTCTTTGCCGCCTTTCCTATCCTCTATCACCGCTATCCGGCCTCCGGCTAATATATCCTCGCCTTGCGCAAAATACTATCCATCGTATCCAGAACCAGCAGGGCTGCTTCCATCGTATCATCCGCTACGATATAATCCTCTATCAGAATTTGCTGTATCGGCCATCCTACCTGCTGGGACTTCTTTGCCGCCCATTCCGCTTCCTCTCTGGTGATATAATGCGCCTCATAAAGCAGCTCCATCAGATCCGGAAGCGTCTTCGCTTTCTGCGTATTCCTGGTGATGATAATACGCTCGAGGGTCTTAATCAGATTGGCAACCTGCCCGTCAAGAATGCCTTTTCCGGTGAGCCAGCTGATTATGATATCCTTGTTCGGAATTTGAATCAGCAGCAGCGGGTCCACCAGACCGGCAGCCTTAATAAATAGGCCCGTATCCAGCCTTCCGTTATAATATGCCGTTGTGATCTGCTCCCACTCCTTCTCCGACAGACGCTCATAGGCCTCTACCCTGTGTTCCCTGCGAAGCTGGGCAAAGCCATTGTTCGCCTGCTCCCGCACATCCACCTTATTCAATATTTCGTATATCTTAATCGGCCTTGCCGCCACAATATAGATGTCTTCCCCAAAGATCTCCCGCAGTACCAGCGATACCCCCGACTTAGCCACATCACCGCACGCAATGACCAGCTTTCCGTCGGAGCGGTATCCCAGGGGCAGCGCTTGCAAAGCCCGGGCCTTATTAATGCTCATCTTGGCGGTCCACCCGGTATCATGGTACTCCTTCTTTGTATCCAGCTCATAATATGCAATTTTCTGCTGGGCCGCAAGCATGCTGTAAAGTGTGCTTTCATCCATAAAGCCCAGTGCCAGCAGGCTTTCTCCCAATTTGCAGCCGATCCGTTTCTGATAATACAATCCGGTCTCCAGCTCCTCCGTCGTCAGCATCCCCTGTTCAATCAGAATTCTTCCAAGCTGCTGCTTGTCATCCAGCATCGGATTAATAAGCCCGGGATCATGGATGTAGGTCATATCCTCAGCCAGAACAAAATATTTGCCAAGCTTGGAATCATGAATGACTCTCTTGTCAAGATCGATGGCCAGACGAACCAGATCCTCCAGGGTTTTGATGCTCACACTGAGCTTGCTGCAGTTTTCAATATTTCCATCCGTAATCCATTCCGTATAATTGCTGTGGTCCACGGCTTTCCTGCTCCTTCCCTTCCCATGCATCAATATGCTGACAAGAAGAAGGATAATTAAGATATTAAACAGATAAATAACAGTTGCAGAATATGTTTTTAATCCCCGATACGTCCAAATCAGGCTTACTAATAAAGAAAACAGACCAATAAAAATACAAATTGCCTTCTGCCAATTCTTTCTCATGCTTCCCACAATACCCCAGGGTCTCCCGCCCTATGGCCTTTCTCCTATGTGATATTTTTAAAACATATCTATTCTGCCTCTCTTCTCAGTATTGGATTTCTATTTCACCTTCAATAACCATCTGGAGATCCCTGCTATATAACGAAACAGAGGACCTTCCATTTCCTTTTTAACTGCCTTTAGTTCCTTCCGGATTGCTATGTTCTGGGGACAATGCCGCTCACACTTTCCGCATTCCGTGCACAAGGAAGCATAAGCCGGATGCTTCGAGGTAATCCCCAGGGTCTGCATGTATTTCCGCCGGTTTCTCTTGAGATTCAGCAGATATTTGTCGTTATAAACAGAAAAGCACCCCGGAATATTAACCCCGTACGGACAAGGCATGCAGTAAGCACAGGCGGTGCAGGGAACCCGGGTCTTCTCCAGTATAATCTTCTTCACCCGGTCAAATACCGCCAGCTCCTCCGGGGACAGGGAATTGGCCCTTGCCATGGAGGCAATCTCCAGATTCTCCTCCAACTGCTGTTCATCACTCATCCCCGACAGAACCACCGTTACCTGGGGATGATTCCAGATCCATCGCAGAGCCCAGTTGGCGGGTGTCCTCTCCTCATCAAAATCCCGGAAGGCCTTCACCACCTCTGCCGGAAGATTGTTCACCAGCTTTCCTCCGCGCAGCGGCTCCATGATGATCACCGGTATTCCCATGGAACCGGCCAGCTCAAGCCCTGATTTTGTGGCCTGGTTATTCTCATCCAGATAATTATATTGTATCTGGCAGAAATCCCAGGGATACGCCCTCAAAAGCTCTTCAAAATCCGTCTTTTCCCCATGGAAGGAAAAGCCGATATTGCGGATTCGTCCCTCCTGCTTCAGCTTCTCCAGCCATTCCATAACACCGATTTGAATCATCCGGTCCAAGGTCGCCTTGTCGGACAGTATATGGAGCAGGTAATAATCAATATAATCCGTTTTCAGCTTGGTGCACTGTGTCTCGAAGATCTTCTTCGCACCCTCCAGCTTGCTGACCATATAGGGCGGCAGCTTCGTAGCAATCTTCACCTTGCTGCGGTAACCTCCTGTCAGAGCCTCTCCCAGAAGTGATTCACTTCTTCCCGCGTAATAAAAATAAGCGGTATCAAAATAATTCACTCCTCCGTCTATGGCGGACCGGATTAAAGCAATGGATCTCGGCTCGTCAATTCCCCCTCCCTTTGCAGGAAACCGCATACACCCAAATCCCAGAATGGATAATTCATCCCCGTTTTTCTGATTCGTTCTTGTCAGCATCATTCATCCTCTATCTTTAATAAAATGTTTATACTCTAATAAAATCAATCAACCGGTCAACATCGCTCTCCCGGGTTGCCCAGGAGGTGACCAGGCGGATTACACTGTGCTCCTCATCCAAAGCCTCCTGTACTAAAAATCCATACTCCCCAGCCATCCGCTCAAGCATTTCATTGGGCAGGATGGGAAAGAGCTGATTGGAGCATACCGGTGCAAAGAAGGCAAAGCCTCTTTCTTCAATGGCCGCCGCCAGCTTTTCTGCCATACGGTTTGCATGGGCTCCCAGCTCATAATACAGCCTGTCCTGGAAAAGCACCTCAAACTGTATGCCAAGAACAAAGCCCTTGGCCGACATGGCGCCCCGCTGCTTGATGAGATATCGAAAATCCTCCTTCAGCTCCTGCCGGCAGATGACCAGGGCCTCTCCCAAAAGGGCGCCGTTTTTGGTTCCTCCGATATAGAACACATCCGTCAGACCAGCAATATCCTTCAGGGTAAGGTCATTCTCCCTGCAGGTAAGGGCGCTTCCCATACGGGCCCCGTCCAGAAATAACAGCAGGCTCTCCTCCTTGCACAGCTCCTGAATCGCCGTCAGCTCTTTTTTATTATAAATCGTTCCCAGCTCTGTAGTATTGGAGATATATACCATCCTCGGCTGCACCATGTGTTCTCCTTCATGGCGGTGCAAAGCCTCTTTAATGCCATCTGTGGTCAGCTTGCCGTCCCGGTGGGGTACGGTTACCACCTTGTGGCCGGTTGCCTCAATCGCTCCCGTCTCATGAACATTCACATGCCCCGTATCCGCTGCAATAACGCACTGGTGCGGCCTTAAGAAAGAAGAAATCACCAGGAGATTCGTCTGTGTCCCTCCGGGAATAAAATGAATGTCCACATCCTCCCTCCCCAGCTCCCTTTTAATATAAGCTCTTGCCCGTTCACTGTGAATGTCCTCTCCATAGCCCGTATTCTGCTCCAGATTTGATTTCATCATCTGTTCTAATATTCTGGGATGTGCTCCCTCACTGTAGTCATTTATAAATTGAATCATGTCCTTCCTCCGTCCGTCTTATGTAGCTCGTGTTCTCATACTCCCCAGGCCGAACAGACTGCCCAGCAGCCCTAACACGGCACTGACTGTCAGCAGGATCATGCTGACCTCTCTCTGCAGCGTTTCCTTTCCCGGCAGGGGAAGGAATAAAAGGGCTTCGCCCAGCTGCCGGTATCCCTCCTGCAGCATCAGATACAGTACAAGAGCCGCCAATATCCCTCCAAGAAGGGTCATAAGAGTTCCTGCCAGCAGAAACGGAAAGCCAATGAAGCCCCCCGGCGCTCCCAGGAGCCGAAGGGTCTTAATCTGCTCCCGGTTATTGTAGATGCCCTGGCGGATCATATGGGAGATAATAATCAAGGTAGTAATTCCCACGGCAAGAATAAGAAAGGCCCCGCCCAGCTTCATTCCCTCTGTAATTCCCCTCATTTGCTCCAGAACCTCCCGGTTATCCCTTACATAATCAATCCCCGGCAGCAGCTCCAATCCGGCAATCACCTCATCCATCCGGTCCAGCCTGATTCTGACTTCCAAAAACCTCTCAAAGGGATTCTCATCAAACAGCTCCAGTATCCGGGCTTCCTCCCCCAGAAGCTTCTCCATCTGAGATTTCGCCTGTTCCTCCGAAATAAATGTAACCTCCGTCACCCCATTGATTCTGAGAATCCTCTGTTCCAGCTCTTCAATCTGTGCCGGATCGGCAGTATCCGTAATATAGGCGCTGATCTCCGCCTCCTGCTCCAGCATCTGTACTATCCTGTCCCCCACGGACCAGCCAACACATACGATCCCAAGAAGAAACAGGATCAGACCGGTTCCGATTACTGAGAAGAAATTAGACAGAGGGCTGAATCGGATGGTTCGGGCCGCCTCAAGAATAAAATATCCTATATTATAGAAAAATGTCTTCATTCCTTCCCTCCATAATGCCCGATATTACCTGCCGGCTCTGACACACCGGAAGCATCCGCACCCCTTTGGACGGTTATTTCACCGCCGCTGACCGATACAAAGACGGCCTCCTTATATTCCTCGATCAGATGAGTCGCATGGGTTGTAATAACCACCGTGGTACGGCTGTCCTTAAAACCGGCCAGCAATTCCAGGATATGCACCGCATTGGTATGATCCAGATTCCCGGTAGGCTCATCCGCCAGAATCAGCGCCGGCTTTCTTGCAACAGCCCTGGCTATGGCTACCCTCTGTGCCTGACCCCAGGACAGATTCTCCACCCTGGTATACCGTTTCTCTTCCAATCCAACCCGAATCAACGCATTTCCTGCCTCTTCCTTGATTTTGCGGGGCGACATCCCCAAAAATCGCATTCCCATCATGACATTCTCTAAGGCTGTTCTTCCCTCGATCAGCTTAAACTCCTGGAATACCGGACCCATAGCCTTGCGCAGCCTGCGGATTTTTCCTTCCTTCCCCTTTACCATCTCCTGCCTGAGGACGGTTAATTCTCCCTGGCTGGCATACTCCATGCCGATCAGAAGCTTCAGCAGACTGGTCTTCCCCGATCCGCTGGGTCCTGTGATAAACACCAGTTCCCCCTGCTCTATCTTTAGACTGACATTATTCAAAGCCCTGGTTCCGTCGGGATAGACCAGGGATACATTCCTCGCTTCTATCATACTATGTGAAACCTCCCATCCGCTACCACTTCAATTTTATGACAAATGCCAGGCTGCCCTCCTGACTCTCCACTTCCTGCAGGGCAAAGTCAATGCTGCCAATCTCACCGGCAATCTGGCTAAAATCCAGGACCAACGAACCTTTTTCAAAGAGCCCGCCAAGGGATACTTCATCCAGAGGCAGCTCATAAAAGCTTCCGGATAACACCTCATACTGTATTCCCCGCTCCCCAGCCAGGATGAAATCCCCCTGTAGGACCAGATGCAGCCCGGGCACTTCAAGAGTAACTCCTTCTTCATGGAAATGGAAATAGGTCTCCTCCATATCGGAATTGTCATTCAGCACCCGGTTAAAGGTCTCCTCTCCGATGGACCCGGGCAGTGAAAACAGCCCTAATCCCAGATTCAGATCCTCGATAGTAAAATAACCCTCTCCAATGATTCTGCCGGTCTCGGCAACAATATTCTGAAACAGCTCCTGACAGTTGGTCCAGAGCAGCTCCAGCTTTTGAAGCTGCTCCTCATAATAAACCCTTTTTTCCTGCAAACCGGAAAGATAGGCCTCCTGCTTCTGACGCACCTGCTCCCGCTGTGTCCATTTTTCTTCCAGCTCTTCCTGCTTCTTCTGAAGCGCTGCCATATTTTCATCCAAATGCCGCTTCTCTTCCTCCAGCGCAATTCTTCCCTCCTCCAGGGAGGTCAATAAATCGCCTACATTGCGGGAAATGTCCCTGAGAACATTGAGGCTTTTCAAAAACTGGGTAAAGCTCTCCGCATTGAGCAAAATCTCAAGATAGGTTGCCGGGCCTCCCCGCTGGTAATAAATCAGCACCTGCTTCAACACCTCAAGTCCGGTGTCATAGTCGGTCTGCATCCTCCCGATCTCCTCCTCCAGGTCAGCGGCCTGCCGGGTAAGAGCGGTAACCTCTTCCTTTATCCTGGCTTCCTCCCTTTGGATCTCCTCCATCTCCTTCGAGATGACAAACAGCTCCTCCAGAACTCCCATCTCCTCCTGAGAGATGTTCTCGATCTCCTCCTGAGCCTCCTCAATGGGTGCAACCTCGCCGGAAGCATGAACCGGAACAAAAACCAGAATCAAAATCATCAGGATTGCAGCCGCTCTGTTAAATTGAATATTTCTATGATTAAGCATCCCACATCTCCTAACTTCACCATGTTAATATTCTCAAGGATGCTGATTCCTTCAGCATCCTTCCCTTACTATCCTCTATTTTGTGCAAACGCTCTCCTTGCCGTGCATGTATCTTCCTCGCACTGGGCACTACGCTTTATTATACCCTGAACCAAAACCCGGTTCATGATCTTGTTGCTCCAATCGGAATTTGCAGGCAGGCTTGCTGTGCGAATGTTCTTCTCGCACTATCCTCATTCCGCTTTCATTAGATCATATAATTACAGGCAAGCTCGTATCATGCTTACTACGCTTTATTATATCATCATCTTCAAATACTTTCCACTAAACAAACATAAAAATACAAAGTTCCATTCCCGTTTTTGCAATCAATATACAATAATACCCTTGAAAATCTCTCATAATGCAACGGCATCTGCACAAATACCTCCTTCCGGAATATCCCCGCTTCCTGCTGACACCATCAATGATAAGAAATTATTCAAGGGTATCTTATTTCCCTGTGTTCATACACACATTAATCAGATAAACAGATTTACATTGGAATCCTCTGCTTCTCCAAGATAATAGCCTACTCCGCCGATTTTAATTCCGTCAATCAGCTCTTCCTTCTTCAATCCCATTACATCCATTGACATCTGACAGGCAACGATCTCGATACCGCTGTCCATTGCGGACCGAATCAACTCCTCCAGGGAAGAGACATTCTTATCCTTCATAACCTTACGGATCATCTTGCCGCCCATTCCCATCATATTCATCTTGGACAGCTTCAGCTTTCTGCTGCCTCTGGGCATCATCATTCCAAACATACGCTCAACCACGCCTTTTTCCAGCTTCATCTTCTCCGGCTTGCGCAAAATATTAAGTCCCCAGAAGGTGAAGAACATGGTCACCTTTTTTCCCATGGATGCCGCGCCGTTGGCTATGATGAAGGATGCAATCGCCTTATCCAGATCCCCGCTGAAGACCACCATGGTCTTATTATCCCTGACCGGCGCTGACAGACCGGCGGGGTTCACCGTATCGTCCTTCGTACATTTCCTGATGAATGCCGTAATATTGTATCCCGCCTTCGTCACCTCCAGAAGCTCATGGTTGGTGCGCTTACACCAGGCCTTAATATCTTCATAAAAGCCCGGATCGGTAGAAATAACCTTCAGTACCTGCCCTTCCTCCATGTCAGCCAGGGATGCCTTCACCTGCATCAAAGGGCCCGGGCAGCACAATCCGCAGGCATCCAGGGTCTTATGGATCTTCCCGTTCCAGTCCGCTTCCTTTTTTACCGTCTGAGTATCCGGATCAATAACCGTATGTCCGGTATTGCCGGACGGCTTGTTCCCGCCCTGTGCTTCGCTGCTTTCCGCCGCCTGAGGATCAAAGCGAAGGGCGTCTGCCGTCTTATATCCGCCGGTAACATTGAGAACATCATAGCCGTTTTGACTTAGGATACGGTCTGCCACATATCCCCGAAGACCCACCTGGCAATACTCCACTATCTTTTTGTTTTTATCCAGCTCGGACATACGTTCTCTCAGGCTGTCTACCGGAATATTAACCGCACCCTCCACATGTCCGTTATAATACTCCTCCTCCGTACGGACATCCAGCAGAATATAGTCCTCCCTGGGCATTTCCTCCACCTGGCTCCAGGTTGCTATATGGCTTCTTCCCTCCAGAATATTCTGTGCGACAAACCCTGCCATATTTACCGGGTCCTTTGCCGAGGAGAAGGGAGGCGCGTAGGACAGCTCCAGCTCCGTCAGATCATAGATGCTGCCCTTCAGACGGATGACCGTCGCAATCACATCAATCCGTTTATCCACGCCGTCATAGCCCATACCCTGCGCTCCCAGAACCTTCCCGTCCTCTCCGAAAATCAGCTTCAATGTCATCGGCGCCGCTCCGGGATAGTAGGATGCGTGGGATACCGGATGAATGGTAACCGTTTTATAAGCTATGTTCTGTCTCTGAAGGGTTCTTTCATTAGCGCCGGTACTGGCTGCCGTCAGTCCGAACACCTTAAGAATGGAGGTTCCCTGAGATCCCTTGAAGGCGGAGTTCAATCCGGCCACATTGTCCGCCGCGATTCTCCCCTGCTTATTGGCAGGACCCGCCAGCGGTATCGCCGTCTTCGCCCCGGTCACGTAATCCACCACCTCGATGGCATCACCCACGGCATAAATGCCGTCCATGTTGGTCTGCATCCGGTCATTGACAAGAATATGCCCTCTGGCCCCCAGTTCAATTCCGCTGTCCTTAAGAAATGCCGTATCCGGAGCAACGCCAATGGCCAATACCACCATATCCGCACTCAGCACAGTCCCGCTGTTCAAAGTAACCTCCACCTGATTCGCTGCTTCATGGAAGCTTTTCACTCCATCGTTCAGATGCAGGCTTACTCCATTCTCCACCAGCTCCTTTTCAGCAATAATCACCATGTCAGAATCAAATGGGGCAAGAATGTGGGGCGCCGCTTCCACAAGCGTTACCTTCAGCTTCCGCTCCCTGAGATTTTCCGCCATCTCCACGCCTACGAAGCCGCCGCCGATTACGATTGCGCTCCCTATACCCTTTTGATCCACATAGGCCTTTATCCTGTCCGTATCGGGGATATTTCTCAGCGTGAATATCTTATCGCTGTCAATTCCAGGAATATTAGGCCTCAGAGCCTTTGCTCCGGGAGACAGGATGAGATAATCATAGGTTTCCTCATAGCTTCCCCGTGTTTTTGAATTAACGGTAACCGTCTTGCCTGCCGGATTGACTCCGGTTACCTCTGTATTATTCCTCACATCGATATGAAATCTGGCTTTCATGGACTCCGGTGTCTGTACCAGGAGCTTCTCCCGTTCCTTGATATTCTCACCGATATAATAGGGCAGGCCGCAATTGGCGAAGGAGATGTATTCATCCCTCTCAAACATAATAATCTCTGCCGTCTCATCCAATCTTCTCAGTCTGGCCGCCGCGGATGCTCCGCCTGCCACGCCGCCTACAATCAATACTTTTTTACTCATTCCTTATTCCTCCATCATACCTGATTTATAATTGTGCCGTATTGCTTTCCTCATAAAACAGCAGCCGTATCAACTCAGCCACCTTGTTGTTTTTCACCTTATAAAATATCTCTAACCCGCTTCTTCGCCCTTCAATAATTCCGGCTGCCTTCAGCTTCTGGATATGCTGTGACACCGTCGACTGGGGCGTGCCAAGACAGGATTGCATATAGGTCACATTACACTCCCCCTTCTCCAGCAGGCCTTTGATAATGCACAATCTGACGGGATGAGCAATGGTCTTCAGCAGCTCTGCCGTTTCGTTGTACTTATGGAAATTATTATTCATACCACCCCTTCTTTCCGTAACCTAATTATAGTAATTGCAGCGCCTTTTGGCGCTCTAATTATAATATTATTATATTCAAATATTACGGTATAGTTATATTAATGTCAAGATGCGGACTGCCATTTTCACTCCTTATCTGTGTGATAAAGTCACATCAAACCGATATAATAAATTTCATCACAAAAGGCCGGGGTCATTCACCCCGGCCCTTCTTATGCACAATTATACAATCATCCCATCTCTCCGGCTCTGCAGCCTCCCGCTTCTTAATGCCTTTCATCCATATTATCATAGATTTCACAAAATCTGGCTGCAAAAGCAGGCTCTTCACCGGCTGCATACAAATGTGAAATATCTCCGAAAGAGCCCATCCGGAAGCTGGCAATCCCCTTCGTTCTCTCCTCGGTAACAAGCGTGGTAACAGAGGAAGGAGCCGCACAGAAGCCATGCCATAATACCATGGGGGATATGCCGAGAAGATGGCCCAGCATCACACACTCCACCCCAAAATGGCAGAACATAACAATCGTATCACAATTAGGATTAAGGACACGGTAAATCTTGCCCTCACGTTCATACCCATGCTCCTTCAACACTTCATCAAGACCCGTGTATACCTTCATCGCTTCTTCATATACCTGCCCGGCTTTCATGACGGGAGCCAGATGCCAGCGATCCTTGTCATAGTAATCCTCTGCCTTTGTCCACAGAGAAGGAAGCCAATCCCAGGATATCCGCTCCTTCCCTGTATCGGGATCAACAACCGGTACACGGAATTCTTGTAGCCAGGGAAGCACCTTCCCTTCCCGGTTCATTTTCTTCAGCGTAACAGAGGCCGTATCCCCTGCCCTTCCCAGAGGTGAAACATAAAATGCTTTTACATCCATAGCAGCAATACGGTTGGAAAGAAGCTCCGCCTCCTTCCAACCCTTTTCCGTAAGAGAATCTATAGAATAATCCGGATCTGCGTGGCGTATTATAATCAATTTCATTTATTTTCTCCTTCCAGCTCTTAATTAACCTTATCTTTTCCTTTTGATTTTATCTTTGAACAGCTCCATCTCTATCATGATACCAAGCATCACATTTTCTTATCGCACCAGGTACTCAGAAAGCAACGCTCACAATGACATTTTCTTGCGGTACAGATGCTCCGTCCATGATAAATCAATTGGAAATTAATCCGGTTCCAGTGTTCCTCCGGGAGCAGCTCCATCAATTCAAACTCCACCTGCACCGGATTCTTTCCTTCTGCCCAGCCAAGCCTCCTGGCTATTCTAAAAACATGGGTATCTACAGTGACTCCCGGTATATTATAGGCATCCGCCAAAAACAATGTGGCCGTCTTCCTTCCCACTCCCGCCAGCTTAAGCAGCTCGTCAATGGCCGCAGGAACCTTACCGCCATATTCATCCATAAGCTGGCGGCAGCATTGCTTCATGTTTTTTGCCTTGTTTTTATATAAGCCCACCATTCTGATCTGATCCTGGATTTCTTCCTCGCTGGCCTCGGCTATCTGCCGGACATTGGAAAACCGCTTCCATAGTCCCGGCAGAACCTCGTCCACCTGTTTGTCTGTGCTCTGTGCACTCAGCATGATTGCCAGCAAAAGCTGCCAGTCTGCTTCGTATAGAAACCCTTCCTTGGTAGTGCCGTATTCTTTATCCAATACAGATAAAATCTGCTTAACCGCTTCCTTTGTCATCTTGCTCCTTTGTACCTTATCTCTTTGTCGAATTCAGAACCTATCGTGTCCGCAGACTGGGAACTCAAGGACTGCGCACTACGCTTCGCTCCGGCGCACACGCATAAATGCGTGAGTATAATGTCTGCCGACATTATACCATAGTCGCAAGCTCCTATGGTATGGCACTTCGTGCCAGGATGTGCACTCCCTTCGGTCGGCACCGGTATAATGTCTGCCGACATTATACCATGCCCGCCCGATAAAGTCACTTTTTTTCCGTATAATACGGCATAAAACGGGAATAAATACTTTATCATTTTTTATCAATCTTTGTGCTATTGTTATATCGCACAGAAATATGACACACCATTTATCGTTAAAATGCACATCTTCAGTTGAAATATTTTCTTTCATTTGATATAATTGTATAAACAAAAGACAATCCCACTCAGGAACGGAGACTATAATATGAAGGTACTGGTCGTCGATGACAGTCAACTCAATCTTACCATCGCCAAAAGTTATTTAGACGCCATCCCAGACATCACGCAGATCTTCCTGTGCAATGATCCCATTCAGGTAGAGCTTTTGCTGGCCCAGGAGAGCATTGATATTATCATCCTGGATATCCTCATGCCGGCAGTTACGGGCATTGACCTGCTGGCCCGGCTAAAATCCGATCCGGAATATGATGATGTGCCTGTTATTATGCTCACCTCTCTGGATGATCTGGAAAGCTATACAAGGTGTTTTGATCTGGGTGCTTTTGATTATATCAACAAGCCCATTAATCACATTGAATTCAATGCCCGCCTTAAGGTAGCCATTGAAGCGAAGAACAGCTCCAACCGCCTCAAAGCGCTGATCGAAATGACACAGAAGCAGAATGAGGAACTCAAGATAATGAACGCACAGCTTACAGAGGCTAAGTTCAGTCTTGTCCAATCGGAAAAGATGGCCGCCATCGGTCAGCTGGCTGCCGGAATTGCCCACGAAATCAATAATCCCATGGGCTTTGTCAGCAGCAACTTTGATATTCTGCGAAGATATTTCAGCCGCATAAAGGAATTTCTGGACCTGGTACAGGCCGGAATGAATGAGGAGGAGCCCTCCGGCGATTTGCAGCAGTCCGTTTTTCACCGGTACAAAACCCAGGTGACGGACAAATACCGTACTTTAAAAATGGATATAATATTAAATAATCTGGAGGATATCTTCTCCGATACCGACAGCGGTATCAAGAGAATAACGGATATTATCACTTCCTTAAGGGTATCCGCCCGCACCTCCGGAGACAGCGTGAAGAGCACCCATGTATTATTGGATATGCTCTCCCAGATTATCCTCACCACCCGCGATGAAGTCAGCCCTGTGGCCGATGTCCGGCTGGAGGTGCCGGATGACATCATTATATACTGTAACCGGGTTCAATTGGGGCAGGTATTTATCAATATCATTCTCAACGCGGCAGAGGCAATCCGGTCACAGGAACGTCCGGGCCGGGGCTTAATCCAAATCCTTGCCAGGAAGGCAGACCAGCAGGTTTTCATTCAGATCCTCGATGACGGTCCCGGAATTCCGGAAGCAAGTCTCCCCAGGATATTCGAGCCCTTCTTTACCACCAAAGTGACCGGCGAAGGAACCGGTCTGGGCTTAAGCATATCTTATGACATCATTGTGAACAAACACAAGGGCTCAATTGACGTGAAAAGTGAGCTTGGCAAGGGGGCGGCTTTCCTGATTACACTGCCGATCCTACCGGCAATGTAAACGGTCTGGACACCGCATTTGCCAGACTAATCATAACATGACTTTACAAAACGAAAGGATGATGGGTATGAAGAAAATTTTAATCGTTGACAACGAAGTGCAAATCCTGAAGGCTCTATCGAGATTGTTTTTTGAAACAGATTATGAGATATTTACGGCGGAAAATGGCATGGATGCATTGAAGCTGATGGAAACTACCAACGTTGATATGGTAATCAGCGATATGCGCATGCCGGTGCTCGATGGCTATCAGCTCTTAAGCATAATCAAAGAAAAATACCCGAAGATCATCCGCGTTATCCTAAGCGGCTATACTGATGAAAAACCCATGTATCGCGCTCTCTTGCATAACATAGCTAAACTATATGTATTCAAACCCTGGAATAACAACGAGCTGCTGGAGAATATCAATAAGCTTTTTGAAGATGATACGGCGCTCAATTCCAGTTATCTGACCGATATGATCGAAGAAATGGGCTGCAGCTCCTGCATCCCCGACGGCTGTGACAAGATAATTTCCCTCATCGAGGAAGAGAATACGGAGGCTGTGATTGAAGCCATGGAGCAGGAAGCCGCCATCTCCAATCTTCTCCTTCAGGTGGGCAAATCAGCGGTATACGGGGTTATGCCGGGTACAATCCGGCAGATGGTGAATTATGTCGGGCTGCATAATCTGAAAAGCTTTATGTACTGGGCCTGCGTTGTAGGTACCGCCGTTCCCGAGGAAGACCGGGGGGAGGAACCGGATCTGCTGTGGAAACATGCCTATCTGACCAACCGCATCCTTCTCTTCCTCTATGAGACCTTCTTTCACAAACAGCCCCCGGATGCTTCCATGTTTGCCGGGCTCCTGCACAACATCGGTTTAATCCTTCTGGTCAGAGGCCTGCAGAAGCAGGGCACTCTGGGCAGGGATCTGACGTTGGAGGATTATGTCCTGCTGGATCAAAATGAATACGAGCTACAGCACCAGGAAATCGGCGGTCATTTTATCGATCTCTGGGAGCTTCCCTTCCCGATGTATGAAATAGCCGCTTATCATCACCGTCCCATGGACCGCTGTATCATCCATCACGAGCTTGTATCCTGCACTCATATCGCACAGCATTATGCCTGGAGATGCATGGGCGCCCCCGTGGCCGATACGGTGGATCAATCGATCTTTGACAGCATGGATGTGGATGTGCGGGATTTTGAGAAGCGTCTCAGCCGATACCTGAAATGCGATATGTGCCGCAGTGTTACGGTATAATGTCCACGATGAGCAAGTCTATGATGGATAGGACATTGATCAAGCTTGCTTGAAGCAATGACATATCTGTTTATATGCTTGTCATGCTCTGCTGCCAGCCGATTTCTCTCGGAAGGCAGCGGAGCTTTTTATTTGATTTCTCTAAAAACAGCTTTACACAGCTTGATCCTGTCCGTTTCCTCGTATATAATATGGTGATAGCTTTTGCTACATCGTGATAATAAAAAATTTCAGGAATGAAACGGAAGGTGAAGTATGCGTATATTACTTGTGGAAGATGATTTATCTCTTCAAAATGGAATTTCATTCAAACTTAACAAAGAAGGAAATGAGGTCGCCTGTGCCGATACTGTGGAAGGCGCCCTTTCCCTGTTAAATAACGGCAACTTTCACATGGCGATTTTAGACATCAGCCTTCCCGACGGAAGCGGACTTGATCTGTGCCGCCGCATACGCCAGACCGCACCTGCAACCCATATCCTGTTCCTTACGGCGAAGGACACAGAGACAGACATCATCATGGGCTACGACATCGGTGCGGATGATTATCTCACCAAGCCCTTCAGTATATCCGTCCTATTGAGCAAATGCAATGCAGTGGCCCGCCGTATTGAAACCGATCCAAGTACGGGCACAATATCCCTGGATACCTCCAGGCAATCCGCATATGTTCGCGGAACAGCCGTTTTGCTGACACGGAATGAGCTGCGGCTGCTGAATCTCCTGCTGCGCAACGCCGGACAAATAGTAACAAAGGAACGGCTTTTACAGGAGCTATGGGATGCCAACGGTGAATTTGTCGACGAGAACACATTAGCCGTCAATATACGCCGCTTGCGTGAAAAGGTAGAGCGTGATCCCTCCCGTCCGTCTTTCATCGAGACGGTGCGCGGAGTTGGCTATCGTCTAAATGGTGATGTGTAATGTTCTTAAAAAGAAAAGAAATAAAACTGGTTGCAAAATTAGATAAACTGCTGAACGGAGAGCACATAGAAATGCCGGCGGGCATTCTGGAAGAAAAGGTCTGGCAGGTGCTGCGGTCTTTAGAGGCCGGCAAACAAAAAAGTAATGCCGAACGTGAAAGCATCCTGGGTTTGATGAGCGATATTTCCCATCAGATTAAGACCCCGCTCTCCTCGTTAATGCTGCATCTGGATCTGGCCGGTGACCCGTCCCATACCGCAGAGGAACAAGCGGCATTTCTTGACCAATGCAAAAAACAGGCCGAGAAAATAAACTGGCTCACCGATGCGCTGTTTAAGATCACACGATTGGAAAACGGGCTGGTGGCTGTGAAAAAAGTCCCTTCGGATCTTGTAAAAACAGTATGTGCCGCGGTATCCTCCGTTACGGCACAGGCCGAGGCAAAAGGATTAACCATTACCCCTTCTCTGCCCGATACACTGGAGCTGGCTCATGACCCCGTTTGGACAAGGGAGGCCTTATGCAATATCCTGGATAATGCCATTAAATACACCTTCACCGGCGGAATTACCGTATCTGTAGAGAAGGGTCCCATCTATACCCGCATTGATATTGCCGACACAGGAATCGGACTTGATCCCCTGGAATATACCAGGATTTTCACACGCTTCTACCGCGTTCGCTGCAATGAGGCCCGGCGTGCGGAAGGAACCGGCCTGGGATTAACCATTGCCCGTGAAATCCTGCGCCAGCAGGGCGGCAATATTACCGTGGCCTCCGAGAAAGGAAAAGGGAGCGTTTTCTCAGTATTCTTACAAAATTGTTAGGTTGGTGTCAGAATGCCGTAAGGTTCATGTGCTATGATGTCTTCTGGAAAGGAAGGGATAATTTATGGTTGTAAAGACAGAAAACCTATCAAAAACATATCAAATAGGAGAAACCCAGGTTCATGCGCTGAAAGGAGCCAGCATCACAATCCAACGCGGGGAAGCGGTGGCCATCGTCGGCTCCTCCGGTTCAGGAAAAAGCACCCTATTGCATCTGCTGGGAGGAATTGACCGTCCTACGGATGGCAGGGTATTGATTGAAGAGGAGGACATCTACTCCCACAGCGATGAAACACTGGCCCTGCTTCGCCGCCGGCGTATCGGATTTGTTTTTCAGATGTATAATCTCATGCCGCAGCTGAATGTCTATGAAAATACCGTGCTGCCCCTCGGTCTGGACGGACGCATTGTGGATCAGCCCCGCGTTCAGGCTTTGCTGGAGATTCTGGGGCTTGGGGACAAACAGAAAAGTCTGCCCAGTCAATTGTCCGGCGGCCAGCAGCAGCGTGTTGCTATTGCCCGGGCTCTGGTAACCCAGCCCGCGATACTGTTGGCTGACGAACCCACAGGCAATCTCGATTCCAAAACCGGTGCGGAGGTGCTGAACCTGCTCCGCTCGTCGGCGCAAAAGCTGGGACAGACCATGGCCATCATCACCCACGATGAGAAGGTGGCCCAATTCTGCGACCGGGTGCTGCGCATCGAAGACGGCGTGGTATGGGAGGGCTGATGATGAAGATTTCCTCTTTCGCACGAAAAAGCGTCAGTCAGAGCAAACACATCATTTTAATGATCGCATTGGCCTCTGCTCTGATTTGCGCCGTTGTTAATCTGGGCTTCAGCGTACAGCAGTCCCTCATTGATAATCTGCTGGAGTCCACGGGAGACAGCCATGTAAAGTACAATTTCGTTACAGAAGAACAGACCGCACTGCTGTCCTCGCGAAGGGAAGTCGCATTGTCTGACCTGCATCTGCGTATGAACGGGTGGGGGAATTCCATCAACGGGGAAGACGGAATTATACTCTCCTATTCTTCAGCCTTGGGGCAGATGGCAGGCTTTAAGCTGACCTCCGGCAGGCCGCCCCGACAGGAGCAGGAAGCGGCGATTCCGCCCCATGTGGCGGAATATCTGGGTATCGATCCAAAGATCGGGGCAGAGTTTGACCTGAGCTTTCAAGCGCAAGGGCCCGACGGAAGCCTTACTGAGAAAACCACCCTGCATTTTGTCGTCTCCGGCATACTGCAGGAACAGCGGATGTATGCGGCAATGGATATCTACGATATTTTTGTGTCACTCCCCCTCACGGAAAAGTTCGATCACAGGGCAGAACTGTTTTTGCGCTTCAAAGGGAAGTATGAACCGCGGAGTACTGCCTCCCGGCTGGCAGAACTTGCGGATATACCAAAACAGGATATTTCTCTTAATGAAAAATATTTATCCGCCAATTTTCATGATTTCTCCATCATCCTTTTCACCGCGGCGGTTCTGCTGATCCTATGTGCAGCGGGCGCACTGGTTATCTATAATGCTTATAATCTCTCCATTGAGAAGAAGATTCATCAATACGGCCTGCTGCTTCTCATTGGCGCATCAAAAAAACAGATACAGAGCTGTGTACGTACAGAAGCCCTCTATTGCACCCTCCTTGGCTTACCCTTCGGTCTGCTTGCGGGTACCCTTACCGGATATTTCGGGACAGGGACGATCGATGCCATCGCAGGGCTTCCTATCACTTATACCTTATCGCCCGCCGCCTATCTGCTCTCCGCTGCGGTAACACTGGTTATGGTGCTGATCGGCGTTATGCGCCCTTCCAGGAAAGCTTCGCAAATAGCGCCGGTTGATGCTGTCCGGTTTACTGGTGCAAAGGACAAGCAAGGGCATAGACCAACGGTTGAAACCATCACGCTGGACACCCTGGCACATATCAACCTGTCCCGGAAACGCAGCCGCACCATTGGCACGGTGCTCTCCCTTACCTTTAGCGGGATATTGTTTATCGGGGTTTCCACCATTGCTTTTTCATTGCGGGACAGTATTGATTCTCTTGTAAGCAAGCGGGTTGTGGGGGATATAGTGATTTCCAATGACACTTTCAAAACGGTTCAATACGAGGACGGCACTATCCTGATTAATGACCCTCTGAGCCATGATCTGGTTGATACCATACGCGGATTAGATGGCGTTACAGAGGTGGACACCGTGATGCTCAACGCCTATTATCGGTCGGAAGAAGACCGGATGAGCGGCGATACCGCTGTCGCAGGTGTAGAGGAACACACTATGGAGAAAATTCTTTCCCATATCAAGGATGGACACGTAACAATGGAAGATTTTAATGATCCGCACAATGTAATCGCCGTAATCAGGAATTCCTCTGACTATGACAAATCACCTCTCCTGGCTGCCTTTGCTGCAGGGAAGGAAATAACACTAACCTATCGGGATATGCTCCATCCCGACTCTGACGATAAAGCTATGACCTTTCGCATCGTCGGTGTGGCAGACGCTGGTGATGTAAATTACGCCGGGTTCTGGGGATCGCTTCCCATGCTGTACACTCTGCAGGATTCCTTTAAAGCCTTCGGCTGGAATGAGAATTACCGGCGAGCCATACTAACCATAGACGAAGAAATGCATGACGACCTGTATCCGGTTATTAAAACCCTTTGTCTGCAAGAGCCGGAGCTGTCATTAAAATCACAGAAAGCGCTTTCTGACGAGCTCAAGCGGCAGATTACCGGCGTAACCCTGCTGGTTCTTTTGATTGTAGCTGTTGTGGCATTAATCGGCTTCCTCAATCTGGCCAGTGCGACATATATGGGAATAGAACAACGGAAAAAGGAATTGGGTGTATTGATGGCAATAGGGCTAAGCCGAAAAAGCATCAACAAGCTGCTTACGCATGAAGGAATACTTGTATCGTTGATCTGCTCGGTGCTCTCCACTGTACTCGGATTAGGCCTGGGGTTTGGCCTATACCGGCTGCTGGTCAAAATCGGCGTATACTATCTTCAATTTACATTTCCCTTTTGGCCGCTGGTTTTGCTCTGCTGTGTCATGGGACTTGTCCCCTATGCAATCACCCTGCTGGCTTCTCACCGATTGCAGCGTTCTACAATAGTCGAACTTCTAGGGCGGCAAATGTAGAACTACTGTTTTAAAAGTCAGCTAAAACAAGAAAAGAAGAACCGGTAATATGTGATTTTCACAAATTATCGGTTCTTCCTATTGTATTCTTATGATATCCTTATTCTTTCTTCTCTTCTTCCGGTTAAGCTTTACTTTCCCATCCCGTTTCTTTCTCCAGCCTCGTAAGATATTCCAGGGCCTCCTGATTATTCCTCCCGCACATCTCCTGAGAGGGCTTCAGGCTGGCACATACCGCGGGACGCAGGGGGGAATTAAAGATCCGGCACAAATTATCCTCCGACAATTGAATGCAGCGCACCCCTGCCGGTTTTCCCTCCGGCATGCCCGGAATGGAGGAAGAGATGGAGGGTGCAATACAGCAGGCTCCGCATCCCATGCGGCATTCCGTAACCTGGTTTTTTTCAACCTGCACGCCATTCCCTCCTCCCACCTTGCTATTTTCTATACTCCCGGTACCAACTTATCTCTTCGGGTTATCTCTTCGGATTATCTCCGGTCTATCCGAATTCGCCCGGAATCTCTTGCTGTTCTTTCTCTTCTTCAGCCGTCTGCGTACCATCACTCTTATGATCAGAACGATGGGTACCGCTAACAGCAGCACAATACAATATACTGCAATCCCGATACGGTTAGGCTTTTTCAGCAGATTAATGATATTACGGCTCTGCTCAATTACCTTCCTGCCCTGGGCCGCCCCATAATACGCCGGTATCTGGGCCGCCCCGTCCTTCCTGTCAAAGGACTGGAGATACTGGACCACCGCATACCACTCCTTCAGTTCGCTGGTCTCCCGCCCTGACCTGTCATATATGATCTGAGCCTCAAAATCAGTGATCCGGTTCCCTTCCCGGTCTTTCGGAATAATGGACATAAGGCCAAAGGATTTATCCCCTACGATGGAGAGCATCTGGGCGGAGTAAAGATTGCATACCACGCGGTACAGCTTGTTATCATCAATCTTTTCCCTGGTCCCATCCTCCTTCACCAGCTCCGCCTTAACCACCTTGTTAAAGATAAGCCGGTTGGGATTAAAGGTAAAGCTTATGCCGGACATATACAGCTGAGCCTCCGGCATCAGCGGCGTAATGGAGGCATCCACCTCACAGGCCGTCTTCAGCTCTTTTCCCGTAAGATAAGCGCTGATCAGGGGATATCCCGGCCTCTTATCCGCTCCGATTCCCAGGGAGCTGATACTAAAGGCATTGGCCGTCGTCACCTCTCCCTTAAAGATAGTATCCCGTATTGTTCCGCAGGGCACTATGGCGGCATCCACAGGAACATAATCCTCTCCCTCTGCTTTCTTCACCGCATAAATATAAGCATCGCTGATCAGATTGCCAAGGGTTGCTTCCCCGTGCAGTATGGATAACTCATCCGGAGTCTGGAACTGAATATCGGAGGACGCTAACACCTCATCATACTCCAGCCCGAAGGCGTCAAAATAATTGGTTTGAACACTCTTTTTATATTCCTCAACCAGCCCTGCGATCTCTCTGTCCTCATCCAGCTTTTCATCAATGGGAAGTAATTTGTAATCGACAACCTCCCAGGCTTTATCCGCTTTTGATCCTTCCGTACTCCGGGCCATCTTAACACAGCCCAGATACTTCCCATAGCTTCCGGCGCTTCCAATCACCGTATTTCCCGCCAGGATGGGCTCATGCAGGATTGTATGGGTATGACCGCTGATAATCAGATTGATCTCCGGAACCTCTTTAGCAAGAATCTCATCCTCCGATTCCTTGGGATCCGCTTTCGTACCCGAATGGGACAGGCAGATGATAAAATCCACCTTTTCCTGTTCCTTCAGCACCTTCACCACTCTTTTGGCCTGCTTCACCTCATCGCTGAAGGTAACCCCGCTCATCGGCGCCATGGAAGCCGACTCCTCTCCCATGACCCCAAAGATACCGATGCGAACCCCTTTCCTTTCCAATATGGTATAATCATATACCCCATATTCCTCCATGGCACTCTTAAGCTGAGCCAGCTCCTCCGCCATATCGGCGTCCTCTCCCTGGGGGAACACAATATTGGATTGCAAAATGGGGGTGCGCTTCCGGTCCCCCTTGGCTGCCGTAATCAGGCTGGCCGTCAAGCCCGCGGGCCGGTAATCAAATTCATGATTTCCAAGAGTTGTGGCATCATAGCCCATAACCCCCAACAGAGTGAGGGCCGGAGAAGCCGTTTCAAATATGGTCTGAAAGGGAGTCCCCATGGAGAAATCTCCTCCGTCCAGAAGCAAGGCCTCCGAATCCAGCGCGCGCTGGGCATCAATTGCCGTCTTAAGCCTTGCAAAGCCGCCGTACATTGCGATCTCTCCATTACTGACAGAGCGAAACGGCAGCAGATTGTCATGCAGATCATGGGTAAATAATATGGTTAAAGTCTTCTCATTCTCCGACGCGATTGCCGCCTGCGCAATTGACGCATGGACACCTGTTGGCGCTGCACCCGGTATCACAAAAGCCAGCATCAGGAATATCGCCCCTATGAAAGTCATCCTTCTTCCAAGGCGATATCGTAATTCCTTCCATTGAATTCTCATTACTCTTCTCCCCTTTATCTTGTCTATTTCCCCATTTTACTACACCTGTGTTCCGGCATCAAGACATTAAAAGACTTTCCTTTATTTATAATATCCCGTAAAGCTCCTCTAAGCTGTGGATTTCATAATCAATCCGAACCCCTGCATCATTCTCCAGACAGCCGGGATTATACCAGCAGGTGCGGATTCCCGCATTGTTGCCTCCCTTCATATCCGAGGACAGGGAATCTCCGATAATCATCGTCTGCTCCGGCACCAGTCCGGGAATCCGCTCAAAGCAATACGCAAAGAATTCCTTCTTCGGCTTCTGGTATCCGGTCTCTTCCGACACAAAGATTTTCTTCACACGGCGGTCCAGTCCGGAATCCTTCAGCCTGCTGAGCTGCGTCGCCGTGACTCCGTTGGTCACAATATATAAATCATAGTTCGGATAAAGATAATCCAGGATCTCAGCCGCGCCGGGCAAAGTAGCATGCTGCTGCCCCAGCAGCTTCTGATACACATCTTCGAACTGAATCCCATCGTCCTCAATTCCGATTTGATCAAATAAAAGTCCAAAGCGGGAATAAATAACTGTTTTGCGGTCCATCAGCCCCTGCTCATATTTTTTCCACAGCCCCTGATTAATCTCCTCATACTGCCTGCGGATCTCATCATCCAGAGGATACCCAAACTGCCGAAAGGCCAGATTAAGCGCCTCCCTCTCGCATGCCCCAAAATCAAAAAGCGTATCGTCCGCGTCAAAAAGTAAGGTCTGAAACTTCTGCATGTCCTGCCCCTTTCTATCCGTATCTTCTTCCTTGAATATCCGTGCCAAAAGAAAGTGCCACTCTTATCATAAGTATAACGATAGAGCGGTATGAAGTAAAGTATATTTCTCTCTCCTTCACTAACACATACTCTCCGTGTTATTGTATCAGCCAAAACAACCGAAACCATATAACCACTTCATATTTAGAGGTAGGATATATACAAATAATAACCCCTATCTCTATGTTTAACAATAAAAGCCCATATTTCCTGAGTTTTAGGGGACGGGAAAAACAAAAATTTTTCTCCCCCAACATCTGTAGAATAACAGCTCTCTATACTATTTTTGTCTATACCCCACCAGCCAATTTATCAACAAAGACGGTGATATAAAATAACCGTCTTTGTTGATAAAAATGCTAATTAATCTATTAACTTACTGTAAAGATTTTATTGGAAAAACATTACTTTTTATATTGACATTTTTTCTTTTGCCCACTCCGAAATTGTATTATCTCTAATAATCTGTCCTAAATCATCATAATACTTTACAGTTTGGATATTATAATTTATTTCTTCACAGACTATATAATAAACTGCATTTACCGTCTCATCATCTATAGCTACTATATATCCCGTGTTGTCAATATCATACATCTGATTCAAATTATCAACTTCCACTTTATCAGCTATTCTAATCTGATCCATAGAGAAATTTGTCGTTGGACAACATACAAATGATACTCCGCCAAAAATCACTTCTATCTCATGGTAATAGCAAAAGTCAAAACTACCTGCCAATAGGAGTTTGCCACTTCTATCAAACTCAATAATATAAAAATCAATTAAATTCATATTTTCGAGTTTACTTTGTAAATCACTTATTAATTTGTCAGACTTCATAAAGACCACCTTCCTTACTTTTTAGCTTGCACTTTATTATTGTCTAAAAGGGTGCCTTTCCCATTTTTAGAATGTCTACCACCCAAAAACAAATGCTGGTTGAGTAAAAGGAGTAAAGTTTGGAATCGTAGGATTTATAGGCATAACATATGTATTATCCTCTGTAATAAATCTCGCCTTCACGCTGTCATAATTGCATTCAAGTAATACAATCCGCTTTCCTTGTCATATCGATACCTCGCATTATAATAAAGGCTGACTCCATAATACACCTGTCGTTTCTCGCCCGAGTGCAGCTAAGTCGGCGAATATCTTCCATTCATCACCCTTCTTATAATTTAGCAGGTCTGTCGCTAAAGCTGCAACATCCGCAGCATCTCAACCTCATTAAGGTTTCCAACGGCATCATAATCATACAGATACTAATTTTCTTACCCACCAATCATCCTCTTTAACAATCTATATACACCTATCAACAAAGACGGTAATATAAATTAGCCGTCTTTGTTGGTAAAAATGTTAGGTATAATTAATCTATTTACTTACTGCAAATATTTTATTGTGAAAATATTATTTTTTTATATTGACATTTTTTCTTTTGCCCATTGAGAAATCTTTTTATCTCTATCTTTAATACGCTGGCCTAATTCATCATAATATTTTACAGTTTGTATATTATAAGTTATTTCCTCACAGACTATATAATAAGCTGTATTTGCCAGTTCATCATCTATAGCTACTATATATCCAGAGTTGTCAATATCATACATTTTATTCAAATTAACAGCTTCCTTTTCATTAGCTATTCTAATCTTATCAATAGAGAAATTTGAAGCTGGGCAACATATAAATGATACTCCGCCAAAGATTACTTCTATTTCATGATAATAACTAAAGTCAAAACTACCTGCCAATAAAAGCATACCACCTCCATTATAATTAATAATACCAAAGTCATTTAAATTCATATTTTCGACTTTGCTTTGTAAATCACTCATTATTTTTTCAAACTTCATAAAAACCACCTCCCGTACTTTTTAGCTTGTGCTTCATTACTTCAAAAAAAGCAGCATACTTTCTAATCTTAGAATATCTACCATCCGAAAACAAATGCCGGTTGAGTAAAAGACGTAAAGTTTGGAATCGTAGGATTTATAGGCATAACATATGTATAAGCATCACTATTTCCATCAATGAATCGCTTTCCTGTATCATGCCAAACATTCTTCTTATCAAAATATCCTGAGTATGTATCCCCTTTTGTATCGACTCTCCGTAGATCTCCAGATTCATTCGCAAGTATTTTGTCAGTTTCTGATAAACCTCCTCCCTGTCCACCTCCATTTATCGGTGGCGTTTTATCGTTATCGTCATCACCATGATTATCATAAGGATTCTGAATTTCTATATGCGTACTATTTGCTTGTTTCGCATCATACATAGGGCTTCTCTCGTTAACCACATTATCTTTTACCCATTGCCCTTCACTATTTATGTACCATTTACCATTTCCAAAACCAGATTTTTTAATACGTAGAGTCCAACCTTTTGAAGAATTACTGCCCTCCGGAGCTCTAGTATTAGCTTCATGTGCCAATAGTTCATATTTAATACCATTGTCTGACCATTTAACCCTTATACCATCCTTTAAACTACTGTCAGGGGTGAAAGGCTTAATTTCTGCACCGGCCGGTACTCTTGATAATACATTACCTAATGTTAATCCACTTATTCCATTAAAATCACCCACATTTCCTGTTCCTAGCATTTGGGAACTAATCGTTACAAAACCACCAGGCGGAATATATGTATGATTATTAGGTACTACTATGTTAGAAGATTTTCTCCCTTTTTCTTCCTTTCTCCTGCTACCCTTTTTGTCTCAGCCGCCTTTTCTTCTGCTACTTTCTTTGCTGAATTGTCCGCTACAACCTTTTTTTCCTCTTTCTGCTTCTGTAACATTTTCAACATCTGTGTATTCTGTATAGCACTCCCCTTGTAGTTCTTTATACCCAGCTCCTTTGCTATTTCTTTTCTTGCCGCATAACTGCTGTCCTGCTTCTGAGCTTTCAAGTAGTCCACAACAGAACCTGCCACATGTCCTGAGGGATCTATGACGTACTGGATCAGCCCGGACTGGTTTTCCTTCTCCTTCTTTTCCGTGATCCAGTTTCCGGCCCGATCATAGGTATAGGAGGTCTTCATTTCTCCCGGTTCCTTCACTGTGCTCAGGCGGTTCAGTGCATCATAGCTATATTCCGTCGTTCCCTTTGCCCCTGTCTTCGTCAGCTGGTTTCCTGCCCCGTCATAGGTATAAGTATAGTAGGACAGGGTGCTTCCGTTACTTCCTTTATTGGTCAGGCTGACGATCTGGTTTTTGTTGTCATAACTGTAGGACTGGATGGTTCCGTCCGGATAGGTGATACTCTTTTTCGTTCCGTTGGGGTAGTAGGCATAGACGGTGGTCTCTGTCCCGGTCTTTACATTCCACAGCCTTCCTGCCTTGTCATATATCTTCTCTGTTATATTCCCCTTGGGATCGGTGGTACGCTCCCCATAGGTTCCTGCTTCGCTTCCCGCCAGATCATAGACATAAGTACTCTTTCCCATGTGGGGAACACTCTTGCTTATGGTACGGTTTAACGCGTCATACATCCTATTAAACCTTCCTAGGTCACCGAGCCATCATCTATATTTTAACTGTCTTTATAAGTGATAATTGAGTTTTTATAATATATAAAAACTCATCTCTTATATATTTCACTTTTCTAATCCTTCAATTATATTTGCGCACTCTTCAACCCATTGCCTGACAGTAGCGCTATCAACCTCAATTACTTCTAACACCTGATAATTATTTAAAAATTCATTAAACTCAATATAGTTGTCATCCGGTGTCGGTTCTAAAAAAATCCATTTATAATCAGGACTAATTTCAATAAATATTTTTTTTCCAATATTATATACCCATGTTGATTTTAAAAACTCACTTGTGGTATGCCATAGCGAATAAGGAGAAGTTGTATCCTCTTCATCTGCATTAATAATATTTGCAATATTATAGCAAATTATATTCCACCTATATCCCAAACCATGAGGTATTGATGCTGGGTCAATCTGAAGTTCAAAATCAACCGCTTTTAATAACATATTTCTAAATGCAGTTATTCCTTCACACAAAAAATCTTTAAATAAGATAAAATTATTTTGATTAATGTGCGCTATCACTTCTATTTCATCAAAGAAATAGAGGGTGTTTGAATCATTATATGTTAATATCTCAATATCTTTACCAGGTGCTAGGTTCAATTTTAATAAAGCTCTCATTTTAATATTTTCCCCTTTCTATTAGTTAAACCTCCTTTAACCAGTGCATTTTGCATATCTTGTGTTAATCCATCCCATGTTCTCACATGTCCATGAAAAACTCCATTTCCGGTTTCATCAAGAACAACTATCTCTCCTTCACTAACACCTACTCTTCGTGTTGTTGTATCAGGATTTACAGGGACTGATCCATCTAATGCCGCCTGGCCATCTTTGGGTTTTTTACTCTTGGTAGAGTTACCAACATTACCATGATATGGGGCATCTTCATAAGTTCCATTGGGTTGGTCTGTTTTCTCCTCAAAATCCCCCTCAGTCTTCTCTTCTCCCTTTTCTTTTTGTTGTGGCACGGAATCCACTTTTCCTTTAACACCATTTGATGGCACAGAGCCTGCTGTGCTTGTTTCTCGTTTAGGCGGATTTCCAGGTACCGGATTGTTTTTAATATCTGCTGCGGGCCTTATTTCCGTGGTTTTCTTATCAATTACTTCCGTAGAGGGTTTCGCTGGAATGGAATGAGGAGCATCCGTTGTACCCTTAACTTTTGTACCATCAGATATTCTCAACCCGAATATTGAAAGGAACTGTTTTCCTAACTCTTTTATTATCTCTTTTGGCGAGGTATCTATAGATATATCCGGAATATAAGGGATGAACACTGGATTATAAGGTATCGCTGGTGCGAAGGCAGCTACAGTTACCGCTCGGTGTCCGCTCGGATCATCATATACAATCGGATTATTCACGCAATAGCTATACAAGTTCAGACTCAACGGATCATTCCTCTTACCGGTATAGGTATCCTCCGTGATAAATCTCGCCGTCATACTGTCATAGTACCTTGCATTCAGGTAATACAGTCCGCTTTCCTTATCATACTGGTAGCCCGCATAAGTTATGTTATTATCCGCTTCCCCTGTCTGGCTCAGAATGTTTCCAAAGGCATCATAGTCATAGGTCGCAGCCAGGCTTCCCTTTTTGTCCAGCAGTCCGGTTACATCCCCGTGGGCATTGTACAGATAGTAATACTGCTCTGCCTTTTCCCCTTTCACTCTTCTGGTGAGCAGATTGGTTCCATACCCCTGGTAAGCAGTCTCCGCTCCAGTAGCATCCGTCTCCAGTACCACCTTGTCCCATTCATAGAGATAACGGGTGGTCTTTCCTCCGCTGGTCTTCTCCACACGGTAACCCTGGGCATTGTAGACATAGCTGCTGGTACTGTCCTTCTCTTTGGACTGGATCAGCTGGTTGAAATGGTTGTAGGTATAGAGGCTGATTTCCAAGGCTCCGGTTCCGGCCTGGCTGTCTCTCTGGATCGTAAGCCCGAAGCCCGGCAGGTTTTCTCCCTGGCGGATGCCGTCGTTCTGTTCCGGTGCTCCGGTCTGGCTGCCTTCTTCACCCTGCCCAGTCTCCCCGGTCTGACTCTCCCCTGCTTCTCCTGCCTTTACCTCCGCTTTGTTCTTCATCCGGCTGATCATATTTCCGTTGCTGTCATAGGTATAGATGGTTTCCGTTCCGTCCGAAGACAGGGTGGAGACCAGGCGGTTCCGGCTGTCATAGACGTACTGGACCAGCCCGGATTGATTTTCCTTTTCCTTCTTTTCTGTGATCCGGTTTCCGGCCCGGTCATAGGTATAGGAGGTCTTCATCCCATCCGGTTCCTTCACTGTACCCAGGCGGTTCAGTGCATCATAGCTATATTCCGTCGTTCCTTTTGCTTCTGTCTTCGTCAGCTGGTTTCCTGCCCCGTCATAGGTATAAGTATAGTAGGACAGGGTGCTTCCGTTACTTCCTTTATTGGTCAGGCTGACGATCTGGTTTTTGTTGTCATAACTGTAGGACTGGATGGTTCCGTCCGGATAGGTGATACTCTTTTTCGTTCCGTTGGGATAGTAGGCATTGACGGTGGTCTCTGCCCCTGTCTTTACCTCCCACAGCCTTCCTGCCTTGTCATATATCTTCTCTGTTATATTCCCCTTGGGATCGGTGGTACGCTCCCCATAGGTTCCCGCTTCGCTTCCCGCCAGATCATAGACATAAGTACTCTTTCCCATGTGGGGAACACTCTTGCTTATGGTACGGTTTAACGCGTCATACGTCCTTACCGTGGTGCCGGAGGCATCCTCCATGGTCAGGAGATTCCCGTTGGCATCATAGGTGGAACGGATGGCTTCCCCTCCTGCATCTTCCAGGATGACTCTTCCCAGAAAATCATAGGCATAGACGGTTACGACCTGGTTCCGGTCCGTTTTGGATGCCAGTCTGCCCTCACTGTCATAGGTATAGCGTTCCTCTGAATCCGCCTTGCCGGAAGGATCCTTCTTGACACTCACAAGGTTCCTTACGTTATAGCGGTAGGTGGTACAGTTTCCGTTGCCGTCAGTCTGGCTCAGAAGATTTCCCACGCTGTCATAGGTATAGACAGTCTCATTCCCAAGAGCATCCGTTACACTGAGCAGACGGTCTGCCCCGTCATAGGTATAGTGCGTTTTATTTCCCCTGCCGTCGGTCTGGGTGATGACATTGCCCCGGGTATCGTATTCCCTGGCGGTAAGGTATCCTTCCCCGTCCCGTGTTCCGGTCCGGCGCAGATCCTTGTCGTAGAGGAATTCCGTCTTATGGTGCAGGGCATCGTAGGATACGGTCTGGGCATTGGCGTCGTTATAGAGGATCTGCTGGATGATCTCCCCGCTAAAATCCCTGATTTCGGTCAGCCGGTTGATTCCATCATACACCTGCTGCTTCTCGCTGCCAAGGCAATTTTTTTCCGTCCACAAGTTGTATCGCAGGTTAATTTACGGGCAGCCAAATAGGTGAATATGATTTTGCGAAAAATACTTGAAGGTTATCCATTATTTATATACTTATTTTAATAGCTAATTTTAAATAGAATGCAGAAAAAAGGTCACAGCAGCCGAAACTGTGTGACCAATGTTCAATAAATAACTATTGTTGTAACGATTCCACTTTATTACCTTATTATATAACAGCTACTTTCATTGACACTTAACCGCTATATTACTCTTCCGTATTCTCAAAATAAAGTTCTACATTATTTGATAAAAGTTTTTTTAAACAATCCATGTGGCAGAATAACTGCTGCTCTTGTTGAAGTTCTTCACTTTTATCCCAATTAGCAACCACTATTAAACTTGTAACGTCAATATTATTTGAGGTTATTATTTCATTACAAAAGCAACATTGATATTTATTATTTTTCAAGCAAATCTCATCTTTCGAGGCTTTTCGAACATATCCTAAACAATCAGCCGAAATTGCGCCTATCCTTTCATAATACTCACGAGCTTTATTCAGACTAATATCGTTTGCTCCACCTTCATAATCTGGATCATCAAATTGCACATTGTCATCCTCCCAATAACACACTGGACAAATTTCAAATGTTCCTGGTGGTTCACTACTTAATGTTCGATTGCCACAACATACACATTTATATTTTCCCATACAAAATAATCTCCTTTATATAATTTGTTTTGACATGTTCTACTATATCTTGCCATTCATATTCACATACAAAAAGACGTTGCGTTGCGGAATACAACTTTCCTTCTTTTGTCCGAAATTTTATAAACCACTGGAGATATTCTTGTTTCGTATTACTGTCTTTAAAAAAATCAACAAAATATACTACTTCCCCTATTTCAAATTCTCGCGCAAATTCCCAATCAAATTCCACACCATCTTCACATGCAACAAAGTTAGCTATTATAACAATTGGGTCATTTTCTAACGATTCCGTTATGATACTCATATCTTCACTCCTTATTTAAAGTTATCTTTTCCGTTATTGACTTCTCCTGCATTTTCACTACTTTCAGGATTTACATTTGTATGTGAGCCATCTTTATGAGTAACATCCCAATGCGGATTACCAACTTTAGCTCCTTGCTTATCCATCGTCCACTCATTACCATATTTATCTATTACCTCACCCTTAGGACCCTTCTTTAATACTGGATTCCCTGCCTTATCAACTGGTGGTTCAAATGGATGCTTTCCTGTTGTAGGAAATTCATTCCACGGGTACCTATTTGGTATAGAATTTACCGTAGAATTACCCGCTCCCTCACTACAAGGACTAATACCATTATATTATTTCCGCTCCAATTACTCAATAAAAAAAGAAAATACTTCCAAGGCTTTTAAGCCCACATTTTTAAATCAGTTCTTTTCGTCAACTTTTTCATACGGTCTGTATTCTGTCTTGGTCTTCATCATACCGTAAATAATCCTCACCAACCGCCTTGCCACGCACACAAGCGCCTGCGGCTTGTTCTTGCCCTCTTTGACCTTGTATTCGAAGTATTCCCGAAATACAGGGTGTCGTGCAAGGAAGTGAAATATCGCATTCAATGTCCTGTTACCATTCCTGCACCTTTGGTCTTTGCCTTTTCCGGCAGAACTAAACTTCACAGGAGCCAAGCCCATAAATTGAGCCAGTTTGTCGGAGTCAGGAAAGCGATTGATATCACCAATTTCAGAGATTAATTGTGCCTCAGTTACAAGGTCTATTCCCTGCATGGTATGTAGCTTGTAGCCTGTTAACGGTAGAAGCTTTCGCAATTCCTCATCGATTTCAACTATCAGTTCCTTGTTATGCTTGATTTCCTTCACGATATTTCTGACAATAAAATCCCTTTCCGGCTGATAGTCCTTCCTTGTGTCTCCATCCTTTTCAATCATGGCTATAATCTCATGGATCAGCATCAAGGTCATCAGGTGAAATGATCAATCCTTCGAGATTTGAAGCCACGTCAATCATGGCTTTCAACTTTCCTGCATTCTCTGACAGCATCGCATGACGAACCAGCTCCTTCCTTGTGGCTTCGTCCTCTATCTGGCTTGCATCAGTAAGCATAACCCTAGCTGTTTTTATGGCAAATTGCATCAGTTCACCTGTTTCTCTCCTCCAGTAAATGCCGTCATATACCAGCCAGTACTTGAAAGCTGGACAGTATCTAATGATTTCACCAAACCTGTCACGAAGTCTCTCAGCATTTCCACTATCGGTTCTGTGATAATACTTCTTCTGTGGAGAATTTGGCTGGTATCGGCTAACACTATGTGCAATAACTTTAACCTCCACCTCATCAAGTGGCGGATTACATCTCGCAATATTTTCAGCAAGCAATGCTGCATAGATGCTTTCTTCTGTCATTCCCCTAGCTCTCATGGTTCCTGCAAGGCTTGTGAGTGTGCTATTGCGGCTTCCCTCATCAATTGTTACTGAAATACTGCGAACTGCTTTATTCGGCTTACTAAAGGGTACAAGCGTTGATTTCTCCTCCATAAGTTTTAATAACCACTCTGGAGCTTCTGCCGGTATTATGTCAAAGGGCGAATGCTCTGCTAACCATTGATACCGATTACCGCTTGTATGAACACTTGGTGTTGCTACTATCAAACCCCCTGTTGAGCGAGTATCAAGTCCCGGTGCAAACTTTACTTTATTCGGAATGTTTCTGCCCTGAGGATGCTTAAATACATAGTGCTTGCCACCACTACCAGTAATAGCAGTAACAGTATCCGGTAGTTTTCCATTTGTAGCTTCCAGTTCTGCCAGAGTTGCACCACCGCCATCATCTACATCAAGTACTAGCAAACCGGACTTTTCGCCTGTGGGAATGCCTATATTGGCATTTGGCTTAATTGTCCACCATCGTGTAATCTGCTGAGTATCTGTAGTGGAATTTTTGTACCAACCACTATAAATCGGATGCTTTCCCTTACTGTCACATTTCTGACCTTTCCTGCAAGAACAGGAGCCATCCTCACAAATCCAGTACAGTGGCATGATTGGGATATTTGCCTCTGCATATTTTAAAGCTGCCTCAATCATTATATTTTCCATGTTACTTCTCACCCCCTGTCTTGTCGGAATAAAATAAGAGCCGACAAATAGTTTTTTAAGACTATCTGCCAGGCTCTATAGGTGAGTCATCTGCTCCCTTTGTGGCTCTGTGCCAGATCTATTCAATTTTCACACCGCCTTCTCAAGCTTTACTTCAAAGACTTTCTTGCACTCCGGACATTTGATTACTACATCTGCATAATTGGCATCAAATACTCTGTGATTGCAGTGAGGGCAACGAACGATATACACTTTACTGCTTTTTGCCACTACCTTTACCTCCTTTGAATTTTTCCAAAGCTTCTGATTCACTTATCTCATTTTCCCAGTAGGCAAATGTGTTCCTGTCATGCTCTCTTGGAACACAGCCGTATTTGTATTTGTACTTTTCATAAAAAGCGTTATCTTCATTTCTAAGTGGTAATCCGGTACTAACCTCTCTGTCAAGAGCAGCAATCCGTTCTTTTGCTTCTGCATCAAAAGCCATCTGATAAGCCATTTCATACAGTTCCCTTGGTGCGATTGTTCCATCTTCTGTAGTTGAAAACTCGATAAGTACCTCGGGATTACTTCCCCACACCGCTGTTTTGGCAGCGTCCTGTGCCCAACGCTTGATAGTCATGTTCTGTAATGCTGTCCACATTGGAACCTTCATCTTCTCGCTATACGCTTCAAGCTTCTTGTAAAACACCTTGTCAAAACTGATCATCATGCCGATAGCTTTGATTATCATTTCATTTCTTGACATACCGAGTGCTTTTGCTGCTTCATCCATAGCTTCTATTTCTGGACTATCTTTTGTAAGGCGAATGTTAATTAAATCAGCCATTAATGATTACCTCCATTACTATTTGATGTTATAAGTATATCATATTTACCTATTAATGTAAATACATAATTTACATTATTTGTAATTACCTTGGTGTAATGCAAACAGATTGGTCACATCAGTTTCAACGTCTCGTAATTTATACTTAAATCTCCTCCCCATATACTTTATCTGATGTCTCTCAAAAAGTGTCCAATTTTTATGATTTATGTTACTTTTTAGCTCAACTGTAGAATACATATATTTTATCGCATTGAAAAAGGCCACAACAGCCGAAACTGTGTGACCTATGTTGTAAAATTCATATAATAATTATTTTTATTCTTAAGCTGATACTACATTATGTCATAAAAATATCACCAATATCATCTATTAATTTTTCAAGAACTACTCCATATTCATTAACATTATCATCCTTATCAAAACCACTAATCATTAATTCGTCGCAAACTATTTCACGTAAATCATTATAAATTTCCTCCGTTATTTTAGATTCATTCTCTTGCTCCAGCGTCCATAAAAACGAATCATTATGTTTTATTATGCATTGTTTTAATAATTCGATTGAGTCTTGTGCTAATCCTTTCATATTTTTCTTACCTCCACCATTTCGAACCCTTAGCGTATGTCGTAACTACCTCGCCTGCTTCGTTTAATACTACAACAGCTTTATCACTTACATATTTATATTTAGTACCATAAGCATCCTGCTGTACTTCAACTTTATTAGGATTTTCAACTGTATCATTTATAGCTTCTTCTGATACACCTCTTCCTCCGTCACGTCCTTCAGCTTGTTCTTTACCATGATTTGTATACCCTGTAATTTCACCTTTTGCTCCTGGACAATCTTTTGCATCATTTCCCTCTTGAGTATTACCCGCTCCCTCAGGTGGAAGAATATATATATCAGATTAAGGTTGAGAACCCGCATTCACTTTTAAAAATTATAGCATAGTTTCATTCTCTACTGTAACAATCATTACTGTTCTTCTGCGGCATGATCTTCAACCACAAAAGGGCGATACTCCGTCTTATTTTTCATTATGCCGTAAATTATGTTTACTAAGCGACGCATAATACAGACCAACGCCTGTGATTTCGTCTTGCCTTCACTGATTTTACGCTGATAATAGGCGTAAAATATAGGCTGATTCGGCTTTCCTGTCCTTGGAACCGTGACCATGGAAACCGCCAGAAAGTAAAACAATCCGTGCAGCTCACGGTTACCCTGTTTTGAACTTTGCTCCTTGCCTTTGCCGCCGGAGCTGAACTTTATTGGTGCTATTCCTGCATATCGAGCCAGTTTATCAGCATTTGCAAAACGACGTATGTCTCCGATTTCGGCAATCAGTTTGCTTGCTGTGGCAATACTGATGCCCGGTATTGTGGTTAGTTTGTAATCAAAATACTCCAGCATTCTTTCGATTTCACGATCAATCAGGGCTAATTCTTCCTTCTGCTGCTCAAGGCAGCGCGCAAGGCTTTGCGTGATAAAATCCCTTGATTCCTGATATTCCCGTATCGTGTCACCGTCATTATAAACACATTCAAATATCAATTCAATCTTACTTTTTCTTGTATTGGACGCAATCGCTTTGAATTCTTCAAACAGTTCATCAACGGCTTTATTCCGCAGATAGATAGGCGACGGATAGTTTTTCCAAAAATACAGAGCCGTCTTCCGGTCAATATCACAGAAAAATTTATGATAGCTTGGGTAGGCAACTGAAACCTGCTCATGTAAACCATTTTTCAGCCGGATACCGTCTTTAACAAGGGTATCCCGGCGGTTGACAAGCTGGGACAGCGTCCAATGGTTGTCCTCCGGCTTGGCATCGGGCAGGGTATGAAGCTGGTTGATCAGCACCGTCGCCACACAGTAAGCATCATGCTCGTCATTTTTCTTCATCATGGGCGCACTTTTGCGCTGGTCATAAGCCAGGGACGGATTAACATCCTTCACCGTATAACCTTTTTCAATTAGCCAGACTGCAAGGCTCCTGCCATAGCCGTAGGCATTTTCCAATCCGTAAATCGGTGACAAATTCAGCTGTAAGGCCACCCTGTCAACCTTCTTCGCCAGCTTAACAAACTCGCTGGGCTTGTTTTCAATCACAATAACGTCGAGTTTCTCATTCCAGCAATTCACCAGAACAGCGGTATGGGTGTCCTTATGCAAGTCCATACCGACATAGAGGTAATTTTCTCTTCTCTGCATATCATCCCTTCTCTTTTCCTGCATCCTCATAAAGCCCCGAGTACCGGCAACCTCAGATGATAGCCTTCGTTCATAAGAACGGGCAAGGGCGCGACAGCCTATCTACCGCAAGACTTACCGTTTCAAACAGGTTATTTGCTTTGGTGTGTGATGTTAACTCTGTTTGAAATTTATTGCAAGTCATTTATATGGTTTGTCTCCAAGCTGTCACATTCAGAAAAAGAAAAAAGGAAGAATTTTCGTACCCCCTTATACCCCCCTCTGGCACAAATTTTACCACAGGTGGTTTTCTTTGAAAAGAGGGGTTCATAGGGGTTCACAAATATTTTTTTCTTTCAGCCGTATCCACCCTCAATCTTACCCCTGTAACCCACGGTAATGCCTTGTGTCCCCTTTAAACAGAAGGATGGGGGATGAATGCCCTCGGCACTCAATTTAAGCTTGTCGTGCCGATTTAAGGACAGGCAAATAGCGTAAATCCTTGGTAGAAAAAAGAGCAGGATAAAGCGAGGTGGTCGCAAGCGGCCCCTCGCAGCCACAAACGCCGGCAGTGCCGGCGTTATAGCGGTTCGCTTAGGGTGCTGTAAAACGGTTTTTGTGCTGTGCAGGGTGCTGTGAATGGCGAGAAACCCGCATTTATAGCTGTTTTTATAGGTGCTGTGTAGGGGGTCATGATGTGCGGAAATCCGCATTTGTCAAGGAACACGTAGGGATCATTGCTGACCCAGCCATGAGATGTTATTCATTATGTGATATTAACTTTTTAGTTCTTTCGTTAAATTCCTCTATATTATCCGGATTGTACAATGCAATCGTTAACTCATGCTCATAATTCGAATCATTAATATGACTATGGTCGTTAAATATTTTCTGAGATATTAACCTCTCAAGATCATCTCTCAACTCGCTTGCTTCTTGAATTGTAAGCAACAATAGAGCATTTTTCATTGATTTATTGCAGTCCTCATTTAAGAATTCTCATTTATACCCTCCTCGTATAATAAGTTTATAGACCTCAATCAAAGAGGCTATAGACTTATTTTTTATGCTGTAGGTATTAAATGAATTGTTGGTCATCTTGTCATACCTACATTATTAATAAGTTGCTTTATAGTCATGGTCCCAGATGTTACAATTAAGTTCATAAGAACTGTAGCTGTGGTCACTGCTTTCATCCTCCAGCAAAACATTTTGTTATTGCCAAGAAAGCCTGCAGCCCTAATGCTACGCTAAGACTTATTACACAAATGCTGCATTCCGGTATCTAGCCACCAGCAGGGTATTTCTTACCGGATAATGCTAATAACGCGAGGGTTAGGGTGGCGTAGTGTTCTGGGACAAACCATGATTACATTCTTTTTCCTCAATGTGACCGTGAGGATTATTGTGTGGAGAAGTATTATTTATATCAAATCTTATTCTTTTGGTTCCATCACCTGACAGAGGGACGGGGTTTCTGTCACATCTATTTACGGCTTTTGTTATGCCATCAAAAGTGATGTCATGGTAATTATAAAATATCTTGAGCCTCTTTATAAAAAATGCAGTTGATGTTATCATCGCTAAAAATTTGTTGACCAACGCCATAGTCCTGTCCAACCCTAAAAAACACAATTGGAAATTTCTTCATAAATTCTTTATCAAATTCCAAAATGCTTTTTTTATTCTCAGTTAAATAATAAGTTAGCTCATAAACACCTGTTGCAACCCTAACACTATGCATTCCTTGAAAAACCGAACTGACAAATTGAGATAAACGAGAAAATACATCATTAAAATTATCTGGTATAATAACAAAATCAAAAATACTTAGCCTAAATTCAACAAAATCCTTTTCGTCATCATTGAAAAATTCAATAACACTTTTTTTGTTAAAATTATCATATAACTCAAACTTTTTCGTTAATTTATTAATTGAACTTTCGTCATTTTCTCCTTTACAACAAAAGAATGTTATTTCAAAAGATTCCATAGTCTTCCCTCCTAATTTTAGAAGCTTTATTGGCTAAACATTAGTTGTTTAGCCAATAAAGCATATATCACTTAAAAACGCTATTGAACATTACCGTTCTTTAACAAATTTGTTATTTGTTGTGGACTTAATTTCCAACCTGCAACAAAATTACCAGCCGAATCAACCATTGCGTTAACTCCTGTAGCAGGATCGTAGTAATGAGTTACATTTATTGTCCCTCTATAGGTGCCTTTAATTGGATTAGTAACACTATTTATATGATTTTTAATAGCAGTATTAAATACTTCTCCACTTGCTTTATTCCAATTTCCAGTAACACCAAAATCACTTGAATGCTTAAACTCATGCTGTAGCTTTGATAAAGGTATATCATTTATCTTCCCCACACCCTCAGGTGGAAGAATCTATATCTCAGATTAAGGTTGGGAACCCATATTCAATTTCAAAAATAATCTCAATGCTGCTACTGTTCTTCTACAACATGATCTTCAACCACAAAGGGCCGATACTCCGTCTTGTTCTTCATCATCCCGTAAACAATGTTGACCAATCGTCGCATAATACAGACCAACGCTTGGGGTTTTGTCTTGCCTTCGCTGATTTTACGCTGATAATAGGAGTAAAATACAGGCTGATTCGGCTTTCCTGTCTTGGGAACCGTGACCATGGATACCGCCAGAAAATAAAATAATCCGTGCAGCTCACGGTTTCCTTGTTTTGAGCTTTGCTCCTTGCCTTTGCCGCCGGAACTGAACTTGATGGGTGCAATCCCTGCATAACGGGCGAGTTTATCCTCACTGGGAAAACGGCGTATATCCCCGATTTCGGCAATCAGCTTACTTGCTGTGGCTATGCTGACGCCCGGTATGGTTGTGAGTTTATAGTCAAAATACCTCAGCATCTTTTCGATTTCACAATCGACTAAAGCTATTTCTTCCTTTTGCTGCTCCAAACAACGGGCAAGGCTTTGAGTGATAAAATCCCTGGACTCCTGGTACTCCCGTATTGTATCCCCATCATGATGGACACATTCAACTATGAATTCAATCTTACCTTTCGTTGTATTGGAGGCAATCGCTTTCAATTCTCCAAACAGCTCATCAATGGATTTATTCCGCAGATGGATGGGTGACGGATAGTGTTTCCAAAAATACAGTGCCGTCTTCCGGTCAATATCACAGAAAAATCTACGGTAGCTTGGGTAAGCAACAGAAACCTGCTCATGCAAACCGTTCTTCAGCCGAATACCCTCTTTGACAAGAGTGTCCCGGCGGTTGACCAGCTGGGACAGTGTCCAATGGTTATCCTCCGGTTTTGCGTCGGGCAGGGTATGAAGCTGGTTGATCAGCACCGTGGCCACGCAATAAGCGTCATGCTCATCGTTTTTCTTCATCATGGGTGCACTTTTGCGTTGATCGTAAGCCAAGGATGGGTTAACATCCTTCACTATCTACCGCAAGACTCACCGTTTCAAACAGGTTATTTGCTTTGGTGTGTGATGTTAACTCTGTCTGAACGTTATTGCAAGTTATTTCTTCGGTGAAGGCAAAATATATCGTGCAGAAAAAGAAAAAGGAGAAGGGTTTTCGGAATAAGCTTTACCCCCTTATACCCCCCTCTGGCGCAAATTTTACCATAGAGCAGATTTCCTGTAAATCCATGGTTCACCATGAACCATGGGATACAACCCAGTGTATATGTTCGTTATCGACAATCTACTGAGGCTGCGTATTTGTCATTTATATCTGATGCATCAGCAACAGCGATTTATGTGTTAAACGTGAGCAATTGTGTGCCCCTGTGTCCGCTTCTGGCAGCAAGGGTAGGGTAAACTTTGGCAACTTTGAAAACGAAATTGGCCGCCTTTTGCGGGAGAAACAAAAGCCCAAAATATCATCCCAAATAATCAGCCTGAACCATGGTGGACCTAGGGGTCGAAAACTGTGCAGGTTAAAGGCGGGTGCACCTCTGGGCGCACCCGCCGGTTCACAGCGCCCGGCAATGCCGACCGCTTGAGATTGTGAACAAACGATGTCCATTTTTCCTTGGGTAGCTGTAATTTGAACAATGTCCACCCTTTAAGTGTCTGTGATTGCTGCAAACTGGCTAAATTTCAAGCTTTTCAAGGTGTCTGTAAGGGTTCATCTATTCTAATTGTGGTTTAAGCCAAAGTGATTTTAATTTACTATTGTTGATTATAGCAATCGTATTCTCTGCAAATTTTATGGCAGTATCACTTTTTATTGTCTCACTTTCTCCAATACAAACCCATCCCGTTTGCGAATCAAATTTTGTAGTCCATCTTTCAATTCCGTTAAGTCTATACGTCATACCTGGTTGAATATCCCCTTCAACTATCAATTCACCTTCTATAAACTTAGGAATATTCAATGTTTCTTGAATCCAGCCCTCATATGGATGAAGTCCCCATATTTGTTGAACTGTCATAGTCTCTGAATCAACGCCAATATGTACATAACCCACTAATAGTGTAATATCTGCATTTCTACTCGGTACAAAGTCAAAAGAATTTTCACCTTTGTAATAAATAAGACTACCGAAGTGAAATTTTCCAGTTTCATTTATTACGAATTTAAACATATTGCACCACCTTAATTATTTATTTCGCAACGAAGTTGAAATGTACAATGGTATTAGAACTTGTATCAACAACTAATTCCCATGTTCCTGTACTTCCTCTAAATGTACCATTAACATCCCATCTTAAGCCATTCTTCAATACTGCATCTTTTACTGGTGTTCCACCTTTCATAATTTCATCAACCAGCAATGTGGTTCCATTTGAATCAATATATGGTCTTGCAAGGTCTCCTTTATTAGCACCTTTTTTTATTATATCATTCATATGATTTTGTACAGTTTTAGACATTTTCAGTTCTGATGCATTTATCTTACCCGCGCCCTCAACAGCATTCCCAACACCCTCAACAGCATCATCCGCAAAATACTGTAAATTATATCTTAGGAGCCCCTTTGAATTCCCGTTCGTTCCCTGAGCTGTTGCCTCGGCCGTTTTTTGAGCTGTCTTCTTTGTTTTTTGAGTTGCATCAATTGCTTCATCCGTAAACTTACTTATTCCGTCTATCCCATCTATTCCCAGTGCGGCAAAGTCGGCGACTATCCTCCATTCATCACCCTTTTTATAATTTAGCAGGTCTGTCGCTAAAGCCGCAACATCCACAGCATCTCCACCAGGAAGCAATGCTATTAAGACATTGTATATTTCGGTTCCCCCGTTAAAGTGGTTTAATAATCTCCTGCATTGATATGTGTAAAAATCCATCGTATAATCAGGGTTCTGGTACTGGGGCTGCTTTATGAGATTGTCCACCGATCTGCTGTATTCTTCTAACTGTTCTCCGCTCATCCCTCTCTGTTTGGCATCATTCTTCATGTTGGAAGCCATTAAATGAGAATGGGTTTTATTATCTATCACTCCGGAAGTTGATTTCAGCTTATTATCTGCCTGATACTGTGTAAGCGCCCCTGCTTCTGCTTTTGTAAATTTACCATCCACTTTTACATTATAACCAAGTTTCTTTAACCAGGCTTCGCTTTGTATTACATAAGGGCCAGTAGAATTCACTTGAATGTATGGAGTCTTTATCCCTCTTATGCTTACGAAGTAATCCAGCTTTATATTGCTTTCCTTTACATGCCCGGTTGGATCTATGTACATTATGGGATTATTATCGCAGTATGAATACAGGTTCAAACTCAGTGGATCATTCCTCTTACCGGTATAGGTATCCTCCGTGATAAATCTCGCCGTCACACTGTCATAGTACCTTGCATTCAGGTAATACAGTCCGCTTTCCTTATCATATCGGTAGCCCGCATAGGTTATGTTATTATCCGCTTCCCCTGTCTGGCTCAGAATGTTTCCAAAGGCATCATAGTCATAGGTCGCAGCCAGGCTTCCCTTTTTGTCCAGCAGTCCGGTTACATCCCCGTGGGCATTGTACAGATAGTAATACTGCTCTGTCCTTTCCCCTTTCACTCTTCTGGTGAGCAGATTGGTTCCATACCCCTGGTAAGCAGTCTCCGCTCCAGTAGCATCCGTCTCCAGTACCACCTTATCCCCTTCATAGAGATAGCGGGTGGTCTTTCCCCCGGTGGTCTTCTCCACACGATAACCCTGGGCATTGTAAACATAGCTGCTGGTACTGTCCTTCTCTTTGGACTGGATCAGCTGGTTGAAATGGTTGTAGGTATAGAGGCTGATTTCCAAGGCTCCGGTTCCGGCCTGGCTGTCTCTCTGGATCGTAAGCCCGAAGCCCGGCAGATTTTCTCCCTGGCGGATGCCGCCGTTCTGTTCCGGTGCTCCGGTCTGGCTGCCTTCTTCACCCTGCCCCGTCTCCCCGGTCTGACTCTCCCCTGCTTCTCCTGCCTTTACCTCCGCTTTGTTCTTCGTCCGGCTGATCATATTTCCATTGCTGTCATAGGTATAGATGGTTTCCGCTCCGTCCGAGGACAGGGTGGAGACCAGGCGGTTCCGGCTGTCATAGACGTACTGGATCAGTCCGGACTGGTTTTCCTTCTCCTTCTTTTCCGTGATCCGGTTTCCGGCCCGGTCATAGGTATAGGAGGTCTTCATTCCTCCCGGTTCCCTCACTGTGCTCAGGCGGTTCAGTGCATCATAGCTATATTCGGTCGTTCCCTTTGCCTCTGTCTTCGTCAGCTGGTTTCCTGCCCCGTCATAGGTATAAGTATAGTAGGACAGGGTGCTTCCGTTACTTCCTTTATTGGTCAGGCTGACGATCTGGTTTTTGTTGTCATAACTGTAGGACTGGATGGTTCCGTCCGGATAGGTGATACTCTTTTTCGTTCCGTTGGGATAGTAGGCATAGACAGTGGTCTCTCCCCCGGTCTTTACCTTCCACAGTCTTCCTGCCTTGTCATATATCTTCTCCGTCATATTTCCCTTGGGATCGGTGGTACGCTCCCCATAGGTTCCTGCTTCGCTTCCCGCCAGATCATAGACATAAGTACTCTTTCCCATACTGGGAACACTCTTGCTTATGGTACGGTTTAATGCGTCATACGTCCTTACCGTAGTTCCGGAGGCATCCTCCATGGTCAGGAGATTCCCGTTGGCATCATAGGTGGAACGGATGGCTTCCTCTCCTGCATCTTCCAGGATGACTCTCCCCAGAAAATCATAGGCATAGACGGTTACGACCTGGTTCCGGTCCGTTTTGGATGCCAGTCTGCCCTCACTGTCATAGGTATAGCGTTCCTCTGAATCCGCCTTGCCGGAAGGATCCTTCTTGACACTCACAAGGTTCCTTACGTTATAGCGGTAGGTGGTACAGTTTCCGTTGCCGTCAGTCTGGCTCAGAAGATTTCCCACGCTGTCATAGGTATAGACGGTCTCATTCCCAAGAGCATCCGTTACACTCAGCAGACGGTCTGCCCCGTCATAGGTATAGTGCGTTTTATTTCCCCTGCCGTCGGTCTGGGTGATGACATTGCCCCGGGTATCGTATTCCCTGGCGGTAAGGTATCCTTCCCCGTCCCGTGTTCCGGTCCGGCGCAGATCCTTGTCGTAGAGGAATTCCGTCTTATGGTGCAGGGCGTCGTAGGATAGGGTCTGGGCATTGGCGTCGTTATAGAGAATCTGCTGGATGATCTCCCCGCTAAAATCCCTGATTTCGATTAGCCGATTGATTCCATCATACACCTGCTGCTTCTCGCTGCCAAGGTAATTCTTTTCCGTCCGCAGATTGCCGTTCCGGTCATAGGTATAGTTTGTCCTCTGGCCCGCTTCGTTGGTTCTGGCCGTGACCCGGTTCAGCGCGTCATACTCTGTGGTACAGGTATTCCCCCTTCCATCCGTCTCGGATAACAGGTTGCTGTTCAGGTCATAGGATCTGGTAAGGGTAATGCGCTCCCCCGTTTCTCCCGCTGTGATCTGCCGGATGGCTCTTCCCAGGGTATCATACTCCGTGGTGATCACTTTTCCCGCACTGTCCTTCTCTCTTACCAGACTGCCGTTCCTGTCATACTGGTAAATCTTCTTACCTGCCGCGATGGTGTCATCTCCCGGCAGCGCCTCCTCCGACAGCTTCCCAAGAAGATTCCATTTCCGGGTGGTGGTATTTCCCCTTCCGTCGATAACTGCCACCGCCTGGTTTAAGCCGTTATAAGCGACAGTCTGGGTCGTGATGCCGTTCAGCTTCGCGGTCAGGAGGTTCCCCGCCCCGTCATAGGCATAGGTATAAAGAGCACCCGGATCGCTCTCCCCGGTCTTTTGCCCAAGGCCGTTATAGCTGTACAGCACGCTGTAAGGAAATCCTTTTTCCCTGGCCTGGGCATCGGTCTGCCGTTCCGGAAGGCCCGCCAGATTATACTCCATTGTTTTAGTATTTCCTAATGCATCCGTCTCTGAGGCCACATTTCCCAGGGTATCATAGCGGTAGGTGCGGACCGGTACCGTTACCCACTCCTTTTCCCATTTAAAATCCTGGGTCAGCTTCCACTTCTGGTAAATCTCCGTCTGAACCAGTACTCTTCCCCTGGCATCATAGGTATACTCCGTCCGCTCCAGCTTGGAACGTTCCTTCCCTTCCTCGTAGTTTGCCGGACTTACGATAGCGGTTCTTCTTCCCATCCGGTCATAATACATTCGGGTGACATTGCCAAGGGCATCCGTCTTCTTAATCTGGCTGCCTCTGGCATCATAGGTATAGACCGTGGTGTTGCCCCTGGCATCGGTTTCTGAGGCAATCTGCCCGTCCCAGGTATAGGTTCTTCCGGTGATGGCCTTTGTGGTCTTGCCCTCCGCCTTTAATTCCCTAATTTCCGTGAGAAGGCGGTTTAACCGGTCATAGTTATAGAGCGTCCTGTTTCCTTCCCTGTCCTGGCTGCTGATCCGGTTCCCGTTCAGGTCATAGGCATACTCCTCCCTTAACTCCGCCTGTGCATTGTCTGTAAAATTATTTCCTGCCAGATCCCCTTTCCGTACCGGCAGAAGGATTGCGGTGGGATTGCCCCGGAAATCATACGTGGTTTTCCTCACTCTGGCAGAGGAGGCGTCGGCATAATCCGCCCTTTCCTTCTCCCTTCCTTCTCCGTCATAGACATAGGTCGTCTTTCTGCCTTCCGAATCAGTAGTCTTCACCAAAAGACCGTTCTCATAGGTATGATGGGTCTCATAGACCTGCTCCGGCATGGCATCCAGAAGAACCGTATCCCTTCCTCTGGTCTCTGTCAGGACTCGGCCTGCCTTATCATAAGAAAAGGCGGTGTAAGAATAGTAGGTCATTCCGTTGTTCACACAGACCGGGCTGTAGATCCGGGTTATCCTGCCAAGGGGGTCATAACGGTAGCTGGTGATGGCTCCATTGGCTCCGATTGCACTCTGAACCGTTCCGTCCGTGTTATAAATCGTCTGGGTTCTGCTGTAGTCGCCGTAGCGGACCTCCGTTTCCCTTCCTGCATAGTCACTGACATTCACCTGAACCGATTTGTCCTCCCCGTCTCCGTAAAGGGTCACGGTTGTCTGGGCTTTTCCGTCGGACAGGCCGGTATAGCTGTTCTCACTCAGAAGAACCTCCGCCTCACCTTCCTTTGCGCAAAACCAGGTCTTAGTCAGGCGGTTTAAAGCATCATATTCATAACGGTAAATAGAATTGTTCGGCTTCTTTTCCTGCTGCTTGTTGCCGAAGCTGTCCCACTGGTATTCGGTTCGGTTCCCCCCCTCATCGGTTTCCGCCTTCAGATAACCGCTGTCATACCATTCATAACGGCGGCCGTCCTTTCCCGTATAGGCTCCTGTTCCCAGATTATCCTTTGCTGCCTGATACTCATTAGGGCTTACCTTTAATAATATGTTTCCGGCCTTATCATAAACCGTTCTCTCTACTCCCCCGTCCGGGTTGGTCTGCCGGATCAGAAGTCCGTTCCTGTCATAGGCGTAGCTGGTCAGGTTCCCCTCCGGCGTCTTCTGGGTCAGCCTTTGTCCGATTTTATTATAGGTATAGAGGGTCTTGTTGCCCGCAGGGTCTGTTATGGAGGCGATATCCCCGTATTGGTTATAGGTATAGGCCGTCACCTCTCCCTCGGGACCCGTCACTGTGTTTAATAATCCGGCTGCATTGCATCCGAACCGGTCTTTGGCCTCACTTTTTGTATAATAAGTATATCTGGTTACGGCAAAGTCCGGGGATTTGCCTCCGGTATAGGCCGTTGTCCCATTTAAGGGCTGCGCCGTCTCAAGGAGTATGCTCCCGTCTTTTTCATAGACATAGAAGGTCTTGCTCCCGGCCTCGTTGGTCTCCTCGATTACATTGTTCCATTTATCGTATACAAAGGATTTTATACCGCCGTCGGGATTCGTCTGCTGTAAAACATTGCCGGTCTTTAAATCAATCTTATAATCCGTACGGTTGCCGTAGCGGTCTATGACTGCCTGGACATCCCCGTAATAGGTATTATAGTCCTGATAGGTGTATTCGGTAATGGTACTTTTCCCTTCCGGATCCTGGACACGAATCGTGTACATCGCCGCATCAAACCAGTAGGTCCATTTTTTGCTCTTCTGGTTGGTTATGGTGGTGCTGCGGACATTGCTGTCATAGGTATAATGCCAGATCTCTCCTGCCGCGTCTCTGGTTTCTATCACCTTATTCTCGGAAGGTCCGAGGTTATGGCTGTAGATCAGCTGCTGGAACAGCTTCCCGTTCTGGTCGGTAAGCTTCGTCAGATACTGGCTGTCGTCATACTCATAGGAAAGGGTGCCGCCCGCCGGGTCTGTCACACGGGTCAGCAGATTCCTGCCGTTATACTCATAGGTTACACTTCTTCCTTCCGGATCGGTCACCGAGGATAGCAGATTCTTACCGTTATAGGCCATCTTATAGTCCCGGCCCGCCGTATCCGTAATCTTAGTAAGCCTTCCTCCTTCGTAGGTCAGAGTCAGCCTGTTTCCGCTCCTATCCTCCATAAAGACAAGCATATGGGTAGCGGTATCAAATCCATACCGGTATTGATCCTGTGTCGTCAGCAGATCCACACCGGAGACATTCTTTTGAAAGGCGGCTCTGGTGCCTTCTCCCACATAGCTTCCGTTCTGCAGATGGAATACATGGGAACTGCCGTCCGGCAGATTCACCTCTGCCGCATTGCCCTTAAAGGTTATCCTTCCCTCAAAGCCAAAGGTCCAGCCCCGCCCCAGCAGGGTCTGCCTCTGGTTTCTGGAATTATAGGTTCTGCTGAGATTCACCTGGAAACCGGGCGCCGCGATACTCATGTCGGTGCAGGTGACGGAGTAATTGCCGGAGGCAGGGTTTACCCCGCCCTCCCCGTAATGAAAACGCTCCACATTGCCGGCCTTTTCATTCATGGTATACCAGGTATCACTGGAGCCCTCTCCTTCTACCGGCAGAGTATCCCCGCCGTTGCCTTCCTCGTCGTAGGTATCCTCCGGCTGAATGGTTCCGGTCAGGGCGGCAAAGGCGTCCACTCTGCCGCCGGAGGCAATCTTATCCTTTAATGCTGTGCTTTTTACCGCTCCCTCCAGAATACGCGCCTTAATCTTTGCCGGCGATTCCTCCGGCATATAGCTGCCTACCAGCCCCGCCACACCGGAGACAATGGCCGCCGACACGGAGGTACCGCTGTTGTAGCCGTATTGATTTCCCGGCAGGGTGCTGTAGATACTGGTTCCCGGCGCCGCGATATCCACATCCCCGCCGAAGCTGGTAAAGGTGGGAAGCATGCCCCTGGAATCCACCGCTCCTACGGAGAGGATATTCGCCAGGTCAAAGGCTGCCGGATACACCGGCTTCTCTTTTGTATCCTGCCCCCTGTTACCGGCTGCGCAGATAAAGAGAATGCCGCTGTTTTCCATGGCGCTTTTCAGAGCCGGATTATTGTCCGTTCCTCCAAAGCTGCAGTTGATGATCTTCACGCCCATGTTCCTGGCATATTCTATGGCTTCAATGGCATCACTGGTATAGCCCGTATTGCCGCTGATGAACTTTAAAGGAAGCAGTGTGACCTTCGGTGCCACACCTGCCATCCCGCCGTTATCCGCCTGCGCCGCGATGATGCCGCCGATACCGGTTCCGTGGGCATCCGTATCCGCACTGTCAAACACGCTCTCGTCATCATTCATGAAGTCCCAGCCATTTACATCATCCACATATCCGTTTCCGTCATCATCGATTCCGTTATCCGGTATCTCGGAGGAGTTGGTATAAATATTTTCCGCCAGTTCTATGTGCTCCGTATCCATTCCGGTATCCAGAATACCGATTACCACCTTCTTATCTCCCATGGTCCAGTTCCAGGCATTGAGGACATTGATATCCACACCGGCCCTGCCCGTGTATCCGTTGACCTCCTGCCCGTCGTTAAAGATGGCCCACTGGCTGTTCAGACTGCCGTCTGTGGGTACGGCCTGCACGGTAAGGGCATAGTTGGGCTGTGCATACTCCACGTTGGGGTCCTGCTCTAAGGTGCTGATTACACTTTCTAAATTCTCCGTGCGGTCTACCTCATACACCGTAATCCTCTGCTTTTGAAAGGAATTCTTCTGGCGGAAGGTTCCCTCCCTGGTCTTTGTCTTCACCCGGTTTACCGTACTCTCCGCCTTGCCGGCATCCTTATATTTTACAAGAATATCGGTTTTGCGGTTGCTCTTTATCTTCTTCTCTCTGACCGTTACCGGCTTGACCGGCTTATCCTTCCCGTTCCTGTTTTCGGAGGGGGTTCTCTGCTCCGCCGCTGTTGCCGGAGGAATATAGGTATTGGCAAATATCATGACAAAGGCCATAATAAAAGCAATTGTACGTATTATTTGTTTCTTATTCATGGACTGTTTTCTCCTTTCCCTTTATGAAAGGGCATCCTTATTTTAAGGTTACTCCGTACGTCAGGGTAACTTCGGCTCCCACCTTGCTTCGGAACCTCAACCTGCCTGCGTTGCCTGTAAAGCTGCTGCCTCCCTTTCCGTCCGGCAGAAAGATTACGGTAGTCTTATTCCCTTCCGTCTCGATCAGCATTCTGGTACGAATTTCTGTGATATAACAGGACCCGGTCTCCTTTGCTTTCGTCAGCTCACAGCCGTCCAGCAATTCCAACTCGCTGTTATTATAAGTCAGAGACAATTTATAATTACCAAGGTCTTTTACATTTTGCACCGGCAAAAGGCAGGAGAACTCTTCCCCCTCTTCTACTAAGAATCTGACAGGCAGCGGTGCCTTGAAATTAACCGTCTCGGACCAGCTTCCCTTTTCCTCGCCCTGACAGGCGCGGATTCTGATGTTTCGCTCCATGTAAAATACGGGATAGGAAAAATCCATATGGTTTTGTGTTGTAATACCTGCCAGAATTCCGTTGATCTCCACCTCATAGCAGGTTGTTCCTCCGACGGCGTCCCAGGATATTCTGACCGCATTCTCCTGAGGGGTTACTGCCGCGTTACCCGGCGAGGTTACCACCGGTACCACTCTGATGAGACTGCTGAAGGCTCCCGCTTCTCCTCCCTTTACCGCTCTGATCCGGAAATAATGCGGTATGCCGGGAGTCAGATTATCAATGATAAGCTGGGTTTCCACCGTCCGGAACAAAACACCGTTCTCGTTCTCTACCTCATACCCCTCTGCCCCTTCCACGCTGTCCCACTTAAGGGTAATGGCGGAGCCGGTGACTGCGGTACCGGGCTTTACCGGCTGGGCTGTTATATTGAGCGGAACACCCGGAAGGGCTCCTCCCGTCATAACCGTATAGGTCTTGCTCCATTCTCCCTCTCCTGCTTCATTGTAGGAACGCACTCTGTACTCATAGCTTCCGGAGGAAGCCAGTCCGGTCCGCAGGATGGTCAGAGAATTGCCTGCATCCTCCTGTACCCCGTCCAGTTCCAGTATATAGCCTGTTGCCTCTTCCACCTCTTCCAGGGTTATCCGGACACTGTCATAGCCTGCTTTTACTTCCTTGATTTCAGGTGCCCCAGGTAATGCTCTGGCAGCGGTAAAGCTGATTTCCTCCGACCATTCATAATAGTCCTTCCCTTCGCTGTCCCTGGTTACCGCCGCGATACGGATGCGGTATACCGTTCCGGGCTTCACCTCTATTACGGCAGAGACCTTGGACACAGGCTCTCCTGAAGTCCCGTTGACTTCCACCACATAATACGGTATTCCTTGCGCGCCATCCCAGGTAAGCAGAAGCTTTCCCTCCTCCTGTCTCAGGTAACTGATATTGGAGGGTGCATGGGTCAGGATACCCGCGGTTGTTGTGACCGGTATGCTCCATTCGCCGAAGCCGCTGATATTGCCGGCTCTGACACGATAGCTATGGCTGCTGCCTTCCGCTAAGGCTCCATGATGGTACCGGTTCGCCGGTCCGTCATAAAGAAGTGTCCCGTCCGCCTCCAGCTGATAGAACGCCGCTCCTTCCGGAACGCTCCAGGTTACTGTAATGCCGGAGACACCGGATGCTGCAAAAAGCTCCGGTATTGCCGGTACTGCAATCGGAACTGCCGGGCCCGCGCCGGTGTCCAATGCCGTCATAACCGTACCGCTCCAGCCGCTGCCGCCGCCGTCATTCACACTTCGTACCCGGATCTCATACAGAGCACCTTCCTCCTCCGGTATCAAGAGATATTCCGAAGAGAAGATAGGGCTTATCACGGTTTCATTAATGGATAATTCATAATAAATGGTATTGGGGGTGCTGCTCCAGTGCAGATAGATCTCTTTCTCCGATGCTGCCGCTGTCAGCTCTCCCGGTGTAACCGGCGCGATATCCTCCGTTCTTACCGTTACCGTATCACTCCATCTGCTCTTGCCGTAATTGTTTCTGGCTCTTACCCGGTAGGTGTGCTCTGTACCGGGAAGCAGTCCCAGGTGCTCATAGGCAGTTTCCATTCCCATGTTTCTGACTTGACCATCCAGCTCCAGTTCATATCCCGTTGCATGTTCGATGGGCTCCCAATCAACTGCCACGGAGATACTTCCTCCTGATACAACCCTGATCTCCGGCACCTTAGGAAGCTCTCCCAAGGCTTTTTTGGTCAGCGGCTGGCTGTACCCGCTTTCTCCCGAGGTATTCACTGCCATAACCGCATAGGTATATTCCTGTTCCGGTGTTACCCTTGTGTCCAGATAGGTATTTTCTATTCTATTTTCCTCGATTACTATTCCGTCCCTAACAATACGGTAATGGGATGCTCCTTCGGAGGCCTCCCAGGAAAGCATAATTCCTTCCTCCTTGGCAGCGGCGCGGAGTCCCTGAGGGATCTTCGGAACATTGATCAAGGTCCTTGCCGTCACCTCATTGGACCACTCCGTCTCTTCCAGGCTTACATTTCTCGCCTTTACCCGGAAGGTATACCCGGTATCCGCCTTTAATCCGGTGACCAGATATTCCAGTGTTTTTATATAAGCCGTTTCCTTTACCTGCTGTCCCGCCTCCAGGATCGCCAGTTTATATTCCACTGACAGAGGATTGCGCCCTGCCTCCCAGACGATCCTGACGGAATCCGGGCGAATCTCTTCCGCCTTTACTTCCCTGGCTACGGGAGTCTCCGCATGGGTATAGTCTGTCACCGTATCACTCCAGAGGCCTGCATTGCTCCATAGCGTTGCCTCCTCTTTCCTGTTCGGGTCACATACATTAAAGGCCCGGATTTTAATATTACACTGACTGTTGAAGTTTTTTGTATCAAAGGTTATTTCAGGAGTTCTGCTGTATAGCTTTGTTACGGTGCCATTACAGACTATCTCCGCCTCATAGCCTATGGCGTCTCCTATTGCTTCCCAGCTTACAGAAAGCGTACAGCCGTTCATGCTTACTTTCAATCCCTTTACCTGCGCCGGGGGCAGAGGCTTGGTTGCCGCCGTCAGCTGTGTCTGACTCCAGCTTCCATAATTGCCGGACTGATCCGCGGAACGGAGCTTATAGCGATAGCTGGTGCCGGGTGCCACATTCTTGTCCTGGTAAAAGGTTCCCATGACTCCCGGAATAGTGCCGGCAGCCGTCACGGCTCCTTGCGCTGATAAGGTCTCACGGTATATGTCATAGGTAGCCGCGCCATCCGCCGCATTCCACAAAAGGCTTATGTAGGAGCTTGTTGCCTCGGAGACTCTGAGGTTTCCGGGGGCGGCAGGACTTGTCCTGGCCGTTACACTGTTTCCCGCGACACTGCCCGTACCACTGACATTTCTTGCTGCCACGGTAATGCCGTACTGGGTTCCCGGCTGCAGGCTGTTTAATAATACCGCCTTACCGGCATAGGTATTATCATAGCCCGGCTGTATCCACACCTGACTCGCGCTCAGACCTCCGCTCGCGTTGGCGTAGCTGCTTCCTACCTGAACACTGTACCAGGTTCCGGCAGGATTGCTGTCCTTTATGATAATTCTTAAACCTTCACAGGGAAGGGCATTCACAGTTACCACCGGCTTATCCGCGGCAGTGACAAAGGTGCCGCCTGATGAGGCAATATGGTCTGTATTATCTCTTACCTCTACGGTATAGGAATGACTGGCATTGGCTGTCAGACCCGATTTCGTGAAGGTACTTTCCGAAAGCCATTGGGAAGCCACCCCGTCTACTGTATAACGGTAGGCTGCGGCAGCAAGTCCTGACACCGTATCCGCAGCGGATACCGTGAGCTTTACCCCGAAGATATCCGGCGTTACTGTCACTTTACTTATGGTCGGGGCGGATTTGTCCACCTTGAAAGCAACACTGGTCTCTCCCATCGGTGCTACGGAGTCCTTTGCCGTGGCCCGGATGGTATGGTTTCCTTCCGATAAGGCTGAAGCATTGATTCCCGTCGGAAAGCTTACCACGGCTCCTGCCTTCGTATTAGTCGCGGTAACCGTACCGGAAGGGGAAGCGCTTCCATCCAGATAATAGATGCAGGTCAGATTATCATTTTCATTATCGATTACCCGTACCTGTACCGCATACTTGGTCTGCTTCTCCTGCAATACCGTACTGCCGCTGATATTGTAAAAGCTTACAGAAGGAGGCGTGGTGCAGGAAAGGCAGCTGGAAACCGTGGTATAGCCTGAACTGGATACTGTGCCGCATCTGCTGCAGGAGTTTTTATAGCTATGTCCGTTGCTGCTATGGGTAGAAGATACGGAATAGCTGTAGCTGTGCCCTGTGGGCGAAATAGAGGATACATTTCTTGTTGCAGAACAATTTCTGCAGCGCTCACCGGATTCACCGTAACTGGTACAGCCCGGGGAGCTATAATATGACACATAATCATGGCCTGGTATCGCTTTGGGTTCAGTTTTTGTCGCCGCGCAAACGGTACATTTATACGCTATACTTCCCGCCTGTGTACAGGTACTCGCTGTCTCGGATACCTTCTGCCAGGAGTGGTCTTTTTTAGGAATGATTTTCTCATTCTTAATCGCATGGCAGCCTGAGCATTCATCTCTTGTATAGCCGGCCGCCGTACAGGTAGCCCCTTGGGATACAGCTTTCCAGCTAGTATGATTGTTAGGATCTTTGGGAATTGACTCACTGTAAGAATAAGTACAGTTTTTATTCCCACACGTATATTTTTTCGATCCAAGTTCTGTACACGTAGCTGACTTTGTTATTTCCGGCTTCATACTATGCCCCGTTGGCTTAACAATATTATCTTTTTTTGTTGATGAGCAGTTGTCGCATTTATATGAGGTGTATCCCTCCGCATCGCATTTTGCAGCGGTTGTACTGGTTTTCGTATATTTGTGCCCCGTTTTCGTTAATGTATTAGTATACGAGGCTGAGCAACGTGTACAGGTATAGGTGGCAAAGCCATCCTTGGTACAGGTGGGTGCCATGGAACTGCTTCTTTGATAATTATGTCCATACGCATCTATGGGATCTCTTCGCGTACTTCCACAATCAACGCATTGAAGCTCGATATAGCCAGGGTTAGTACAGGTCGCCGGCTTCGTTCTGAGTTTAGTGTAAATATGCTTGCAGGCCTGGGCATATACAATTCCATCCCAGCCTTCTCCTACCGCGTCTTCAATAAAATGTCCCCCGTCCGTATCCTCGATATAGATCTCATAATTGCCGTTTTGCATGTTTTGGTATGCCTTTACCACATCCACGATACCATGTCCAAAGGAGTTATAATTTCCCAAGTCATAAGCATTGCGATACAGCAAATATTTAATATGGCCGTTGGTCAAAGCCCTATTTCGGCCCCATATCAGTGCCGCTGCTCCCGCAACATGCGCTGCCGCCGGGGAAGTTCCGCTCACTACTGTGGTTGTATTCCCCAGTCCGGTAGTCTCAATACCGCTTCCGGGCGCTGATATATCCACCTGGCTTCCATAATTAGAGAATACGCCCTTGGTATTATTACTATTGGTTGCTCCCACACAGATTACCTGGGCATAGGCCGCCGGATACATGATCTGGCCGTTGTTGTTATTTCCCGCCGCCGCGATGACCAGAATATCGTTCGCCACCGCCTGGTCTATGGCCTCCTTTAATATCTGGGAATACTGGAGGCCGCCAAGGCTTAATGAAATAATGTCCATTCCGTTTTCAATGGCCCACTGGATTCCCTGTATGATTCCGCTGTAGCGTCCGAATCCATCCTTATCCAGCACCTTGACAGAATACAGCTGTGCATCAGGTGCCATTCCGGCAAGACCGCTCCCGTTTAAGCCGGCAGCAATAATTCCAGCCATGGCAGTACCATGACCATGATCATCATCATAGCTGGTCACTCCCTCAACAAAGGATACTCCGCCCGCCACCTTTAAATCACTATTATTCAGGCTGATTCCGGTATCAAAGACCGCCACCTTGATTCCGCTTCCTGTAAGGTTCTGCTCCTGAAGCCTGTCTGCTCCTGTCCTTACAATATTCCAGGGCAGTTTGTCTCCCAACGCGCTGGAGGAAGCCGCCTGGTCCACCGGTAAGGGATCCATCTGAGGCGGTATCTCAATTCCTTCTGTGAATATCTCAAATCTCCCTTGGAAGAGATCATTGAAAATACATTGATCACAGCAGACCCCATTCTCCAGGCAATCGAAACTGTGCTTGTCACAGCAGGGTTCATAATTCCTCCAGAAAGCTCCCTCTTCCCCCTGCTCCGGTTCCGGAAACACATAATTCTCGTCCACCCATTCTACTATGGGGCCGCAATCATCGCAGCCATTCTCCGGACACTCGGCGCAGCTTTCTCCGGTGCAGCCGGAGCAGACTTCTCCGGTACCATCCCCGCTGCATTCTCCGGCACAGTCAAAGCAGCTTTCCGCAGTGCAATCTTCGCCGTTTTTCCCTTCACAGTCAAGGCAGCTTTTCACAGTGCAATCTTCGCCGTTTTTCCCTCCGCAGTCAGGGCAGCTTTCCGCAGTACAATTCTCACAGTTTTCTCCGGCACAGCCGGAGCAGCTTTCCGTACCGGCTCCCCCGAACATCTGAACCACGGTATCTTCTTCCACCAGTTCAATCTCTTTATCCTTTAAAAAGGAATTCATCTGGCTTGAATCAATCTCAAAAGAATACATTTTCTTTCTGTTCAGCTGTTTTGATCTCTTTAATCTCCCGTCTTTTTTTCTGCTGTTGATGTGATTCTCAATGTTTTTCGAGCTATCCTTGTATTTAACCAGGATACTTTTCACATTTCTTTGATCATCCCTATTGCCGCCATTTTTAGCATAGGAAACAGCACCCCCTGGCAATAAAAGACATACAATAAGTAACATAAGTCCCCACAACCCTATTCTTTTCTTCACCTTTCAATCCTCCATTCTTACAAGACCCGTGAAAAATCTTGATTTTTCACTCTTCTTTCATGACTGTATTCCCACTATATGGAACAATATATTCCAAAATCCCTTGCAGTAATGGTCTTATTTCCTAAATTAAATCTTTTTTTGACATATTTACTGCGAGTTTTACTAATATTATATTTTATTTACATTTATGTCAATATTTTCTATTCGACTTCATTCGACACATTTCAATGTACTATGTATTCTAATCCTCCTCCTTTGAAAAGCTTCTTCAAAACCGTAAATTTCATGATTCTTTGTTATATATCAATTTTTCTGCGTGACAAAAGAATACCCATTTTCAGTAAAGCGTGCGACCCTCTGCTTTACTGAAAATGGGTATTCTTTTGATATCTATCTTATCTTTTATATAATTAATGTGAAAAATAGTTACCTTTCCGAGCTGACATCAGCAAATCCGGGGCAGTCCCTCCCCATAGAGAAGCTCAATTCTGCGGTTTCCTCCCAGTCGGGTAGTCATGGATACACTGCTTCCCTCGGTTATCTCTCCGATTATTGCCGCATCCCTGCCGTACCGGCTTCTCTTCATCGCCGCCAGTGCCTGCTCCGCCTTCTTCCCGGGAACAACAGCAAGCATCTTTCCCTCATTTGCCATATACAAAGGATCCAGTCCCAAAATATCACAAAACCCCCGTATCTGGCTGCTGACCGGGATTGCCTCTTCCCTGACCGCCACACCGCAGCGGGATCCGGCCGTTATCTCATTTAAAATTGTAGCCAGCCCCCCGCGGGTAATATCGCGCATGAAATGAACCTGCAGCCCCTCTTTCAGAAATTCCCGCAAAATACCCGTTAACGGGGCGCAGTCGCTCTGAATCCGGTTCTCAATCCCCATGCGCCGAGACATAATCGCGGCATGATGTTCCCCCATATTACCCGAAACCAGAATGGCATCCCCCTTCCGGCAATTAGACACGCTGACCCTGGAGACCGCCACCTCCCCAATCCCTGAGGTATTAATATATACGCCGCCGCGGCCTTCAATAACCTTGGTATCGCCTGCGACGATCTTCACCCTGGCCTCCTTCGCAGCGGCAGCCATGGAGCCTGCGATCCGGTCCAGCTCCTCCAGCTCCGTCCCTTCCTCTATAATAAATCCTGCCGTCAAATACTTCGGTATAGCTCCCATCATCGCCAGATCATTGACCGTTCCGCAAACCGCCAGCTTACCGATATCTCCCCCGGGAAAGAACATCGGGGTAACCACAAAAGAATCCGTAGTAAGCACAACCCTGCCGGAGACCTTGAGCACCGCCCCATCCTCCATACGGTCCAAAATCGGATTATGAAAATGCTTAATAAAAATATCATGGATCAGGCTGCCCGTTAAGGCTCCCCCGCTCCCATGGGACATAGTAATCTTCATCATATACATCCATGCCTTTTACCGTACCAGCTATCATGAAAGTACCGGCATGATCCATCCTCCTTCCGCTTACCAATTCTATTCACACACCAATTCTATTCACTTATCAATTGCATTTATTGATCAATCCCATCCGTTGGTCAATCCCATTCATTGATTAATCACATCCATTGATCAATCTCATTCATTGATCAATCTCATCCATTTATTAATTCCACAATACATCCGGTAAAAGTTTTAATACTAATGCGGTGAATCGGAGTGTATCGATATCTATCTGGGCGCAGACCGGGCTTCCCATGATTACCTGCACCTGGTAATCATGGGATGTTAAAGGCAAGCCCAGATAGATATCGATACACTCCGATTCATCTCACAGCCTACCACCCCTCACCCATTCCCCTCCTGAATCATCTATTCTTATACCAGATACCGCAGGCCCCCTCCGTCGATACCATACAGGGTCCAACGGCATTCATAGGGCTGCATACTACCGAAAACAAAGGACAATCCACAGGATGAATCCGTCCCAGAATCACATCCCGGCATCTGCACCCCTTCGGACTGTCTCCCGCCTCTACTGGAAGAGCGCTTCCGGCATCGTATTTCCCATATTCCGCCCTCAACCGCAGGCCGGAAGAAGGTATGACCCCGATTTCCCGCCAGTCATCATCCACTGCCTCAAAATATTTCTTTACAAGCACCGCTGCCCTCTGATTCCCCTCTTCCCTAACCACACTGGGGTATAAATTCTTAGTATGATAGGACTGGGTACGAAGCTGGTTCACAATCTCATACACGGCAGCCAGAATATGCTCTCCCTCAAACCCGGAGATCGCAAAGGGTTTTTTATATTTTTTCACCAGAGGTTCATAGATATGGCTTCCGGTAATGACACTCACATGTCCCGGACACAGAAATGCATCAATCCCCTTCTCATTCTCACAGATATACGTCAGTGCGGGCAGGACTGTTTTCATGGAGGTGAGCAATTTTAAATTTACTATATCATTTTTTATCATTTCATCCATGATTAAACCATAGATCGGTGTTGTTGTTTCAAATCCGACTGCCGCAAGAATAAACTGAATTCCCGGTTCCTCCTGGGCAAGCTTCAGCGCGGACAAAGGGGAATACAGCATTCTCACCTTTCCTCCCTCTGCCTTTGCCTCATTGAGGGACCTCCGGCTGCCGCGTACCTTCAGCATATCCGCAAAGGTCAGCACACAGTGGTTCTCCATAAAGGAATATTCTACCAGTTTATCAATATACAAAGCGGAAGTAACACAGACGGGGCAGCCGGGGCCGGAGATCAATTCCAGCTTCGGAGAAAGCAGGCTTCGTATGCCATGCTTGAAAATGCTGGAGGTGTGCGTTCCGCATACCTCCATAATCCGTATGGGCTCCCCATCGTATTCCTTGAGAGCATGCAGCATCTGTTCAAGCGTTACCATTTGCCACCTCTTCTAATTCCTGAAATACCGCCAGAAGCTCCTCTGCCATATCCTGCTTCATGACCTCCAGCGCACAGCCGGCGTGAATCAGAACATAATCTCCGGGCTTCGCATTCACCAGCCGGATATCGGCTTCCGTAATATTATTCAGAATATCCACCTTCGCCTTATTCCCATTAATCTCAATGACTTTTCCCGGCACCGCAACACACATAAGATATCCAACCTTTCTGCTATTAAACTGACCGCCGGCAGGAGCCACACCGTGCCTGCAATCTCCTATTCCTACCGAATCGTTACAAATGAATCAGCCTTCCCAGATATGCCTGTCCCAGGCTGATTCCCCCGTCTCCCGGCGGAACCGCGATATTTCTCCAGACCCGGTACCCCTGAAGCTTCAGCTCCGTCATAGCTTTTTCTGTGAGAACCGCATTCTGGAATACGCCCCCGCTGATGGCGATCTGCGAAATCCGGTACCGGCTCCTCAGCCGGTTGCTGACCATGACCATCATCGAAACCACTGCATGGTGAAATCCAAGGGCCAGGCTTCGGACATCCATATAGTCTCTCAGCCTGCACAGCTCCCGGAGAAGAGGCTTTATATCTATCTCTATTATCTCATTTTTCTCTGTAAATGCAAAGGGAAGTTCTGCTGCCGGAATGTTACCGTGAATCGCAGCCAGCGCCTCCCGCTCCAGAAGGATCGCACATTCTCCCTCATAGTAATTATACTGCCCAATCCCCAGCAGGGACGCTGCCGCATCAAAGAGCCTTCCCATACTGGTGGTCTTTACACAGTTGATGTTCTGTTTTATTGCAGCCTGCAGAATGGATGCCCGGTCATCCCGGATATACTCCTCCAACCCAAAACAGGACAAATAACAGGTTGCCGTTTTCAAGGCATCCTTCATGGATTCATCCCCACCCAGAATTGGTATCTCCATCAGATGGGCAGCCCGGATAAAATTCCCTCCCTCGCAAAGCAGGAATTCACCGCCCCACAGACCCGCGTCGGTGCCATACCCGGTTCCGTCAAAGGCAATTCCAAGAACCGGTCCTGTAAGTCCGTGCTCTGCCATAACGGAAGCGATATGGGCATGGTGATGCTGTACCGGAAGCACCGGAATGCCCAGCTTCTGTGCATACCGGCCGGAATAGTAGTTGGGATGCAGATCACATACCGCCAGCTCCGGGGATATCTGAAGCAGCGCTCCCAGTTCCTTTGCTTCCCTTTCATACTCATCCATAACCGCAGTCTCTTCCAAATCTCCGAAATATTGTGACAGGTAAGCTGCCCGGTCCCGGCAGAGGCAAAAGGCTGCCTTTAGATCCCCTCCGGCAGCGAAAATCATCGGATTCCTTCCCTTCAATCCCTCCACGCAGGGAAGGGAGACAACATCACCCTGGAGGGACTGACCCGGCCCTTCACAGAATAGCTCCTCCTGAGAGCTCATAAAGACAGGATAGGGAACATATCCCCGGCTCCTTCGTTGCAGCTGAAGCTCTCCTCCTACTATCCTGGCCACAGAATCATCCACAGGCCGGACAATCCTGCGGGGATGATAAAGTACCCCCGCCAAATAGGGAGACCTGATCTCCAGCATCCTGTGATCCTCCCGGATAATGGGCTGTCCCGACCGGTTGGCACTGGTCATAATCAACGGTCCGCATTCTCCCGTGAGCATTAACTGCAAAGGGGTATAGGGCAGGAATGCCCCGCAATGGATGCTGCCGCTGTTTACCGCCGGAGCCATAGTATTCTGAGGTGCATACAGGAGTACAATCGGCCTTGCCTGTGACAACAGAAGCTTCTCCTCTTCCGCCGAGACGCGGCAGTGCGCCTTAACCTCCCCCAGCCCCGGAAACATTACCGCAAAGGGCTTCTGTTCCCTTCCCTTGAGCAGCCGCAGCCTTCTTACACTCTCTTCCATAAAAGGGGAGCAAACATAGTGATAGCCTCCGATCCCTTTCACCGCAAGAATACCTCCCGCACGAAGGACCTCAATGGCCCGCTCCAATGCCCCCTGATCGGTAATCTGCCAAGCGCCGGTTCCCGGATCAGAAGTCTCAACCCTCTTTCCTCCTGCCGCTTCCCCTTCTGTATGCTCCATCTCCTGCCATATCAAATAGGGACCGCAGTCGTTGCAGGAAATGGTCTGGGCATGGTGTCTCCTGTTTCCCGGTGAACTGTATTCTTCATGGCAGGCCCCGCATAAATCAAAATCTGCCATAGAGGTAGTCCCTCTGTCATAAGGCATGGACTCCATGATGGTATAGCGGGGACCGCAGGCCACACAGCTGATAAACGGATTCCCAAACCTCCGGTTCTGCCGGTCATACAGCTCCCTGGCACAGCTGGGGCAGACCGGAAGATCCGGCGGCAGAATTCTCAAGCCATTACCGTCACCGCTTTCAACAATGGCAAATTCCTTCCTTTTCTCTAAAAGTGTAAGTGATAGTGTAAGTCTCTTCACTTCGACGCGAAGGATTTCATGACCTCCTTCCTCCGTGTCTCGTAGCTCCCGGAGAAAATGCTCCATCGCTTCCTCCGTCCCCTGTGCCAGAATCTCCACCGCACCGCCGGTATTGCGAACCGTCCCCTTAATTCCGTACCTTTTAGCAATACGATAAACAAGGGGTCGAAAACCAACCCCTTGCACCATTCCGTAAACCATTATTCTATTGGTTATTTCGATACCTTTTTTCTGATCCATGACGCCACTTCATCAAATCCTTCTTCCGTCTTACCGGATACCTTAACCACCGGAGCCGTCTTATTCAGCACACGGACTCCCTTCATAAAAAAATCTTCGTCAAAATCCACATAGGGCAGCAGGTCACATTTGTTCAACAGAATAATATCTGCTTTTTCAAAGGCCAGAGGATATTTATAAGGCTTATCACTGCCCTCTGTCACCGTGGATATAAGCATCTTGGAATGCTCGCCGATCATAAACTCCGCAGGGCATACCAGATTGCCGATATTCTCAATAAATAAAACACCGCTGCCCAGCTGAAGCTCTTCCACCGCATCCCCGATAAGGGGGGAATCCAGATGACAGGCCCCGCCGGTATTAATCTGAATCGCCTTCACTCCCAGCCCCTGCAGGGTTCTCGTATCAAAATCCGCCTCAATATCCCCCTCGATCACATAAGGAGTCAGATCTCCAAGCCGCTTAATCACCTGTATCAGGGAAGTTGTCTTCCCGGCTCCGGGTGCTCCCATAACATTAATAGCATAGATCCCTCTCCCCGTCAGCTCCCGGTTAATCCGTGCCGCAACCTCATCATTCTTATCATACACAGATTGCATAATCTCTATTTCTTTCGTTTCCGCCATCTTTATCCCTGCTTCTTTTACTCCTGCTTCCTTTGTTCCTGCTTCTATTATTTCCATTTTTCTAACCTAATTTCCTTTACTCTGTTTCTACATTTCAACTCTTCTACCAGTTTCTCTATCCTTTTACATCCTTTGTTTCCTTATATTATATATTATACTTCGTCCAAAAAGGCTTTTTAATACTAATGCGGTGAATCTGAGTGGATCAATATCCATATGGGCGCAGACCGGGCTTCTCATGATTGCCTGCACTTGGCAATCATGGGATGTTAAAGGCAAGCCCATATGGATATTGATCCACTCAGATTCACCTCACACCCTAAATCGCCCTCATTTTATCTCTTTCATACCTCTATAGACCGAATAAAAAACTCTTGTCCAATCTGTGTCGGACTCCCCTCTCCCTGACAATAAGGACAGGTAAAGGAATACGGCTTCCGTTCAAACAACTCGCCGCAGGCATTGCAGCGCAGCTTCGGCTTAATCCGCTGAATATCCAGCTTCGCCTTCTCACAGCGGCTCCCCTGGGCAATAATCTCAAAGTAAAGCTCAATGGAACTGGCAACATATCCGCTATAGTCCCCCACCACCAGATGGATGATCTTGACTTCCTCTGCCTGGTTCTGAACGGCATATTCCTCTGCTATTTCTATGATTCGCTGGGTGATTGGGTATTCATGCATTTGATAAATTCATCCCTTACCTTGCCACTGGACGGTTCGGTATACTGCTGGTCCATCCGAAGGCATTTCTTCGGGCATACCTCGCAGCAATATCCGCACTGGATGCAGGACAGCCGCTCAATGCTCCAGGAGGCCTTCGGCTTATCCACCTGAATGGCTCCCGTGGGGCAGCGCCTCTGGCACATGCTGCAGAAGATGCAGTCCTCAATGGTAATATCTATCCTGCCCCTGGTACGCTCGAAATGCTCCTTTTTCTGGAGGGGGTATGCAACCGTATACGGTCCGTGGAATATATTCTTAATCAGTGTCTTCGTCATTCGAAAAATAGACATAATTCTCTCAACCTCAATTCCGCTGCACCGGCAGCGTGATACCATGTCCGCAAGCGTCCGTGGTATGGCACTTTGTGCCAAGATGTGCACTCCCTTTGGTCGGCACAGGTGAACAGGCAGAAAAGCCATGCCTGCCGTTAAACATTATCGTTCCGTACAGCTGATACAGGGATCGATGGTCAGAATTAAAATCGGAACATCCGCCAGGGAACAGCCCTTCAAAGTCTCCAGCAGTGCGGGCACGTTGGCAAAGGTAGGGGTGCGCACCCGCATCCGGTCAAGAAATTTGCTTCCGTTGCCCTTGGCATAATAGATTACCTCTCCCCGGGGCTGTTCCAGCCGGACAAAATATTCTCCCGCAGGATTCCCGGTTACCTTTACCTTGATCTCCCCCTCGGGAATTAGCTCCACGCATTGCTTGATCAAATCAATGGACTGAAAGACTTCGTTGATTCTAACCTTGGTTCTCGCATAGCAGTCCCCCTTCTTATCTGTGATGGGGGCAAATTTTAGCTGTCCATAAGCCGCATAACCCATGGTTCTCATATCCAGCTCAATTCCGCTGGCCCTGGCCATGGGCCCCACTGCGCCAAGCTCTATTGCCGCCTGCCGGGATAATACGCCGACTCCCTTGGTACGGCTCTTCACCGAATTATCCCGGAGGAAAACCCCGGTTAACTCCTTCAGCTCCTCCCTCACCTGCTCCAGAATGCCGACGATCTTATTCAGCGTCTCCCCGCTGATATCCTTTCGTACTCCTCCGATGTCGCAGACAGAAAAGATCACTCTGCCTCCCGTGGTTTCTTCAAAGATATCCAGTATCTGTTCCCGGATCTTCCAGGACTGCATAAACAAGCTCTCAAATCCAAAGGCATCCGCCAGCAGCCCCAGCCACATGGTATGACTGTGCATCCGTGACAGCTCCGCCCAGATGGTTCTTAAAAATTTAGCACGCTCCGGTATCTCAATATTCATAATGCCTTCGATCGCCATACAATACCCCATGCCATGCATGAAGGAACAGATGCCGCAGATGCGCTCCGCCACATAGGTGTACTGTTGAAAATCCTTCTTCTCCACCAGCTTCTCCAGGCCCCGGTGAACATATCCGATCTGGGGAATTGCTTCTACCACCGTCTCATCCTCAAGCACCAGATCCAGATGAATCGGCTCCGGAAGTACGGGGTGCTGGGGACCGAAGGGGATTACCGTTCTCTTTCCCATTACTTCCCTTCCTCCTTCCGAAAAGGCGCTTCTATGGGAATCCGATACAGGGAATTATTAAAGTCCATCGTAATATCCCGGATCATCACCCCAAAGAGTTCCTTAATCTCATTCTCATATATAAATGCAAAGGGGTAGATGAAGCTGATGCTTGATATCTCTTCCTCCATCCCCAGGATAATCCTTAGATTCAAAAACTCATAATTCTTATCAAAGGAATAGCTGAGCTCCATTCCCTCACCGCAGGTACAGGTGATTGCAGCAAGACGGTAGCCTTCCTTCTTCAGATGAAGGGTCTCTGCCAGCAATTCATTTGATGAGATCATTTTTATTGTCTGCTGATTCATACGAATAACCTTGCGTTGTTAACAACGTATCCTTTCTTATATAACCTACAACCTGCGTTTCCGAAAGAACATGCCGCGCCTCCGGAAGAACAAGCTCACATTTTTTAAGGAATAAGCTCTCGTTTCCGGCCGGCAGTCTTCCTGCGGACCAGCTTCTGTTTTTCCTCCAGCACAGCCAGGGCCTTCACCACTCCGTCAATAATCGCCTCCGGCCGGGCGGCACAGCCCGGAACATAAACATCCACCGGCAATACCTTATCCACTCCCCCTATCACATTATAGCATTCGGCAAAAATACCGCCGGAATTGGCGCATATTCCTACTGCCACTACAACCTTGGGCTCAGCCATCTGCTCATACAGCTGTTTCACAACGGGAATGCTCTGATCATTCACACTGCCGGTAATCAGCAGAATATCCGCATGCTTGGGATTGCCGGTATTGATCATCCCGAAACGCTCCACATCATAGAGGGGTGTCAGGCACGCCAGTACCTCAATATCACAGCCATTGCAGCTGGTTCCGTCATAATGCAGAATCCACGGTGATTTTTTAATAAACTTCATAATTTGCTCCTATCTTGACTAAGATGTTACGGGATGCCTTCAGCCCCTTGACCTGTCTATTCTCATCCTAGCGGAAAAAGGATAAGATAATCAGATTAATAATTCCCATAATCCCGGTAACAATCCAGGCTGAGAAGAAGGCATGCTGCCATTTCACTCTGGCAAAGGCATTGTCAATGACAATCTCCAGCAGATACACCAGACCGCAGGCCAGAAGGGCAAATACATGGCTGACGGGTGCCTTCGATGCAAAAAATACATAAACCAGAGTCAGAGTAATAATCACCTCAAACCAATGGGTCACCTCAATTACAGCCAGATCCCTTCCGGAATACTCCGTAGTAATTCCCTTTACAATCTCCTGATGTCCGTGATGGGACATGCTCAGATCAAAGGGGGACTTGCGAAGCTTAAAGGTAAGGATGAATACCAGCCCAAGGAATACACCGGGAAGATATACAATCGAAGGAACTCTGCTATTAACAATTTTCTCTATAAAAAAGCTTTTGTCCGCATAATATAACCCGACGCAGGCCAGCAATACCATGGGCTCATAGGCCATGATCTGCAGCAGCTCCCGCTCCGCCCCCACCACACTGTAGGGGGAGTTGGAAGCATAGCCTCCCAGCACAAAGAATATGGAGCCCAGAGTCAATGCAAATACCGCCAGAAGGATATCCCCTCCCGATAACAAAATTGCGGTAGTAAAAATAACAAACACCAGGGAAATATATACATAGAAACGGTGCATGGAATTCACCTCAATGGATTCCTTCTGAACCAGCTTCAATACATCATAAAAAGGCTGAAGCAGCGGAGGTCCCTTCCTGCCCTGCATTCTTGCCGTAATCACTCTGTCGGCTCCGGTAAGCAGACCTCCCGCCACCGGTGCCGCAATTACCAATCCGGCTTTAATCAATATACTTATCATGCTGCCAGTCCCCCAATCAGAAGAATGATACCCGCACACAAAAGACCGATACACAGGAGATTGCTCCATAATGTAAGCCTCTTTACGCCAAAATATTTTTCCATATACCAGTTGCGGAGCTCCACCTTGCGTGTCACACCTGCGGACGCATGAAAACGCTGATTATCCCCCACGTTCTCACCCGCCATATAGACAGGCACCCTGCGGCGCTTATCTCCCTTATAGATGGGAATAAAGCTGATAGGCAGAATTAACAGCGCACTGAGCATATAGAGCATAATCTTCACGTCACTTGTTCCAATGGGCACCAAGGCTTCGGAATGAAATAATCCGGTGAGATATGGCACCAGGGCATATTTTGAAATCAGCGGAAAGGTGAAACAGGAGATCACCACCAACACCGCATGGATCGTGATGGGAACTTCTTCATCCTTACGGAAGGATTGCTTTTCCCGCTTTTTTATATTGGCATGGGCCACCAGCTTTCCCATCCATTTGGACCAGTAAAACAGAGTGGCGGCACTGCCGTAGGCCAGTATGATTACAATCAGGATATTGTCCGAATCCACAAAGGCCTTCATTGCCACCCATTTTGAAATCAGCATGCCAAAAGGGGCCAGGAACATTCCTGCGATTCCGATCATCATGAACAGGGACAGCTTCCTTGAGACTCCCAGCAGAATATCCATATCCTCCACATTCCTGCTGCCGATCTGATGCTCCACGGAGCCGACACAGATAAACAGCAGCGATTTGGAGATGGAGTGGAATATTACCAGCAGAATCGCCGCCCAAAGGGATTCCTGGGTGCCAATGCTCGCACAGATTACAATCAGACCCAGATTGGCCAGGGTGGAGTAAGCCAGTATCCGCTTTGCATCACTCTGGGAGATTGCCATCAGGGAACATGCCAAAAAGGTGACTCCTCCCACCAGGGTTACAATCCGCCCAACGGAGGAATTCCCCAGCAGCGGCGCAAGACGTATGATCAGATAGACCCCCGCCTTCACCATGGTTGCGGAATGCAGCAGAGCCGAGGAAGGCGTGGGAGCAACCATGGCGCCCAGCAGCCAGGAGGAAAAGGGCAATTGAGCTGATTTCGTCAATGCCGCTGCCGCCAGCAGGAACACCGGAACCAGCACCAATGCCTCCGGTTTTTTACTAATCAGGACACTCAGTTCCAGAGTCTTAAAATTCATGCCGATGAATACAATTGCAGCTGCAAATGCAATTCCTCCCCCCAGATTAATCACCAGGGCATGGAACGCATTGCTCTTCGCTTCCTTGGTTCTTGTATAACCGATCAGAAGGAAGGAGCAAAGAGTGGTTATTTCCCAGCAAAAATACAGCCAGGTCAGATTATTGCTTAACACCAGGCCGAACATTGCGGCCAGAAAAAGGAACAGGGTGGACAGAAAGAAATTCTTTCTCACCGGATAATCCTCATGATGGAAATGATACCACTTCATATATCCGACGGCGTAAATACAGATCAAGCTCCCGATAATTCCGATAATCAGTATCATAATTGCTGTAAGCTTATCAAAAACAATCCCCCGGGCAATGGTTATATCGTGCTTTTGCGAGAATTCAAACCATAATATCAACGGAGTTTGAATGGCCGAAAAAACAGATACAAGATATTTCCTGTTCTTGATTCCGGTTACAATAAGAAACAGGGCGATCCCCGCCTCAATGACCGCCATCCCATGGTCAAAGAGCTTTTCATTAGGAAAGGTAAATGCAATTCCTTTCTCAAAATAAAGAAATACTACAATCAGGGTTACCGCAGCGGTCATAACAGCAAAGATACGAACCAGCATATCCCTCACCGCTTCCTGCTTCACAATCCTGACAAGGATGGCCGCTGCCAGCGGCACTAAAATTAATGTTGATACAGCATACATATCACGTCACCTATAACGCCTTTCCGCAACATTGACAAATCTTCTGTATTATAGCACCGGGGCATCCGGATAGCAACCATTGTTATTTAATAAACAAAGACGCTGTCTTTCTGCATTCTTCTCTAAATTGTACTTGAAAATCCGTACCAATGGATATATAATAAGGAGTACTATAGAAAGGACGCAATGCGGACTTTTTATAAAGAACAGAATGAAAATGAATGAACCCAGCGATGATGAAAACTGCGGTCTATCAATTTCTTCAGAGAGCCGGTGGTTGGTGTGAACCGGTGAAAGGTTAGATCTTTCCACTTTCGGAGCTGCCGGTGATGAGCCGGAGGCCGGTACCCTTTATCGTACCTTAGAGTGGTTGAATATTATTATTCAGCAATTTGGGTGGCAACGCGGATTCCTTCCGTCCCATGATATGTATGGGATGAAGGACTTTTTTTATTTACGGAACAAAATTTCCTGTCAATATTCCCATACCAATCAATCAAAAAACAGCCGTAGCAATCGGCAGAATGGAGGCATTGATGCTGGATTTAAAATTTGTAAGAGAGAATCCTGAGGCGGTAAGAGAAAATATCCGCAAAAAATTTCAGGATAACAAGCTTCCCCTGGTGGATGAAGTAATCGAACTGGATGCAGAAAGCAGAAATACCAAACAGGAAGCAGATAACCTGAGATTCGAGAGAAATAAGATCTCCAAGGAAATCGGCGCTCTGATGGGCCAGGGAAAGAGAGCCGAGGCAGAGGAGCTGAAAAAGCAGGTTACCGCCGATTCCCAGCGTCTGGCAGAGCTGGAGGCCAGGGAAGCGGAGCTGGGAGAAAAAATCAAAAGGATTATGATGACCCTTCCCAATATCATCGATCCCAGCGTACCCATCGGCAAGGATGACAGTGAAAACGTAGAGGTGCAGCGTTACGGCGAGCCCCTGGTACCGGATTTTGATATTCCCTACCATACGGAAATCATGGAAAAATTAAGCGGCATCGATCTGGACAGCGCCAGAAAGGTGGCCGGCAACGGTTTTTATTATCTCATGGGTAATATCGCCCGGCTGCATTCGGCGGTAATCTCCTATGCAAGGGATTTCATGATTGACCGCGGCTTCACCTACTGCATCCCCCCCTTCATGATCCGCAGCGAAGTGGTCACCGGTGTTATGAGCTTTGCGGAGATGGATGCCATGATGTATAAGATTGAGGGCGAGGATCTCTACCTCATCGGTACCAGCGAGCATTCCATGATCGGCAAATACATTGATACCATCCTTCCGGAGGAGACCCTTCCCCACGCTCTTACCAGCTATTCTCCCTGCTTCCGTAAGGAGAAGGGCGCCCATGGCCTGGAGGAACGGGGAGTATACCGGATTCATCAGTTTGAAAAGCAGGAAATGATCGTGGTATGCAAGCCGGAGGACAGCATGGCCTGGTTTGACAGGCTCTGGCAGAATACCGTGGATCTGTTCCGTACACTGGATATCCCGGTGCGGACCCTGGAGTGCTGCTCCGGCGATCTGGCAGATTTAAAGGTGAAATCCATCGATGTGGAAGCCTGGTCCCCCAGACAGAAGAAATATTTTGAAGTGGGCAGCTGCTCCAATCTGGGCGACGCTCAGGCCCGCCGCCTTAAAATCCGTGTGGCCGGAGAAGACGGTAAGTACTTTGCCCATACCTTGAACAATACCGTGGTAGCTCCTCCCCGCATGCTCATCGCTTTCCTGGAGAACAATCTGAACGCGGACGGCTCCATCAACGTTCCCGAGGCTCTGCAGCCGTATATGGGCGGTCTTAAGGTAATAAAATAATCGGATTCCATTAAAAAACACTATGACATAATACAGGAAGGCCTGGGGCTCAGATAGAGCCCAGGCCTTCCTGTATTATGATGCAATGCCTTATCGTTTTTAACCTATCAATTTCCATCCTAAGTTATATTCTAGTTATAATTTGAACTGCCCTACCAGCTTCTCCAGCTCCGCGGCAATCTCCTGCAGCTGTGCGGCAGAGGAAGAGGCATATTCAATCGATACCAGCTGCTGCTGCAGGGAAGCGGCAATCTCCTGGGTGGCGGAGGTAGTCTCCTCGGCAATTGCCGATGTGCTCTCAATCGTAGACACCACTTCATTCTTACCCCGATCCGCCTTCTCAATGTTTCTGATCATTGTCTCAATCTCACGGATCATCCTTCCTATGGATTCATCAATCCTCCGGAAAGCCTCCCGGGTATCCCGCGAGACGGAGACCGTCCTGACAATTGCCTCAGAGCCCTGGGCTACATAATTCTGCACTTCGGATATGGCTGCTCTCACCTCATCCACAATGCCCTCAATGCCGGCAATGGATTGGGAGGTCTGCTCCGATAATTTACCGATCTCCTTGGCTACCACTGTAAAGCCCTTTCCGCTTTCACCCGCCCTTGCGCTTTCGATCATCGCGTTCAGGGCCAGCAAACTGGTCTGATCCGATATATTTTTAATTACATTGGTTACCTCTGTGATTGCTTCGGATTTCTCCCCCAACACCTCCGCCATATCCCTGATCTTCCGGGTTATCTCCTCGTTATCCGATACGGTATCCATCAGCTTATGGACATGGACCAGGCCCGTTTCATTCGCTTCCCTGGTATCCGTTATGCTTGCCTGTATTCCCCCCGCCCCCAGGGATATGGTCCTGATATCCTCTGCCAGGGTATTCATGCGTTCACAGCCCTCCACCGAATTCATGGCCAGCGCATTGGAGGAGGTCGCCAGCTCGCCGGATGCCAGGGAGATTCCTTCCGCCATTCTGGCCGTATCACCGCAGACCTCATTCAATTTGTGGGAGCTTTCATTGACCCTGGTCGCATTTACCGTGATGTTGCCGACCATCTCTCTCAGTGTCTGCTGCATATGCTTCAGGGCATTCCCCATCTCGCCGATTTCATCCCTGCTCGTATTATGAAAGCCAACGGTAAAGTCGCCCTGTGCAAAATTCTGTATGCTGCCGGACATCATGGTGATGGGCCGGATAATCATCCTGGCTACAATAATCCCCACCACCACGGCAATCACCATGATAATCAGGGACAGGAGTACCGTTTCCAAAAGAGCCGCGCCGATCTGCCGGTCCATTTCGTTCAAAGAGATGCCCAGATTCAGCGCACCGGAGATCTCCTCTGTCCGCTCAAAGCTGGTGGAGACATTGTATACCTTCTCCCCGTCCGCCATGGCAAGAATCTGTCCCATGGTTGCCTGCTGCTCCAGCACCTGATTCACGTCCCCTTCCGAGGTTGCGGAGGATACCGCATCCGCTTCGGTTTCCGCCGGGCCTTCCGCCAAAAAATCATTGGATACGATAACCTTTGCCTCATTATCAGAGAGGGAGACATAAACAATATTCCCTTCGCTTTCCTGCACAATATTCTGGAAAATGTGCTGCAGAGCCGCCAGACTCTTCACCTGATCCTCCTCAATCTCCCTCTTCAGATTATGGATCAAGGTAGTGCCGTCACTCTTCATCTGTGCGGTTACTGCCTGCCGGATCTCATAATAAGACACTCCGATCAGGGAGGCACAGCATATGGCAATCAGCAGAATCATGACCGCCAGTATCTTTCTTGTCAACGATTTAAACATAGTTTTCTCCTGTCGTATGATAATAGGAATAAATGCATTGAATCTTTGGTATTGGTTAAGTTTAGTATATATGATGTCTGAATCCAAGTAAAGAAAAAAGGGAACAAACCCTCCCAATTTCCTAGGCCGGATACTGTTCCCCTCTTCTTTGCTATTCTATTTCAATGCAAATTCACTGCAAACCACGTTATTCGCTGCGCAGGGCATCAATGGGATTTAGCCTTGCCGCCTTGTTGGCAGGCATGTAGCCAAAGCCGATACCAATGGCTGCTGATACTCCAAAGGCCAGCAATATGGCTCCCGTAGTAGGCGCCGCCTTAATGCCGAAGGCATTCCCCAGAACGCTGGTTGCCACGCTGCCGATGATAACACCGATCAGCCCGCCCAGCATACTGATGGTGAAGGCCTCTACTACAAACTGGGACATAATATCCCGCTTCTTGGCGCCAAGGGACTTGCGGATACCGATCTCCTTGGTTCTCTCGACCACGGACACAAGCATGATATTCATAATCCCAATTCCCGCCACCAAAAGGGAGATTCCGGCGATGCCGCCAAGGACTGCGGACAGCATGGCTGTCATCTCATTGATGGCATCCAGAAGCTCCGTCATACTGGTGACCGTATAAAGGTCCTCGTTCTTCATGATGCCGTACAGATAATTATCCAGCAGCTCCTCCGCTCTGTCCGTGTAATCCGTATTCTTTGTGGCAAAGGTAAAGCTGGAGATGGAACTGGATTTTGATAGTCTTGCCGCCGTGGAATAAGGAATGTAAATGCGGTCATCGGCGGAATTCGCCTCCCCGTCCGCCTTTTCCTCCTGTATTCCCACAATCTTAAACATCTTGCCGTTGATCTTGAGGGTATCGCCGATTGCGGCCCTGCCGCCGAACAGCTCCTCCGCCACATAGGTCCCGATCACACAAGCCTCATACCGGTTCAGAATATCCGCATAATGGATGAACCGTCCCTCCGCCAGCTCCAGTGAATTGATTGCCATATAATCCTCACCCACCCCCAGCACAGTGGTGGACAGGGAAGTATTCCCGTTCTTTACCGTATACCGGGAAGAAAGGCTCGGAGTAACACCTGTAAAAATATCCTTGTTTTCCTCTGCAAATTCATAGATATCATCCACATCCACCTTACGGGTATCTGTATTCGTTACATTGACGGATATGATATTGGTTCCCATATCGGAAAAGGTATCCACAATATAATTTGTGACGCCTGTTACCAGCCCCAGAAGCGTAATGACCGAGGCAACACCGATAATCATGCCCAGCATGGTAAGGAAGGAGCGCATTTTACTGCCCAGGATACTCTTGAATGCCAATTTGCACGCCTGACTGAACTTCATCTCTCCACCTGCTTCCTGTACTCTTCTGCGGAACCGTCAAAGGTAACCCTTCCATCCTTCAATGTTACAATCCGCCTCGCCTCTTCCGCCACAGACCGGTCATGGGTAATCAGTACGATGGTATTCCCCTCTTCATTGAGCTGCTTCAGAAAATCCAGCAAGTCCCGGCTGGTTCTGGAATCTAAGGCCCCGGTAGGCTCATCGGCAAGAATAAGGGAAGGATTGCCCGCCAGGGCCCGTGCTACGGCGCCTCTCTGCTGCTGTCCTCCGGAGAGCTGATTGGGAAGATTTCTCCACTTATCCTCCAGTCCTACCCTCTTCAAAGCCTCCATTGCCTGCTGCTTCCTCTTCTTCCTGCCCATTCCCGCATAGAGCAGGGGAAGCTCCACATTCTCCAGCAGGGATTGCCTTGCCAGAAGATTATATTGCTGGAAGATGAAGCCGATGGTCTTATTCCTGACCTCCGCAAGGGCATCCCCCTTCATCTTGCTGACATCCCTGCCTTTCAGGATATATTGTCCGGAGGTGGGCACATCCAAGGCTCCTATGATGTTCATGATGGTGGATTTGCCGCTTCCGGATTTTCCGACGATGGCGACAAATTCCCCCTCCATGATCTCCAGGCTGATTCCATCATTGGCCCGAACCTCCGTGGCTCCCATCTGATATATTTTATGGATATCAATTAGCTGTATCAGGGGTACTTTTGCGGAAGACAGGGTGGACGCTCTGCTGTCCGTCATTGCTTGATTATAATCCTCGCTGTTCATAAAAGCACCTCCTGTTATCGCCCGCCGGGCATTCCTCCGCCATTCATGCCGCCCCCGTTTCTGCCGCCCCGCGTTCCGCCCGGGAAGCTGCCCTGACCGGAACCGTCCTGCATCTGGAAGCTCACTCCGCCTTCCGGGAATATAAAGGTATCCAAGGCCTGGGATATCCGCTGGACATATACTGTCTCCTCTCCCGTGAGTCCGCTGATTACCTCAACATAATCCCCGTCGGTGATTCCCGTCTCAACCCGCACCTGACGGAAACCGGCCGGAATCCCTTCCTCTTCCGCCGCAGCCGCAGGATCCTCCACATATACTACATTCCCCCGCATCAGGGCATCGCTGGGAATCGCGATGGCCTGCTCCGCCTTCTCAATAACGATCTCACCGGTTACATTCATTCCGGGAAGAAGCTCTCCCGCTTCCGTCAGCTTTACAGTAACAGGGTATTCGGTAACCCCCTGGCTGGTGGTGCTCAAGAGGCTTACATTGGTCACGATACCATGGTAGATCTCGCCCTCATAAGCATCCGCCGACACATTTACCTCCTGGCCCGCCTTGACATTCTTCACATCCAGTTCATCGACACTCATCTCAAAGGTGACCGCCGACAGGTCATAGATGGTGCAAAGGCTGCTGTTTACGCTATTGGATTTGATGGTATCTCCCACCAGCGCCCCCTTGCTGACAATCCTTCCGGAAATCGGTGCCGTAATGCTGTAGTCCGATCTTGTATCAATGATCTCCTGAAGCTTCGTCTGGGCATCCTCAATGCTTTCCTCTGCCGTCTCCACACTGTCCCTGGCATTATCAACGGTTTTTTGGGCACTTTCTATCTTATTCCGGTAGCTCTCCAGCAGATCGTCGATGGTTTCATCCGTCAGGCGGTATACCGGGTCACCGGCTTTGATCTTACTGCCTTCTTCGATCATCAGCTCTCCGATCTCTCCGGAAGAATCCGCCTTAATCACCGCATCGGTTAATACCCCGAAGGTTCCCTCCGCAATACTGTAGATATTGCTGCCGATTACGGCAGTCGCTGCGGTATCTCCGGTCAGACCGCCGGGATTCTCAACCTGGATCGTAACCTGGCGCACCAGCCGGCTGCCGCTCAGCACCTCATCAATCGTGCTTACCTTGGTTACCACTCCGCTCAGGGTCTCATCCGTTGCCACTATGGTAACCTCCGCTTTTTTTCCTATAAGGGAGGAAGCCGCCTCGGCGGCAGAAAAGGGAAGAACCAGAAGCATGGAGCTGTTATCATAGATCTGCGCAATCTGGGTACCGGCCTGTACCGTATCTCCTTCTTTCACATACAATGCCTTCACGATTCCCGTCTCCCTGGAAAGCAGTTCGGGATTCCCATATTTCTTCAATGCCTTGTTATATTCGTCCAGGGCGTCCTGATGCTCCTTCTGGGCTTCACTATAGCTTTTCTCCGCTTTGGTCAGATTTTTCTTTGCCCTGTCCAATGAAGTCTGGGCCGTCTCAATCTCCGAATCCAGATTATCCGTAGCCACCTGGTAGAGCACCTGGCCTTCCTCTACAAGGTCGCCTTCTTCAAAATCAGCAGCGATGATTTCTCCCTGTACCAGGGTTGTAACCTCATAGGTATTCAGCGGCTGAATGATTCCCGAAGAGGAAAGAACCTTCTGGATATCGCGGATCTCCACCTTCGCCGTATTAATTACTTCCTGAGCCGCCATGCTCTGGACGAAATCCGCCCTCATCCTCTGAAGGCCCATATTGACCGCCGCCGCAATGACTGCCAGAACCACCACCCATATAATTAGCTTCTTCCATTTGATTTTCATGGCTATCCGTTTCATCCCAATCCTCCATCGTTATTTTATCCTGCTCTCAGCTACAATGATGCGGATTCTTCCGCCCAGGGAGGCTGCTTTGTCATAGTATGCCTTCAGCTTATACTCGGCCAGATTCTTAACCTTATCCAGGGTAGTTGCAATATACTCCCCATTAGACAGATAATATACCCCAAGGTTCTCCGCCATCTCATAGGAATTCGACTGTGAGACAATGGACGCGGCGGCGACGGAATCCACCTCAATCCCCTGCAAGGCATAGGAGGAGGAAATCTCGTCATTCTTGTAACGAAAGCCCGTCGGCCCTTCTGTCATTGAGAAATCGCTGTATACAGACTGGCTCAGCCCGCCTTCCGTGCCATTGATAATATAACGATAGGTGCCCGTATTTCCAGTAAAGGAAAAGCCGGTATAGATTCCATAGGCGTCCATATCGCCGGTTGCATTTTTAAGAATGAGATTCTGTATCTCACCGCTGGCATTGGTATCATAATAATAGCAGCCCATCACAATGCTTCCGGCAAGGCGGACCGGATATACGCTGATGAACTTGCCATTGCTGTAATCCAGAATTTTAACATCCCAGGCCAGCTTCTTTCCTCCCAGGGAGGTGCCGTCACTGCTGAAAGAGGTGCCGTTCAAGGTATAATAGTAGGAATTCATCTTACTGACGGCGGCCTTACCGCCTTCATATTTCACCTGGATAATATCCTCCTCATAAAAAGAGACCACATTCTCATCATAATCCTGGGTATAGGTATTGCCTGCGGCATCCACAAAGCTGACATAACCGGTGTTCTCGTAAATCCCCTGCTTATTTTCTACTCTATGTACTCCCTGGCTCATCACCAGTCCGGTGATGGTGGTACTGTACTCCTCCTGTGTCAGGACACCGGCCACCGTATTGTTCTTACCCAGCAGCAGGGTAATGATATCCCCCTTGGAAATGCTCCCCACGGAGGAGAATGCAAGGGAGGCCGCGCTGTTTTCAAAGCTGTAGGCTGCTCCCGCCACCGTCACAGAGGTGGGATTCATCCGGTCCGGATTGACTGCGCTGAGAATTCCGGTCACTTTTTTATCATAAGCCCATACAATTCCGGCACTCTTGGAATAATACAGGACATCGTATTTATCGATATCCCTATAGCTGCATTTGATATCGTTCTTATAAAAAGAGGCCTTCTCAATGGAAAAGGGAATGGAGGCGGACCAGTTATTTCCGGCAATGATCGGCCCCTCTGTCCCGGTGTTAACTACCGACAGGTAATCCAGTTCCCCCTTGCCGTCCAGGGAATATCCCAGGGTCTCGGCATATACCCTGCCGTCCTTTGTTGTGGTATTCAGCACATTATAGAACAGATTTACACAATCGCTGTAGTTGAGGTAGGAATCCTTTCTCGTCACGGTGATATCCTTATTTAATTTCTTGGAGGTGTACAAGGCCAGCTTGCTGGCTGTGGCATTGGTTCCAAAGTCACTGTCGGTATAACCCAGCAGCTTCAGCACTCCATGGATTGCTTCCATCAGGGTAACGCCCTTGTTCGGCTGAAAGGAACCGTCCAGATAGCCGTACATCCATCCGCCGGATATGGCTGTCCTGATATAGCCCGCCGCCCAGTGCTTCCTGGATACGTCACTGTATAAGGATACATTGCTGGATACCGCCGCGGCATCCTTGAAAGACGACATATTGACAAGGAGCTGTGCAAACTGAGCCCTGGTAATCTTGGTTGTATCCGGGCTGATCTCCCCCTTATCCGTCTTCATAATCTCCAATGCGTCAATTACTTTCTGCGCATTGCTTGCAGCCTGGACGTGCCTGGTTCCCTGCGCTGAGATGGGAATTGGCAGCAGCAGAACCGCAGCCATAATAAAAGCTGTTACTTTTCGCATGTTCCGTCTCCTTTTGTTTATTGCAGTGATTTTGTGTTTTATAACCTTCCATATAATAGTAATGGATAACTATGAATATTCTGTGTTTAAAATGTGAGATTTCTGAATGAATATAATAAAAACTTTATAAAATCACAATAAAAGGGTCTATGACCCGCAAAGCAGATCATAGACCTTATTGATGTTTCTGTTGTTACTAATTCAATGTGGTAAAGCTGTTTATAGCGGAGGGCAATGCCAGAGGAATATTCTTCGCGGCATTTTCGTCAACTCCTTTTTTCCTTATATAAACCGTACAGCCCTTGGGTGCTGTTGCTTTAGAAAGAACAATTGCCTTGGAAGAAGTCACCGTCTTCCAGGAGCCGGCCGGGTTAAAGGTTCCGCCTTCTTTCACTATAACATACTGGTATGCGTTTGCAGCGGAGGCGCTGTTGAACTGCAGTACCAGCTTTGAATCCTTACCTGTATAATAATAGGACAGATCGCTGGTATTTCCCCCAATGGTGGGAGCCGCCCCCTGACCGGGTATGGTCAGGATCCGAGTCTTGGAATAGGGTGCCGTATTGGTGGCTGCCTTGCGGAATTGCAGGGTCACCGTCCGTCCTCCATTGACAGCCAATGCCTTCGGCGCAATATCTTCAAGACTCATATTACTGTCACACTCCATCCAAAAACCGGTTGCCTCATCATAATACTCCATGGAGGAAGCAGTATTCAGTGTCAGCTTCGTAAGGTTCACCTTAATTGCCGGAGCTGCCGCCCTGGCCGGAATGGTGATGGTTACCTCCGCACTGGGACGTGTTCCCGGATTATCGGCATTTGTTCCGATTGTCTGGGGGGTACGGATGACAATCTTTCCTCCCTTGGTCCGCAGGCTCTCCATTGTCGCCATAAAATCCTGGTAGCTGGCGGAGCTTTCCGTCAGGCTGACCTTGTTCCAGTAATAGTCCGAGGTCTTTCTCCATTCAAAATCATCTGCCGCGTCTACGGAGCTGAAGGTAAATTCCCCTTCCACCCTGTCATACTCCACACTGATAGAGGAATTGGCAGAAGGCAGCACAACTGTCTTCACTGTCTTCACCGTATCTCCCTTAAAGTAAAGGGTCACATCACTGGAGGCGGATACCCAGGCAATATCCATGCTATAGGCTCCCGCTTGTGCATTGTATTCACTTTCCAGCTCCGACCAGGTACTGCCGTCGGTGGAATAATATACCACTGTATTGTTGTTGCTGTAGACCTGCATGGTCAAATCCTCGTAGTCGATCCTTCCGAAGGAAACAGCCGAAGCCGTCCCTGCATAAGCTCTGCTCTGGGGTGCCAGACAGAACAGAAGAACAACCGCCGCACATATTGTTAGTATTTGATATCTAATCTTTTTCATAAGTTCTCCCTCCTAGGATGCATTCAGAATTGTCAGCTTACATCCGGTACGGATGACAAAACCATTACTCAGAGTGATTACTATATTATTCGTCGTGGTGGTCTCGGTAGTCAGCCTGTTAATCTTTGCATTGGACAGGTGTATGATTGCCTTTCCGCCGGATATCTTAGCCGATCCGAAGACGGAGGTTCCTCCCCAGGTCACATCTGAGACGCTTACGCTGTAGGAATTGCTGAACAGGCTCAGCTCAAGTGTATAAGTAATTACCTCTTCCGTTACCGTTGAGGTGGTATTATCGGGTTTGGTTACCGTTGAGGTGGTGGTTTCCTTCAGGCTTCCCTCTGTAATGGACCAGGCAATCGGCGCGTCCTGCAGCGTCGCGGTATTAACCAGGGTGATACGGACATCTTCATCCAGGACTTCATTATTGTTCAGATAAATCTCCAGCGGAGCCGCCGTATCCGTGATATCAATGGGAGAAGATGTTTCAAAGTTGGCCACATTGACCGTTACCGTCACAGCCGGCACCGTTTCATCCTCATCGTTGACATAGGAGGCATCTTCTACGGTATAGTCCGTACCTTTCACCAGAGTATAGCCGTCAAATTTGATGTAGCTGATGGCGGTGGGTTCGGAGGTATACTTGTTAACTCCGGAGGGATCAATTACAAATTTAGTTCCCAGATCCAAACGGAATTTGAAGCTGGATGCGTCGCTTCCGTCTCCGGACATATATATTCTCTTAAAATCAGTTGTGTAGTCCTTACCGGTGCTGTCCGCCGGGTTATTCACCCTGCTGTTGGGATACAGATACAGGAGCACTCCTGCTGTTGCACTGCTGGTGATGACATCGGTGTTAGCCAGGGTAATCTTCCCATATAATAATTCTTCCGTAACCCTGTCAATCTTCTCTGTCGAGGTAATCTTTGTCGTAATAATATACTGATCCCCGCTGTCCCTGCTTGCGGAGTTCTTGGCAACCGTACTCTTAATATCCACCGTTCCCCGATTGATCCCATATGCATCCTCAAAGCTGAGGGAGGATACGGTTGTGGAAGTGGCGCTGTACAGGGTAAAGGTCAGGTAGCTGGAGGCCTTGCTGCTCTTACATACTCCCGACGTGGTAATCAGTGTGGTCAATGCAGAAGCCGTGGGAGAAGCCGGATATTCCACCCCGCCGCTTCCTGTCACATCCAGTTCGGAGGATGCCAGGGCATATTCCTCGCTCCCCGCGGTACCGACAGACTTTTTCCTCACATAGATATGGCTGCCTGCTTTTGCTTTCGTACTGTCCAGCGTAACCGCAGCGCTGGAATTGATCTCCGTCCAGACTGCCGTCTGATAGTTCAGCTCATGTCCATCCGGGATTACCGTATATTCAAAGGGCACTTTTGCGCTGGCCGCTTTGACCTGAAGGGACAGAGAGGTTGAGCTTGTATAATTTAAAGAAATTCCGTAAATGTCCGCATCGGGGGGACCCTCCTGTACCGGCACCGTAACGGTGGCCGTCTTGGACACAACCGCCGAACTGGTGGCATTGGTTCTAAACTGAAGAGTCACTTCCTTTTGTGCCGGAGTGTCATAGAGAACTTCCGGCGCCACATTCTTCAGCGGCAGATCGGAACTCCTGCTGATGTTAATCCAGTCCGTAACGGCAACATCGGCATCCATGATACGGTATGCCATTCCCTTTTTTACCGCAATCGTGAACCTGGAGCCGTTGATGGAGATAGAAGGAGCCGAAGGTTTCTTCGGTATTGTTATCGTAACTTCCTTACTGGGGCGGAAGCCTACATTGGTTATGCTGGTTCCGTTCACCGGAGCAAGACGGAAATAAAGCGTTGCGCCGTTGGCATAGAGATAACTCACCTCTTTGGATATCGTATTGGTATCCACCGTCTTCCAGGCCGTGCTTCCCTTTTTACGCCACTCAATGGTACGTCCGCCCATATTGCTGAAGGTCACGGTTCCTTTCACCTTATTAAAGGTGGTTTTAAAATTAGTTGCCTGTTTGGGTATCGTTACGGATACAACCGTGTCGGATTTGTCTCCTTTAAAAGTCATTACATAATTCTTGGCCGCGCTCACCCACGAAATATCCATGGTGATAGTCTTGCCGCTGCCGACGTTTCCCGGCACCTCTTCCCATGTTTTCCTGGCGGAATCCGAGAAGTAAGCTGTCGTATCACCGCTGTTTAACTGCAGTGTGATGGTGCTGTTCTGATAATTAATCTCTTTGATCGAAATACTTCCGGAGGCCTGAGCCGACCGGGGGAGCAGGAAGGCAGCCGCTGCCATCAAGAAAAGAATTAAAGCTAATCCCAGGTTTCTGCAGCCTTTCGTCTTTTGAAACGAACTTAAGACGAAGGGCGTACCGCTCGTTGTTTTGTTTGTGTGCATAATTCTTCCTTTCACCTTTCTTCATTACTGTATGATATGGACTGGTAACAATCCACCTCTTTTGATATTACCTTGGTCAACACAAAACAGCCTGTATAAAAAGGAGGCCATAACTGTTATCGGCAACTTTTCCGAAAGATATGACCTCTTTTTTGAATTTTCTTAAATTTAATCTACGCCATGGCTCTGACCAGCTTCGGATTGGCCGAGACCTTCGTACGCGGCTTTCATGCCAATGCTCCTGATCAGCTATTATCCGGCCTCTGTCATCTGCGGCTGGGGCGAGCCTCTTCCCTTGGGCTTTTTGTCCCTGCCCTCCGGAGCGGCATTTCTCCTGCTCTCCCTGACCGTCTGGCGGATTGGGGTCCGCCATTACACCAGCACCGGCAGCTGATTCTACATTTAGATATTTATTTCTGAAGAAATTTGTTTCTTACTCTGCCCCAGACAGTACTCTGGAAATACCGGTATGCCATATCGTATACCAGCAGTGCCGCCTGCCCTGCAATCAGCAGAAGTCCGAGTATCCCCCAGCTGATCTTCCCTTGATAGATCAGCTTAGGCAGAAAAATCAACAGCGGCAGATACATAATATTAAAAGTGATATATTTGATCAGCCAATACAGCTTCCGGCGGTCCACGGTCTGCTTCATACCTGCCAGCCGGTCAAAGGAATATTCAATTATCACAAGATACATTCCCATGACGGCAAAGGTAATGCAATAGAGCTTATTGGGTGCCAGAATCAACCCCAGGAGAATGGCTCCCAGATAAAAGCCGAAGCCATAACGGATGCTGCTCTCCCGAATCGCGATCCCCACCCCAAAGGAGGCGGCTCCCAGCAGGAACAGGGTGTTAAATTCAAATACTCCGCTTAATACAATGAGCAATACAGTTACCGCAAGCAGCAACCCTAAAAACGCCATCTTCTTTGCATTTAGCAGCATGAAATCAGATCTCCTCCCATACATTCGCACAAGGTATCAGCACACCACAGATCGAGACAGAGGTTGCTGGTACCATAGCCGCCGTTCGCCGGACTGTTGTAGCGGCCTCCGTTATATCTCTGGCTCTGCCATTGCAGCTGGTTATATAAATTGACATATTCCTGATTGTTGGGCTCCATCCGCATGGCCTGGGTGATGTGGTCATGTGCGGTCACATTATTTCCGATCCCTACATTGGCTATGGCGCTGAAATAATACCATCTCGCATTGCGGTGTTCCGCCGCGGACAGTATTTGCAGCGCTTCCCGGTACCGGCGGGCGTTCAGATAGCCGACCACCGCGTCAAGCTCGCCGTAATCGCTGCCTCCGCTATAGCTTGAGCCGTAACCAGCCTGACCGGAGCCGGAATGATAACCGCCCTCTCTCTCCTTCATGATCTGCTCATAGGCCTCCTGGACCTCCTTGAACTTCTCCTCGGCAAGGCCCGCCAGGGGATTATCCACGTAGGAATCCGGATGGTATTTGCGGCTGAGCTCACGGTATGCTTTCTTTATTTCATCATTTGACGCATTAGGGGATACTTCAAGTACTTTATAGGGATTCGATATCATGCTTCTGTTCCTTCCTTTATTGTAAACTATTGCGGTTGTTTCTCTCTCTTTTGAATTTTATCAAATTTCGTCCATACTCCGTCATATAAGATATTGCGGAGAATATCCACATCCAGCAGACAGGGAAGCTTTTCAAATTCCCTGGTGCATTCCGCCATCATCATCGTCAGAATACGGCGGCATTCCTCCCCCAGCTCTTCCTGGTCCTGTTGCAAAAGCAGCGGGTTATAGCTGTTATGCTTCTTATCCTTTTCCATATCATCATATGCGTCAAGGATATAGATATACTTTCCAAGATAAAAACCGATGGTCCGAAGTCCCTCTTCCCATTGGTCCCGGCGGTAGGCAAAGAGCTCTGCCATTAATTCCCCAAAGCAGCGCGCTGCCAGGTCGATATTAGTCTCCCGGCGCTGTTCGCACTGCGCCAGCTCCGCCAGGCTCATTTCAATCGCCTTGCATTGCCTTGGATACTTGCGGTTAATCCGCCGATAGTGCCGTTTTAACATTCCGGCTCCGGCCAGGCCCGCCGGATTCTTCTCATCCTTCCAGTCATCCCGCAGATGATGGTACGTAAGGGCGATGTTCATGTCCGCCACGTATTCGGTTATTTCATTCACCAAGGAATCATGCTTTTTCATGGGATGTGCCATACATCTGCCCTGCAAATGTACCGTCTCACATTCATACAGTGAAGTAAGCAGCAGGATGAGAAAGGTCATGTCATAGGAGAGGGTCATCTGGCCGAAACGCCCGTAATTGTCCTTCAGTGTCTTACATAAACCGCAATAGTATGCTTTATATTTATAAAAATCCTTCATCTTCAATTCCGGTTTATATACATTGACGTAACCAAACATATCTGCTCCTCTTCTGGAAGGTCTGTCACGGACTAATCTGCTCATCTTGGACATTATAACATTGTTTTCAAAATAGTGAAGTGAATCCGCAATAAAATCATAGAATTTTAATAAATACGGAGTTAATGCTTCTTAACCAGGAGCATTCCAAATACAGCGCCGCACAAACCTCCTGTAACATGTGCCACATGGGCTATGGTGTCGGTTGACCCCAGGCTGTCTGTTATCTCCCTGCCCAGATAGATGATAATCACAAGAATAAGGGTGATGGGGATCTTGCCGTTTTGCATTCCCGCCACCGAGGACAGCACGATCATCATAAATACGATGCCGCTGGCGCCAAGGAGAGCGTTCTGGGGAAAGAAAATCATGTAAATCAACCCGGAGATCAATGCGGTAAAGGCAAACATTTTAAGAAGAGTTCCGGAGCCGTACTTCTCTTCCAGCAGAGGTCCCAGCACCAGGAACAGCACCATATTGCCGGAATAATGCTTCCAATCCGCATGCCCCAGCACATGGCCCAGAAGCCGGACATAGGTCAGGGGATTGGTCAGCGGTGCCGGATAGGTGCAGAACAACAGGGTCGTGGAGGCATTCCGGGTGAGATATCCCAGCATCAGCACGAGAAAAGACAGGAGAACAAAGGTCAGTGTCACCGGTGCGTTATATTGGAATATTCCAAAGGATTTATTTGCCTCAATTTTCTTCATTGTTCAATTCCTCCAATTTCTGCCCGATTTTTATCTGTTCTGCCAATATTCCTTTCCCAATCCATATGGTAGAATAAGGGTAAGCTTGTTTCTATTTAATCTATTCCTCCCATCCAAGAAAGGGAGGATCCTATGTTACATTTAAAAAAATTCTTATTGTCAATCCTGATTTGCACCGCCCTGCTCCCGGTATCTGCTCTTCATCCGCCGGTCCATGCCAAGGCAAATTCTATTCAATTTGTAATACTCTCCAAGTATAAAGCAACCATGAGCATCGGTGATGAGCTCCAGCTAATCGCCATCACTACCAACGGCACAATGCCTGCCTGGAAGAGCAGCTCCTCTGCCATCGCCTCGGTTAATACCTATGGTAAAATCACCGCCAAGAAAGCGGGCACGGCAACCATCACGGCCAAAATCAAAGGCGGTGAAGCATCCTGCCATGTCACAGTGCAGAAAACAACCATCACAATCAGCGAGGCCTCCGTCTCTCTGGAACGGAACGCTGTTCATCAGCTCACGGCCAAGTCCTCAACAAAAACCCCCATCACCTGGAAAAGCAGCAAAAAGAGTGTCGCCATTATTGATGAAAACGGTAAAATCACCGGCATAAAGCCGGGAGAAACGCTGATCACCGCCTCGGCCGACAAAAGCTCCCAGACCTGTCTGGTCAAGGTAAAGCTTCCAACGGTGAAGCTGAGCCAGACAAAGGTAAAGCTGTTCCGGGGTCAGACCTCCAGGCTGACAGCCTCCGTGTCTTCCGGGGTCGCTCCCAAATGGAAGACCAATCGAAAAAGCGTTGCTGTCGTAGATGAATCAGGAACCATTACGGCAATAAAGCATGGCACCGCCACAATTACTGCCACCGTGGACGGGATATCCCACAGCTGTGAGGTAACCGTCGCATCTCCCGCAATTGAGCTGAGTAAAAGCGAATTGAATCTAAAGGTCAATGCCGCGGCATCCTTAAGCGCCCGGGTCTCCTCGGGAAATCCCGTTACCTGGAGCAGCAGCAATGAGAATGTTGTCACCGTAGACCAGAATGGCCAAATTACTGCCTGGAAAAAGGGCCGGGCCTATGTCTACGCCAGCGAAGACGGTACCAAGGTCCGATGCACCGTATACGTAACAGATAACCAATAGTCAATTACCTTATGGGAGGAATAGACTGCAAGCTTACTTACCTCTTTAAATGATCCGGCTGACGATCAGATACAATACCACTGCTGCCGCAACCACCGTCAGCCCCATGCGAAGCAGACGCCCTTTTACCATCCTGTTTTCCATACGGCTGCTTAAGGTTTCGCACTCCATTGCCAGATCATCCGCATCCTTATAACCGCTGAGCTTACGGAATTCCGCCGCCGCTGCCTTGTAATCCTCAGCCTTTTTAGCTGATTCCTTTTTGTCCAGGGCGGCCTTGTATATTTTCTTCTTGAGCTTCTTTCTGGTCTCTTTGATCAGAAGCTTGCATTCTTCGGCAAATGCTCCGGATTCCTTATAATCACCCATGGCTTTGAACTGCTTTACTGCCTTTTTATACATTTCCAGCTTCTCATCACAGGTGGTCATACAGCGGATCGCATCCTTTAACCTCACCAGCTTCTGGTATCTCTCCTCCTTCACAGCGTCGACCTCCTCCTCTTCCTCCGAAGGCTCCTCCGCCTCTTCCTCTCCGGCTTCCGGTACATCCTCTGCGGCTTCCCCGGAAGCTTCCTTCGAGACCTCTTCCATGAGATTCTCAAAATCCCCCGGAGTAAAACGGTGATAAACAGTATGTCCATAATCAAATTTAATACAATAACGGTAATCATCCGCCGCATTATCCCGGAAATAAATCACATAATCAAATTCATCCGTAGCGCTCTTCTCACATTCCACTTCACCGGAAAAGGAATAGAAGACTTCCATGATCTGCTCCAGGGTACAGTCATTCCTTCTGATTATATCGATGAACGCGGACAGGAATGGATTGTCGCCATAATTCTCATGGACATATGCCGCTCCCGCAGGCGGTATCAGGATACAATAACGATCTCCATTATGGCTTATCTTCAAACGGCCCAGCTTATCCGCAGTCCTAAGGGCAAACTGCTCCAGCGCTTTGTCCATTCCGGTATATTCCTTCAGATCTTCTTCCAGAATATTGGCCAACGACCTCATCGGGTAATACAGACGGATCGTTTCCTTTTCATATCCAAGCTTGATCTGCTCTTCCTTGATGGTATCACAGATTACTTTCTCCAGCATGTCATAATTCATGTAAAACGTCCTTTCTATCTAAATAACCTAAGCTTATAAGTTACATTCAAACTCTTCCCTTGAATCTTATCCAAGATTTACATCCATCTTACCATCAATTATTCCCGGAGACAATAAATTTTTACAAACTCCCTGACCGAATAATTCATTTCTTTATTCCTAATGATGCTTTTATCAATATATTTAATACTAAAATCAATAATATTAATTATATCATTAAATTTATTAATACTATCATTGACAACAATCATGAATAGATGTATATTAATGGCATAAACATAGAATAGGAGGGAGAGACTGATGAAATATAAAGCGCCGGGTACATGTCCTGTCTGCGGAGAGAAGCTCTCGATCATAAAGCTGAACTGTCCGAAATGTTCCACAATCATTGAAGGAGATTTCCATCCCTGTGAATTCTGCCGTCTGCCGGAGGAGGATCTGGACTTTGTCAAAATATTCATCAAATGCCGCGGCAGCATAAAGGACGTGGAGAAAGAACTGGGGATCTCCTACCCCACTGTCCGCAGCAAGCTGGACTCCGTCATCCGAAGCCTGGGATATGAGACCCCTTCCAAGGAGGAGATCAAAGACCGGGAGGCCAAGGAAACGGCTAAAAACCAGATTCTCGAACAGCTTTCCCAGGGCGGGATCACAGCGAAGGAAGCGGCGGACCGAATTAGAAATCTATAGGAAGCAAAGGCAGTCAATACGACACTTGCCATAGGATCAATAAGAATAGGGAGGTAACAGTATGAGTGAACAATTAAAGATTCTGGAAATGATCGAAAAGGGACAGATTACCGCAGCCGAGGGAATGGAGCTGCTGGAAGCATTAAAGCAGATCGGCGCAGAGGAGAACCGCCAGGATTCTCCGAAGCTGCCCAGGGTTATTAAAAATACGGGTAAGTATAAGTTTCTAAAGATCAGAGTCTCCTCTGACAACTCAACCGTTAATGTGAACGTGAATGTTCCCTTGCAATTATTAACAACCATTGGTGAAATAGCCACCCGGATGACAGGAGCTATCCCCAACGATGCCAGAGCAAAGATGGAAAGCAAGGGCATTGATATTACCAGCATTGATTTTTCTCAAATTATTGATGATATTATTAACGGCACCCTGGAGGATCCGGATATTATAGACGTGGAGGCCTGGTCCGAAGAAGAGAATTCTATGATAAAGGTGAAGATCTATGTGGAATAGGGGTTCTCATATTATGTGGGTTAAGATTTATATTGACGGAACAAGGCCTTTCCGCCTTAATTTGCCCATCAGCCTGTATGCATTGAAGGAATTCTCCCAATGCCTGGCAGAGCTCATGGAACTGGCATGTTTCTTTATTCCCAATGATCTCCCTTCCCATTCATCCTTCAGACAGTGGGTGAGGGCTGGAAAAGAACTGGTTGAATCCGTGGATATCCTGCTTCAATCTTTCATGGACCAGAAAGCCTGCGACCTGGTTGATGTAAATGCCAAAAATGTTAGTGTAGCTATCAAAATACAATGAATTTGGGAGGTATCATGTCAAAGCTTCTATTAAAATATATATCCGCTGTGGCAGCGATCTTTCTTCTGTCCAAAGTAATTCCTTCGATTACCATTAAGAGCATTCCCTCCCTGTTGGTTATGGGCTTCGTTCTGTTCCTCGCCAACCTGCTGGTAAAACCCATCCTGCTTTTATTGACTCTGCCCTTTAACCTCATTACCTTTGGTCTCTTCAGCTTTATTGTGAATGCCTGGACCATTATGCTGTCCGATGCCATGGTGAAAGGGATTAATATGAACGGTTTCGTGAATTCTCTCATCACCGCCTTAGTCATTGCGATCCTGCACCACCTGCTCCGGGACTCCTCAAACCGAGACTCTTCAAAATAGAATAGGCAGAGCAATGACCCATATGAGGGGGCGATAGCCCCCCTCATATGCTCCTCTACCCATGAAAAGACATTTTACGGTATTCTCTGGGCGACATATTTAACATTCTTCTAAATACCTTGTTGAAAAACTTGATATCATTATATCCCACTGCCTGGGCAATTTCTGAAACGGGCCTGGAGCTTCCTGTCAGCATTTCACAGCACCTCTCCATCCGTACCCGCTGCAAGTATTCGCTTACAGTAAATCCTGTTTCCTGTTTAAACTTACGGCTGATATACTGGGGGGTAAAATGATGTTTCTTACAAAAGCCGTCCAATAGCTTCTGTCCGGCGTAATGAATCTTGATGTATTCTATCACATCCAAAATCACTGTATTATCAGTGATCCCGGAGCTGTCACCGACGATATGCCGCATCATTATGATCAGAATCTCCAGCAATCTGCACCGGAATATCTCCGTATATCCCACCTGCTTATTCCGGTACTCTCTCATCATGCCTTCCAAAAGCTGCAGCACCCTTCCGTCCTCATCCCGGAAGATGCGGTTTACAGGCGTCCTCCCCAGATAAGTCCTATAATAACGCAGCAGACAGCCATGCATCAGCTCCTCAAAGGAGATGCATCCTTTTAATGTGTCATCAATAATCTCCGGCAGAAAGAGACAGTTAATCAAGGCAAAATCCCGGCTGGAGGTATAGCTATGAACACTTCCGTAGTCCACAATAAAATAATCTCCCGCAGATACGGCAATGCTGTCATCATTCAGGGTGTGAAGACTGGAGCCTCCGGTTATGTAGGCCAGCTCAAAGAACTCATGATCGTGGGCCTCAATATCCTCCTGCTGATAGGGCATGATGATAAGCTTCTCTGCACTGTTCCTGTTCTCATATAATTCTCTTAATCCCAGAGTATGTTCTTTTTTCATTCAGGTTAAAATCACCCCCTATATTAGCAATAAACAGGTGTTTTATTTTATCATATTCTCTGCTATCCTTAAAGTCAACAAGGAAATAATTATTTATCAATACGGAGATGTTTCCGTTGAATCATCAAAGATTTTTTAAACACAGATTTGTTCCTGCATCCTGGAAAAACAAGGCTGTGAGAAAGGAAGGATTATCATTATGGAATGGAAAGCAAAATGGCTGAAACCGGCAGCTGACATGGGTGATGTAAGCCCACTGTTTATGAAGAGTTTCCCGGCCCAGGGCAAGATCCGGGAGGCCAAATTATTCATTACAGCTCTTGGCGTATATGAGGCAGAGCTTAACGGAGTGCGAATCGGCAATTATGTGCTGGCACCGGGCTGGACCACTTATACCAAGAGGCTCCAATATCAGGAATATGATGTTACGGATTTACTGAAAGGGGATAATCAGCTTCTGGTAACCGTAGGAAAGGGCTGGTATCGAAGCAGACTGGCCTGGCCCGGCGCCGATGTGCAGGATCATTTGCGCAAAATGCCCGCCGGACTTCTGGCACAATTGGAGCTGCATTACGAAGGCGGTACTGCTGCGACTATCGTCACGGATGAGACCTGGAGCTGTAAGGAAAGCAAGATACGTTTTTCGGAAATATATGACGGCGAAACCTACGATGCTGTCTTCACCACAGATACGGTGCAGGACGTCGAACTTTTCCAGGGACCCTCTGATACCCTCATTAAACAGCAGGGCGAAGAAATTCATGAACAGGAACGCCTTCAGGCCGCACGCCTCTTCCGCACTCCCAAGGGTGAGGTGGTAATTGATTTCGGCCAGGTGGTAACCGGCTATGTAGAAATCAATGTATGTGCCAAAGAAGGTGAGGAGGTCCTCCTCTCTCATGCGGAGGTAATGGACAAGGAAGGTAATTTCTATACGGAAAATTACCGCAGCGCGAAGGCAAAGTATCACTATATCTGCAAGGCTGGCATACAGAGCTACAAGCCCCGGCTTACCTTCTTTGGCTTCCGCTACATCCGTGTAGATCAATTTCCCGGCGGTATCGAGGCTGCCAAGCCGGAGAATTTCCATGCCATTGCAATACACTCCGATATCAAGCGGACAGGTCGTCTCAGCTGCTCCGATCCTCTGCTGAACCAGCTCTTTGACAATATTATCTGGGGCCAGAAGGGTAATTTCTTAGATGTTCCTACGGACTGTCCCCAGAGGGACGAGCGTTTAGGCTGGACCGGCGATGCCCAGGTATTTGTGAAGACAGCCGCGCTGAACTTCGATGTGGAGAAGTTCTTTACCAAATGGCTGGCCGATATGGCCGCCGACCAGGAGGAAGACGGCCGGGTCGGCCATGTCATACCCGATATATTGGGACAGGGAGGCAGTGCCGCCTGGGGCGACGCTTCCGCCATCTGTCCATGGGAAATTTATCTCGCCTATGGTAACCCTCAGATTCTTGCTTCCCAATTCGAATGCATGAAAAAATGGGTCGGATATATTACCTCTCATACCAGAGATCAATATCTCTGGACTGGTGGAACTCATTTCGGCGACTGGCTGGGCCTGGATGCTCCCTCCGGAAGCTACAAGGGCTCTTCGCGGGAAGACTTTATCGCCTCCGCCTTCTATGCTTACTCCACCTCTCTGATCGTAAAGGCAGGCCGGGTGTTGGGAGCGGATGTACGGGAATACGGGGAATTATACCACAATATTGTGACTGCCTTCCGGACCGCATATCCGGAGTATCATACGCAGACCGAGTGCGTCCTTGCCGCGCACTTTAAATTAGCCCCGGATTGTCAGGCGGCTGCGGATCAATTGGCCGCTATGGTGAAGGAATGCGGTATCAAGCTTCAGACCGGTTTCGTCGGGACACCTTATCTGCTCCACGTACTGAGCAGCTACGGTTATGCCGAATTAGCCTATTCCTTACTGCTCCGCCGGCAATATCCTTCCTGGTTATATCCTGTTACAAAGGGAGCTACCACCATCTGGGAGCACTGGGACGGCATTATGGAAAACGGAGACTTCTGGAGCTCCGATATGAATTCCTATAACCATTATGCTTACGGTGCCGTAGCAGACTGGGTATACGGTGTTGCTGCCGGAATTAAGCCCGTGGAAGAACATCCCGGGTACGAGAGGGTGACCATCTCTCCCGTTCCGGACCAGCGTCTGGATTGGCTAAAGGCTTCCCTGGACACCAGGCACGGCTTAATCCGTTCAGAATGGAAAAAGGGAGACGGTGTATGGCGTTATGAAATCGAAACACCGGTGAAGACCTCCGTTCTTATCGATGGCCGCAGCTATGAGATCGAAAAAGGAATTCATATATTTTATAGCAGTCTGTAATACAAATCAAAGGATGCTGTAAAACAGAGGGCAGAAAGCCAAAACGGTTTTCTGCCCCTAATCTTATGGCAAGCTTTTATGATTTCGTTTGCATTCTCGAAAGGTTTGAGTCCGCCTCTGGAACGTCAGACAAAGATACACCAGCGAACTCCAAATTTATCAATCAAGTCCGCCTCCAGCAAACTATAGCTGCATGGGCCTAGGGGCGAAATCATTTCCGCTTCGTCTTTTAGCATATCATATATTTTCGTTTTTTAATGTATCTATGGTATTTTCCTTGCTTATTTTATGCATGGAATAAAGCATGGTAGAAAATACAACTAAGAACACACTTCCCACCGCCACTATAATGCTGTCCCAGGGCAGGAAAAATTCCATCTCCACCCCGTAGCCCATGCTGCGGTAAATCAAATAGGTGATCCCGATAGAAACCGGTATTCCAAAGAGCAGACTTCGGAGGCCATATAGAAGGCATTCATAATTCATCATTTTCCGAAAGCCCTTCCTGGTCATGCCTGTAGATTTTAACATGGCGAATTCCACCCGCCTCAGGGCAATATTGGTCGTGATGGTATTGAATACATTTGCAGCCGCAATTAATGATATCAGGACGATAAATCCGTAGGAGAAAATACGTATTACAGTAATCATCGCCCGTTTTCCTTCTGTGCTTTCCATCATATCATACAGGCGATAAGGGGAAAGCCCTCCTTCTTCCGCCGCTTTATAAAGCCTTTGATACACTTCCTTATGATCTGTTGTCTTCATATACATGGAATAGGCATAACGGGCATTTTCTATACCCAGAAGTTCTAAGACATCTTCGACCTGACTCAGAGGGAAGACCACAACCAAGGACCCGTAATTATAGTTGTTCACTCCAAAAGGCCCCTTCTCCTCCGTTCTCGCGGTCAAAACAGTCTCTCCGCCGGTTTCCTGTGTATCCTGATTCTCCGGCTGCAGATGAAATTCCACCTCCTTCTTATCAAACGCCCGGTAAGTATGATATCTTCCTTCCTCCTGTACATAAAAGTTAACCGTATCCACAATAATTGCGGAAGGAAATTCGTCCTTGTCTTCCTCAGAATATCCTCTCTCCTTCCAGTACTCCCAAAAGGTGCTGTCATCGACAAAGAAAAGATTTCCTGCCAGCGTAATCAATTCGTCCGCGTCAAGATTAGAATCCTGGCCCGCACCGATGTAATCAAGATACCTTTTATTTATTTCCTCCGCCTTAACCTTAATCATGGTATAAACATTCCAATTATAGCCCAGCTTCGTAACGCCTTCCACGCTTCCCAATATCCTGGCACCGTCCTCATATCCGATTTCTCCGGCATCATCGGGATTAAAACTATAATAAATATCATATTCCAGATCATTTACCGCTGTCCTTGTTCCTTTGGTTAAATAAGTACAAAAACTGCTGGCAGAGATAAACAACACCACACTCATGAAAAGAGAAATTACAGTGGCTTTGTATTTCTTCCTGTTTCGTTTAAAGTTTTTGGATGCTATCATTCCCTCTAAGCCAAAGATTTTATAAACCAGAGGAGAGGTTTTCACTTTCCTGCCTTTAATCAAAATATCCTTTGACTGACGGATCGCATCAATAGCAGACACCTTTCCTGCCCGTCTTGCCGGAATATGGGCGGAGATCAGTACTGTAACAAAGCCCACAGCCCCTGCAATTACAACAGAAGGCCACGACACATATAAGGTCAGTGCCACATCCGTATTCAATATATTTAAAAATAAACTTTCGGTGAACATTAAGGTGATTCCTATGCCTCCAATACCGGCGGCAATTCCCAGCGGTATTCCTATGCCGCTTAAAACAGCAGCTTCAAATAATACACTTTTTATGATCTGCCTTCTTGTTCCGCCGATGGAGGAAAGCAGGCCAAATTGCTTGATCCGTTCGCTGACAGAGATGGAGAACGCATTGTATATCAAGGATATGGAACCAGACATAATGATAATAATTAAAATTGCGCCCAGGCTATATAGGGTTCTATTAAAATTGCTATTGTTGGAAGCATTTAAATATCTTAAATAACTGCTATTAAAAGCAGCCCCTTTTTCCTTATAGTGATCTTTTATATAGGCATAGATATCCTTTGGCTTTTTCACCCGTATATAGGCATCATAAACCGTACCGCTGTCACTGTCCCCTACGGTAAGGGCCGTATATCCGGATGCGGAGTAATCCTCAAAGGATGGACGTTCATAAAAGCCGGTTACCTTATAGGTTCTTGTCTCCCTTATTCTCAATTTCTCTGCCGCGTCGGTCTCCGGCAGCGTGCCGTCCTCCCCTGGCACAAAGGGATTTTGCTGGTACAATATCTCTTCTCCAATGTATCTGTCCCCTATCTCTAAAGTAATCTCATCTCCCACGTGATGCATTACCCCTCCGTTATATTTCAGATGATTGGGCAGAATAATCTCATTTTTTGAGGCAGGCATACTGCCCTCCGTCATTTTCACAGGAAGCAGTCCGGTAAAGCCTTCTCCCAGCCCATATACATAAATATAAGGCTTATCTTCATTTATGGTGTCTCCATAAGCATAACCAATATGCTGTCCCACACCTGCCTTTACTATCTTTTCATCAGAAAGAAGGGTATCCAGTTCCCCCTTTGTCAATTGAAATACTGCTCCATGCCAGCTTCCGTCCTCGGAGATTGCATGATTGACAGAAAACCGTTGCATGCTGGAGATCAGGGAAGTAACCGCCGTCAGCATGGATACGGATAGAACAATTCCTATAATCGTAATCAGGGTTCTGACCTTATTCATCTTCAAGGTGCGAAGGGTATACTTATTCATAATATTCATGGGCGGATCACCTCATCACGAATAATTTTACCGTCCTCGATGGCCAGAATGCGGTCCGCCTGCAGGGCAATGCTGTCATCATGAGTGATGATAATTAAAGTCTGGTGATACATCTGATTGGAGGTTTTCAATAACTCGATGATTTCCTGACTGTTTTTACGGTCTAAATTGCCCGTCGGTTCGTCGGCCAGAACGATGGAGGGCGCGTTCATTAAAGCCCTTCCGATGGACACCCTCTGCTGCTGCCCTCCCGACAGCTGATTGGGAAGATGGTTCTCCCTTCCCTTTAGATTCAGTATTTGAAGCAGTTCGTCGAGCCTTTTCTCATTTACCTCCCTCTGATCCATTAATACCGGAAGGGTGATGTTTTCCGTTACATTCATAACCGGCAAAAGATTATAGAACTGATAAATCAGCCCCACTTCCCTTCTTCTGAAAATGGCCAGCTGTTCATCTCCCTGTTGATATACATCCTTTCCATTCACGTATACTTTGCCGGAGGTAGGCTTATCCACACCTCCCAGAATATGAAGAAGGGTGGATTTACCGGAACCGGAGGGCCCGATAATTGCCACAAATTCTCCTTTCTTTATGGAAAAGGATACCCCATCCAGCGCTTTTACTACATTTTCTCCCTTGCCATATTGCTTTGTCAGATTTTCTACCCGTAGTAATTCCATATGTGCCTCCATACGATGTTTTTTGAGCTGTTCTTGACTTTTCTTTCCTTTTCAGATTGTAGCACCGGCAGGTGACATACCGGTGACTGGAAAATTACAAAAATGTCACATTTCTCTTTACTTGAAGTAGAAACGAATTACAAACCTGACGCCGCCCTCTTTTTTATTTTCCGCTTTTATGGTGCCGTTCTGCCTTACAATAATCTGTCTGGCTAAGGCCAGTCCTATGCCAATGCTCTGGGAGGAGGAATTCTTCCCTTTATAAAACCGTTCAAAGATACGGGGCAAATCCTCCTCCGAAATTCCGGTTCCATTGTCCTCAACAACCAGTTCTGTAAAAATGGAATTGCAAATTCCGCTTATTTTTATTGTTCCCTGATTTGGAGTATGTTCCATGCAGTTTTTTATTACATTTAAAATTGCTTCCACCGTCCAGGACATATCTCCTATGATATAAGCGTTTTCTTCAATATTCATCTTCAAAAGCTGCCCCTTTAACTCCATAGGAATTAAAACAGTTTCAAGGGAAAGTCTGACGGCCTCCCTTAAATCAATCCTTTCTTCTTTAAAAGAGACCGTTCCCGCATCCAGCTTTGACAGCCTCAGCAGGGCGGAAATCAGCCAGTCAATCCGCTTCATGAGCCCTTTCAGATCTCGGATATAACCTGCCTTCTGCTCTGCCGTGATATCCTCTTTTTCTAAAAAAGTAAGGAGAAGATTAATGGAGGTCAATGGCGTTTTTAATTGATGGGAGATATCCGCCAGGGAGTCTGCCAGATATATTTTATCCTTGCTTAAAGCATCTCTTTGCTCTCTCAGACGGATGACCATCTTTTGTATTTCATTCTGCAGGATGGATAACTCCCCTTCCTTATATACACTGAATTCCACCGCTTCCCGGGAATGGAGCACCTTATCGATTTCCCGGCTCAGACCGGCAATATTCCTATACCTCTTATCAGTAATAATAAAATGCAGGACGGATACCGGAAAGACGGACAAAAACACAGCAATCCCTGTAGGAATACTGATGAAGAAGCCTATGGACGTACCCGCCAATAATACGATAGAAAATAATATGATATCTCTTTTAATCTCGGGATTTCTTACGATTGATGCATTCCTGTTTTTCATTCCTGTCTCCCTGTCTATTACCGCATTAACCCTTCCTCAACCCGGTAGCCAAGGCCGCGGACGGTTTTAATAATGCCGGGATTTTGAGGATCATCTTCGATTTTCTCCCGGAGTCTTTTTATATATACCGTCAGGGTATTGTCATTGACAAAATCACCGGCAATATCCCAGATCTCCTCCAGCAATTTATTCCTTGACAGAATAATCCCCTTATTGTTCATGAACACCAGCAGCAAACGATATTCCAGAGCCGTTAAAAACACTTCCCTCTCCCTTTTTAGCACGACTCCTTTTACGGTATCGATCTTTACATCTCCTGCCTCAAGAAGCTGGGAACCGTTCCCCCTCCTTCTCAGCACGCTGCGGATTCTGGATACCAGCTCTCTCGGCCGGAAAGGCTTTGCAATATAGTCATCAGCCCCCATATCAAGGCCGGTCACCACACTGTATTCATCTCCCGATGCAGTCAGGAATATAACCGGAATATCCCTCTCCTCCTTTGCCGCTTTACATACAATAAAGCCATTGCCGTCCGGCAGCGAGATATCCAGAAGCAATAAATCATAGGGATTGTTACGGATGCTTTCAATGGCAGCCCCCTGCCCTGTCACCGAAGTAATAAGAAATCCTTCCCCTTTTAAAAATTCCGTCAGATGATCCACTATCTGCTTATCATCTTCTACCAGAAGTATATGATACATAAGATGCCTGCCGCCTCCTTCTTACTTTATCTTTCCCTATTTTAACAAATAAAGAGTAAATCTACAACTTAATCCATCAATTGCCGAAGAAAAGGGCCGTTGCAAAATGGAAGAAATTCATTCTGCAACGGCCGAAGCATATTCGTTATACCTTTCCTATTTTACAACAATATTAAGGATTCTTCCGGGGACATAGATGACCTTCACCACGGTCTTGCCCTCCAGCGCCGCCTTAATTGCCGGCAGTTCCATTGCCTTGGGCTGAACCTCCTCCTGCTTCTCATCCAGGGCAATGCTCAGATTGGCTTTCACCTTGCCGTTGATCTGGACCGCAATCTCAACCGTGTCCTCGATGGTCTTCTGCTCATCATACACGGGCCAGGCCTGCTGGTAAATTCTCTCCTTTTCACCTATGGCCTGCCACAGCTCTTCCGTGATATGGGGCGCCACCGGATTCAAGAGAATCAGTAAGGTCTTGAATTCTCCCTTTGTTACGGATCCCTGCTTATAGAATTCATTCACCAGGGACATCATAGCGGCAATTGCCGTATTGTATTTCATGCTCTCATAGTCCAGGCTTACCTTTTTGATGGTCTGGTGCATCTTGGTCTCCAGCCCGGCACGGTAAGCTTCTTCCCCGGTAACCATGTCCTTCAGCTTCCAGACACGATCCATAAAGCGGCGGCAGCCCTTTACGCCTTCGTTGGACCAGGCGGCGCTCAGATCAAAGGCTCCGATAAACATCTCGTAGGTACGCAGGGTATCGGCACCGTACTCGCCCACAATTTCATCGGGATTTACAACATTTCCTCTGGACTTGGACATCTTCTCCCCATTCTCACCGAGAATCATGCCGTGGGAGGTTCTCTTCGCATAAGGCTCCGGCGTGCTTACCAGGCCCTGATCATAGAGGAACTTATGCCAGAAACGGGAATATAAAAGATGGAGGGTGGTATGCTCCATACCGCCGTTATACCAGTCCACCGGCATCCAGTAATCCAGCTCTTCCTTGCTTGCAAAGGCATCCTTGTTATGGGGATCAATATATCTTAAGAAATACCAGGAGGAACCGGCCCATTGGGGCATGGTGTCCGTCTCTCTGTGTGCTTTTCCTTTGCAGGCGGGGCAGGTGGTCTCTACCCAGTCCGTCATGGTCGCCAGAGGGGATTCCCCGTTATCCGTAGGCTCATAGCTCTCCACCTCAGGAAGCATCAGGGGAAGCTCACTTTCCGGAAGCGGCACATAACCGCAGTGGTCACAGTGTACTAACGGGATTGGCTCTCCCCAATAGCGCTGACGGGAGAACACCCAGTCCCTGAGCTTAAAGTTGACTTTCTTCTCTCCAATCCCCTGTTCCTGCAGCCATTCCAGGATCTTTTCCTTGGCCTGGGCAACCTCAAGACCGTTTAAGAAATCCGAATTCACTAATTTACCGGTGCCGGTATTGGTATAGGCGGCTTCCTCCACATTTCCTCCCGCCACCACCTCGATAATGGGAAGCCCGAACTTCCTGGCAAATTCCCAGTCCCGTTCGTCATGTCCGGGCACCGCCATAATTGCGCCGGTTCCATAGGTCATAAGCACGTAGTCGGAGATCCAGATGGGAATTTCCTTGCTGTTGACCGGATTGACCGCCCTAAGTCCTTTGATCTCAACGCCGGTCTTATCCTTTGCCAGCTCTGTTCTCTCAAAATCGGATTTTTTGGCTGCCTGCTCTCGGTAGCTGATCAGCTCCTCATAATTGGCCAGTTCCTCCTTATATTTATCAATCAGAGGATGCTCCGGGGAAACAACCATATAGGTAGCCCCGAAGAGAGTATCGGGCCTGGTAGTGAAAATCCTCAGATTCTCATCCTTGCCGCTAATCTTAAAATCCACCTCCGCACCTACGGAACGGCCGATCCAGTTTACCTGGGACACCTTTATTTTATCAATATAATTCACCAATTCAAGATCATCGATGAGCTTATCGGCATACTCTGTAATCTTCAGCATCCACTGGCTCTTCACCTTGCGGACCACCTCTCCGCCGCAGCGTTCACAGACACCGCCCACCACCTCTTCATTGGCAAGACCGACCTTGCAGGAGGTACACCAGTTAATGGGCATCTCCGACTTATAGGCCAGGCCCTTCTTGAATAACTGCAGGAAGATCCACTGGGTCCATTTATAATAATCCGGATCCGTGGTATTAATCTCCCGGTCCCAGTCAAAGGAATAACCAAGCGACTTCAGCTGCTCTGTAAAACGCTCCACATTCTTCTTTGTGACCAGCTTCGGATGGATGTGATTTTTAATCGCATAGTTTTCCGTGGGAAGTCCAAAGGCATCCCAACCCATGGGATATAATACATTATATCCTTCCAGTCTCCTCTTTCTTGCAATTACGTCCAAGGCGGTATAAGGCCTTGGATGGCCCACATGCAGCCCCTGACCCGAAGGGTAGGGGAACTCCACCAGCGCATAGAACTTCGGCTTTGTCTTATCGGTTCCTACCCGGAATGCCTGCTCCTTCTCCCATATTTCCTGCCATTTTTTCTCCACTTCACCCGGTGAATAATGCTCACTCATTGCTTAACTGCCTCCTTAACTATAATTCAGAGTCCGCTTGCGGACTCTGGCGCTGCCGCCCAGCTGCCTTCAGGCAGCATCACCTTTTGCGCGGCATGTGCATCCTGCGAAGCATGTTATCGTATAGGACGAACTTCCTATACAATAATGAACCTCTTCATCTCATAATCTAGAGACGAAGAGGTTCAATCTGCTTGAACTGCTATCCGCGGTACCACTCTAGTCCACTCACCCCCGAAAGGATCAATGTACTCCTTCGATCTGTAACGGGATCTCCCGCTTTGCCTACTTCATTTCAGCCAAAGAGCTCCAAGGCGAGTTCGAAGTCCTTATCTGCCACGTTCCACCAGCCGTGACTCTCTGTAAGACAGAAGCCTTCTACTACTCCTCTTCATAACCATAATAAATTATAAAATTAAGTTTATTCTATCATTTTTGTTCGTCTTGTCAAGTACAAAGTAAAAATACTGTCAATTTCATCCGACAGATACTTTATTCTTGCCGCCATTCTTGCTCAGATACATGATCTCATCGGCTTTTTTAATCACTTCTTCCAGAGTGAGGGTCTCGTTGTACTTGATATATACACCGATGCTCACGGTAACAGAGATGGAAACACCGTCATAAGAGACGACTGTATGCTCAATATCTTCCCGGATTTTCTCCATCCGCTGTCTGACCTTTTCCCTGTCTGTCATGTTTTGCAAAAAGAGAATAATCTCATCACCGCCGTAGCGGGCTACGATATCATTGGATCTGGTTGCTCCCTGGATCAGCTTTGCAACCTTCTTCAGAACCGCATCTCCCATAGGATGCCCATAGGTATCATTGATGCTTTTGAAATCATCCAGATCTACAATCGCCACACAATAATTCTCTCCCACCAGGTTGGTGACCATATTCAGGGTTTCAAAGAAATACCTCTTATTAAAAATATCCGTCAGACCGTCGCGGAACGCGCTGTCCCGGATCTGCTTGTACAAGAAATTGTTCTCAATGGCAACGCCGATATGATTACCGATTAAGGACAGGAAAACCGCATGCTCCTTGGTAAAATAATTCTTTTCCTTGTGCTGGATCAGAAGAAAACCGATGAGGCGGTTTTCCACCTTCACAGGTACCCCCAGGCAGGAATGGATTCGCTCTCCTGTCCCGGGAGTATCATAGATCGGAGTATCCATGTTAATGATAAATTCCTCATCCCGGTGCTGTATAATCAGGTTTCGCTCCAGCTCTACCCTTTCCTTCGGCAGTCTTTGTGATACCGCTTCGTAGGAATCGTTATCCGTGCGGATGTAAATAGTAGAATGCTCCGCTCCAAACACTCCCACCAGCATATCACTGATTAAATTAAATAAATTAGGATCTTTAATATACTGATTAATATATCTGCTTATCTCAAGAAGATTCGTAAACATATCCAGCTTTTTCTCAAGGGTTGTTACCTTCTGAGATAGGTTATAGATAGTGTTCTCCATAAATTCCTGATATTTATCGAAATGATTTGTCTCCATAGAGTTCCTCTCCTTGTATCTTCCCCAGTCAAACATAACCAGCATTGCATATGGTAAAATGGTACTAGTTCTAGATTCTATTGTAACATCAATATTTGCTATATTCCAGTATAATATTTCATCTTAAGTATATATTTTTCCCGATTTATCTTCTAAATTTTGTAAATTTCTGTTTTACAGGACATTATATACGGCCAGGATTATTGTACCAGTTCATCCAGAGAGCCGAAGGTATACCCCATCTCCTCCCATTTGGTCAGCAGCTCATCCAGAATCTCCGAATTGGTTTTGGAAGTGCTGTGCAGGAGCACTACTGCTCCGGGATGAATCCTTCCAAGGAGCTTCTCAAATGCTGCTTCTCTGGTCGGCTGCTTGTCATTATACCAATCCACATAGGCCAGGCTCCAAAAGAAGGTGGAATAGCCCAGTTCCTTTGCCATCTTCAGGTTGTTGATGCTGTATTTTCCCTGAGGAGGGCGATAATATTTTACCATCTTCTGTCCGGTTGCCTTTTCAAATGCATTTTCCAGGTCCTCCAGCTCCTTGCGGAAGGAATCCGGCGAGGAAATGCTTGACATATTGGGATGGTTATAGGTATGGTTGGCTACCTGGTGCCCTTCGTCCAGCATCTGTTTGACCAGCTCCGGCTGTGTTGTGATGTAATTGCCAACCAGGAAAAAGGTCGCCTTTACCCCATGCTTTTTCAAGGCTTCCAATATGGCAGGCGTATATCCGTTCTCATAGCCGGCATCAAAGGTGAGATAAATCACTTTCTTCCCCGTATCTCCAATATAATAGGCATTATATTTCTTCATCTCGGCAGGTGTCGCATTCCCCGTAGGCGGCTGGCCCTTCGCTCCAAAACCCAACCCCCAGTTATCTCCCGCACTCTCCTTCACCAGTTCCTTGGCATATGCGTTCTTCAGCATTGCAATTCCGCCGCCCAGTAAATATAAAAATAAGAACATCAGTGCCAGCAGAATTATTTTTTTCCGCTTTAATATTTCCATAAAATTAACTCCGGTAAATATACGTTACTACAGTATATTTACCGGAGCCGGTGAGAATACCAATAACTTGCCGGAAGTACCGTCTGCCGGGCCGCTTCCCCTATATCTCCTTGCGCCTTTCCTTAATTTACCCCTTGGGCAAACAATTCGGCTACCGCCGTCTCATACTCTGAAGATTTTCCTGCTTTTCTTATTTTCTTCGATGATTTGTCACTGTCCGGAAACAGCCGGATGAAATAGCTCCAGAACTCTTTCATTTTAAATAAAGTGTTCCGTTCATCCCCAATCTCCCTCAGATACCCCTGATAGACCTCATCATGGAACGCTTCCAGCCGGCTTTGCTCCGGATACGGATTTCCGGTTATCTCACTGAGGAGACGCGGGTCCGCCAGCAGCCCCCGCCCAAGCATCACTGCCTTTAAATCCGGATAGGTCCGGGTTATCTGCCGGAAACCTTCCGCCGTGATAATATCCCCATTATAGCCGAGAGGATTTCGGCTGAGTCTTACCGCATCCGAAAAAACCGCCATATTCGGAGTATTCTTATAGTAATCCTTCTGAAGCCTCGGGTGGATGATCAATTCGGTAATGGGATATTTATTAAATATTTCAATTAATTCATAGAATTCTTCCGGATCTTCCTTGCCGATCCGGGTCTTCACGGAAATCCTGGTTACCGATGCCTCAAATATCTCCTCCAGAAAAGCATCCAGCTGCTCCCTTCTGGCAAGAAAGCCGGCCCCCTTATTCTTTGCTACCACCGTGCCGGAGGGACACCCCAGATTCAAATTGATTTCCTCATAGCCTAGCCGCTTGATCTTTTCCGAGGTATGGATAAAATCCTTTGCCTGGTTCGCCAGAAGCTGGGGTACCAGAAAAAGCCCCCGGTTATTCTCCGGAAGGATATCCTTGCTGTCCCGGGATTTAAATCCCTCCTGCTGATTCGCCGCAATAAAGGGCGAGAAATATTTATCTATCCCCGGAAAATACTTGTGGAATGCATTGCGGTAAACATACCCCGTCAGTCCCTCCATGGGTGCAAAATATAAGTTCATATTCCAGTAACTCCTTGTCCGGTGTCAATTCTTTCGGTGTCAGCCACCATTTATTTCTATCCCTGCAAGCCCTTCGACTGCCTCTCCATATCTTCCACTACAATATCATAGATCTCTCCTAAGGATGCACAATACTTCAGCACCTCCCATGGCTCATTGGTATGGAAATGGATTTTGATCAGTTCCTCATCTCCTACCGCCAGCAGGCAATCTCCTTTCAGATTATTAGTAAAATAATCATTAATTACATCCTCATCAAGATTGTTTCCTTCAATTAATAACTGTGTATCGTATCTGAATTCAAGCATTATTTTTTCCTCTCTTCCGAATTAAAATATCTCTGGAGTATCACTGCTCCTGGCTGATGGCAAATTTCTGACGCAGCACCATGGGAAGAATCCCTCCGTGCCGGTAATAATCAATGTCAACCTGGGAATCAAAGCGAACCGCCGCCAGGAATTCGGTCACCTTTTGGCTGCCCGCGGTCGCAACCATCCTGACTTTATCCCTTGGCTTTACATCCGGCTCCAATTGGATCTCAAAGATCTCTTCTCCCGTAATCCCCAGGCTCTTTGCTGTCTGTCCGTCAATGTATTGAAGGGGCAGAATTCCCATCATAACCAGATTGGACCGGTGAATCCGTTCAAAGCTCTCCGCCAGCACCGCCCTTACTCCAAGGAGGCTGGGGCCTTTGGCGGCCCAATCCCTGGAGGAGCCCATTCCATAATCCTTGCCCGCCAGCACCAGCAAGCCGGTCTTGCTTTCCTTATAGCGCAGGCTGGCATCATAGATGGACATTTGCTCTCCCGTGGGCAGATAGGTGGTATATCCGCCTTCGGTTCCCGGTGCAAGCTGGTTGCTGATCCGTACATTGGCAAAGGTACCCCTCATCATCACCTCATGATTTCCTCTTCGTGAGCCATAGGTATTAAACTGCTCCGGCTCCACCCCATGCTCCCGGAGATACCTGCCTGCCGGCGTATTCCTGCCGATGGCTCCCGCGGGAGAGATATGGTCTGTTGTGATGGAATCACCGAATTTTGCAAGGACTCTTAAGCCTGTAAGGCCTGCCATCTCTCCGGGCTCCATGGCAAAGCCCGCAAAGAAAGGCGGCTTTTGAATATAGGTGGAAACCTCTGAAAAGTCATAGAGCTTCCCTTCCGCGCCGGAGATCTCATTCCACATATCATTTTCAAAGATGGACTGATATACCTGGGAGAACAATCCGGGGGTTACGTGATCTCGAACCGCCTGGGATATCTCCTCCGGCGACGGCCAGATCTCCTTCAGATATATCTCCCTGCCATCCTTTCCCATTCCCAGGGGCTCCTTTAACAAATCAATATTCACGGTGCCCGCCAGGGCATATGCAATTACCAGGGGCGGGGATGCCAGATAATTTGCCTTAACCTGGGCGTGAATCCGGCCCTCAAAATTACGGTTTCCGGATAATACTGAGGTCACCAACAGATCCTGCTCCTTCACCAGCTCCGATATCTCCGGCAGCAGCGGCCCGGAATTGCCGATGCAGGTGGCACAGCCATAGCCCACGATCTGAAAGCCCAGCTGATTCAGATAATCCTGCAGGCCGGCGGCCTTCAGATATCCGGTCACAACCTTGGAGCCCGGTGCCAGGGAGGTCTTAACATGAGCGGGCACCCGAAGTCCGCGCTCTACCGCTTTCCGTGCCAGGATACCGGCTCCCAGCATGACACTGGGATTGGAGGTATTGGTACAGGAGGTGATAGAAGCAATCACCACGGAGCCGGTCTCCATCACAGAGCTTCTTCCGTCCTCCAGCCGAAGCTCCGCCTTCTTCTCAAATACCTTGGGCGGTAAGCCATGTCCCTGGTTCCCCTTGGGCGCGGTGACGGATTCTTGGAATCTGGCCTTCATCTCCTCCAGAGGGATCAGATCCTGGGGACGCTTAGGCCCGGCCAGGGCGGCTGTCACAGTGGTCAGATCCAGCGTCAGCACCTCGGAATAGCGGGGCTCTTCTTTATATTCATTGAACATGCCGTTGGCTTTCAGATAAGCTTCTGCCAGCCTGACCTGCTCCTCGTCCCTGCCTGTCAGCCTCAGATAGGCAATAGCCGCCTCATCCACGGGAAAGAAACCGCAGGTAGCGCCGTATTCCGGAGCCATATTGGCAATCGTAGCCCGGTCTGCCAGGGAGAGACGCTTCACTCCTTCTCCGAAATATTCCACAAATTTATCAACGACTCCCCGTTCACGCAGCAGTTTGGTCAGCCTCAGCGTCAAGTCCGTTGCCGTTACTCCGGCGGGCAGCTCGCCTGTCAGACGGACTCCGATGACCTCCGGTACCGGAAGATAGGAAGGCTGCCCCAGCATTCCGGCTTCTGCCTCGATCCCTCCGACACCCCAGCCCAGAACGCCCAATCCGTTAATCATCGTGGTATGGGAATCCGTTCCTACCAGAGTATCCGGGTAGAGATAAGCTTTCCCCCCAAGGTTCTTCTCCAGCACCACCTTGGCCAGATACTCCAGATTCACCTGATGTACAATCCCATTGGCCGGAGGCACCACGGAAAAATGGTCAAAGGCTTTCTTCGCCCAGCTCAGAAACTGGTACCGCTCTCCGTTGCGCTCAAATTCCAGTCTGCTGTTCTCGTACAGGGCATCATGCGTACCATAGCGGTCCACCTGAACCGAATGATCTATCACAAGATCCACCGCAACCTCAGGATTGATCTGATTGACATACGCTGCTCGCTCCTGCTCCGTCTTCCCCTGCCCTTTGGCAAGCTCATCCATAGCCGTTCGCATGGAAGCCAGATCCAGCACTGCCGGCACCCCGGTAAAATCCTGCAGAATAACTCTGGCCGGCTTAAAGGGAACCTCCTGGGGTCCGGAATCCGCCTCTCCGGCCTCTTTCCTTCCCCATGCTGCAAGTCTTTGCACATGCTCCTCCTTTATAACATAACCATCCTGCTGCCTCAGTACCGATTCTAACAGCACTTTGACGGAATAGGGCAGGCTTTCGATTTCATAGCCTTCCTCCTTCAGAGATTGCAGGGAATAATAGTAATAGGTTTTTTGGTTGATTTGAAGCTTCTTTAAAGCTCTGTCCTTCAAGGTTGTCATAGTTACCTCCATTCCGGCATGCCAATGCCTATTCCTTTATAAATACCAACTGTCCTTCCTCTGATTCCTCCGGCCGGTAACGGTAGCCCAGCCGGTCAAATTCCTTTAACCCGTCAAGCTCCTCTATCCCATTCTCGGCCATAAAGCGGACCATTTCTCCCCGTGCCATCTTCGCATAGGTTCCCTTCGTCACGATTCTGCCCTTCCGGTACTCACCAAAAACACAGGTCACCAGCCTCCGGCCCTTCTCCAAATGCTCTTCCAGGCATCTGCCGTATTCCCTGGATGCCAGATTTAATACCGTGTCCGTATCCTCATATACCTTCCGGCAGATACGGTCTCCCCAATATTCATACAAACCCTTGAGTCCGGAAAGCTTCACCTCCGCCTGCATCTCCAGACGGTAGGGAACGACTCCGTCCAGAGGCCGGAGCAGACCATAAAAGCCGGACAGAATGTACAGATGCCGGTTCACATATTCCCAGTGTCCTGTCTCAAACACCTTCGGGGCCATATATTGATACTGAATCCCTTCATAGGCTATCAAAGCCGGGGTCAGCCCTTTTGTTAGATCCATATTCTTAAGCCGTTCGTAATTTGTTAACGCGATCCTATCATTGCATTTCCAAAGCTCCTTCAGCTCATGAAAGCCGAACCCTTGCAGATATTTCATTAATTCTTCCGCCCTGTCTAAAAAGCATGGCAGGGATGCTGCCTCATACTCCAGGTCAACATTCATCTTCTTGGCCGGCGATATTACAATTTTCAAAGCTTGTCCTCCGTAACGATCGGGTGTCAGACACCATTACCTAAAATTCTTTGAATACTTTGCCCCCAGCAGAATTGCTTCCACCATACTGACTTCACTGGCAATGCCTTTGCCTGCGATATCCATGGCGGTTCCATGATCCACGGAGGTTCGAAGAATCGGCATTCCTCCGGTAATGGCAATTGTCCTCTCAAAATCCAGCGTCTTGGCGGCAATATGCCCCTGATCATGATACAAGGACAGCACGCTGTTAAACCGCCCCTGCAATGCCAAATGGAATACGGAGTCCGCCCCAATGGGACCAACCACATCATACCCCTCTGCCTGCAATTCTTCTACAGCCGGAGCTACGTGCCTGACTTCTTCCTCACCGAACAGTCCATGCTCGCCGCTATGAGGATTTAAACCGGCAATTGCCATGGTTCCGTCCGTCACACCAAGCTTCTCCAGAACCTCCTTGCACCGCTTCACATAATCCGTAATCCGGTCCTTGGTGACCAGATCACAAGCCTGGCGAAGAGATACGTGACGGGTCAGGAAGAATACCCGCATCCCATGCACTTCAAACATGGTCAGGGGATCCCTGGTTCCTGTCAGCGCTCCGAAGATCTCCGTATGGCCGATGAAATCCACCTTTCCCGCTTTCAGGGATTCCTTATTAATGGGCGTGGTGGCCACCGCTGCCACCTCTCTGTTATTGGCAAGCTCGATGCTTTTCGCAATATACTCATAGGCTGCCTTCCCGCACATACCGCTCACCCGGCCGATTTGGAATTCCTCCATGTCCACATTGTCCAGATCAATTAGATTCAGGATACCTTCTCTGTAATCTCCATCCTTTGGATGCTCAATTAGCTTCACTTTCAGACCGGCCCCTGTAAAACGAATGGCATCCCCGATAATTTTGCGGTCTCCTATAATAATGCAGTCGGCGGCCTCCATTACCTCCTGTCTTGCGAGTGCTTTCACTGCAATCTCCGGACCAATACCAGCCGGATCTCCCATGGGAATTGCTATGAATGGTTTCATTCTTCTATTCTCCTTTATACTCATCACTTTGTACCTGTTTCTATCAATAAAATACCCGGTTAGTCAAATAATCATGTCAGAAAAAGGACTGGCAACAGTCCTATTAGGAATACTTCCAATCCAGTTCTAATTACAGTGTATCACATGAATTGCATCTTAACAAATTGTTTTTCATTAGAGAGAGGTTAACGAAAAGCATCCACAAAATGCCGCGGATTGAGGCAAAAATGTAATAATGCTGAAATTTACTCTGTATTTTCGTGTTTTTTCTAAAGCAAAGTTCCTTGAAGCTTATCTAATATAGCTGTTATAATAGATTAATCATCCATATCTATTTTCTTCCTTCTCTGGCATTTCCGCCAGTCAATATAGTTATTTTATTGCAAAGCTAAGGGAGTATGAAGCCAAAAGAATGGTCAAAGAAGAAATTGCTGATTTGCTGGAGCTGGAAGAAACGGCTGTAGACACTGTAGAGAAGCTGCTGAAGGAATACCCTGAGAGCTCTACAGCAGAGATAGCTCAGTTGCTCATATCGAAGAAAATCGTTATTAAATTGTGATGATAATAAAATCCAAGCCCGTACAATATAATATGCCCGCCCTGTAATAATCAGTTGACATAGAACTTATATTACAGGGCGGGCATTTTTCTTCTGTCTACTATTTCAGAATTACAATGGAATAAAGGGGCATCTCCAGCACACCATCCTTCAAGGCTGCTTCACTGCCATCTACCGTAAGAGCTCCTTTAACCGACAGATTCTCATATCCTGCCGCCTTAAGATCTACGCTGGCTGCCTCCGTGTTAATATTGTAAATCACTATAAGCCTGCTGCCCTGATAATTTTTCTCCAGCGCGCAGATGGTATCATCCGTCAGCGCATCAATTACGGTAACCGTACCGCGGGCAAGCTCCGGATTCTCGTTGCGGATTCGAAGAGCATTCTTATAATAATTAAGTATGGACAGCGGATCCTCCTGCTGTTCATCCGCGGGGGCAAAATTATGTCCCACCCGGTCCGCACCGGCAGGCCCCTTGGTCATACCCGCGGTATCCGTCTTCGACCACTGCATCGGAAGTCTTTTATTCTCATCCTTGCTTCCTGAGCTGTACATTCCCACCTCTTCACCGTAATACACAAAGGGACTTCCGCTCAAGGTAAGAAGAATTCCTGCCGACATCTTCATCTGCTCTTCGTTGTTGGCGCACATGGAAGCAATCCGGGCCGTATCATGATTACTGATAAAGGGTGCATCAATGTAATCCGGATTACTCTCACTGTATTTATCCTGCATTTTTATAAGAAGCTCAGCAAAGGAAGAAGCGGATTCCGAATCAGCTTGCCGTACCGTTTTTATTATGCTTCCATTGCTCTGGGACAAAGGGAAATTAAAGAAGCTGGGAATGCCGCTGGTATAATACTCCTTAATCACGTTAAATTCATCCCATACCTCGGCAACAATATAGGCATCTGCTTTCACGCTCATCACATAATCCCCGAACCACTCCAGTACCTTAATATTCTTGGACACCGCTCCGGTAAAGAATTCCTTAGCCGCATCCAGGCGGAAGCCATCCACGCCCATATCCAGCCAGTATTTTGCTATCTTTTCGATCTCCTTGCGGACCGCCTTACTGTCCAGGTCAAGATCCGGCATCTGATCCCAGAAGATACATTCATAAAACCATTCTGATTTCCCTGCCCTGTGATATTCCTTCCTTCCATTATCCCATTTGGTAAAATGATAATATTCCACATAGGGACATTTTGCCGGATCCGGCATCTGTCCCTCCTTCAGCTTCTCCAGGTATTTCACCGCCTTTTGAAACCAGGGATGGGAGGCGGAGGTGTGATTAAATACCAGGTCGATAATCAGCTTAATATCCCTCTTATGGCATTCCTTCAGCAGCTTCTTAAAATCCTTCAAGGTCCCATACTGGGGATCCACATCATTATAATCCTGAACATCATATTTATGGTATGATGAGGACGGCATAATAGGCATCAGCCAGATACCGTTAAAGCCAAGCTCACTGATGTAATCCAGTTTGGAAATAATTCCGTCAAAATCCCCGATCCCGTCTCCGTCGCTGTCACAAAAGGAATAAACAAAGATTTCATAATAATTCCTATTATTATTGCCCGTGTCCGTAACCGTTCCTTCTCCGGCTTCGCCGCATCCCCAAAGAGCGAATGCCAATATCCCCATCAAACAGAACACGCATATCCACTTTCTGCTCATAATCCACCCCATCTGCACAGATTTTCTGTGCCCTCTCCTTCTTTTTCGAGCTTCTATCCCTTCTTCGCCCGGCTCCCCTACTTCCATATCTCGCTGAAATAATCCCGAATGGTTCTGTCACTGGAGAACTTGCCTGCATTGGCCATATTGAGGAAGCCCTTCCTGCGGAATTCATAGGTGTCGGCATAATCCCGGTTGGCTCTCAGCTTCGTTTCACAGTAAGGGAGAAAATCAAGGAGCAGGAAATAGTGATCCGGCTGATGCCAATGGGCTCCTTTCAGGATGGCATCATAGAGCTCTGCAAACATTCCGGTTCCTCCGTCATGAAAGGTCCCATCCACCAGGGTATCCAATACCTTCTTAATTCTCGGATTCTGCTCATACAGCTCCCTGGGGTTATAGGTGTCACGAATTCTCCCAATCTCCTCTACTCTCGCACCAAAGATATAATTATTTTCCTCGCCTGCCTGCTCTACGATCTCTACATTGGCCCCGTCAAAGGTTCCCAGGGTCACTGCTCCCCCCAGCATGAACTTCATATTGCCGGTTCCCGACGCTTCCGTTCCCGCCGTGGAAATCTGCTCCGAAATATCCGCTGCAGGGGTCAGTTTTTCCGCATAGGATACATTGTAGTTGGATAGGAATACTACCTGGAGCTTATCTTTCATTTCCTCATCTCTGTCAATCATCGCTGCAATTTCATTAACATATTTTATAATGGCCTTTGCCCGGAAATAGCCGGGTGCAGCCTTCGCTCCAAAGAGGAATACCGTCGGATGAAACTCCTGAATTCTTCCCTCCTTCAAGCCATAGTAAATATCCAGAATAGAGAAAGCATTCAACAACTGGCGCTTGTATTCATGAAGCCGTTTCACCTGAATATCAAAGAGGAAATCCGGGTTCACCCGGATGCTCTCCTTCTTATGGATATACTCCGCCAGCTGCCTCTTCTTAATCCTCTTAATATCATCAAACTCTTTCAGTACCGCCCTGTCACCGGCAAAGCGTTCCAGATCCTTCAAGCGGTCCAGATCCGTAATCCAGGAGGTGCCGATCCGATCGGAAATAAATCCGGAGAGCTCCATATTAGCCAGCGCCAGCCAGCGCCGCTGGGTAATGCCGTTGGTTTTATTGTTAAAACGCTCCGGATACAGCTCATGCCATTCCTTTAAAGCATCCTTTTTCAGAATTTCCGTATGGAGCTTTGCCACGCCGTTGGTGGAATGACTGGCATAGATGGCCAGTCTTGCCATATGGATGGTGTGGCCGTCAATGATCCCATAAGGCTTCTGTTCTTCGGGAGTCACCTTGCCGAAAGCCGTCAGCTCCTTCTCCAGAGCCTTCTGGAGCATTTCTGCATATTGATACACCTCCGGGATTACATCCGCAAACAGCCCGGTATTCCATTTTTCCAGGGCCTCACTCATGACCGTATGATTGGTATAGGCAAAGATCTCCTTGGCAATCCTCAGCGCCCTGGCAAAGGTCATCCCCTCCTTCTCCACCATCAAACGGATGAATTCGGGAATCGCCACCACCGGATGGGTATCATTGAGCTGGAAGGCATACTCGCCGGAGAAATGGCCAAAATCCTCTCCATGCTTCTTCTTATATCTGGCAATCACATCCTGGAGCGTTGCCGAGGAAAAGAAATACTCCTGCTTCAGCCTTAATCTCTTCCCCTCCTCCGTGCTGTCGTCGGGATAGAGCACTCCGCTGATGGCTTCCGCCTCCGGATCAGAGCCCTCCAGCGGCTCTGCCTGCCATAAGCGCAGGGTGTTCACCTTCCTGCCGCCATAGCCGATTACCGGGGTATCGTAGGGCACCGCGTAGACCGACTGCCCCTTATAATCGATTCGGAGCCGCTCCCCTTCCTTCCGCAGGGACCAGGGATCACCGAAGCGCTGCCAGTCATCCGGCATCTCCTTCTGGAAACCATCCTCAAAATACTGCTTGAATAAGCCGTACCGATACCGAATTCCGTATCCGTTGAGGGTGATTCCGATGGTTGCACCGGAATCCAGGAAGCAGGCGGCCAGACGTCCCAGTCCCCCGTTCCCCAGGGCCGCATCCTCGATATCCTCAAAAATGCGAAGATCAATGTGATTCTCGCTCATCAATTCACTGAATTGGTGAAACAATCCCATGTTATACAAATTGCTGTACACCAGACGGCCGATCAGAAATTCCGCGGACAGGTAGCATACCTTCTTATCCGGGGCTTCCAGACCCCAGTCCTCCCCAAGACTCTTCACTGCCGCTTTGGATACCGCATTATAAAGCTCCGTGGTATTGGCATCCTTTATGGTCTTTCCGTAATCTAAATCCAGTATTGTCACTATATTATTCTTAAAATTATGATCCATTCTTCCTCCTGTTCCCTTCCGGGTGCATTGCTGTAAAATTATTTTCGGAAATTTTCGAAATTATATTAATAGCTTAACATCCGTATTTTATTTTGTCAATAGCTATGGGAGTATTGAAAATTCTATCGTTTCCCTTTATACTAAGCTTTATGGGACCGGAACAGAGAATGGATCAGGAGGTGAAGTCATGGCAACAATTAAGGAAATAGCAGATAAGCTGGGTATTGCAGTGAGTACCGTTTCAAAGGGCTTAAACGGTGCAAGTGACATCAGCGCGGAGACAAGGCAGCTGGTGTTAGATACTGCTGTTGAGATGGGCTATGCCACCAAGAAAATGAGGACAACCCAGACCAGAAAGGTCTGTATCTTCATTGAAAATATGGATTATGAGAATATTGAGCAGTTTGGCTATGAAATTATTGCCGGCTTTCAATTGTCTGCTGCCAGAAGGCATTGGGAGGTCACGGTGGTACCCACCAATCTGAACCTGCAGGCGGAGGAAAAGTTTGATACCTACATGCTGAAGAACGGATACAGCGGCGCCTTTCTCCTGGGCTTCACCCTTCATGATGACTGGGTAAGACAGCTGGGCAGAACCACCGTACCGACTGTATTATTGGATAACTATATTGAGCGCAACAATCATGTGGGCTATGTGGGAACGGATAATTATGAGGGAATTGATCTGGCGGTGGATCACCTGCATCAGCTGGGACACACCAGAATCGCATTCCTTAACGGCTCCAAGAATTCCATGGTATCGGAACAAAGACGCCATTCCTTTGTAAACAGCATACTGAAACACGGATTGGCTGTGGATGACAGACTCATCGAATACGGTTATTATGTTCCGGACTGTGCCAAGGATCATGTTCCGGGCTTCATACACAATGGCGCCACTGCAATTATGTGCGCCAGTGATCTCATCGCCTCCGGCGTTATTATGGAGGTTCAGAAGCACGGATTAAACGTGCCGGAAGATATCAGCGTGATTGGCTTCGACGATCTTCCCATCGCCTCCGCTCTCACTCCGGCTCTGACAACAATCCGGCAGGACCGTACGGATCTGGGAAAGAGCGCTTTCCTGCTCCTGGACGGGTTAATTCATAATGTAACCATAAGTAAGCTGTTATTAAGGGCAAAGTTCATCCAGAGAGAGAGCACATCCTTCTGCAAGAAGCGGTAGGGAGATTTCTTTACTCCTTCTTCCCCTCGCTTTTTAAATTGCGGTACATCATAATATATTCATTCACGTATAACAGGAAGGACAGCAGCAGAAATGCTCCGCACACCAGCATCAGGATATTAGCGGTTCCGTTTTTCAGAGAAGGAACCGCAACCAGCACCAGCATGGTGGCATAAAATACGGTTGTGGATACCTTGCCAAACCATTTGGCGCCATTTAGCTTTCTCTCCTTTTTCAGCATGACCAGGCCTGCTATCAGCAGAAAAAGCTGCATAACAACAAAAAGGATTAAAAGAAGAAACATCCATTTTATCTTAACTACCAGCACAAAGATCAGAGCCGCCTGGGTCAGCTTATCCGCCAGCGGATCGATGATCTTGCCCAAATCGGTAATCATATCAAATCTGCGGGCAATAAAGCCGTCTAGAAAATCTGTCAGTCCTGATGCCAATACAATGGCCGCCGCCTGAATATAATGCTTCGGACTGTCTGCCCGGATATAGGTAACGATAAATACCGGAACCAGTAAAAAACGGATATAGCATAGAATGTTCGGGATCGACCAAAGATCCTTTTTTGAGAATTTTGTTACTGCTTTCATTCCTCTTTCCCCCTGCAATTTAGTATGATGCATGTTCCCTGCGCTTACATTATATGATTAAAGCCTCAAAAGCACCTTTTGACGCTTTAATCATTATATTAATCTACCCATATTTGTAGTGTATAAACAGAAAAACAATTTATGACTGCCTGTTCCTTAATAATACAATATTAACACAATAATCCGGTAAAGCATAGATTGTTTTGCCTTTTTTAGATTAAAATTTAATTAGTGTGCCGGATTGTCTTTGTTTACGAATGACTTCGGGGCTTCCAATCATATATATGAAATAAAAAAGGATGAGGAATGCAAAACAAGTTTTGCTTCTCTCTTAGGAAATACCATGGATTTTATACGGAACCTCATTTCTGAATACGGCACCTGGGCCATATTCCTTATTATCCTTCTGGAGTATGCCTGCTTTCCGGTATCCAGTGAAATCGTACTTCCCTTTTCCGGAGCGGTGGCCTCCATGAATCATACCGGTTTTCTGACAATACTCCTGTTAAGCATTCTGGCAGGGCTCATCGGCACCGGCATCTGCTACGGAGTTGGCTGGTTCGGCGGGCATCTAATCCTTCAGGCGATCGTACGCCGGTTTCCGAAGGCACAAAAGGGTTTGGACCATGCCAATGAAAGCTTTCAAAAGCATGGCGGTGCCGCTGTCTGTATCGGCAGGGTAATTCCCCTGATCCGGACCTATATCGCTCTGATTGCGGGAGCAGCCAAGCTCCCTCCCGTCACCTACTTCACCTCTTCCCTTCTGGGAATCACCGTCTGGAACACACTGCTCATCGGGCTGGGCTATACTCTCCAGGAGAATTATCAGAGAGCGGCAGGCTATTATGTCCGGTATAAGCACAATCTTCTTCCTATGGCTATCCTCTGCCTTCTTGCCCTGATCGCCTCTAAAATCCATCGAAGGCAGCGCAGACGACAATTGTAGAAATCACGGTGCAGAGATTGGAACAAGTCTTCGGCAAACATGTTATCGATCATATTCCCAAGCCTGTTACATATAATTAAAAGAAGATTTTGAACACCGGGAGTGAGCAGCATATGCAATGGCACAGTCTACCCATCAGCAAAGTCCTGGAACATCTGGGCGTGATCCATAACCAGGGATTATCGGCCAAGGAAGCCAGGCAGCGGCAGCAGTCTTTCGGCCGAAATATTCTGGAGGTAAAGAAGAAAAAAAATATTCTCCTGAAATTTCTGGGACAGTTTGCTGATTTTATGATTATTATTTTGATTCTGGCAGCCATCCTCTCCTTCCTTGTCTCTTACATGGAGGGAGATCCGGACTATGTAGATCCGGTTATTATATTATGTATTATCGTGGTCAATGCCACTCTGGGACTGCTGCAGGAGGCAAGGGCAGAAAAAGCGCTGGAGGCTCTAAAAAAAATGTCCGCCCCCTCCGCTCATGTTCTCAGGGACGGTAAGGTCAGTGTGATTGATTCCGCCGAGCTGGTGCCGGGGGATATCATACTGTTAGAGACAGGATCCTTTGTTCCCGCCGACGCCAGACTGCTGACTGCAGTTAATTTAAAGGTGGAGGAGGCCTCTCTCACCGGGGAATCCCATCCGGTAGATAAGCTTGCGGAAGCGGTCCTGAGGCCGGACACCAATCTGGGAGACCGGATTAATATGGTGCTTGCCACCAGTACCGTCACTTATGGAAGAGGAATTGCCGTCGTGACGGAGACCGGGATGAATACCCAGGTGGGGCATATCGCCCGGTTAATTATGGAGGAAGAGACCCCCATGACTCCCTTGCAGAAGCGTCTGGCAAACACCGGAAAGGTTCTGGGAATCGCAGCCTTGGTCATCTGCGGGATGATCTTTGTCATGGGACTGCTCAAGCACCTTCCCATCTTTGATATGTTCATGACCTCCGTCAGCCTGGCAGTGGCCGCCATACCGGAAGGTCTGCCTGCCATCGTTACCATCATGCTCTCCCTTGGGGTGCAGCGAATGGCTAAGAAAAATGCGGTCATCCGCAAGCTTCCCGCTGTTGAAACCCTGGGCAGCGCCACGGTCATCTGCTCCGATAAAACCGGTACCCTGACCCAGAATATCATGACGGTTACCCTCCTCTGCTCCCCGGAAGGAACCGTGAAGGAGAAAAGCAGCTTTTCTTCCTTCCTTCTCTCCCACGCCGCATTATGCAATGATGCGATTCTCGATGTTCAGAAGGATTTCATTTCCCTGAATGGAGAGCCCACGGAAAAAGCCCTTGTTCTGGCCGCCTACCATGCGGGTTCCGATAAGAATGAGCTGGATCGCACCCATCCCAGGGTATTTGAGATCCCCTTCGATTCGGCCAGAAAGCTTATGACCACCGTCCACCGCTCGCCGGAGCACGGCTATCGCAGCATCACCAAGGGTGCCTTCGATTTTATGCTGGACCGGTGTACCAGCTATTACCGGGACGGCAAGCAGCATCCCCTTACAAATAAGGAAAGAAAAAGGCTGAATTCCATCAATGAGACTATGACCGCAAAGGCCCTCCGGGTGATTGCGGTAGCCTATAAGAACCTGCCGGATAATTTCAAGAAAATGAATACGGAGGATCTGGAGAAGGACCTGACCTTCATCGGCCTGATCGGGATGATCGATCCTCCCAGGGAAGAAGTCCGGGGAGCAGTCGCTATGTGCCGGCGTGCGGGAATCAGACCGGTAATGATTACCGGTGACCATGTGCTGACAGCTCAGGCAATTGCCAGAGACCTGGGAATTCTCACCGAGAGTGAGGAGGCTATCACCGGGGATCGCTTATCTGTCATGAGCAACGAGGAGCTGGCGGAGAATATTTACCGCTTCAGTGTGTTTGCCCGGGTCTCTCCCGAGCATAAGGTCCGTATCGTCAAAGCCTTCCAGTCCAGGGGTGAGGTAGTTGCCATGACCGGAGACGGCGTAAACGATGCTCCGGCATTAAATGCGGCGGATATCGGCTGTGCCATGGGAATCACCGGCACGGACGTGGCCAAAAATGCGGCCGACATGATCCTGTTGGATGATAATTTTGCAACCATTGTAGCCGCGGTGAAGGAAGGCCGGGGAATTTATGAAAATATCAAGAAGGCGGTGCATTTCCTCCTTTCCAGCAACATCGGTGAGATTCTCACGATCTTCGTCGCCATATTGCTGGGACTTCCCACTCCGCTGGTAGCCGTCCAGCTGCTATGGGTCAATCTGATTACCGATTCCCTCCCCGCTATCTCCCTCGGTGTGGAACCGGCAGAGGCAGATATTATGTATAAAAAGCCGGTCTCTCCCAGTAAGGGGATGTTTGCAGACGGTCTTGCCCTGAAGATCATACTGGAAGGGCTCATGATCGGCTCCCTGGCACTCCTGGCCTTTCTTATCGGCTTCCACTATTATGACACCCCCGGGTTATTCCGCCCCTTTTCACCGGGCAGCGCTTCGGCGGATGCCGTGACCTACGTTCCATGGGTGGGACGTACGATGGCCTTTGCCGTCCTGAGTCTGTCCCAGCTGTTCCATTCCTTTAATATGCGCAGCGGGCATTCTCTGGCGGATATCGGATTACTATCCAACCGTCAGCTGGTGTATTCCTTTCTGATCTGCGGTTTTTTACAGGTCATTGTCATAACGGTTCCCACCCTTGCGAATATATTCCAAGTGGTGCCTCTTACGCTGAGACAATGGGCTATCGTCCTGTTCCTGGCCTTTGTTCCGATTGTGGTAATAGAGCTACAGAAAAAATGCAGCGCCGGCTTAAACTCATTGAGAAAATAATACACGCCCACTTGAAATCCTGTCCTGTTCGTTATATAGTTAAGAGGAAGGAAACAAACCACACCAGGATACATATGAGAGGTTTAACTATGGGTAAAAAAAACGGAACACACACTCCGAAGACAAGGCCTTATGATGATTCCATGCTGGAGAACTGGCTGCTCTATGATAATATGCCCTTTAGCCGGGATCCTGCCCTGTTTGTCGACCAGAGCTTTAAAACCGTCAGCGGCAATATCATCAAATCCTACCGTATCCGGCTAAATGAGCCCTACGAACTCAAAGAGGAATAAAAGAAACAGGGTTGTCCGCCATGAAAACAATTTACATGGAGACAGCCCTGTATTTTATTAATCTTAAAATTGATGAAATAATTTTGACGCTTTCATCATTGTATTTAGAATACGCGGAAGGCATCTTTACCCAGGTATCTTGCCGAGCCGCCCAACTCCTGCTCTATACGCAGAAGCTGATTGTACTTTGCAACACGGTCCGTTCTGGAGGGAGCGCCGGTCTTGATCTGTCCTGCATTGGTGGCAACCGCAATATCCGCCAGAGTGACATCCTCTGTTTCACCGGAGCGGTGGGATACCACAGCTGTCCAGCAGTTGTTCTTCGCCATCTCAATGGCGTCCAGCGTCTCGGTAAGGGAGCCGATCTGATTAAACTTAATCAACACGGAATTGGAGATGCCCTGGGTAATACCCTCACGGATACGGCTGGTATTGGTCACAAAGAGATCGTCACCCACCAGCTGGATCTTTCCGCCCAGCCGCTGTGTAAGGAGCTTCCAGCCCTTCCAGTCCTCTTCCGCCAGACCATCCTCCAGGGAAATAACCGGATATTTGCTGCATACCTGATCCCAGAAATCCACCATCTCTTCTACTGTCTTGTATTCTCCCGCCTTCCAGAAGAGATAATCTCCCTTTCTGCCGGCCTTCTCCGCTTCGTCATACATCTCCGTTGCCGCCGCGTCGATTGCAATATAGAAATCCTCTCCGGGACGGTAGCCCGCTGCTTCAATTGCCTTCACAATATAGTCCAAAGCCTGGGTGTCGCTTCCAAACTTCGGAGCAAAGCCGCCTTCATCACCGACAGCGGTAACAAAGCCGTCATTCTTCAAAAGCTTCTTCAGTGTATGGAATACTGTGGCACTATGCTCCAGCGCCTGGGAAAAGCTCTCCGCCCCCACAGGCATGATCATAAATTCCTGGATGTTCAGGCTGGAATCCGCATGCTTTCCGCCATTAATAATATTCATCATCGGAACCGGAAGGGTCTTGGCATTCACTCCGCCCAGATAACGGTACAGAGGAAGATGCAGGGAGGCTGCCGCAGCCTTGGCTGCCGCCAGGGAGACCCCAAGAATGGCATTGGCGCCCAGCTTGCCCTTATTGGGCGTTCCGTCCAGAGCAATCATCCTTGCGTCAAGCTCACCCTGATCCAGCGCATTCATGCCATGAACCGCGTCTGCAATTGCAGTATTTACATTTTCAACGGCCTTCTTCACACCGGTGCCCAGATATCTGCCTTTATCTCCGTCCCGAAGCTCCACCGCTTCGAAAGCTCCTGTGGATGCGCCGGAAGGAACCGCTGCCCTGCCTACGCTTCCGTCAGCCAGAGTAACCTCCGCTTCTACCGTGGGATTCCCTCTGGAGTCCAGAATCTCTCTTCCTATTACCTTTTCAATCGTCATATTCTTCATTGCCAATCCATCCTTTCCTATATTTCTTATTTATTTACATAACTTTTATTATTTACATAACGATGGACATTTTATCCATACTGTCCCTTATAGTATAGCAACCGGCCGGCAATTTTCTGTGATTCAAATCACAGAGGCCGGATATTCATTATGATAGGCTGCTCTTCCCTTTATGCTATAGAAATGTTTACCATTTGATTATAATCCGCCTGATTGATTTTGTCAAAGGAAACGAAAGGTTTCCCTCATATGGAGCTTCTTGCCGGAAGTATATCTCTTTCAGCAATTTTTGGCATTATTCCAATTGTTATTCGTCCTGAAAATTGATATACTACTATATGCCACCAAAAAAATAATGGAGGAAAATAATCCTATGAGTAAAACATTTGAAAAACTCCAGGCCTATCTGGAAAAACCCATGGCTCTGCAGACAGCCCGCTCTCTTTTTGAATGGGATGACCAGACCCTGTCCCCCTTTGAGGCTGCCCAGAACACCTCAAAGGTAATCGGTATCTTATCCGATGAATATATGAAAAGCCTGATTAATGATGATATCCGAAAGCTCCTGAAGAAGCTCCGGGAGGAGAAAGAACAGGAAGAACTGACCCCTACGGAAAAGGCCATTGTCAGGGAGCTGGGCAAGTCCTACGAGCAGCTGGAAAGCATTCCCCCGGAGGAATACCGGGCCTTCAACGAGTGCGCCTCCATTGCGAACCGGACCTGGGCCAAAGCCAAAAAAGACAATAACTACGGTGATTTCGCCCCCTATCTGAGTAAAATGATTGAATATAAGAAGAAATTCGCAGGCTATCGGGTAAAGGACGGGAAGACTCCCTATGAGGTTCTCCTCGGCGATTTTGATGAGTGCTTCCTGACGAAGGACCTGGATCTGTTCTTTGATAAGGTGAAAAAGGAACTGATCCCTTTGCTTAAAAAGGTGGCTGAAAAAGCGGATACCATCGATAAAAGCTATAATTTCCTAACTTATGATATTACCAAGCAGAGAGAGTTCTGCCGCTTCCTAAGCGGTTATGTGGGCTTTGATTTCAATCGGGGCGTCCTTGCGGAAAGCGCCCATCCCTTCACCATGGAGTTTCATAACCACGATGTCAGAATTACTACCCACTACCTGGAGAACAATCTGGAAAGCGCCATGTTCTCCACCATTCATGAGAGCGGACATGCGCTTTATGAGATGAATATTGACGATGCCATCACCCAGACCCCGGTAGGCAACGGTGCCTCCATGGGAATGCATGAGTCCCAGTCCCGTTTTTACGAGAATCTCATCGGAAGAAGCCGGGAATTCTGGGAGCCCATCTATGACAGACTGGTGAAGACCTACCCTGAGAATCTGAGTGATATATCCCTGGAGCATTTTATTCTGGGTATTAATAAGGCTGCCCCCAGCCTGATCCGCACGGAAGCGGACGAGCTCTCCTACTGCCTTCATATTATCATCCGCTATGAGATCGAGAAAATGATATTTGAGGATGAGGTGGATGTTCAGGAGCTCCCCCGGATATGGAACCAGAAATACCAGGATTATATGGGGCTTACTCCTTCCACGGATTCGGAAGGAATTCTGCAGGATACCCATTGGTCCTACGGTGAATTCGGCTACTTCCCCTCCTATGCCATCGGAACAGCCATCGCTTCCCAGATTTACGCTTATATGAAGGATAAAATGCCTCTGGGGCAATATCTGAAGGAAGGAAACCTTACTCCGATTCGTGAGTTTTTAAGAGATCATATCCATAAGCACGGAGCGGTAAAGAACACCAAACAGCTGCTTATGGATGTATGCGGAGAAGAATTTAATGCGGATTATTATATCTCCTATCTGAAGGAAAAATACGAGAGATTATATAATTTGTAAAATAAAATTTGATTATTTATGCATCCCATTCATTGTTTTTGTATAATTATAATATTTTTATCTTGCTTTCCGCGGAGAATGAGGGTAATATAAGTTATCAGAAGTTGTATTCTAAACTTTTGATAAAAGGTGCGATTTTTGCACCGTCCATCTCGATTACAGGAACACGCATTATGCTCCTGTAATCCTGTGGTATAGCAGCAACGTAAAATAATTACACTCACGATGGAGGTTAAACCATGAAGCTATGGGGCGGACGCTTTACCAAGGAAACAAATCAATTAGTGCATAATTTTAATGCATCCCTCTCCTTTGATCAGAAATTATTCCGGCAGGATATTACAGGCAGCATTGCCCATGTGACCATGCTGGCCAGACAGGGCATCCTGTCGGATCAGGAGAAGGAGCAGATCATAAAAGGGCTCTCTCAGATTATGGAGGATATGGAAAACGGCTCTTTGGAGATCGATATGGAGCATGAGGACATTCACAGCTTTGTGGAGGCCCATCTTATCCGCCGGATCGGAGAGGCGGGCAAGAAGCTTCATACCGGAAGGAGCCGGAATGATCAGGTGGCTCTGGATATGAAGCTCTATATCCGGGACGAGATCGGAGAGCTGGACGGATTAATCAAGGAATTGATGCTCTCCCTCCACCATATTATGAAGGAGAATACCGATACTTTCATGCCCGGCTTCACCCATCTTCAGAAAGCGCAGCCGGTAACACTGGCTCACCATATCGGGGCATATTTTGAGATGTTTAAACGGGACAGGCAGCGATTGGAGGATATTGCAAAACGCTTGAATCTCTCTCCCATCGGCTCCGGCGCCCTTGCAGGCACCACCTATCCCCTGGATCGTGATCTGACCGCCGCGCTGCTGGGCTTTGACGGTCCTACCCTCAACAGTATGGACAGTGTATCGGACCGGGATTACCTCATTGAGCTCCTCAGCGCCCTCTCTACCATTATGATGCATCTGAGCCGCTTTTGCGAGGAAATCATTATCTGGAACACCAATGAATACCGTTTTGTTGAGCTGGATGATGCCTATTCCACCGGCTCCAGCATTATGCCGCAGAAAAAGAACCCGGACATTGCCGAGCTCATCCGGGGCAAGACAGGCCGGGTATACGGTTCCCTTGTTTCCCTGCTCACCGTAATGAAGGGACTGCCCCTTGCCTATAACAAGGATATGCAGGAGGACAAGGAATTCACCTTCGATGCCATTGATACGGTCAAGGGCTGTCTCGCTCTCTTTCACGGTATGGTCTCCACCATGAGCTTTAACAAGGAAATCATGGCCCAGAGCGCCAAAAACGGCTTTACCAATGCCACCGATGCCGCCGATTATCTGGTCACCAAAGGAGTTCCCTTCCGGGATGCCCATGGTATCGTAGGCCAGCTGGTTCTCTACTGCATCAGTAAGGATATCTCCCTGGAGCAGATGAGCCTGGAGGAATACCGGCAGATCAGCCCTGTCTTTGACGAGGATATCTACTCTGCCATCAGTCTGAATACCTGTGTCAACAAACGCAACACCATAGGCGCTCCGGGTCAGGAGGCCATGGCTCAGGTGCTTCAGTTCAACGCGGAATATCTTGGATTATAACAACAGTCTGCCTCAAGCTTGATGGGGCAATAATTTTATTTTCAAACGAATATAATCGCCGCCCATTAGACAAGGGGCGGCGATTTGGCTTTTCGAAATAGCTCTTCTTAATTATCATTTTATACATTGACATATTTTTAACAATGTACTATACTATGACCCATAGGTTAGCCGTTCCGCCGGGGATACCATGGCTGAACAACAATAACCATCAGCTCTTTAAGTCCAGTCATATAAAATGATTTGTGAAGAAAGGGGGACCCGTTATGAATATCTATGTATGTGTCGGCAGTTCCTGTCATATCCGGGGCTCATATGATATTATACAGCTTCTGAAAGACGCCATCGCAGAACACCGGCTTGAGGATCAGATCACTCTGTCCGCGGCGTTCTGTCTCGGACGCTGTACAGATGGCGTAACCGTTAAGGTAAATGATGAAATCATCTCCGGTGTATCCAGAGAGAACTTCCCTGCTTTTTTTGAGAGCAGGGTACTGAGAGGATTGTGATAAAATGAACCACTACATACAGCTTAAAAAATCAAATTGTAAGAACTGCTATAAATGCATCCGGCACTGCCCTGTAAAATCCATTCGTTTCTCCGATCATCAGGCTCATATCGTCAAGGAACAATGCATCCTCTGCGGCGAATGCTTTGTTGCCTGTCCCCAGAACGCCAAACAAATCCGCAGTGATATCAATATCGCCCGGGAACTGCTGGCTTCGGGAAATCCGGTATATGTCAGCCTGGCCCCCTCCTTTATTGCCAACTATAATGGGGCGGACCTCTCCTCTCTTACCGAGGCTCTGACCAGACTGGGCTTTGCCGGCGTGGAGGAAACAGCCATCGGCGCAACCATAGTCAAAAGCCAGTATGAGGCTATGATACGGGAAGGGAACGGAAAAGCAATTATCTCCTCCTGCTGCCACACCGTGAACATATTGATTCAAAAATATTACCCCGAGGCACTCTCCTACCTCGCTCCTGTGCTTTCCCCCATGCAGGCCCACTGCACAAAGCTGAAGGAAGAGCATCCGGGGGCACATACTGTTTTTATCGGCCCCTGCATTTCCAAGAAGGAGGAGGCCGATCTGTATCCCGGTATTGTGGATTGTGTTCTTACCTTTGAGGAGCTGTCCCATTGGCTGGAGGAAGAGAATATTACCATTTCCCCCGGCGGCGGGGATCCGGCTTGGGCCCAGGGAAGAGCCCGGTTGTTTCCCATCCCCGGCGGAATTATCCGTTCCATGTTCACGGAGGATCTGGATTATAATTTTATCGTTATTGATGGGCTCGATAATTGCATGAAGGCCCTGACTAATATCGCAAACGGCGAATTACACAATTGCTTTATCGAGATGTCCGCCTGCTCCGGGAGCTGTGTCGGAGGTCCTGCCATAGACAAGGAACGCCGTATGCCCCTCACTGATTTTATTAAGGTCAACCGCTTTGCAAGGGAGAAGGATTTTGCTGTGGAGCTCCCGGAACCGGAACATCTGCAGAAGCATTTCACCTATCTGGGTTTCTCCAATCAGATGCCCGGCAGCAGCGCTATTCAGGAAATCCTGCGTAAGATGGGGAAGTCCCAGCCGGAACAGGAGTTAAACTGCGGCAGCTGCGGCTATAATACCTGCCGGGACAAGGCAATTGCCGTGCTTCAGGGTAAGGCGGATCTCACCATGTGTCTTCCCTTCCTGAAGGAAAAGGCGGAGAATTTCTCCGACAATATCATCTATAATATGCCCAACGGAGTGCTTGTCCTCAATGAGGACCTGGAGATCCAGCAGGTCAACCGGGCGGCGAAGGAAATCTTAAATATCAAGCATAAGAGCGATATTCTGGGCGCTCCCGTGGTACGGCTGCTCAATCCTGCTTCCTACCTGGAGGTGATGACCAGCGGACGCAATATTCATGATAAGCTGGTCTACCTCGCTGATTACCAGAAATATGTGATGGAAACCGTCATCTATGACAAGACCTACCATATCATCATCAGCATCCTGCGCGATATTACCGCCGAGGAGAATTCACGGCTGAAGAAGGAAGAAATCAGCCGGCAGACCATGGAGATTACAGACAAGGTAATTGAAAAACAGATGCGTGTTGTACAGGAGATCGCCTCCCTCCTGGGTGAGACCACAGCGGAAACGAAGATCGCGCTGACCAATCTGAAGGAGACGCTGCAAAATGAATAATCTATGTACGGATATCGGCTACTACAGCCTGAAGAAATATGGCGAGCAGCTATGCGGAGACCATGTAGAAATCGTGGAGGGCGAGGACGGTTCTGTGGTTATGGTACTGGCGGACGGCCTGGGCAGCGGGGTGAAGGCTAATATTTTGTCCACCCTCACCTCCAAAATCATTTCCACCATGATGGCAAATAATATGTCTCTGGAGGATTGTGTCACCACGGTGGCCTCCACCCTTCCCGTATGTGAAAAACGCGGAATTGCTTACTCAACCTTTACGATTATACGGGTGATTGATAATAAAACCGCAGAGGTAATACAATATGACAATCCCCATGTGATTCTTCTGCGGGGCGGTGTGAATTGCGAATATGATATGATCAGTATGCAGATCGGCGAAAAGAATATCTATAAATCAAAGTTTGAGCTATTCTCCGGCGATGTGCTGGTAGCCATGAGCGACGGCGCCATCTATGCCGGTGTGGGAAGAACTCTGAATTTCGGGTGGCAGCGTCATAATATTATTGAATTTCTGGAGGGCGTCTACGAATGCAGCTATTCCGCCAAAACGATTTCCACGCTTTTATTGGATCAATGCTCCATGCTGTACGGCGGACATCCGGGCGATGATACGACCATCGCCTCTATGAAGATCCGTAACCGGCAGCCCGTTAATCTCATGATCGGCCCGCCTTCGGATCCCAAGGACCTTTCGAAGATGCTCACCCTGTTCTTCTCGAAGGAGGGAAAGCATATTGTATGCGGAGGAACCACCTCCACCCTTGCCGCAGAATTTCTCGGGAAGGAAATGGTGACAAGCATTGATTATCCCGACCCGGAGATTCCCCCCATTTCCAAGGTGGAGGGGATTGATCTGGTTACCGAAGGAGTGATCACCTTCAGCCGTGTCCTCCATTATGCCAAAAGCTATATTGAGGATAATGCCTGCTATATTCAATGGAGCTGCAAGAAGGATGCAGCTTCTCTCATCACCCAGCTGCTGTTTGAAGAAGCAACCGATATTAATTTCTATGTGGGAAGGGCCATCAACCCCGCCCACCAAAATCCCAGCCTGCCCATTCATTTCAGTATCAAGATGCGTCTTGTGGACGAACTGGCGGATTGCCTCAGGAAGGTGGGCAAGAAAATTAATGTGAGCTATTTTTAAACGGATTGACCGCTTAACGCAAGAACCGCCGGGAAGCTGCACAGACCTTCTGTCCATGCAGGCTCCCGACGGTTTTTTAACCCTGTTATCAATTTAATACTGCATTACTCATCGATGGAATAATCCACATCGTGAAACCAGGTTAACCCGGGATATTTAAAGAGGGCTTTTCCATGGATGTCTCCCTTCGGAACAAACTTGTCCGCCCAGTATCTGGAGTCCCCCGATTCATTCCGGTTATCCCCCATCATCCAGTACGTCCCCTCCGGTATCTCATAAGGACCGAAGGAACCCTCCATCTCTTCCCTGAGATAGTCTTCCTCTAAGGGTTGTCCGTTAACATAAACCACTCCGTCATGACCTTCGACGGTCTCACCCGGCAGGCCGATGATTCTCTTAATATAGTCGTCCTCCCCCTCTTCCTCCGGATTGGCGAACACGACAATATCTCCGCGCTCCGGTTCATGAAAGAGATAGGCCGGACGCAGAATTACCACCTTCTCTCCTACCAGGAAAGTGTTTTCCATAGACGGGGTCGGGGAGCTGATCTTATAAATCACCCATTTATTGATGGCCAGAGCCAGCAGAACCGCAATTCCAATCACCAAAACCCAGCTTATAATTTCTTTCGTTACCTTACTATTCATACTCTTCTCCAATCCATTCCCTAACTCTTTGATTTCTCCGTACCGCCTATGATGAAGCACCGTTTCTTTTTTCTGTTATTCATAGTGGACCGTTCCGAACCAGGTGAAATCAGGGTATTTTAATATGGCTTTTCCTTCTATTTTATCCCTGGCAAGGTATTTATTATTCCAATACCTTGAATCGGCAGAATTATTGCGGTTATCTCCCATCATAAAGTAGCAGTCCTCCGGAATGGTGTAAGGACCGAAGTCACTGTCAAGCTTCGCGGTCACATAGTCTTCCTTCAGAGGCTTTCCATTGATGTAAACCAACCCGTCCCTGCCCTCTATTGTCTCCCCGGGCAATCCGATAATCCGCTTGATATAATCCATTTCTTCATTGTCCGGATAGGGAAATACTACGATATCCCCCCTCTTGGGATCACTGAACAGATACGCCAGCCGGAAGGTCGAGGCCTTATCGCCTATCATAATGGTATTCTCCATGGAGCCCGTGGGTACCTCCACGTTAAATATGATGTATCTCTTGATCAAGTTTGCTGCTATAATAGCAAAAACAAAAATCATAACCCAGCTGAGAATTTCCTTTATAATCTTCTTACCCATGATGATCTCCTCTTCAGTGTATAAATGCGAAAAGTCTCAATCGCCTATGTTGAGAAGTATAACAGACTTTTTACAGATCATCAAGAGTTTTTACTATGGCACCCTTCCGCGCAGACACTCTCCCCGTTCCGATCTTTGTTTTATATCTTCGTAACATTAAACTGGGATGCGACCACTAACCATAGTCCCGGGAAGAAATTCATGATCTGCCATACCCCTCCCCCGTTCAAGCCGAATTCCGGCATCAGCGCCAGCTTGGATCTCATACTCCTCACATCGTCGAACCAAACCACATGCTGGATGCCTTCCTCCGACGTATAGTAATAGAAAGGAGACTGTGCCAATTCATCAAACTGGATAGTCACCCCATACTGGACTGCCCGTTCAATTGCACTCTGATTACTGAGTGATTCTGCGGATGTCTCCCGGCTAATGAAAGGGAGCGGCCAGTCATAGGCATAATTGGGAATCCCCATGAGTATTTTATCAGGATCAATGACGGAAACCCCATATCCCAGAACGCGTCTCATCATATTGACAGGAGCAGTTGCCATGGGCGGTCCGTAGGTATAACCCCATTCATATGTCATTAATAACACCTTATCCGCTATGGCTCCGATAGCCGGGTAGTCATGGGCTTCATACAGCAGCCCTACCATATCCCCGGAAGTTTTTGGGGCCAGGGCGACCATGGTAATATAGCCTTCCTCATGCAGCCTTTCAGTGGCGGCTGCTATAAAGTTTATAAAGCCCTGTTTATCCTCCGGAAGGATAAATTCGAAATCAATATCCAGTCCCACATACCCCTTTGCCTGCATATTGGCAACAATATTTTCAATCAGCGCCGCCTGCCCCTCCGGATTAGTAAACATATCATGGGCTATCTGGCTGTTGAAGGCTCCTCCCGCAGTCATGGGCGCCAGCATCATAATAGGACCGACGCCAAACTCATTGGCAATTGCAATCAGCTCTTCATCATCAACCGGAACCAGCTCCCCGGCCGGAGTAAAGCCATAAGTAAAAATTGACAGATAGGTGAGAAAAGGAAGAGTGCGGCGCAGAACCTCGCGGTTAATGAAGGGATAGGCATATCCGTTAAAGGTCAAAGTATCGATCACTTCATCCCCCTCATAGGTAATGACTAATTCATCCCCCTCAGCCAAAAATTCATTTACGGCAACCCACGGATTATTCTGAAGAATCCGATTGGGAGTGGTGTCATATTGCTCCGCGATGCTGAATAAGGTCTCACCCGGAACCACGGTATGAACCACTTCCGGCACTCTGATGCCGATGCTCTGCCCTACTATAAGTCTTTCCGGGTTGGGCAGCTCGTTTTCCAAAATAATAAGCTCCGGCGTCACTCCATACTGTCCGGCAATAGAACTGAGCGTATCCCCCGCCTGCACTACATGAATTATCATACATCCTCCCCGCTGCTCACGGCAGTCCAAAAGTCCCTCCTGAAAACAGGAAACACTTCTGCAATATACTTTATAATCAGTATATGCTATCCTAAAGTGATTGTGAAATCAGAATTGCAGCATTGCATCCGCTGTCATCTTAGCGTATAATAAAATTACTTCTGATATTACGAAAATAATGAAAAGGAGCGATAATTTTCCATGAACACATTTAAAGAAGTTGCACCGGATATGATACGAAAGAATCCCTTTCAGATGATAGGAAAGGACTGGATGCTGATTACTGCCGGTGATAAAGATAAGGTTAACACCATGACCGCCTCCTGGGGAGGGCTTGGAGTGATGTACGGCAAGAATGCAGCCTTTATTGTAGTGCGCCCCCAGCGTTATACAAAGGAGTTCCTGGATCGTGAGGATGCTTTCTCCCTAAGCTTTCTCGGTAAGGAATACCGGAAGGAATTGAATTATCTGGGCACCGTATCCGGCCGCCACGAAGATAAGATTACAAAATCAGGCCTGACCCTGGCAGAGTATGAAGGAATTCCATATTTCTCAGAGGCCGGCCATGTGCTGTTCTGCAGAAAGCTTCATGTTCAGCAGCTGGGAGAAGAGGGACTGCTGGAGGAACGCTTTAAATCCACGTTTTATTCCAACAAGGATTATCATTACCTGTATATTGCCGAGATCATCCATGCGCTTCAGGCGGTGAGGAAAAAGGATTAGAATTAGCAATATAGGGTTTATATAAGGCCTGCAGCCATAAAAAGCTCCCGTCACACACCGGTGCGGGAGCAGATTTACTGACAATCATGTCATTATGGACGCAGGCCTTTTTCTTATGTAGATTTGTGATGGCATTCAGCCCTTCTGTGGTACATCGCTTTACTCCCTATTCAAAAATCCCTCAATAAGGTCTATCCATTGTGCAGGAGCATAAATTACTTTTTCACAATGAGAGCAGCCGTCGAATCGAATTACCTTTGTATTGGGGTATGCCTTTCCTATTTGCTCCGCTGATTTCCGGGAAAGCATTTCGTTCATTTTTGTCCCATGCAGGTATAGAATTCTTGTTTCCAATGAAATATCATTGATAATTAAGGAACTGCTGCTCATGGACAATATCATATTTGCCATAGATTCCTCGTCCAGATAATCAATGAAAGCAAGGTAATCCTTCAGATATTTTTCCGGAAGAAATACTTTTTTAAAGCTTTCCAGTGTTTTTGGGGCCCTCTCCTTTGATTTGCGCACAATATCAAGGTACTGTTTCGTCATTACGGATTTCATAAACCTCCCATAGGGCACAAGAGACGCTCCATCTAAAATAAGATTTTGTATTTTCAAGACGCTCTTTTTCCAAAGCAGGTGTGCGATAGCCCCTCCCATGGAAAGGCCGCATACTGCCAGCAGATCCGTCCCGGTATGCTCAGAACAATAGCCTTCCATTTTCTTCGCTTCCTCTTCTATCGATATAAATTTGCTTTGTTTACCCGCTTCATGCCCATCCAAAGCCGGAACAATTACATAATATTTTTTCTGAAAATACTCTATTTGCGGCATCCATATTTGCCAAGGTGTGAGAACACCGTGAATCAGAAGAATATGTGGATTGCTTTTTTCCCCAAAACAGTTAAAATGCATTTCTTTCCCCCCAGCTTCCATTCATTCTGCAAAGGAGCACCCTTCCCCTTTTTTATAAATTCTTTACCCAGGTTCCTGCCATACTGATCCAGTTCTGGCACTCCTGCACTAAAGGCCCCTGATCATGGATGCTTCTGGTCTCTTCCGTGGCAAGGGCAAGTCCATGGCCGCCCTTGGGATATACATGCAGCTCAAAAGGAACCTTCTTCTCATTTAATGCCTGGGCGAGGAAAAGCGCATTTTCAACCGGCACCGCTCCATCCTCAAAGGTATGCCACAGGAAGGTGGGAGGAGTGAATTCCGTAACCCTTCTCTCCAGGGACATCTCCTCCACCAGCTCATCATAGCGCTCCTGCAGCAGGGAACGGAAGGAATCCCTGTGCGCATATTCTCCGGAGGTGATTACCGGATAGCATAGCAGCATACCGTCAGGCCGGTAATTTCCCTTCTCCGTCTGCATAATCTCTGCCAGAAACGGCTCATGCCACAGGGTTCCCAGACTGGCAGCCAGGTGGCCTCCAGCCGAGAAGCCCATTACTATAATGCGGTCCTTCCTCACATTCCATTCCTTCGCGTGCTTCCTGGCATAGGCTACTGATTTTGCCAGCTGGGTCAGAGCCGTCGGGAACTTTGCCGGATAGATGGAATATCTTAAGATGGCAACGTGAATCCCCATCGCGTTTAGTTGAATTGCAATCGGTTCCGCTTCGCGGGCGGATACAAACCGGTATCCCCCTCCCGGGCACAGAATCACCAACGGCCGCACCCTGTTCGGATCAATCTCCGGTGAGTTGCTGAGAAGGTAGGTGGTCAGGGTGGCTTCACAGCCGTCTGCATTAATATTAATTTCTTCGTGTATCATATTATTTTCTCCCTTTCGTTTCATTTTCCTGGTCTTCTTATTTTTATGTTTTACTCTGCTCTATTCTTATCTCTTTTCTTCTCTTTCTTCTTTTCCTTTTTCTATTTTGTTCTTCTCTCTGTTTTGTTCTTCTCTCTGTTTTGTTCTTCCTTCTATTTTGTACTTCCTTCTATTTTATGCTTTCCTTCTACTCTTCTGCTTCGTCAGCCTGCCAGCTCTTGCAGACATCAACCCAGCGGCGGCTTCCGGAATACTCCGCCAGCTCCTCACAGGACAACTCAACCGCCGAATTACTGCTTCCACATGCAGGAAATACCGTCGTAAAACGTTTCATAGAGATATCTGCATATACCGGAAGCTCATGGCTTAACGCGAAGGGACAGACTCCGCCGACAGCGTGCCCCGTATATTCCACTACCTCCTCCGGGGTCAGCATCTTCGCCTTCATACCGAATTCTGCCTTGAACCTGGCATTATCAATCTTGGCATCCCCTGCGGCAATTACCAGCATCGCTCCCTCCCCTGTCTTAAAGGACAGGGTCTTGGCAATTCTGCCGGGTTCCACGCCAAGGGCATTTGCAGCCAGTTCCACCGTCGCACTTGAAGTGTCAAATTCCAGGATATCCCCGTCTCTCCCCCATTGTCTAAAGTATTCTCTGACCTTGTCAATGGCCATGTCATTTCCTCCTTTTGTCATCGTTGCAGTCCGTCCAATGGGCCAAACCGTAACCTGTTGTCTGCCGGATGTCACATCAGCTTGCTTCATCAAGCCGTTATGATATCAAAATATTTCTTTGCCACCAGATGTCCCTCGCCCCGTTCTATCATCGCAATACACCTTGCATAGATATCCGGATTTAAACCCCTGGATAGGATCTCCTCGCGGCTTAGTCTGTTAAGATCCTTTATCTTAACGGAGGGCTCCTCTTCTTTACGCCATTTTTCCTTGAGCCATGCTTCCTTGCGCTGCTCTTCCTTAAGACGCTCTTCTTCTCTGAGGCGTTTCAGCTGCTCCTCCCGCTTTTGATGGATACGCTTCTCCTCTTCGATCTGCCGCTCAATCTCAAAGCCTTTTTCAGCGAAATCACAAATCAACTGTCCACGGGTATCCAGCAGAAGCTCCCTGATGGGATAGGATTGAAGCTGGTATTTAAAACGCCGCTCCTTCCCGATGCGGTATCCGTAACACTTCTTTAAAGTCAGCACCTCATCAGCCGCGTCAAGAAAGATCAGATACCCCATGGAGTTCTGCACCAGATTCTGATACCAGTCCAGCTGTTTTGTATCCTTCTGCTGCCGCTTTCCCATAATATAGACCGGATGAATGCCCTGTCCGTGATAATAATCGTCCCGTATTCTGTACTTTTCCAGACTGTTATTCACCAACCGGTAATCCAACGCTACCGCATACCCTGTCCCGGAACAGAACACCGAAGAGTACATGCCATTATCCATACGATGCCGGGCAAGAACGCTGCCTTCGGGAAAGCTGCGCTTTGCCAGATGATAGAGAAGGCGTTTTCCTCTCTTAAGCTCCTCCGATTCCTGCCCTTTTCCATAATCACATTCCTCCAGATCATAATGGGCGAAATACGGTTCTTTTACGGGTCCTGCAGCCAGATATACCCGTTTGCCGCACTCTATACAGTGTAAACCACCTCTGGCAGCCGCTTCCTTCCATTCCAGAACCAGCTCCTCATAATAAAGGCCATCTTCATCCTTCAGATCATAAGTACACACCAGTTTCCCATGATAGAGACAATTCTCCAAACCTCATCCACTCCTGCCCTTCCCCTGCTGCCCTTCCCTCGGCCATATCCTGGCAGCACAGGATTATCATATAGTATAGCAAATATAGACGCATAAATCGAGTACCTTCTGAATATTATTTTATCCCTTATGGCCGTTTACTCTTATTTGATTCCAATCGGAGCGCATCCGGTTTCTTGGGAAACGTCAGGATACACAAAGGGGCAGACACCATCCGAATATGGTTCTGCCCCTTAGCATCAATCTTTTCTAAAATATTGATCTTACTGATGATCAATCCGCCTAGCTATGAGAATATTCCATCTTAATTCCTAATCTGCTCTCCACCCGCAGAGTTGCCATTTCAAAGAACATCAGTATGGCATCCACCACCTTGAAACACAAGTCAATAATGAAATAAATATCATCCTTCACGGATTTGATTGCTTTTAAGTATTCCTTGTGGGTCTTCAAGATAAATTGACTAATCTCTTCAATGGTCTGATACCGCTTATACCCGGTACGCACCCGCTGTGCTTTGCCGCTTCGGATATATTCCTTCAGGGAAAGCTTCAATGCTTTCTCATAATAAACATGTTCCGTAAAACTTCCCTCAAATATAGAGTTATGCGGGAAAGTACAGTAGTCAGATAAATAATGGGTTATTACTCCAAGATGTCTTGCATAATAGCTGTTAATTCCTTTATTTATGTCATAATCAATTGTTATCTTTCTAATCTCTTCCATTAGTATCTCGAAAGTCTCATCTATTGTATGTCTTTTAGTAAAAAACGATGGGGTCAGATCCGGCAAAATACTTCCTATGTAAAATGCCTTTTTGTGCTGGTGCAAATCCTGTACGTTCATGTTGTTCGTCAGGTGCTTCGCAAGTGAAATATGCGATTTCTTTCTCAACTCATTTCCTCCTAGAGTGTTACATTAACCGGCAGATGCCAAATGGTCTCAATAATGACTATCAAAACCACTACGTTTTAAATCATACCTCATTTTTTAGATTTTCACAACAGGAATCAAGTAATTCTATTTAGCATTTTTTAGTTTCATTGTATCTTGACAAAAAGCTTTAAATAGCATACAATTTAATTGTAATAAATCATTCGAATTTCATAAGAAAAATTATTTCATTTTGAACCTCTTATAAAATAAACAGAAAGGATATGAGAATATGAATATTTATGATTTTACTGTAAAGAACAGGCATGAGGAGGAAGTACCGCTTTCTGAGTATGAGGGCAAGGTTTTACTCATTGTAAACACTGCCACCCAGTGCGGCTTCACTCCCCAATATGATGATCTGCAGGATTTATACGAGAAGTATTCCCCGGAAGGCTTTGTTATTCTTGACTTCCCCTGCAATCAATTCGGCAGCCAGGCACCGGGCACCAATGATGAGATCTATGCTTTCTGCGAATCCAATTACGGTGTCTCTTTCCCCACCTTCGCCAAGATTGAGGTGAACGGAGCAAATGCTCACCCCCTATATCGATATCTTGTCAGCCAGAAGGGCTTTGCAGGCTTTGATGAAGCCCATCCTATTACGCCCAGACTACTGCCGAAGCTGACCGCGGATGACCCCGATTTCATGAATAAGCCCAGTATAAAGTGGAACTTCACCAAATTCTTAATTGACCGTAAGGGCAATGTGGTAGAACGCTTTGAGCCTACGGCGGACATGTTTCTGGTGGAAGACCGAATAAAAGAGCTTCTGTAACAGCAATTCCCCATCCCCTTTCTATAGAATTGCAATAAAATGAGGAAGTAAAAGGCATAGTCTTTTCTACTTCCTCATTTTATTGGAAAAATTAAATTGTACATTCACCGCATTCATCTCCGAGACATGAACAAGTGCTGGAAGTCAGCAGGAATTAACTGATATAAGAATATACAGAATTGACAGAATATATATCCAAACCTCAGAATAAATTGCTGTGATGCTTTTATAAAAGAAGTATATCTCTTATAAACCTATTTTAATATCAAATTAATGTAAATGTCAACAATATTTTTCAATATTATGTATATTTACCAATTTTTAGATTATATTTACTACAAAATGCACAGGATTACTGTCGGCACTGCAACAGGCCGCTTGTCTCTAGTATAACTGTCCCTCATAGTCATCGGCATATGTTCTATTGCTGTAGTACACCAGAAAATCTCCTGCACGAAATGAAAACCGGGTTCCCTTATAATCGGTCTTTTCTATCATTGCTCCTTCCGTCATCAGCATGGAACAGTTACCGTTATTCATGTAATTGTCCCCATTGGCATAAGAAAGGCGTTCCTTGCCGTTTTCATCGATGGTAATAATATTGAAATTAACAATGATGTACCCGCCTTTCAGCCAGAAGCTCTCCTTATAATCAATTCCATACTTTTTTAGATGCCCATATACATCATAACCGGACGCAGCCACGCGAACATCCGTAGGAATCTTATAAGTGCCATACCAACGCTGCATATACCTTGAAATCTGGGTTTTATCCAGTCCTGTCACCTTCTTTACATCATCATAAGAAGACAGGGATGTTATAACAGAGGCATAATCCGTACCGATAAAGGTGCGGAACGGGCTCAGTAACCGAAAGGTTGAATAAGAATACATGGCGCCGTTTTGGCGGGAAAGCTCCGTTAAAGTCATGTTCCGGACCTTTGCTGTATTAAGCAGCTCTTTTTCCGGTATCCGGCTGTAGAGATTACCTGTGGTGCCCTTTTTAATATTAATGAGATCCAATTCCGACCCAACTTTAACTAAAGACTGTTTTTTCCCGTTCATCTCTTCCGAATAATAAAGATCCACGGATCTCCGGTTCTTACCATCCGCATCTACATAATAAAAGCTGGGAATAATCTTCATGCTGCTGGCCCCTCCATACATCTGCCCGGTGGTATCCATCAGGAATCGGACGGCATACCCGGTTTTCAGCACCCCAAGGTTTTTATATTTCGGATGGCTGCCGTTGACCAGGGGGAAGGTATATTTACTTAACCTTCCGGTTTCTTCTCCGTACTGGTTCTTTGTCCCCACAGCGTAATAATAGGCATAGTTCGTATGAAAGCCGGAATGCATGGTTCCATCCTCTGCCCCCTCAAACAGCTTCACCTTTAGCGTTTCACCCGGACGGAACACATTCTCCCACCTGGGATAGTCTGAGATGTCATAAATCTTCATACCATAAAGCCGCCCGGAGATTTCAAAGATCACCTCTGCGGTGGCCACGTAATTATCCCTGGAGGTATTGCGCGCGGTTTCTGTCATTCTAAGCCTGTCCTCCCCGTTTACGGCTACCGTTCTAAACTGTGCCGTATAAACACCCTCCTTGATCCACATAGGGACATAGAAACGGAAGGTATCCCTTCCCAGGACAAACCAGGTGCCGGCTTTGATGTATCTATCATTTGCCCTGTTATTGTCTCCCTGGGTATCCAGATAAACATCAAAGGGGAAGCAAACCTCATTCCTTATCACCCCGTCTTTTCTGGCAATATAGGAGATAAATTCCGGATCGATGAAGGACCGGGAAAAATCCCTGCTCAGATATCCGGGGCGGTTGCTGTGAAGCAGGGTGTTGGATATCTTCACTGTAAAATCATTCAATGCTGTATCCGGATCAAGTACAACCTGTACTGCCCCCGGCTCCGGTGAAAGAAGCTGCGTCCATTTATCATTATCCCCGTTCACTACCGGGACACAAATCACCGGCGTATGGACCGTAACATCATTTACCTCTGCCTGGAAATTCTTCCGCTGCTGTCCATAGCCTACGCTGGAGGGATGGAGCTGATAGTTTACATTTGCCGTAGAGGAATATACCCCATTTATCTTTTTCGCATCAATTACCTGTTTATCAATATAGAGAGCTTTCTCTCCCACCATAGTGGAACAGTGGACAAAATCAGAGATGTCCGGGGAGCCCCCCATTTTACTGCCTATGGCATTGGATAGCACAACGCTTCCATCAAACTCGATATAATCACTCTTCACTCCTGCTTCCTCCGTCATGATCCAGGCATAAGCGGTAAGATCCATAAACTCTGCAATCGGCCTGGTACTATCATCGGAAGTAGTCGGAAACGGCGCGGACACAATAATACCGGCAGCTTGCGGCGGCGGAATTACATGGTCATTCACATTGGAGGAATGCCAGGTGTTCAAAGCCGGAATATCCGTAAAGGCATGATTTGCATTCAGCGTGACTCCTCCATCCGGCAGGGAGTAATTATAAACCTTTGCATCACTTACATTGTAATACCGTAGATCTGCGATCTCCCAATAGGAGTAGGCCCGCTCCACCGGGATATACTGGGTGTCAGCTATAATATCCGTAACCGGCTCAGGCCCGCCGTATTCGGGAGGTGTTGCCGAGACATATTCCAGGGTATAAACCATGGTCACAGGAATCATAAAGGTTCTCTTCCCTGTCCGGTTCACCAGGGTGTATCCTAATAAATAATCCTTGGTTTTCAGAAATACATACTGGCTTTCCGTGGTAGAGATGCCCTTTTCTGATGTAAAAAAAGGACTGCCGTACCTGTCACCGTTAATTACCGCATAGGGGCTGGGGGAATCCATGGGAAGGGAAATTGGATCTTCCGGTTCCGGTACCGTCACTTCTTCTATCTGGGCTTTATAATAAAGCCTTAATGTTACAGTGGTATCCATAAGAGTGGAGGCGGATATTGTAAAGGATATGTATTGTCCGTTTCCTGATTTGGTATTTTTTCCAGAAATGGTCGTATAATCATAGTCCCATTTATTGAGATAGCTGTAAGATATGCCGTCCACTGATCTTGGATCAATGGCGGTCTTTGAGATGGATTGATTAAGAGTTATATTCTCTTTTGAAATTTCATAAATCAGAGAGCCGTTCTCCGTTACCATAATCACCCGCAAGGTAATATTCCCGCTTCCGGCACTCTCCCCTTCGGTATAAAACACATTGACAGTGATCCCGCCGGTAACCTTTGCCGCCGAAGGTGCGGTGAAACTAACCTTCTCCCCGCTTCCCTCCCTGGCAACAGTGGAACCGGAGGAAGTGTAAAACCACTTCCAGTTACCTGAATAGTCATAATTTTTTGATCCGGGGCTTATTTTACTTTCACGGATTGTATAATCATACTCCGCTCCGCCTTTTACCGTGCCGGTGGTTAAGGTTTTAATGGTTTCCCCGGTAAGTTTATTGACCGCATTCACCGTCACCAGGATATCCCCATCCGTCACCTGCTGGTAATAGATCTTGGCATACATTGTCGTTCCCGCTTTAATATCATGAGGGATCTCTATGGATAAGGGAGCGCTGCTTCCCTTCAGGGTATCCATTGCGGATGCTTCACTGCCGTTAGACTTGGTATAGGTGAAAGAATACTTCTCCGTTCTCTTATACGTCTTTCCGCCATAGGTTATACTACTAAAAAGCTTATCATCCGGCTGCGTATACTTTTCTCCGGCATAAACGCCGGCTTTGTCGATCTCGTCCTTGATGACCGTACCGGTATCCTGATCCACCGCAGAGAGCTTTATGGCAGCGTTATTTTTCACCTCCCTGTAATAAAGACAGATATCCATTCCGCCAAGCTTTACCTGGGTGCTGCCCTTCCGAAGAGTGTCCGCCGTTACGCTTCCCCCCAGCTCCTGGGTACCGCCGGGTATGGCTCTATTGCTCTTTTTACTTTTAATGACCCGCTTATACAGCTCGTAGTCCTTACCCCCACTTTTTATCACTGTCTTATCCGTAGACCAGGAAAGAGTTCTTCCTGGCTTCAAGGAATCCAGTGCAACCGGACTAATCAATTGGCTCTCATCTTCCTTCAGAAATTTAAGATCATTCTTCTGATCGTCTGGCTTAAATAGAATTTTCATGTTGTAATACTTAAGAAAATCGTTTAGTGTATCCGGATCGCTCCAGGATTCAGCCCTCACCATAGCCTTCCAGTCCCGGATATTATTTTTTCTGATACCGGTCTCTGTCTGCGTCCTTGGATCAAAGTTATAGGTCTGAAATACGGCATGAAGATAAATAGGGGTATCCTCTGTGATATCATCGAAATCTGCCCCCAGAGCGTCTACAACTTTTTGTGCATCAAAAGTTATCGTCGTTTCAATAATGTTTCCATTCTGCTTGCTTTCTTTTTTCCCCATGTCAAAAGGTAAATACTTATAAGTTCCAGCATCACTGACCGGGCCTACTCCATTAAAAGTCTTTTTGTGTGCGCTGGAATAAAAAGTGTCCGTCGTAGATATCGGATTCCTGGATATATTAATTCCGATTGTCCTCCAACGAATTGTTGAGCTTGAAGAGGCTGCTGTTGATTTACCTGTAATAGTTATAACTCCATCCCTCATTGTCACTGTTAATACCACTTCCCTATCCGAATTAGTAACATCATGAAATGATTCCGAATCATCTACAACATCCGCCTTTGTCCTAAATGAAGGAATTATCAGAAATGCCAGTAATATAACTATTATAGTTATACTCTTTATTAAAACTCTTTTGTTCAGCGTAATTACCCCCTTAATCTACCGGTACATTAATTTCATCCGCAAACCAGCTTAAATAATCAATAGCAAAGTACGAACCATCACCTTGATATCCGTTATTTGTTCCGAAGCGGATATCAAATATCCCTTCTCTCCATTCACCACTTTTTAAGTCCTTTAACTGGGGATATTGTACCCACAGTAGCCTATTTTGCTTTACATTGATATCTTTAGCTGTAATACGGTAACGGATATAGGCTCTCATACAATAAGCATTATCTTTGTAAAATGTAGAAGGTTCAACCGCAATAATAGAGCTTTCTACTATAACTTTATTTTCTTTCATATGCTTAACATAATAATCTTTTATATCAGCAGCTTTATCAATATTGCTCCTTACATAACAGGAAGCCAATCCCTCAATCCATTTATCATCCACTGTCCGGTAATCCACATTGAAAAGATACTGCAGATAAACCTCAGCTTTCTTCTGCCAGTCATAAAGATATTTGTCCATTTCTATAGAAAAATCCCATTCCTCATTCCAAGTACGGAATTTGGTGTTTCTCATTTCAGCCGGATATCTCCAATAATCACGGGTTTCTCCAGCTTTATATTGATCCGTAATCATGAACTCAAACTGTCTTTCATAAAATTTATTCGGAAAGCTGGCCAGAATGTATTCATAGTTCTCTGCATTCTTCGGAAGGTTTGTTGTCCGGATCAACTGACCATCCGGGCTGATCTTTGCCCGCAGGGACTTATCCTTAATCATCTTTACACTGGATAAGGCGCCGTTCTTTGTCACCTTACTCTTCAGCTTCAGATTACGGTTCGTGATATAATGTCCGTTGCTGTAGCCCTTCATAAAGCCCTTTAAATATCCTTTTGCTATATCTGTCCTCTTTGATGCAGAAACACTCTTAATATCCGAAATACGCTTTTCCAGAACCATATTGACACGCCATTCTTCTATCGTATCTTTGTTCACATATTCATCAGCCCCGTTTAGCAAGACCAGCATATCTCCCCTGGTAAGGCTTTTATCAAGATCCTTGAAATCTCCCTCCTTCATAATCCCGGCTTCCTGAAGTGCTTTGGCAGCACCGTTTTTCCCTTGCTCATATACCAGTCCCAATTCGTCGGCCAGTGCGCCGGAAAAAGAATTCACCGTAATATAAGCACTTGCAGCCTCGACTTTCCTATCGCCTTCAAACCCGACAATAATATTTAACATTACTGAAATAAGGATTACCCCTGCTATTATTTTCTTCATTGCTTCTCCTCCTCGGCCTTCTCGTCATAGTTATCAGGAATGTCCATACAGAGCGGATATTGCCTGCGATGAATCCTGTTGTCATATTATAACATAACCGGTACATTTATTTAAGGAATAAATGCAAAATATGTAATATTAATCTTGATTTTACCACCATTTCTACATCATATCTCTCTAGATATTATAAGAATATATGAAATTCAATTTTTACAGTTTTGCACAAGCAAATCCCGGCGCAGGATATTACGGATCCCCTCTAATTGATCTAAGCAGAAGATTTTCTCCCCTGCATATAAAGCCGCCATTTTCCGCATTCCCGCAATCGCCTCATCTAACGATTGAACTCCTCCCTGGATATCTCCATTTCTATAAAATTGATATGCCTTTCTAATCGCTTTCACTCTCTCTGAATGAATATCTCCAGCCGTTTCATATTTTTGTATATAACTATCGAGATCTCTATAAAAAGGATTTCGATTCAAAACCAGATTTGTCTTATTTAAAATATCCATGAATAAATCATAGTATAATGTCTCAAGCATAATAATTTTATAGACTCCACAGCTGATATGCCGGTCACGATCTATCTTTTCAAGTGTACTTTTGGCCCGGGAATAAAGGTCACAGTCAAGATAATAGTAAAATTCCAATATCACTTGATATGCCAGAATATCATTTGCTTCTATGTTTTCTTTTAAAACAGGTGTTTCACAATTCCGGTAACTCAACCCCTTCGAAAGCTGTTTTGCCACCGTCAACTGAACGTTATGGATATAATGTGTATACTTTTCTTTCTTACATAAGAGATAGCAAGCCATATCATTGCATATCTTTTGGGTATTCGGAACAGCATTCATAAGAAATACGGATATGCCGCATGAGAAGAAGCAAAAAGTGAATATCCACCTAACACCACCCATTGGTAAGGTCTTTAATTGGTACAGAAAAATCAAAGTCAACATCGCATTCATGCATATGCCGCCCAGTGTATAGAAGCTTGAGTCACTCATATTCGATTTCGGATACATAATACACTGACAACTAATAGAATTTATTTTTCTTAATCGGAAGGAAGCATTATGAGTATTTTTTGTAAATACAAAACAAAAAAGCTGTATGTGAACCAATCTCCATCCTGTTAGCAATCCGGCAATAAAATGACCAATTTCATGCATGATGATATGAAACAGAAAGCTTAATACCGTAGAAAAAATCAAAGAAAATAGCAGATTCATCTTTCCCCTTTTTACCTCATTATTTTAGAATCGGCACCCTTGCGCCATTTTCTATACAGTCATCACAATAAGCGCCTATTTTGGCACATTCCAGCAGGCTGTCAAATGCCTCCTCCAGGATCATGGTATTTCCAATAAGCTTCGGACATCCCGCCTTGTGCGCCAGAAAATACCAGCTCCTCTCTTCAACAAAATAAATCGGTTTCTTTAAAACATTGGCACCGGAGGAGGCTATTTTGTTACAGGTATAATCCTGACCTGTGCCATATGGATAGCCCTGAAATACTACCACCAAGTTCACATCATCGAGGTATTGCGCCCATTCCTCTTCCTGCCCTGGCGGGAAACTAAACTGATAGGTGATCCCATGCTGGCGTGCGATATAGTTATGTTGATTTGTATAGAACGAAAGGACTTCTTCCAATTGACTCATAATTGCTGTTTTTCTGACCGTGTGATACACTTCATCATTCAGAAGGATGCTCCCCGGATTCGCTTTTCTAAACTCTTTATAATATTCCTCCGTTTGAATCAAATGATAGTTCTCTTTTCTGACTTTTACAGCATCCTGAAAGAGATTATTAGTATCATATAAGTCCACTTCATCTGCCAAAGAAAATCCGTAGATAAAGTCTGCATCCTGATAAAAATATGGCATTTTCTCCGACCACATTCTTTGGGTAAGGATTTCTCCGTATTCTCCTTCATAGTCCTCGTAATAGTATACATAAAATCCATCCGCATCACATAAGAGAATTACCGGGATATAAAGCTCCAGTTCCGCCTGCTTATTCCGGTCAGAAATAATGCCGAGGGAGGCATAAAGGGAAGTAAAAAAAGTGCTTATCACTTTTTCCTTTTCAATTGAATTGATCCCATAGCTTCCGGAGGCGGCCAGGTAATCAATCGCATCTGATGCGGCTGAATCCAGGCTTTCTGTAAGTTCTGCTTTTTCTCTCTCGATTTCTTTCATTTCTCCAATCTGTATATCTGTCTTTATGACCGCTGCAAAAAAGAAGATCAAAAATATCAATATAAAATGATAAATCTTCAATCGGCTACCTCCCCTCTATCCTGTTGTTTGGTCTTTTGAATGAAAGAAGCAGCCGGTCATCCGGATTCCTTCTATTTTGCTTTTATATTTTCATTGAACCTGCGTGACATCCATTCTTTCGACAGGGACGGATACAATTTCTTTAACAGGCTTCTTGCCACGTTAGGAGACTTGTTTTTCAACCAGATACTGAAGGTGTTATCCATGGTGAGATCATAGCTGCCTTTCTCATACATCCGCTCAAGGATCTCATCGGTATACTCCTTTCCTTCATATTCCAGTATATTACCGGTGAATATCGGGATTTTGGAAATACACCTTGGGCATCCGGGATTGGTTCCGTCCGGATACAGATCATAGAGAAAACCGCATACATCACAAACCATCTTTGCACAGACTGTTGTCACCAGAAGCTGGGTACTTGCTCCCTTGTAGCCTATGGTCACCATTTTAGTTCCCAGGTATTGCTTATCAAGGTTATCAACATACCCCTCCGTTATTGTTTCCGTGCGTCCGTTCATGTAAGTGACCAGCAGCTTTAATCCGTTCTCCTTTAAGGTTGTCCCTATGGTAATTGTAAAAGTGGATATTGGAGGATGAAGGATACGTAGATTGGCCACATAAGCATGGCAGAAGGGGCAGCCGGGGTCACTGCCATCCGGGCTCAGGTTATAAAGATGCCCATTGGCACAGGCTCTGTTGCGGGGAACGACATTCACGGTTATGGTACAGGTTTTGGTATTGCCGAGGCTGTCTGCATAGCTTAACGTAACCCTCTTATTGGATACCGGGGTTCCGGTGGAAAAATCAGCGGCTGCCAGTACTGTTTTCTCGCTCCCGTCCGCATAGGTTGCTCTGACCGTGGTGATTAAGGGTTCATTCGTATAGACCGACTGCAGCGGATGGGTGGGGGTGATGCTTACTACTTTATCCGGACAGACTAACCGTGTATCTTCCTCCAGGCCGCAGGTCGGCACCCATCGGTTCACTCCCATGGAGTGGTCAAAGCCGCAGATATGGAGATCCGTTCCTGTATACCGGTATCTCCAGGAGTCCGATACGTCTCCCTTGAATGCCGTTCCTCCGGCATATCTCTCAATACTGCTGTGGAAACTGGAGAAGAGATAGGCCGTCTCCGCTCCCGATATCCCGTTGGGCCAATCGTTTTTCGGATGGGACTGGGAGCTGTACCAGCCATAATACTTAAAATCGTACACCACACTATACCTCCCCAACACCCTTGCCGCATAATCGATTTCATACCGCTTGGTTTCTCCGAGTCCCTCTCGGTCACTGGCCCAATATTCCTTCTCATACCGGGCGGGGATGTCACAGAAGCTGCTGCTGCGGCGCAAAACCGCATCAAATACCTCCGCCTCGTTTATCCATACTCCATACCCGGAATACCTTTTTAAACTGCGCCAGTCATTCGATTGATGATAGGTATAACATCCGGAAGTATAGGTGGCGCTGTTGGTATTCTGCGGATAACTCATCCCGGGGTATGTCATGGTTACCCCAAAGGCCACCTCGTCCGAATTCATATCATCCGTGGTATGGATATTATAGCCGCAGCTATAGGCATATTTGTTCACCCCCAATGTATTCGTTACCGTGCCGGCCCCGCAGGAGATGCACCAGTTAACCGGCATTGTCGGGGTATCCAGATTTCTGCCATCGGGATCGCGTGTTACAATCGTCCAGTAATAGGATGCTCCGCAGGAATGACATGTCACATCGGCTCCGGCACACCACATATACCGCTTGCACCCTGCCGCCGCCGTGTGTGCATGGGTATGGGTAAAGGCTCTATCTCCCTTATGTATATGCCCCGCATAACACGAATCCGTATGGGTATGCCCCGTAGAAGGTGTATTCACAGCGCCTGCAAGGACACTTTCATTTGTTTCCGTATTCATGGTAAGGCCGCTGTTATCAATCGGGTCTGTTACATCGGGCCGGCTCGTTGTGACCTCCCGGTAGTGGTAAATGTTCTCTCCGGTGTAGGCTGCTTTTTGAGCTTCTATAATCTCTTCTATGGTCCTCATGCGGTATTCCGGTTCCCAGATACTATATTCATGTTCAAACCGGAGATCGTATATCGTATCGGTGAGGGACAGCCGGTGAAGATATTCTTCATACTGATCATGTTCAAGACAGCCATTCTTTTTTATTCCGGTAAGGAACTCTTCCGTTATCATGGTGTCCATCGTTCCTATGACGCTTTCTGTTCTTAAACCGAAATAAATCAGAACTGCCCCGAACATCAGAACAATTGCAATTACAATATCAAAGATAAATTTCAATAGTTTATCCATGCCTATAATACCTCACCGCCATATGTAAACCGCTTTCTTCTTCCCAGCATTACCAATTTTGCAGAGGCTTGCTGAAGCTTAACAATTAAGGATGTATCTCTTTTAGTCACCCGAACCGTAAGATAATTATTTCTATCAAAGTAATAAATTCCGCTGCTATATAAAACTTCAAGGATTTCCGGTAAATAAGTAATCTCATAAAACAGGATCACCTCATGCCCCTCTCCTATGGCACAGAAGGGACAGCCCGGGTCGGTGCCATCCTCATTGAGATAGTAGATATGACCATTGGGGCAGGTTACTGTCTCCAGGGCATCCACCACCTCCGCTTCTAAGGTACAGGAGAATTCCAGATAGCGGACAAGGATGGTCTGCACTCCCTTCCGGAAGGGATCAAAGCCCTCTGCTGTAAAGCCGGTCTCGATTATTTCCCGGTGAGTGTCCAGGTAAATCAGACTGACGGATATCTGGGGGAGAGTGCCGTACTGGACCAGCCGGGAGCCGCTGGATAAATAAGCTTCTATCCCGGTGATTACTTCGGAGCACACCGGACAGCCGTTGGGATATTCTCCCGCATCGTATACCAACCCGCAGACAGGACAGGTTACCGTGGAGGCGGATAATACCGTCAGCTTTACCTGGGCCGTAAATCCCTGGTAGCTTACGGTTGCGGTAAACACCCCTGCTGCCTGGCTTGTCCTGTCTATGCTCCAGTCTGTCACCAGGGAAGTGAGGCCGTCCGCGTAAGTGGCAAGCACCTGTAATACGATCTCATCATATTGGTTTACGGTTATTTCTTTCGGATTAACCTGAATGCCGGTCACCTTCTCCCGGCAGACCGGGCATCGGTCTTCCCAGGCAGGATAATGTGTCTGACAGACCGGGCAGACGATTTCCCCTTCCTTTACCCATACATAGATGGATGCCGCGTAGCCTCCGTACTCTACCGTAATCGGCTGCAGCCCGATCTTATCCGGGTCATAATTACTGCTCCATCCGAACACCTCTTTTACTGCTCCATTCCGGTACATGGCCCGGACTATGATTGGAAGATCCTCTCCCTGCATTACTTCCATTTCCTCCGGAGATACGGTAATACCTACTACCGTCTCCCGGCAGATAGGGCAGCCGGGATCGGTATCATCCGGGTTTATTTCATAGACGTTCTGGCACTGAGGACAGGTTCTATGGAGCGGTGTTACATTCACGGTCACTGCCGTCGATACCGTGGTTCCCTGATCCATGTAGGATGCCGTTACCTTCTGTTTTCCTATGGAAGAAGGATTATACCCGCTTATGGAATATCCGCTGGAGATCGTCTTACTGCTGCTGTACAGATAGGTTACCTTAAGCGATAAGGGAAGCTTTGCCGTATACTTTTCTACCGTAAGCTCTTCCGGTATTGCAGAGATGGATAGGAGGTTATCTACATAAATGGCTGCTGTTGCTGTTTTCGTCACCCCCTCTTCCGTATAGGTAAAGGTTATGGTTTTTTGTCCGGATGTAGCCGTGGTGTAGGCGGACACACTGTATTTTCCTAAGGGTATTACCGCACTGGTTCCATTGCTGTAATAAGCGGTAACCGTGAAGGAGGGAGTACCCTTAAGAGGAACGGTCTGGGAAGGGGGAGTTACTGCAAGGCTCTGCAGCGTCTTGTCTATAACCGTTACACTGACGGTACAGGTTCTTTTCCCGGTGGTCCGTGCATCTCCCACCAGTCCGCTGTAAGTAAGCGTCACCGTCTGGACACCGGGGAGATTCGGATTGTAATTGCTGGTACAGTCAACCGTTCCGGTATGGCCGTCCATGTAGACTGCCGTGGCACGAGTTATAATGCTTTCTCCCTTCTTTACTGTTTGAACCGGATGAAGCGGGGATATGGACATAACGACTTTATCACAGTCATAGGTGGTATCCTCTGCCTGCCCGCAGGCAAGCACCCATTTATTAACCCCAAGGGAGTGGTCAAAGCCGCAGATATGGAGATCCGTTCCTACATACCGGTATTTCCAGGACTCCGATGCGTCCCCCTTAAATGCCGTTCCTCCGGCATATCTCTCGATACTGCTGTGAAAGCTGGAGAAGAGATAGGCCGTCTCCGTTCCCGATATCCCGCTGGGCCAATCGTTTTTAGGATAGGACTGGGAGCTGTACCACCCATAATACTTAAAATCGTACACCACATTATAATTTCCCAATACTCTTGCTGCATAATCGATTTCATACCACTTGGTTTCTCCAAGTCCGCTTCTGTCGCTGGCCCAATATTCCTTCTCATACCTGGCAGGGATATCACAAAAGCTTCTGCTGCTGCGTAAAACCGTATCAAATACCTCCGCCTGATTTATCCAGGTACCATAGCCGGAATACTTACGTAAACTGTGCCAGTCATTGGACTGGTGATAGGAATAACATCCGGAAGTATAGGTGGCACTGTTGGTATTCTGCGGGTAACTCATCCCGGGGTATGTCATGGTTACGCCAAAGGCCACCTCGTCCGCACTGGTGCTGTCTGTGGTAAATACATCATAACCGCAGCTATAGGTATAGGAATTATGCTCTTTCGTTGTAATGGTGGCTTTATTACACTCCCAGCAGGTATTTCCGTGCGGGACAGGCGTCCCTATATTGTTTCCGTTCATATCCTTTCCAACTACACTCCAATAATAGGACGCCCCGCAAGAGCTGCATTTCACATCGAGTCCGATATAATAAACATATCGTCTGCATTTCCCTGCCGTATGGGCATGAGTATGGGTAAACTTTTGATTATCCGCTCCCTTATGTCTGTGCCCGCTGTAGCAGGCATCCGTGTGCACATGAGCTGCAAAAAGAGAGAGGGATGCCGCAGGTTTTTCCTTCTGATAAGCTGCATCTTTACCCGTTACCGGATGAATATCCTCTATTTCAAGATCAAAGTGCTGCCCTGATGCATCAAGCTCTCTTATATAAGCTTCATAGGCAGGGATATCAAGATACCCCTTCTTTCGGAGGGTATCTGAAAAATGCTCCGTATGTTCCGCTATATGAGAATCTATGCTCTCTTCCGCTGTTCTTGCAATGTATTGTAATGGAACGATTGTGATGATTACCGCCGCAAGAAATGCTGCTATTAATCTCCCAGGAAAATCCATCCTCTTCCTCCCTGCAAATTCTGCTTACAGCAAATAGTAAATCAAGGCACCACAAAAGCTACAAGCCCATTGACAGAAAATCCACCTGTTTAATCTTTTGATTTTCATCAAATTCATATTGCTTTTTGTAAAACCTTGATCTGATCAGAGTAAAATAATATTCATAATCCTGTTCTTCTGCCGTAATCAACACTCCGTCTATCGTAATGGGATACTCACGGTACCCGATTATAACAGCATACAGCTTCTCTTTCGATATCTGACTGCCGTTGATGACATTATACTCCTGATAAATACTCTCCGTTTCCAAAAGCATGTTATTGACCGCGCTTATGAGATGATTCATATTTTTCTCCTGTTTTCCCAGGTAAAGCAGTCCCATAGCCAGAAAGAACGCACCGCAGATCATCTCCAGCAAATTTATGACTGAATTTTTCATAAGCCATCCCTTTGTATAAAGCTCACTCCCAAGACCACCTTGTTCTCCGAGCGGATTATCTCACAGGAAAAATAAGCCGTGGGCTTTATGAAGTATTCCATTGCCGAGACATTCCTGATATCCCTGATATGCGCTTTGTTGGTGTAATCATTGGTATATGCGGTTCCGGCAAATGCCGTCTTCACACGTACGAAGATGGGAGCCGCCTCCGCAGAAGCATAATCACCCAGATTCCTTTTAATATAGTTAACCACTTCACTTCCTTTGATCTCCTCCCCTTCGTACATTGTAATTTCCCGCTCCAAAAGCTCATTCGCCATAGCAGCCGTGCTGTCAATAATCTGATCCATCGGCTTCCTCGTACTATCAAAAAATAGCTTTATATAAAGAACCATAGCAGCCACCAGAAGCACTCCCAGCAGAGTTAATATCCAATAGGCTGGCAAATCACTGTTTTTATGTTTCATTCTCCACCGCCTTATCTTAATTCCGGGTGCATTCCTTATGGCTGCTGGGTGAAGCCAATTAAAACAATTTCATCGTTCTTATCGCGCACCACCGTTCCTTTAAAGCTGCCATTGGGATTAATATATTCCAGACTGCCCTTCCCCTCCGGAATGACCGCAGTGGCGGCAGGACTGGGAGTGATTTCAGCGGTACCGTCCGTTTTGTCAATGGTGCTTGTTCTATAGTTATACTGTACACCCTCCTTTTCCCCTCCAAGGGTGGTTACCCCTATCGATACCATAACCTTATCCTTCTTAAGCTCCTGAATCAGATCCACCAGCACATCTCCCCGGATGATCTTATCCTGGTATATCTGAAGATCAAATTCCGACATTGCATTGATCGCGCCGTCAATCTTGGCGGTACTCCTGTCAAGGGTCTTCTTGTTCTGCCCAAAGTACCCTGTTCCCCACAGGATTACGATTCCGACCATGATGATCGTGACCAGTGTTAAAACAATTCCTACCACCAGGTTAGTTGCATTTTTTGTTTTCATAATTTTTTCTCTCCTTGTTATTTTAAATTTCATTCACAATACTCTTTCTTCCTACCATGTCCCCTCCAACGCCTCCAAAGTCTGTGTAATTTCATGGATGGATGCCTGCAGGGTAGGAAGCACTCCATAGGCAAAGAGCAGGAGTAAAGGTACCGCGGCCAATACATAGGCGCGGGTTACTCTTTTACGAATCGACTTTTCATTTGCCAGCTTCCTTTTGGTAAGGTATCCGTCCCTGGCGGTATCCGCCTCATGAAAGGCTTCGTAAATCGGCATATTGTCACAGCGCAGCAGATTATCAATGATTTTTACAAATGCTCTGTGAGGCTCTTCTTCTCTGAGCCTCTCCAGTGCTTCATCATCACCCCCGCTGTAATCATTGATACAATTGCGCAGAGATTGCTTAAAAATAACCGCAAAGGATTCCATCTCTATCAGCAGCTGTCTTACCGTCATTGTTTTGTCATACATCAGCATACCGATCAGCGCATTGAACTGATGAACCTCATCCTCCGCGGTATCCCTGGATACGGCACTTCCGTATTTCAACAATATGAAAGGAAGATAATAAGCTCCGATTCCCAGGATGATACACAGAAACAAATCCCCAAAGGACATACGGGTGGTTTCATATTTCCCGGCTCTCCTCCATATCTCCCTTGCCAGGGCTTCCGCCACAACCTTATTATAAAAATCCTTCTGTATAAGCTGTACAAGGCCCTCCTGGTGCTCGGGCATGCTTTTTAACGTTTTCTTCTCCCGGTATAAAACATAGCTTTGGGTGTAATCCTGTATCGTCTGTATCATTTTATCGTATTGCCGCTCCTCCGCCGCTGAGGTGAGGGCTGCAACAGCAGCCCGGTCTGCGGTAAGCAGCGCCTCCCTGCCGCTGTGGGCAAGATAGGCGGCAATGCCCATTCCGGCGCCAAATACTCCAAGAGCAAGAAGAAATCCTCTTAATATAAAAAGCCTTGGGGTGATATGATACCCGTTATCTTTCAGCACACGTCTTAATGCTTCTACTCTGGAAGCGTTCTTATTACTGTAATTATCCATCGCCCTTCTAATCCCGGGAAGCCGGTCCAGGGTGCGGAGCCAGCTGTGGGCGGATTGATGAAAGCTCCGGTATTCCGCACTTTTGTGCAGGAGCACGTAAATCGCGCTATTTACTGCCAGAAGCCCCAGATCAATCAAAAAGCCTGTTTTCCCATAATAGAAGGCTCCCATATTCTCTTTCAGGCTGATGCAGAACCACTTCACTAGATCAATACAGAAAACAGGCAGAATCACCACCAGAATCACTCCTGTAAATTCCATATTGATTCTCTGCAGCTTATCAATTTCAATCTCCAGCTGGGAATACAGATTCTCCAGGTTTCTGATGAACATATGCTTGCCATTCCGCTCTTCATCGCCCCGCTCGGCAACACCTACACATAGGGAGACAAATTCCCGGAGATATTTGTTCGGTACATTCTCATAATATTCCCTCAAGGCCTGCTCCCTGTCATCCGACAGGAGCAGCTCATAGATTTGTCCGGCGGCAGATTTCATATTGGGGCTCAGGCTGTCACGTGACAGATACAGGGCATCGTCCACACGGTAATTTACATAATAATTATGTATTTCATTTTCCAACAGCTGCTGTATCTCCAGATCCAGCTTTATTTCAAAGGCTTTGGCCATTCTTCCCACCACCTCCTGATTCAATATAAGAATGGCCGCTGCCGATAAAATCATATTAATCAGCCTGGGATTGGTCAGAAAGAGAATAAAAAAGATGATTATACTGAGTATGCCCGAGAGGAGGAAGGTAACCATTGTTCTGCCGGCAATTTCCCTGCTGTCGCAGGGGCTGATGAGCCGGAATTGGCAGGACAGCTTCTCCACATAATTTCTGGTAAAGGGTGATGCTTTCATTCTGCGGTACAGCCCGGAGCAAATCCGGTCAAAATATTTTTCCCTGCTCCGAATGGCTCCTCTGCCCCTCCATAGCCTCTTACCGGCTTGTCCCTGCCAGATCAGCACCGTCATTGCACTTACATACACAAGAAGAATTGGGATTATGATCAGCATGCTTCTCTTGCACCTCCTTCTGCTGTCTGATTGAATTTCAGAAATCCGGCTTTTTCTTCCGGCGGAAGATGGCTGAGAATCATATGAGCCAGCCTGTCACTAAGGGGGTGTATCATACGGTACCTGCCATTTTCATAAATTATAATGTCCCTTGTATCATAAGACTTCTTCCCGGACATTTGCTCCAGAATATTGGCGATCCGCTCCAGCTTTCCTTCCATTCCTCCCTTCCCTGTCTCCGCCGCATCTGCTTCCCGGGGAATAATCTCCGTAATGCGGTCAATATACCGGTGTCCGCTGTTATCCTTCACGTGATGGACATCAATATGAAGCAGCCTGGCAATTACCCGCTCCACCTCCCCGGCTCCTCCGTTCCCATAGCCTCCATGGGCCAGAACAAAATAGGAAATCATATCTTCCGCCGCAGGCCAATGCCCGGTAGTTATAATCCGCTTGGTTCCGGCGAGAAGCAGATCCAGCAGGTGCTTCGCCTGTTCCAGACTTGCCGTCTCTCCAAAGAGAATCGTGTGGGCTTCCGATGCTTTCAGCAATTCAATCAATTTAGGAAAGTCCAGGGCTTTACTGGGGCGGGTTCCGAGAATATTCCTGTCATGGTAGGCATCATTTAGATATAATTCAAAATCCGCTTCGATGGTACGAATCTGCTGCCTTCGGTCAATCTCCCTCACTGCGGCGCGCATGTTAGTTGTTTTACCCGAATTCTGATCCCCGGAGAAAATAAGGTTGACGCATCCATGGACGCACCACTTCAGCAGCTCAATGGGATAGCGGCATCCGGGGTCCGTAATCAGATCCTCCAGCTCCCAGCGTGAGGTGCTCCCGAACTTTCTTACAAAAAAGGCCCATTGGGATGCATTATTAGGTCGGAAGGTGGTCACACGGCTCCCATTGACCAGATGATTTTTACTGCCGCCCTCCGAAGAGGTAAAATGCCCGTTTCTTCCGTGCTCTGAGAGGTTCTTGCAGACACGGATGATATCGCATTGCGGCCCGAGGGTCAGAAATTTCAGATGTATCGGCTTTCCCTCACATACTACCCAGATGCTTTCATAGGACATCGGCTTTCTAAAATCGCCGTGATAGATGTCCTCCTCCTTATATCTGCAATTTTCCTGCGTCAGTCCGGAGACACCTCCCGAAACGCTGTCAATGGATTCATCCTCCATGATCAGCAGATCTGCCACCGATAGGCCGTAGATTTCCTGATAGATTCTCTGGGTAATGATATTCAATTTATCATCATAATTTAACGGCCGAACCAGCTTGTAAAATGCCTCCTCCAGATCCTTCCCGTCAATATCATAATGAAAGCCCGCCTCATCCTTCGTCAGCCGCCCCAATCCGGCCTCATGAAGAATGGAACGAAACATTTTATAGTTCCCCTCTCTCTTTTGCAGATACATCATAATCTCAAAACGATCCGTAGCGGTCAGATGACTGTAATGAGGAAAGGGGATCACATAATCCGCTGTTTCTGCCGTAATCTTCAGCTGCCCTGCCAGGATCTTCTTAATCCTGGCGGAAACGATCAGCTTCTTATGAATGTCGCCATGGGAACATCCCCTCGTGGCTTCACTAAGAGAACGTTTCAGCTGCCTTCTGCTCTCCAGATCATTCTTATTCAGTCTCAACACATCCAGATCCATATTAATGATATCGTTTATCCGCCGTTTCATCTCCTCACACAGGTATTCCATGGAATAGATATTCTTTTCCTCCTTCTCTTCCTCCACCCCTGCCTTAAACAGGTAGAACAGGTATAAAACTGCGGCTGTCATCAGCAGAACCGATGCAATCCATTCAAAGGAACTCATCCGTATCCTCCCTCTGCTCCGGTAATGCCGGTGCCAGCATACAAAGAATTTTATCTGCAGCAGACCGGGCTTCCTGAAAGAAATAACCGGTTTCCTCCGGGCTGTACCGTAGACTGACAAGAAGCCCTCTTCCCTTCCTTGTCCATTTCTTTGCTCCTGCCGCCCCGGTAATCAGCCCCTTTTTCATAAACGGAAGCAGGCTGCCCTCATTCTGGGCATCCATCAGCTTGGTACAATAGGGTATGATGCCCGAATTGTTACGATTGAGATACCTGCTGTATTTTCTTCGGCAATTGTGAATATTATATGCGGAATTGCTGTCATAGCCGCCAAAGAGATAGAATACCTTTGCATGTTTTAACAGGTTCTCGCCGTATTTCCGGAAGAATTCATGTATCACATGTCTTCTCTGAGTCAGATTAATAATGATCAGATCCGCCGATTCTCCCAGTTGGGAAGACAAAGGATTGTCTCCGCTGCCGGAGTCAATCAATACAAAGTCAAGATAGTCTTCCGCCTCCCTTACCAGCCTGTTTACCTCTCCGGCAACATCCCTGTCGAAGGTATCCCGGCTGGCGGTCTGAGTTCCCGGCAGCAAAAGCAAAGATGTGCCCGGAAAGGTCAGGCAGCAGCTGGCCAGCGCCCTTGCACTCATTTTATTCATTCTGCTATAAGTAACCGCCGTATCCAGGCCAATCTCCTGAAATAAGCTGCTGTTCTCTTCCATATCGATGCTGCCTCCCACCAAAGGAACCTCCAAATTATTATTATGAAAACAGGTCTGCATCATCAATACCTTTTTCTTATGAAGCAACCCCAGTGTTAACGCAATCACCTGGAGATTACTGGTCTGCCCCTGTCCATGACCGGGTGCCCAAAACAATAGCCTGCTCACTCCCTCACCTGCCCTTTCTAGCCAGATGCATCGCTCTCTTAATCCGGACGGAGCCCAGTTCGGGAAGCATCTGGCGGATGCTGCATAGTATATAATTCTTCATCCCCTGGGAAATGTTTTCAAAATTAACAGTCTGAGTCTCCTGACATCTCACAGCGCACAGATAATCCGTAAGCTCCAGATACAGATAGTTGGGCGGCTCCTCCTCATAGGCAAAACTGACTCTCTTCTTTACCTGCTCCACATCATCGGCGGAAACCACATCCCGAATCAGCAGCCGGAGCCTGTCCCTGGGCAATTCTGCTTCATTGATGCAGAGATTAATCTTGTCCACGATATGGGGAAAGGTATTTGTTACAGCAATAAGCCGGTTGCACGGAAATAGTTCCTGATTGTAATCGTAACCGAAAACCGCCAGAATTACCCCCGTCTCGTAAAGCTCCATTTCCTCCGAAGAAGGCACCCTTCTTATGTAATTAATACCGCGGTAATGGATTATGCCGCTGTCACTATCCAGATCCATTCCATGGTGCAGAGCGTTTGTCATTGCCCCGGACCGGGTCATATCTATGATCAGTATGCGCCGGTTCAAGGCGGCAAGAGTGCGGCCAATATAAAGAACCAGATCATATGCTTCTTCTCCGATGTATCCAATACATGTCATTCCTCATCCCTCCGCTGCTATAAAATAATCTCTGATTGTAGTCTCATCCTCTGAATTCTGATTTCCCTTACCAAGCTCCGGGGAAGTCACGGGCTGCTTCTTCTGTTTCGGCTCTTTCTCCTTCGTTCCCAGCCTGTCTTCCGTCTCTCCTGCTATATTCTGAAGCAGCCCGCCTGATTCCTGTTCTCCGGGATGCTTCGAATTTTCGGCGGTGTCGCCCTCTTTTCCGTCATCCCCTGTTTCTTCGGCATCCCTTATTTCTCCGGCATCCCCTGTTTCTCCGGTATCCCTTGTTTCTGCGATATCCCCCGTTTTCCCGATATTCCCCAATTTCCCGGTATTCCTGGTATTCTCGGTATTCTCGGTATTCCCGGCATCTCTTCCATGCTGCGATTCCTGGAGTTCTTCGCCCACGTCACACATGCTGTCCTCATATTGCTGATAGATATAATTATCGCCGATATCCCATTGCCGGGCGGCGCTATCCCTTGTTGAGGCGTCGGTAAGCCGGTTCTCCAGCGCCTTTCTTACCATCAGACTCAGTTCATTCATCGCGGTATCTGTAATATTGGGATTTTGCCGAATCAATTCAATAGCCTCAACGGAAGGGGTATAGGTGACGACAGATGCTTCCTGAATATTCGGTTCAATATATTTCGCAGTGTAAAGGCAGGACCCGGGATACAGATAAGCATCCACCACTGCATTGCGCACACGGATGATCTCCTCCTCCGTAAGCCATAAAAAGCAGCTGGCCGATTCCGCTGTATATCCCTTCAGCACCTTCTTGGGCAAGATCACATAATCCTCCCCATTCTGGAAGAAAATCCGTATATCAACCGTGTCATTGCTGTCAATATTGGAATTGATATTGATTACCTGATATTCCACCTCACGAAGCTCGGATGAAATTGCCGGATCCGTGATCATGGAATACAGAAGCTGGGTATCCGCCGGAATATCAATGAGCGCCAGGGAACCCATCTCTTTCTCCGTAATAAAACCGCTCTGGGGCTGGGAGGAATATTCCTTCCTCTTCACCACCTTATCGGGCGTTATAACATCCCCTGCGGCGATATTGGCCGCGGCTGCATACACCTCCCTCTGGTTCATGCTCCTGTCCTGATTCGCCTCCTTAAGGAGAAGCTCATATTCCTCCTTTATTTGCTGGGTTATGACACAGGCAGTAAAGACCGCGGCGCCTCCAATCATTACAATACAGATCAAAGACACTATGATATATTGCTTTGTTGTTCGTCTTAAGCGGTAACTAATTTTCACTCCTCACCACTCACTCCTTCCTATATTCTGTTTTATAATCATAAAGCTCAGGATAATGATAAGAATTAATAGAAACAGATACGCAAAAACCGGTCCTTTTCTGAAAGCATCCGGCCTTTCTGCATGAAGCCCGGCACGCCGTTTGATACGGCCCCGGTCATAAAAACGGATCAGATACAGCAGGATAAGAAAAAGAAGGCTTCCGATAAAGATAAGTATTAAAATGCGCAGCAGAATCATCTGGCGCAGAAACGGGGCATCACACAGCCCGGCATCGACTTTGCCTTTTTCATGATGAGATAAGCAGCCCTTTTTATAGACTGGATGAAGATATAATCGCCGCTTTCTCTGGTACAGCCCAGATTGCGGGAGATATATTCATAGACATATCCTCCCCGGTACGCCGCCCGATATCCTTCGTTAACCGGAACCGGAATGATCTGCTCCGACGGCACCTGCAGCAGTTTCGCTATCTGCCTCATATTATACAGGGAATGATGCTCATAATTGCTGATCAGGAAAATGGATTTTGAAATCAAGGAAGAATGATTGAGGAAGAAATCCTCCAGAATAGCAGATTTTTGGCAGAGATTAACGACGATAAGCTCCGCTTCTTCTAAAATAATCCGGGTACTTAAGCTATGGTTGCTGGCCGTATCAATGAAGCATAGCTCCGAATTTTTTTCCAGTATCTGAAACAGGGGTCTGATACAGCGGTCCAGCTCATAATCAAATATCTCATTATGAATTACCCTGCTCTGAGGAAGATAATAAAGCCTTCCCTGTATAATTTCCTTCAGATATACCATCAGACCTCCCGGAGAAAGATCTCCTCTGTATATCTTTCGAAGCAGCCCCTCAATACCGCTTCCGTCATAATAATTGGTTCCGGCCTCATGCAGCACATCGGTATAGGCCCCTCCGTTATACGCCACCCCAAGATTTTGATGGGATAAACGATTCTCCAACGTGATGATGGAACAGGAATACCGGATGGCGCTTATTACACTGACCGCAGCCAGATTCGCAGAAACTCCGCATAATTCATTGGAATTGCTCCAAAATGCAACCTTCACAAAACAACCTCCTTTGTATATTAGTTTGGGGAAAAATGAGATAAAAAGAAACAAGAATAAAAAAATAGAATAATACAAATTGAGATATAAAAATTCATTATTAGATAACAGACAAATTAATTTGATAGTAATAATCATAACTCGAAAATGGTATTTTGTAAATCTTTTTCTTATTGTAAAAACCAACAAACATTTTTACTATTTATGTATATTTATAACAGTTTTTAAATCAACAGGAAGAACCAGATACATACCTTTTTCTAAACGTATCCGTTCTTCCCGCTATCAATTCCTATTCTCTAAATTTTGCATATACTTGCAAATATTATCTATTGTTCATTCAGTACTCTCTTGAGGAATTCCCTGGTTCTGTCCTGGGTCGGACTATTGAAGATCTGCTCCGGTGTTCCTTCTTCCGCTATCACACCCTTGTCCATGAATACAACCCGGTCCGCCACTTCCCTGGCAAAACCCATCTCATGGGTTACCACCAGCATGGTAAGGCCGCTGTGAGCCAATTCCTTCATAACTGCCAGAACCTCACCCACCATTTCCGGATCCAGGGCAGAGGTCGGTTCATCAAACAGCAGCACCTCCGGCTCCATGGATAATGCCCTCGCGATGGCAACTCTCTGCTTCTGCCCGCCGGACAGCTGCTTGGGCTTTGCATTGATATATTGATCCATCCCGACAACCTTCAGGAATTTTCTATAATTATGTCAATTCTGTTTTCACTAATTACATAAATTTCATTCCTTTATATGAACCAACAGGATCAATTCCGAGGAAATGTCCCTTCCTTCCTGCCTCTCACTGATACTGACAATATTTGCAATAACAGACATGGCTGCCGCGTCATTTTCAACCGTATCGGTCATCTGCGCTGTTGACAGCTCTTCCTTTTCCGAACCCAGTCCCAGCAATCGCTGCAGCAGATGGTTCAGCTCATATCGGATCAGCTCTCTTCCCTCTCCGTCTTCCAGAAGGAAAATACGGTTATTGGCATCCGTCCCTTCCTCTTTTATCCGGTATCGGATGCCTCCTATCTCAAATTCCTTACTGCCCGTCACCTGTCCGGTATAAAGGTTCCACTGGACCATATAATCATAACCGGTTATCTGCAACGGTTCCTCCCCGTTTCTTCTATAATAAAAATTGCTGTATTCCTTCGTACCCGTATTGCCGTACCTGGGAAAACCAAAGCTTTTTTCAAAATCACGGGATACGGAGTAGCCTCCCAGAAAATCAATCTTCTTCGTATAATTCATCTGATCCAGATATTCCACCGCCTTGACTATATCCGTCCTGTCCCCTTCTCCCACCTGGGTATTCGGTGTTATGAGACCATCCTTCAGCATATTGTTCCTGACCAGAAGCTTTTCTAATCTTGCCGTCTGGGTCACCCTGCTGACGGTAAACGCATCCACCGGGGGGATTATGGATATCACGGACAATAGAATGAGAATCGGTGCAATTCTTCCATTCTTATGAACCGGAAGAAAACAGAAAAGAATTCCGGCGACGGTTGCAAAAACACCGAATAAAATCACATAATATCTGCCATAGGTCACACCCTCCTCCTGTATCTTAAGAACAGAGGCCAGGGTCTGGAACAATACCACCGGCACCAACACCTTCGGAAAAATCTTTCGGAAATACCTTGCAAAAGAATGCTCTACGGTGCTGGCAAGAATATATACGATAATCACGGTAATGGAGTATGTCACCAAAATCGGCTCCATCAAGCTTTCGCTCCAGAATTTCCCGGAAATATTAAGAAGGATATAAAGTAAGAGAATGGCGGTAAAGACAGCTGTAATTGGAATAATAACATAGGTAATTAAGGTAGCCAGAAAACGGTTTGGAGCAGTCACTCCCCTGTTCTCTTCCGCTATCTTCTCCTGCGAAGCCGAAGATATTGTCTCTTTATCCGACTCTTCTTCCTGCCCATAGCGGGGAATCATAGAGAGAAAATAGATTGGTGCAAACAGAACAAATACCAGATTAGCCGCATGAACATAAGCATCTCCCTGTACATTAGAGATCAGAATATCTATGGCGCCAATCACCAGCACCACACCCAGATACAATACCGTGGAAAAAAAACCTGCACTGAAGAAACTTTTAAATGCAGCCATAAAACTCTCGTTGATACTGATTTTACTGCGGATTGCCGGTATCCATAAAAATGAGGTCAATAAAATAAAGAAGATCACCGTTGTACGGACCGTTAACTCCACTCTCCAGTCCGCCCCATGAATTATCATAAAATACACAATAGAGCATACGGTTGTTGCCAGAATATAGACCAGCTTAAGGATGGGGTGGTCAAAAAACCTCTCATGGAGCATCTGGAAAACAACATAAATCGAGGCTCCCAGGAGGAACGTAACCAGTAATTCGCTATAGATGTTGTTATAATTTGAGTCGATTGCCAATGCATTGGATACTACCGCCGCTACCAATAATAATACTGCCATGGGGAATCTGGTCACCGTATCCATCAGTCCCTGCCATTTTTCTCTTAATCGGATCTTCCCATTCATTCTCCCTGCCTCCTGTCCATTCTCCTCATTTTGCTTTCATTCACGCTTTCATTATATCATGAACATAGAACGTGTTCATGATCTCCGGCTCCGTTCGCATGATCGCAAGCAAGCTTGATGTGCGGGTGCCCTTCTCGCACTGTTCGCTACGCTTTCATTATATCATGTGTTATTATTCCTGGCAAATCCATGTTTCATACCGAACAGCCGCATTTAAAGTTCTCTTGAATTATATTGCTCTTTTTTATATGAGCTTGTATAATGATGGCCATAGGAAGAGCGAAAGGAGACCATACCATGCTATATACTTTTAATAATGAACAATACCCCGCTTACATTCCCGAAAAACAATCCGGCTTTCTGAAGGAACTCCCTCCTGACAGCAAGCATTTTCCAGAATTATATGGCGGCTTTCTCTTAGAGCCCGCTGCTGAGCTTCCTGCCATCTTTATGGCAGATGCTTCTCCCGGTACCTATTCCGTCAAAATACGGCTTCTTGGTCAAGGTCATGTGTTTGCCGGACCGCGCCGTCTTTATGCCGTTTGCGGCAGCGAGGAAGAGACCTACCTTTCCTTCACCCTGTCTGTGGGAGATATGATTGCTTCCCATAATAATAAAAGACAGGAAAACAATAAAATTGTACTTACCTTTTGCGGAGGGGTGAAGATTATATCCATCCAAATTGACTCGGCCGAAGCTCCGGTTATATGGCTGGCCGGCGATTCCACCGTGACCGACCAATGTTGCACCTTTCCATACGAGCCCGGCCTTTCCTATGCCGGCTGGGGTCAGATGCTGGGCGCTCTTCTTTCCCCTGGATATGCCCTCCGGAATCTGGCCAGAAGCGGACTCACCACGGACACCTTCCGCGACGGAGGATACTACTCCATTATACAGGACGGTCTTAAATCCGGTGATTATGTATTAATCCAATTCGGGCATAATGATCAAAAACTGCCGTCCCTCCTGCCAAGGGGCCGTTATTATGAAAATCTGCTGCGTTATATACAGGAAGTCCAGGAAAAAGGAGCCATACCGGTTTTGGTTACTCCCCTTGCACGAAATACCTGGAATTGCGGCAGCCGGCTTTACAATGATCTGCTGGCGGACTATGCCCAGGCCGCAATCGATGCTGCCAATCTGTCCGGCGTTCCCTGCATCGATTTACATCGGGCAAGCGCGGACTGGATCAAAGAGCTTGGTCTGGAAGGAGCAAAACCCTTCTTTTATCCGGGAGATTACACTCACACCAATGATTATGGCGCCTGTTCCGTTGCGCACCTCATTCGGCAGGAGGTTATGACCCGCTCTGATTTATCCGGTTTGAGGCCCCTCTTTGCTGAAGCCTCTCGTCCACTCCTGAGTCCCGCCCGGGTCAGCGGATGGGTGGCGCCTCCCCAGCCTGCAAGCCCGGACAGCAGCAAATCCGGTAAAATCACCATAACCGAAGCATTGGATTATGCTCAAAAGGCATGTAAATATTTTGCCAGGAATCCCATTCGGGAAAGATATGAGTCGTCTTCCTCAGAAGAAACAAAAACATCGGCTGGAAGAACTGAAATATCTCCCGACAAAGAATCAGCGGCGCTTCTTGCTGCAAAACAGAATGGATATTATTTAGAAAAATACAATAACACAAACAGATCTATTCTATGGGAGGAATGGAAGGAATTATTGGCACTCGCCTACAGCGGCAGATACGATCCGGTAATCACCCCTGAACTGGTGCTTCCTTCCGGACAATATGCTGATTGGGATCATGCCGTGGACTATGCCCGATTACTGGAGGAAGCCACCAGCGGATGCAGACACATCCCCAGAACAAACAATATTACTGTTGCGGGCTCCTGATCCTGCAGCAACCAGGCCATAACAGCGACTCAGCCACAGCAGTTATTTGTGACAGCCACTCATAGTACCCGCATATCATACGTATATTATGCGGCTCATAACAATCACTCAGGCTCCGCCAGTTCGACACCGCCGAATAAATACATCACAAGCGGTCATCGCTCTGACAGAGCCTGATTCTATAAACTCTATACCCAATTATTTTACACTCATCGTTTTGCCCGGCTCCGCACAGAATATATTCTGCTCCTTCTGAAAATAAAGGGGGATTGCGGAAGGATTATGCACCATGGTTCCATCCATACTGAAGATCAAATTACGATATGCCTCCACATATTCAAAAATCTCAATATTGGAAGCATACCAGATATCCTCTTTTCTTCCGGTATATTCCGCAAATTGCTCAAAAACCTCCCAATTCCCGTCACTCTCGAATTCATAGCTGTGCCCCCATACACTGAAAAGCCAGGGCGCTCTCTCCGGTGCCCCTTCTATGAACTGATGCGCCAGCTCCATCAGCCGGCTGTCATTATGGTGACAGGTTGTTTCCATCCTGAGCCAATCCTCCGGTATCGAAAAATTTCCCGTGGTTTTTACTGTTCTTGCATATACAATGCCTGCTCTCCTAAGACACTCCACCACATCATCATTGTAGGTTCCGAAAGGATATGCCATTCCTCGGATAATTCTTCCGAACTCTTCTTCCAAATGCTCTCTGTCCTTTACAATTTCCATTACGCACAGGTTGGATGGCAGCTGTTCCAGGAAGGGATGGGTAAAGCTGTGAACCGCCACTTCCATACCGCTGGCGCTGTACAGGTTATAGACCTGGCTTTTGGAAAGCCTGCGGTGAATCGTTCCCTTCGCATATACGGTCCCTTCCTTGGCATAATGGCCGCTGTTTAAATTAAAGGTTCCCTTTAATCCAAATTCCTTCATGATAGAAATCAACCGGATATCCTGCTCCACTCCGTCATCATAGCTAAAGGTCAGCGCTTTTCTCTTTCCTTCGGGAAATCTCATAAATATACCGGACATATCCACTCCTCCTAAATTTGTTGCTTGCTGGCACAGCCATATCCACAGATTAGGAACTTAAGGACCGCGCCCTTCCGTTCACGTTGCACTTATCCATGACGTCCGAAAGATTGATTCAAGCAAGCTTGATCCATCCCCCAGCCATCACAGGCTAATTTGTTCATCGTGGACATTATACCACACACCACCTCAAATTCCATCCGTTTTTGACATGTTTCTTATATTTTTTTAATATCTCGCACGATTGCGACGATTCCATCTTTACAAAAGTCAAAAAATATGGTTAAATATAAAAAATCCCAGGAGGTAATAAGTATTATGGCATCAAAGAATCAACCCATCGGCTATTTGCCGGATGAAAGACCCCCGATCGTGGAACTCATCTTATTTGCATTGCAGCAGATCGTTGTAATGTTTCCTGCAACCGTTCTTGTTGCACTGCTCACCGGATTCCACGTATCAACAACCATCTTTGCCAGCGGCTTAGCCACTCTTTGCTTTATCTTAATTACTGGCAAAAAGATTCCCCTTTATTACGGTTCCAGCTTCTCCTATATTACCGCTATTTCTTCCATTATGGCAGCGGAGCAATTTGCAGGTTATAGCTTGAACGACAAAATCGCCGTTGCACAGTTCGGTATCGTAATGTCAGGTTTTGTATCCATTGCCGCCGGCCTCATTATCCAGCGTACCGGCAAAAACACCATCGACAAGATTCTTCCTCCTACAGTTACCGGCAGTATCGCAATGATTATCGGATTATCCCTTGCAGGCAATGCAATGGGCAATGCCTCTAGTTTCCCCAAGGTTGACGAGATTCAGTCAGTGCTGGCACAAAACATGGCTTGGGTTATCTCCATTATTACCCTTGTTTCCACAATTGCATATTCCGTATACCTGAAGGGCAAGCTGAGTCAGTTGCCTATTCTTTTTGGTCTTTTGACAGGATATGCTGCTGCGGTGGTGATCGGCCTGATCACCGGAATCCCTTTTGTAAACTTCAATACCATTGAGACCAACAGCATCTTCAGCCTTCCTATCTTCACTCTTCCCAAGCCTACCTGGGCTGCGGTGGGCGCGATTATGCCAATTGCAATTGCAACCATTCCGGAATCCACCGCACATGTATACCAGCTGGATATCTATGTAAATGATCTGGCTAAAAAGATGAAGTCAGGAAAGAAATTTAACATCGCGGACAAGCTGGGATTAAACCTGGTGGGTGATGGTATCGGCGATATCGTATCCGGTATGATCGGCGGACCTGCAGGAACCAACTACGGCGAAAACATCAGCACCATGGCGATCTCCAAGGTATTCTCCATCCCGGTTCTCATCACCGCCGCCTGCATCACCATGGTTATCTCCTGCTTCACTCCCTTGATTAATGTGGTGTACTCCATTCCTACAGCGGTAATCGGCGGTCTTTCCGTTTATCTCTTCGGTGTAATCGCCGCGCAGGGTATTACCATTATGATGGATCGTAAAGTGGACATGTTTAAATCCAAGAACCTTGCCGTCATTGCTATTATTTTAATCATCGGTCTTGGTGGCAACTTCGGCTTTAAAAACGGAATGATACCTATGTTTGGAAATCAGTTCCCTGCTCTGGCAACCGCAGCTGTTGCAGGTATCGTATTAAATCTTCTCCTCTCCATTGGAGAAAAGAACGAAGCGCCTTCCAATGATTAAGGCTGCAGATCAAACAGATTTCTTTCCTTAATACAAAAATACACCCTCCGGCATCGAATATCATCGGTTCCGGGGGGTATTTTTAAGATATGGATTGAACACTGATACCTCGTTCCCTATCATCTGTTTCAATTTCATGTATTATTTTATCCGATGCATCCGCAATGATATCAGTGAACTGATTCTCGCCAACAGATATCTTTCCATTTACAACAGAGTCTGCAAATAGAGCCTTATCCATCTTGGACTTGAAGCCCGCACCGCTCTGAAGGGCTTTCTCATCTGCCGTATCAAAGATACCGCTCTTCTTGCCGGTTCCGATAAAGGTACCGATGGTATCAAATATCGGATAAGCTAACAAAAAACGGTGTCAGGCACATAATGTGTCTGACACCGCTATATTATGTATCACAATCTTGCATCGGTGCCTGGCACCGCTTCCCGCTTAGATGAAAGCAAGAATAACGAAATTAGCGATAAATAAGACAGAGGCAACCCATACTACAGGGCTGATTTCCTTTATCTTTCCTTTTACCAGCTTAACAATTACATAGAAGATGAAGCCTGTTGCAATACCGTAGGAAATGCTGTAGCAGAAAGCCATGAAGATTGCAGCGAAAAATGCCGGAATTGCTTCTTCAAGATCTTCCCAATTAATCTCCTTGAAGGAGGAGAGCATCAGAATACCTACTGCAATCAAAGCAGGAGCTGTTGCCGCAGAGGGAACAATTCCTACCACCGGCGCAAATATAATGCTGACCAGGAATAAAGCTGCTGTTACAACAGAAGCCAGACCGGTACGTCCGCCTGCTTCGATACCTGCAGCACTCTCAACGAAGGTAGTGGTATTGGAAGTACCCAGGACGGCACCAATGCTGGTTGCAACAGAGTCTGCAAATAAAGCCTTATCCATCTTGGACTTGAAGCCCGCACCGCTCTGAAGGGCTTTCTCATCTGCCGTATCAAAGATACCGCTCTTCTTGCCGGTTCCGATAAAGGTACCGATGGTATCAAAGGTATCGGATAAGCTAAAAGCAAATATAGTCATAAGAACGGAGGGAATCTTAGAGGCATCCGCAAATAATGACTGAATTCCATCTTTTCCAAAAGCAGCAAAGATTGTGGTTCCCAATTCTGAGAAGGATTCTGACAATCCGGAAGTAGCGGCAAAATCAAGCTTAGTAACTCCCACAGGGATACCGATAATGGTTGTAATCAGGATACCGATAATAATTGCTCCCTTTACCTTTAAGAGGAGGAGAACCAGAATAATAACCGTACCAACTATCGTAATGATAAGAGCCGGCTTGTTAAAATCAGCAAGTGCAGGAACCGCACCAAATTCAATAATACCTACATTCAGTAAACCAATGTAAGCAATGAATACACCGATACCGCCGCCGATTGCACTCTGCAAGCTCGCGGGAATCGCTTTGATAATCATCTTACGGATCTTTGTAACCGTAATTATAATGTTAATAATACCGCAGATAAATACCATTGCCAGCGCCTGCTGCCAGGTGAAACCCAGACCAAAGCATACCGTATAGGTAAAGAACGCATTGAGTCCCATTCCAGGAGCCTGGGCATAGGGTACATTAGCAAATAACGCCATTACCAAAGTACCTGCAACCGATGCAAAAATCGTTGCAAGGAACACTGCCCCGTAAGGAATTCCTGTCTCTGACAGAATACCGGGATTAACAATGATGATGTAAGCCATTGCGAAGAAAGTAGTTATACCCGCTATGACTTCTGTGGAAACGTTTGTTCCGTTTTGCTTAAGCTTAAAAAACTTTTCCATAAAAACTCTCCTTTTTCTTTTTTTTATAAAAAGAGCAGTCATAGAATAAGACTCCCCTATTATACCCTGAACAAGAATGCATGTCCGCTCCCAAAGCAGAAAGAAAGGGCTCTGTATAATAAAATAATAACCTGATTTTACTATAAAACAAAACCCTTTCTAAGTATACCATAGTTTTCTTATGAATTACAGAACAAAATGATAGAAGTTGATAATTTTTTATCTATCATTTTTTGTACCATCAGACAGTACTCCAGCTTAGTTGGTTTCTGTCTCTTCTTCCTTGGCATTCTCCTCGATTACCTTCTGCTGTACATCGGAAGGAGCCTGCTCATAACGGGAGAATTCATAGGAGAAATCACCGATACCGCCGGTCATGGAACGAAGATCCGTGGAATAACCATACAATTCAGATATCGGAATATCCGCAACGATCTCCTGTTTGCCTCCATGAATCGGATTCATGCCCAGCACTCTGCCGCGGCGCTTGTTGAGATCGCCCATGATATCACCGGTAAACTTATCCGGAACCACCACCTTCAGAGAAGCTATGGGCTCCAGCAGCACCGGAGACGCCTCCATGAAGCCCTGCTTAAAGGCCTGGATGGTAGCCATCTTGAAGGCCATTTCAGAGGAATCGACCGGATGGTAGGAACCGTCCACCAGAGTAGCCTTTAAGCCGACTACAGGATAACCGGCCACCGGCCCTTTAATTACACATTCTGCAATTCCCTTCTCAACCGCGGGGAAGTAATTCTTCGGTACGGAGCCGCCGAATACCTTCTCCTCGAAGATATAAGGAGTCTCCATATCACCGGAGGGCTCGAACTCGATATGAACATCTCCGTACTGTCCATGGCCTCCGGACTGCTTCTTATATTTGCCCTGAACCCTTACCTTCTTGCGAAGCGTCTCCCGGAAAGGTACTCTGGGCTTCATTACTTCAATCTCAACCTTATATTTGGTCAGCAGCTTATTCACTACCACATCCAGCTGCTGGTCACCGATACCGTACAGCAGGGTCTGCCGGTTCTCCTTATCGTTCACCATCTTCAGGGTCAGATCCTCATCCATCAGCTTCTGAAGCGCCTGGGATACCTTATCATCATCGCCCTTATTCTTGGTCTTAAAACGCTGATAGGTATAAGGGGTCGGAACCTGAATACGGTCATATACAACGGGAGCCGCCTTAGTGGACAGCGTGTCGCCGGTCACCGTCTCAGATAATTTGCCCAGGGCGCCGATATCGCCTGCATGAAGCTCGGTCACCTCGATCTGTTCCTTACCGCGGAGCACATAGATACGGTTCACCTTTTCTTCCGTTTCCTTATCCGCGTTATATACGGCTATATCCGATTTCAACACGCCGGAGCACACCTTGAAGAGGGAGAACTTACCGATGAACGGATCGGCAATGGTCTTAAATACCCGTGCGGAGAAGGGCTTCTTCTCATCATAATCCGCCGCAAAGGCCTCTCCGGTCTTGGTGTTCTTGCCGCTGATGCTCATTCTGGTGGGATCCGGGAAATATTTCTCAATGGCCTGTAACAGCATTGTCGTGCCCTGGGCGTTCACAGCAGAACCCATCAATACGGGAACAACGGTACCATCTATCACATTATTCCGAAGTGCGCTGGATATTTCTTCCTGGGTGAACTCTTCGCCGGCGAAATACTTTTCCATTAATTCTTCGCTGGTCTCGGCTACCGCATCCAATAATACCTCTCTGAACTTCGAAAGATTTTCCTGGCTATAATCAGGGATCTCGCATTCCACATAATTGCTGGCTGTGGTGAATCTTCTTCCGGCCATCTTAACCACATTGACAAATCCCACAAACTTCTCATTCTCCCTGATCGGAATATGAAACGGAGCTATTTTCTTACCATAGAGCTCGGTCAGTCTCTCTACTACTTCACGATAACTTGCATTGTCATCATCCATATCACTTACAAAGAAAATTCTCGGCAGATTGTATTTCTCACAGAAGTCCCATGCCTTCATGGTGCCAACCTCGACACCTGCCTTCGCCGAAACAACAATAACCGCAGCATCCGCTGCCTGTAAGGCTCCTTCCACCTCACCTACAAAATCAAAGTATCCCGGGGTATCCAGAAAATTAATCTTAATATCCTCAAATAAAATCGGTACTACTGTCGTATTGATAGAAAAGAGTCTCTTCTGCTCTTCCTTATCATAATCACTGATGGTGTTTCCTTCTTCTACTTTTCCCTGACGTTTGAGTATTCCTGCTGTGTACGCTATGGCTTCGACTAAAGTAGTCTTGCCACAGCCACCGTGGCCTAACAAAACAACATTGCGAATCTTTTCCGAAGTATAAACATTCATTCTGATTTCCTCCAATACGCTTTTAGTAAGTAGTAGGGTCTGATGTGATGCCCATAGATACCTCTTAGTATATTTTACTAGACAAGCCCGATTTTTACAATAGTTTAATGGAATAATTAACAAACTTATTTCTCCTTTCATCTTTTCCGCTTTAAACCGTTACGCTTTAAAGTCTCAGAGTATTGACATCTCAAAAAATACAGCGTATAATGGCGTCCAACAACAAAACCAGAAGGGGAAATATTATGATTATTGTAATGAAGCCACAGGCTAAAAAGGATTCTATAGAAAGAATTAAAAATTTAATTGAGGCACAGGGACTGGAAACCCATATCTCCGCCGGCCGGGAGGTTACTATCATCGGCGTGGTCGGGGATAAGACAAAGCTGCAGGATCAGAATCTTGAAATCTATGAGGATGTGGATAAGATTGTGGCGGTAACCGAGAGCTACAAGCTGGCCAACCGGAAGTTCCATCCCGAACCCTCCAGGGTGAAGGTCGGCAATGTGACAATCGGAGGCGATGAGCTGGTGATCATGTCCGGCCCCTGTGCCGTGGAAAGCCGGGAACAGCTGATGCAGACCGCTCATGCCATCAAAAAAGCCGGTGCACAGATTCTTCGCGGAGGTGCCTATAAACCCCGTACTTCCCCCTACGCCTTTCAGGGCCTGGAGGAGAAAGGGCTTCTGTATATGAAGGAGGCAAGAGAAGCAACCGGACTTCCTGTCATATGCGAGGTTACCAGTCTGAATGCCATCGAGGCTGCCGTAAAATATGTGGATATGCTCCAGATCGGAGCCAGGAACATGCAGAACTTCTATCTCCTGAAGGAAGCAGGCAAATCCGGACTCCCCGTTCTCCTTAAGAGGGGTCTGTCAGCCACCATTGACGAATGGCTTAATGCTTCCGAATATATTATTGCGGAGGGCAATCCCAATGTGGTATTATGTGAACGCGGTATCCGCACCTTTGAAACCGCAACCCGTAACACCCTGGATATCAGCGCTGTCCCGGTGATTAAGGAGAAGAGCCACCTTCCCATTATCGTAGACCCCAGCCACGCCACCGGAGTAAGGGCTTATGTAAAACCGCTGGCCATGAGTGCCGTTGCGGCAGGTGCCGACGGACTCATGATCGAGACTCATCCGAATCCTTCCTGTGCGCTGTCGGACGGCCCCCAGTCCCTCACCTTTGAACAGTTTGAGGATTTAACCAAAGCCTTGAGACCGTTGGCTGCACTTATGGATAAAAGGCTTTAAATACAGGAGGATTATATGAAGGATTTTGAAAGTGATTTTAAGAGCGGATTTAAAGCTGGATTTATTGGTCTGGGGCTGATCGGCGGTTCTATCGCCAGGGCTTTAAAGAAAATCAGCCCGGATTGTTATCTGGTTGCCTATAATTACCGCGGAAAGAACCCCAGCGGGGATTTACAGGCGGCCCTCAATGATCAGATTCTGGATCAGGTTACCTCCGTCCTGGAGGAAGGCTTTCCGGATTGCGACCTTATCTTCCTGTGTGCCCCGGTGCTGTCCAATATTGAATATCTAAAGCAGCTGAAGCCCCTCCTTAAGCCCGGCTGCATCCTTACGGATGTGGGAAGTGTCAAGAGTAATATCCATGAGGCTGTGGAGAAACTGGATCTGGAGGCCTGGTTCATCGGAGGTCATCCCATGACCGGATCCGAGAAAACCGGCTACTCCAGTTCCTATGCCCTCCTGCTGGAAAATGCCTACTACATCCTGACTCCCACTCCCAAGACTCCGGATTCCATGCTGCAGACCCTGTACCAGCTGGTACAAAAGATGGGGTCCATACCTGTAATCCTGGATGCCAGAGAGCATGACAGAATTACCGCTGCCATCAGCCATGTTCCCCATATTATAGCGGCCCAGCTGGTGAACCTGGTGCGGGAAGCCGACGATACGGAGGAAAAGATGCGCTCCCTTGCTGCCGGAGGCTTCAAAGATATCACCCGGATTGCCTCCTCGTCTCCCGTCATGTGGCAGAACATCTGCCTTACCAACACAGAGGAGATCAAGGACTGTCTGGATGATTATATCGCATCCCTCCAGGCTGCCTCCGATGCCCTTTCCCGCTCCGATGAGGATTTCCTGTACCGGATGTTCGATACTGCAGGCGAATACCGCAGCTCCATCCCGAACAAATCCATCGGTCTCATGAAAAAGATGTTCGAAATATATCTGGATATCGTGGATGAAGCCGGTGCCATTGCTACCATTGCCACCCTTCTTGCCAGCAATCAGATCAGTATCAAGAATATCGGCATTATCCATAACCGGGAATTTGAAGAAGGAGTCCTGCGAATCGAGTTCTATGACCAGCAGGCACAGGAAAAGGCCAGTACCATGCTTGCCAGATATAATTACCGCATTTATGAACGGAATTAATTCCGCATTAATAATGAATATTTTGCATCCTGGAATGAATACTATGTAGAGTAATCATTGATTATCCCAGGAAGGTGAGTGCTACGAGTGATATAGAAGATACCCTGAAAAATCGCCAAAACAGTCTGGACTATTACAGCCGCTCCCTGCGCAGCTCCTCCTCCGAAATATACACCCGTAAGATCAACCGGCAGATTCAAGAAGAAAAAACCATAATTAATGCTCTGGAAAGAATGCTGCCCAAAAGACCTCTTCAAGAAGGCAGCGGTTCCATGATGGTGTATTTTTGTCCTATATGCCGCGAGGAGCTCAGTGAACCCCAATCACAGAAGTATTGCGAAAATTGCGGGCAGGCTTTGGATTTCCCTTTGCATATGGATTAGCCTGCATTCATATCCTTTTATTGTATCAAACTATAATAAAAGGATATGAATGTATGAATAAGACTCCCCTCTATAGAAAAGCTATTGTCATTCTTCTGTTCATCCTGCTGTCCATATCAATCATAAAGGATTCCGTAGAGCTGTATATCAAATCCTCCGCCAACAGTCGCTCCATCTATGTACCTATCGTCATGTACCACCGTGTCATGAACACAGAGTTGGGGAAAAATACTATCACCCCTTACGAATTCGAATGTGATCTGAAATATCTGAAGGAAAATCATTATAACACCATTACCATGTCACAGTTAATTGATTATGTCTATGAAGGTGCCGAGCTTCCGTCCAACCCCATCATACTTTCCTTTGATGACGCGCCCATCGATACCTATAAAAATGTATTTCCCCTGCTGAAAAAATACAATATGAAAATTGTTCTGTCCATCATCGGCAAAAGCACGGAGGATTTCACCCGTGTGGGCGGCAGCAATGCGGATTATGCTCACATGACCTTTTCCCAGATCAAAGAAATGGCTGATTCCGGCCTGGCAGAAATACAGAATCATACCTATAATCTCCATGCCATCAAAAATGGCCGGTACGGCTGCGGACAGATGAAGAATGAATCCCTCTCCAGCTATGAAGAGCTTCTCACCGCAGATGTATGTTCTTTTCAGGATATCGTATGCAGGGAGCTCAATATCACCCCCACCACCTTTGCCTACCCTTACGGGAAATACAACAATAATTCCGAAAATATCTTACGGAAGCTGGGCTTTAAAGCAACTCTCACCTGTACCTATGGTGTCAATATTATTACGAATGATCCCGAATGCCTGTATGAATTAAAACGGATCGGCCGTTCCCATAACGATGGTATTGCCAAATTAATTCAAGATGCCATGCTGACACTGAAATATAACAAAGAACTGAATTAATTCTGCAAAGAAATTCCGTAATGGCAAAGCCGCTGTAAGAATAACAGGAAGAAGGATCGGGTTCCCCTGCTCTGTCCCTATCCTTCTTCTATACTATCCCTATAAGGTCTCCTTCTATTTAATAAAGAGAATTCTCACAAACTTCTTCTTCCCTATCCTCATAACAATCTGCTCATCACTGAATGTCTCCTCCACACTCTCCAGCTTTTGTTGATTCACCTGAACTCCGCCCTGACGAACCAATCTGCGGAATTCACTGCCGGAGGGAATGATCCCATGCCTCATAAGAAAGGGAATTACACCGATCAGAGAGCTGTTTTCTGCGGGAACCTCGATGCAGGGCATATTCTCAGGAAGCTCTCCCTTCTGAAATACGGTATGGAAGTATTCCTCCGCCCGGCCCGCTTCCTCCTCTGTGTGATACAGCCTTGTAATGATTCTGGCCAACTCCAGCTTACAATCTCTGGGATTTCTTCCTTCTTCCATTTGCTGCTTTATCTCCTGTACCCGATCCGGATGCTCATCGGTAACCAGTTCAAAGTAACGTATGATCAGATGATCCGGAATCTCCATCACCTTTTTAAACATAACCTCCGCCGGTTCATAAATTCCGATATAATTCCCCAGGCTTTTGCTCATTTTCTCTACTCCGTCCAGCCCCTCCAGCAGGGGCATGAACAAGGCAATCTGTCTGCTCCTTCCCATACTGCTCTGCAGATTTCTGCCCATAAGAATGTTAAAGGTCTGATCCGTGCCTCCCAGCTCAATATCCGCATTGATTTCCACCGAATCATAGGCTTGCATTAGGGGATAGAAAAATTCATGCAGACCGATGGGCTCCTGTCTGCGGAATCTCCCTTGAAAATCATCCCGTTCCAGTAGCCGTGCAACGGTGGTGCTGGCTGCCAGCCTGATTACCTCCTCAAAATTCAGCTTAGCCAGCCACTCTCCGTTAAACAGAACCTTTGCTCTCTCCGGATCAATAATTTTAAAAATCTGATCGGTATAGGTCCTTGCATTCCTCCTTACCTCCTCATCACTTAAGGGCTTCCGGGTCTTTGACTTTCCCGTGGGATCCCCGATCTTGCCGGTGAAATCCCCGATTATGATCACAGCATGGTGCCCCAGATCCTGCATCTGCCGGATTTTACGAAGCACCACCGTATGCCCCAGATGAATGTCCGGTGCACTTGGGTCCAGTCCCAGCTTGACCACCAGGGGCCGCCCCTCCTTCCCGGCTGCAATGAGCTTCTCCCGCAGTTCCTCCTCTGAGATAATCTCAGCCGCTCCCTTGCCAATGATCCTGATCTGTTCCTCAATGCTGATCTCCCTCTTCTCATTCCTGCTGTTTACTTCCTTCTTGTCAGTTTGCATTTTCATTTCCTCCTATTTTTGAATTGAATAAAGAATCTGCTTGCAGACTCCCCAGCTGCCGCGCGGTTGCCTCCGGCAACATCTTCTGCTTATGTGCGGCATGTGCACCCTGCGGAGCATTTTGCCGTATAGGAAGAACTTTCTATACGACAAAAAACCCGCTCCTCTAATTTCTTAGAGGGCGGGATTACTCACGCGGTACCACCTCATATTTATCAGTTATTCACATAACTGACCTCTTTAAGTACGCCGGATCAAATTCCGGTTATACTCTAGCACGATAACGGGTGCAGGGCTCCGTCAGCAGCCTACTTAGATTCCTCTGTTCGGTGTGAAGCTCAAAGATGTATTCAAAATGAACGTTCCTGCCCCTCTCATCAACCGGTTGCTTTCTGTTAGTCCGTTTCATTTCTACTCTTTCTTATCAACGCTTTTTCTATATTGCAGAAGCACATTGCCTGTTCCTGCAATCGGAATACAGCAATTCTATCTGTCATCTGTCTGCTTCCGATATTACTGGCAAGTATACTCACTTCTGCCGGCTCTGTCAAGCACTTTTTCATAAAATCTATAAAAATGATTAGAGCCGTACTTCTCTTCCTTCCACATACTTCGCCTTTACCTCACGGTTATCCGAAAGATAAATCAACCGTTCCAGTCTCTTTAACGGATCTAATGGCTGCGGGTGCTTCAGACGGCTGTCATCCAGAACCAGAGCATCGAATGCATATCCCTCCTCAAAGCTGCCCACCTTTCCAAAGAATTCTCCGCCGCCCTTGGTGGCCATATAAAATACTTCCTCCGCTGTCAGCGGCTTCTTGGAATTGTCCGATAGTCTCCAGCGCATTTTAGATGCCTGAATGGCATGTGCCATGGAAGTAAACAGATGGCTGGAGGAACCTCCTGCCACATCGCTGCCGATTCCCACCTTCACTCCATGATCCAGGAACTCTCTCACCGGCGCGACTCCGGAGGAAAGGTTGAGATTAGATTCCGGACAATGAGCAACAAAGACTCCATTTTCCTTCATCCGAAGGATCTCACGCTCATCGGAATACACACAGTGCGCCATAATGGTTCTTCCCTCCGTACCGAACAGGCCAAAACGATCGTAGGCATCTCCGTAGAACTCTGCCCAGGGACAAAGCTCCTTCACCCAGCTAACCTCTCCCGCATTCTCCGACAAATGACTCTGCAGCGGCAGCCCGCCGGTCCCCTGCAGCTTGCCCAAATCCTCCATTAATTCATCCGTACAGCTGGGAGTGAACCTGGGAGTTAAAATAGGGGCGGTATTCTTATAGTTTCTCTGTTGGACCTCCTGAAGCCACTGCTTCGTCTCCCGGATGGACTCCCCTGCGGAAGACTCTCTCAGATAGTCAGGGCAGTTGCGGTCCATATTCACCTTTCCCACCTTGGTAACCATGCCGGTTTCCTCCAGCATATCCATCAGCATCAGGGTAGCCGGACGATGGACGGTGGCAAACACACACGCCCTGGTGGTAGGACTTTTCCGCATATCCTCAACAAATATTTCATAAGCCCGTTTTGCATACTCAATATCCCGAAACTTGGCTTCCTCCGGAAAGGTGTTGGCTTCCAGCCATTCAATCAACTCCAGATCCATTCCCAGTCCCCGGAAGGAATACTGGGGCGCATGTATGTGCAAATCAACCAAGCCGGGAACAATCAGTGAATCGCCATAGTCCTTTAAAGGAGCATTACAATACTGTTTCGGCAGCTCTTTGTATACCCCCTTGGATATGCCGTTTTCACAGACCAGATATGCATCCTCCATTAAAACCAATTCATGGATATCCTTGCTGTAAATAACATTTCCCTTCAAAACAAAAATAGCTTCATTCATCAGTAGTCTCCTCCTTTACAATAATCCCTCTCCGTCTGAAATACCGACAGAGAATCCCTGCCGATACTTATAGACAACTATTAAGGTAGTTGGTAGAAACGTTCATCCGATTATGAACCTATATAAGTATTCTCGTGTTATTACACACTATTTAGTTAAAATATATATTCCGGCAGCAGCTTATTTTTCTGCCCTTATCTATTATATTATAAAACAATGGATTTATCCACCCTTTTTTATATATTTTTTACGATATTGCAGGCAGCGAATAACAGATCAGCCGGTGGCAGGGAGCACTATGTCCTCCTCCCTGCCACCGGCTGATCTGTTATTCGCTGCCCTCTACTTCTCGTCAGAAACTGATTCTTCTATCCGGTGCTTTCAATTAATCCCTTTCGTACTCTTTGTTTGCCGCTGCCAGCATTAGTTTAATTCTGTTCAGCTGATTCACGCCGGACAGACCGGGATCGTAGTCAATGGGCATGATATTGGCTTGGGGAAAGCGTTCCTTCAAGGGCTTGATCATTCCCTTTCCTGTAACATGGTTCGGCAGACAGGCCAGAGGCTGGATACACAGGATGTTTTTCGTCCCCTGCTCGATAAATTCCATCATCTCCGCCGTGACCAGCCAGCCCTCCCCCGTCTGGTTCCCCAGGGAAAGCAGGGTGGATGCCATATGGGCAAGCTCCTCAATGGGCGTCGGGGCGAGAAATCTCCTGCTTCCCTCCAACTCCCGCTTCATGATATCCCGGTAACCGTCCAGGTAATGCCGGGCCAGCCGGCTCAGCCGGCAGCTTAATTTCGACCCGGCAAGATATCGGAATCGGAATTCCGAATTAAAAGCAGAATATAAGAAATAATCCATAAGATCAGGTACAACGGCTTCCGCGCCTCCTTCTTCAATAATCTGTACGATATCGTTATTTGCCGTGGGATGATATTTTAATAGTATCTCTCCCACCACACCAATTCTGGGCTTTTGGATATCCAGGAGCTCCAGATGGTCATACTCCTCCACAATCCTTCGGATGTTGCTGCAAAACTCTTTTCTTGCTCCTGCCTCCAGCTGCTTCTTTGCCCTCTCCTTCCATTTCTCATAAAGCATCTGTGCGGAACCGGGAAAGCGCTCATAGGGCCTGGTGCGGTACAGCAGGCGCATGAATAAATCCCCGTAAATCACGGCCATAATGCAGCGGTTAATCAGTCCCAGAGACATCCGGAAGCCCGGCTGCTTATCCATGCCAAGGGTGTTCAGTGAAATTACCGGAACCTGTTCAAAGCCTGCCTGCTTCAGCCCCAGCTTCAGAAACGCAATATAATTGGTCGCCCGGCAGCCTCCGCCGCTCTGGGTAATAATCACAGAGGTACGGCTGATATCATAGCTGCCGGATTTCAATGCCTTTACCAGCTGTCCGATCATCAGCACCGCCGGGTAGCAGGCATCGTTATTCACATATTTCAGCCCCTCCTCCACCGCAGTCCTGTCCACCGCAGGCAATACCTCCAAATGATATCCGCAGGCCCTTGCTGCCGCCTGAACCAGTTCAAAATGAATCGGAGCCATCTGCGGTGCCAAAATCGTATGCGTCTGTCTCATCCTTCTGGTGAACACAGGCCGCTTCTCCTCCCAGTCCGAAGGGGAAAGGGGGCTTTGCTTCCAGCTCCTGTCTCTGACCGCGGCCTGAAGGGAACGAATTCGAATTCCTGCCGCCCCCAGGTTATTTCCTTCATCGATCTTCAGCATGGTATAGATCTTTCCTCCGGATGCCAGAATTTCCGCGATCTGGTCGGAGGTTACCGCATCCAGCCCGCAGCCGAAGGAATTCAGCTGGATCAGCTCCAGCTCCGGCACCTCCGCTACCAGGGAAGCGGCCCGGTACAGCCTGGAATTGTATACCCATTGATCCACAACCCGGAGCTTCCGGCGCAGGGGCGAAAGATGGGCTACGCTGTCCTCCGTCAATACCGCCATGCCATAGGATGTGATCAATCCCGCTATCCCGTGATTGATCTCCGGGTCTACATGATAGGGCTTGCCGCACAATACAATGCCCTTAAGCCCTTTCTCCCGGATGTAGGCCAGAGCCTTTTCCCCCTGCTGCCTCAGCTCCCTCTTATACTGCTCCTGTTCCTGCTCCGCCTGGCGAAGCGCCCTTCTGATCTCTTCCCTGCCGATGGAATAACTTTGCAGCACCTCTTCCATCCGCCGGATTAATTTCTTTTTATTGTCCAGGGACAGAAAGGGACTGATGAGCCGGACAGGCTGCCGTTTCCGTTCCTTCCGGCCATTCAGATTTTCCTCGTGCAGATCCCGCTCATTCATATCCCATTCATCCATATCCCATTCATCCATATCCCCCGGTTTTAACCCATCGATATTCCCTCTGACCACCTCCGGATAGGATATTACAATGGGGCAATTGTAATGATTGTCCGCCTCCTTATATTCCTTTGACTCGTATACAACCGAGGGATAGAAGATGGTTTTCAGCCCTTTCTCCATCAGATTCAGAATATGGCCGTGACATAGCTTCGCCGGATAGCATACAGATTCCGAAGGTATGGTTTCCAATCCCTTCTCATACAGCTCCTTGGAGGAGGGATCGGAAAGGATGACCCGAAAGCCCAGGGAAGTAAAGAAGGTAAACCAGAAAGGGTAGTTCTCATACTGGTTTAGAACCCTGGGAATGCCGATCTCTCCCCTGGGAGCTTTCTCCTGGGGCAGCGGCGAATAAGCAAAGGTTCTTCTATATTTGAAATCATAGAGATTCGGCAGGGTATTGCTCCCGGAATGCTCCATACCAAGTCCCCGCTCACAACGGTTCCCGGCAATGTAACTGCCGCCATCCGAAAAGGTATTCACTGTCAGCAGACATTGGTTGGTACATTTTCTGCAGCGGTGGTGTTTTGATTTCAGAGAGAAGGCTTCCAGTCCCTCCTTGGTCAGGAGAGTGCTCTCCTCTCCCTCTATGAAACGCTCTCCGGCAATCAATGCCGCTCCATAGGCTCCCATGAGCCCGGCAATATCCGGCCTCACCGCCTCCCTTCCTGTGACCAGCTCAAAGCATCTTAGCACAGCATCATTATAGAAGGTACCTCCCTGCACAACGATATGTTCTCCAAGATCCTGCGGGTTTCGCAGCTTGATCACCTTATACAGAGCATTTTTTACTACCGAATAGCATAAGCCCGCCGACAGGTCCGACAGACTTGCACCCTCTTTCTGGGCCTGCCTCACCTTGGAATTCATAAAGACCGTGCATTTCGTTCCCAGAGGAGCAGGATTTCTGGATAAAAGGGCTTTCCCGGCAAACTCCTCCGCCGTCAGGCCCAGGGATTTAGCAAAGCCCTCCAGGAACGAACCGCATCCGGAGGAACATGCCTCGTTCAACAGAATGCTGTCAATGACTCCATTCTTCATCTTGAGGCATTTCATATCCTGGCCGCCAATGTCCAGAATAAAATCCACTTCCGGAAGAAAATGCTTCGCCGCCTTGTAGTGGGCGATGGTCTCGATCTCTCCGATATCCGCATGAAGCGCTGCCTTCATCAGCGCCTCCCCATAGCCCGTGACGGCGCATTTATTTATCCTTACTCCCGGCGGCAGGCACTCATAGAGCTGAATCAGCACCGGAATCAGCTTCTTCAGCGGTTCTCCCTCATTGCCGGAATAATGGGAGAACAGCAGCTCACCTGCTTCGCCGATCAGAACCACCTTCGTCGTAGTAGATCCGGCATCGATTCCAAGAAAGGTACGGCCAGAGTAAGTGCTCAGCTCCCCTTTCTCCGTCCGGGCAGCTCCATGACGCAGCCGAAAGGCATCATATTCCTCCTGATCGGTAAAAAGCGGCTCCAAATCTCCCGGCCTCCCCCCCCTAACCTCCCGGATTCCAGGACTGTCCAATGAGATCTGCTGCTTGCCATTATCTGTAGAACGTGCGGCTTGCTGCGTGCCATTGTTTAATATATGGCAAGAGTCTTTCCTCTCGTCGTTGTTGAACATAAGACAATCGCTTTGTTTTTCGCCGTTATTGAATATAAGACGAGCGCTTTGCTTTTCGTCGTTATTGAATATAAGACGAGCGCTTTGCTTTTCGTCGTTATTGAATATAAGACGAGCGCTTTGCTTTTCGTCGTTATTTATTCTGCTGACCAGCTCACCCAATGTTATTTCTTTCTCTTTTCCGGAGGACAGAGCTGCTCCCATGGCTACATACACCTGGGAATGCTCCGGCGATATGGCATGTTGCATGTCCAGCTTAAGGCTGCTGCAGAACCGTTCCCTAAGCTGGGAAAGGAAATACAGCGGCCCTCCCAGAAATGCCACCCTGCCGCGGATCGGCTTACCGCAGGCCAGACCGCCAATGGTCTGATTCACGACCGCTTGAAGGATGGAGGCAGCAATATCCTCCTTGCAGACCCCATCGTTAATCAGGGGCTGGACATCCGTCTTGGCAAATACCCCGCACCGGGAAGCAATGGGATAAATCACCCGATGTTTTTTGGCATATTCATTCAGCCCCTCGGCATCCGTATCCAGGAGTACCGCCATCTGATCGATAAATGCCCCTGTCCCTCCTGCACAGCTGGCATTCATTCTCTGCTCTATTCCACCTCGGAAATAGGTAATTTTGGCATCCTCTCCCCCCAGCTCTATGGCAATATCCGTTTCCGGAATATATGCCTCAACTGCCCTATTACAGGCGATCACTTCCTGTACAAAGGTAAGGTTCAGCCATTCGGACACGGATAGCCCGCCGGACCCTGTGACGCAGATCCGCACCGGCATTTCTCCCAGCCTCTGATAGCATTCCTGCACCAGCTGCTGCAGGGTACTTCTGATATCCGACAGATGCCTCCTATAGTCACTGTAAACCAGCCGGTTATCCCTGCCCAGCAGCGCCAGCTTAATCGTAGTTGAACCGATATCAATTCCCATTCTGTATTGTTCCATTCTTACCTCCATTTCGGTCTGTACATTATTGCATATCCATCCTTTTGCACATCCGAATTGATACAAATTCAATCTGCCTTTCGGAAGGCACAAACATAATAAGCCCATCCTTTCCGGCAATTGCTTTGGATATTTATTTATTATCAACACATAATGGAAAATCATTCAAAACCCGGCAAAATCAAAAAAATCTGCCGCATAAAAAATACGGCAGATTTTTTGCTTCGTTGGGAAGCTTCGATTGTAAAGCGAAATATTTAATTTTTAAATTGCTTCATGCTCTCATTCAGTTTCTCAGCTAATTGTGACAGAACATTGCTGGCCTCCGCGATCTGGTCCATTGCCGCTGCCTGCTCCTCCACCGATGCCGATACTTCCTGCGTGCTTGCCGCACTCTCCTCTGAAATAGCCGACAAGCTGTGAATCATATCAATGATGGATGCATTTTTATTTGCTATTTCATCCGTAGAACGGCTGATTTTTTCAATATATTCTTCAATATCATCAATGGCATGGGATATTCCTGAAAACTTAGCTTCCGTGGAAGATACACTCTCCGACTGTGTTTTTACAGCCATATCCATCTCTTCTATCGTTTTAACAGCATCCTCTGTTTTGGACGCAAGCAGATTCGTTATGTCTTCAATTTCTGAAGTAAACCGGTTCGAGCTTTCTGCCAGCTTTCTGATCTCATCCGCTACAACGGCAAACCCTCTACCGTGTTCTCCTGCCTTCGCCGCTTCTATGGCTGCATTCAAGGACAAAAGATTCGTCTGATCCGATATCTCCTTGATCATCGCGCTTGCACTCACAATATCCCTCACACGCTCATTGGTCTCCGCAATGGTAGCCTGGACTTCTCTTGCAGCCTCCCGGTTTTGCGTATTTTTTTCAATCAAATCAGCCAAAATTGCCGTGCCTTCATTCTTAAGCTCATTGACACGGGCTGCTGCCGCTCTCAGCTCCTTCACCTTGTTTTGATCTTCATTCACCAGCCTTCCCAGACCGTCCAGTTCACTGACACCTTTTTGGATTTCCGAAGCCTGGTCCGTAGCTCCCCCGGCAATCCCTTCGATGGCTCTGGCAATCTCCATGGAAGAATTTGAGGTTTCAGAGCTTATATTATATAGAACAACGGAAGACTCTGTCAGCCTATCCGAGGTAACCACAAGCCCTTCGATCAACTCCTTAATATCATTAATCACCTTCTGAAAAGCCTGTGACAGCTCCCCTATTTCATCCTTGCGGTTTAAAAACTTTACCGGTATTTTTTCCGATACATTTAATGCCCTTATCATATGGATCAGCTCTTTCAGAGGATTGGAAATCCTTTTTGAGCTTATAAACCAGATAGCAGCAAAAAGAACTATATTCATCGCCATCAGAATTACTTGCACATATTTTAAGCCTATGACTTTTTTGGCTGCAAAGACTTCGGCAGCCGCTACCGCCGCATTGGTAGTTTCAAAATAACTCTCGCTTTCCATCACCAATGGCTCAAAATATCCCGTTTTTCTGGCCTCCTCAATGGATGCCTTCAGGGATTGCCATTCACTCTTAACCTGGTTCATCTGGTTGATAAACGATTCATTCACAGCCTGGGGCAGCCCAAGCTCCGAGTCCCCCTCTATCAAGCCGTTTATAATTTTATCTAATCTGGCCATGAGCTCGTCATTGGGCTTTTGGGCCATCTCCAGCTTAATTAATCTCTGTGTTGCTCCCCGCACAACGCCTGATGAATTGATTACGGCCCCGTCTAACTGCATCTTATCAATCTGATAGAATACCACAACCGTGCTTGTTACAGAAAACACCAACAATAAAACAACAATAATCCTTAATGTGTTTCTTATATTCATATCTGTAGCCCTCCTTTGTTGACTTTTTTCATTGTTTTTCACGGTTCGTATTCCATTATAGCCTCTCCGTTCTCTCAATTTACCACAAAATTCTACAGGTTTCAATACACCGTATCGAGTAGGAGAAAATTTTTCTAATCATCTTTCCTATTTTTAGCAACCCAATTCTGGTCTAATTTGATGTTCTTTGCAACCGCAGGCAATTCTTTCATTCCAGGGTTCCTGCCGTTTCCATCCACTGTAGTCATAAAAGTGATTACAGAGCAGGGGCCGTTATCTACGCTAATAACGGCCCCTGTCATCAAGGTTGATTCATCCATCTTTGTATTTTACTTGCTGTATACCTCAAATTCCGCTATCTGGCCCCCGCCTGCTCCCGAATTCTCCGTAATCACCAGCTGGACGAACTGAGTGGTGATCTCATCAAAGGGAAGCTGCACTTCATTGCCGAAGGCAGGATCAAAGGTATATTGCTTTGTTGCCAGCAGCTCTGTAAAATTCTCCCCATCATCGCTGATCATCACCTGGATGGTCTGGGTCCGCTTACCCCAGATGGCTAAGGGATTGAGGGCCAGACGGATGGCATGGATCGGAGTGGGTGCTCCCAGATCCAGAGTCAGGGTATTGGGATATCCCCCTGCTCCTTCCCAATAAGAAGCCCCGTCACAGGAACCATCCACTGCCTTAGGCGCGTTGTATACCTGGGTAAAGCCGCTGGCGGTAATGCTCTTTCCCAATGCAACATTCTCCCCCTCCGGCAGAACCAGCTTATATTCTTCCACAATGAAAGCAGGATGCTCTTCTGCCTCCGTCTGCTCCCGTGCTTCCACAATCGTTACGTTGGCCGGAATAATATTCTGGGGAGGCTCATGGATGGAGGTATTATAGTAATAGATAATACCGGCATTGGCTATCACCAGTAACAGGATCAATATTCTTCGCGCTATTTTCATAATTGGCCTCCCTCCTATTCAATGGTCAGATTCTTTGCAGAGACTTCATCAATTTCAAATTTCCCCTGCTCAAAGCTGGTAATTTTTTTGCCCAGTACCTCAAGATTGCGGATTGTAATATCCTCCACCGTATGGCTTTCATCATAGCCATGGATTCTGGAGGGCGCCTCCTTGCCTGACAGAACCTTAACCCCGTCGATTAACACATTTCTGATCTGTCCCCGCTCCTTTGTGGTGGACCAGTTGGAACTCTGTGCGATATTGAAGTCGATGAGATAGGGAAGCTCATCCCCGTCCCCGGAACCCATCTGCGCATTCTCTACAATAACATTGCGGAAGATAACATCGGTAATCAGCGCATCATCGGCATTATGAACGGAAATAACCGGCTTGTGGAAATTATTCAGCACCGTGATGTTCTCAAAGATGATATCGCTGATTTCAGCATCCTCCTTCTTCCCCTTGTTGGTCTCATAGCCGATTTCCATGGATTGGGCTAGATCAGTCCACAGCTGATTGTTGGAAAAGGTGATATTCTTCGAGTCACCGGTATAGTTCTTCACCACCAGGGAATCGTCCCAGCTTCTTACAAAGCAGTTCTGAACCTTATAATTTTCACAGGACTGCAATGTGATGCCGTCTCCGTTGGGTCGGGAGGAAATAATCCGGATTCCGTCAATCAGAGCATTCTTGGAGGTGCTGGCGGAACATACCCAGGCATTGGGATTCAGCACGATCACGTCCCTGATCTCTATCCCGTCACAGAAATCGAATTTGAGGGGAACCAGCGCTGACTTGCCCTGCCATCCGCTGAAGCTGGAGCCGTCAATAATTCCTCTCCCCATCACCTTAATATTCTTCGTATAATTGGACTGTACCACGCCGTGGACAACTGCCCCTCCGGCAATGTAAAGCGTCTGATTCTCTTCCAGCATAATGGAATCAATATTCCACTCTCCGGGGCCGATATAGACTACATTCTCATCCCCCTCCTTCGGAGCATCCGTCTCAATGGGGTTGGTAAAGATATGCAGGGCACGGGAAGGAGAATTATTGAAGGTCACGGTATAATTATCCTGCTCCGTTACCCGGAAGGAGACCGTATGATTATCCGCATCGATCACAGGCGTAATACCATAGCTTTGAGGGCTGACCTTCACCGTCTCCAGCTTGATGTCCGGAACAGTAACCACAATATCCGCAATCCCTTCAAAATCAAAGTAAGTGACAGGGGTCCTGGACTGGGTGGGAAGATAGTCGCCGAACCACACCCGGTTATGATTGACATTGGTATCATACACGTAACAATCATAACCGTTTACACTGACCTTGGTATCCGTGCAGTGCATCAGGGAGAAATCCCTCTGCATCTCATTCACCGTCTTGAGATCCTCCGCCGTGGCATCCTTCAAGGAGGTGGGTCCCTCATAAAGAACCAGCTTGGAGTCACTCATATCCGTCATGGCGTTCACCGCCTCCATACGGCTCCTGATTCTCAATACGCCCCACGCTCCTGCGGCCAGGAGCAGGATTACAAGGAGCCATTCCGTAATTGTAAGAATTGTCTTTTTCTTCATATTCATCTCCATTCTGCCGCCAGAGCCGGCGGCATATTGCATGTCATACTACCAGGATTTCTTTTATAAATAATTATTATTGGATATCTGTACATTTTCGCTCCCTTATGCTACACTGGAATATAGAAGTTTAACATTAAACCTAAGAGAAAGGAGCGTTATTATGACTACAATAAAAGATATTGCCAATGCTGTCGGTGTAAGCTGTACAACGGTATCCAATGTGATTCATGGAAGAGCGGGACGCGTTTCTGCGGAAACTATTGCCCGGATCAATGATGCAATCGACCGGTTGGGATATGTACCCAATATGTCCGCACGTTCTTTGGTTTCCAGCTCCTCTAAGGTGATAGGAATGATAAGCCATCTGACTGCCAATAAAAAAGAAACGATTATTGAAGACCCTTTTCATTCTGCCTTTATCGGCTCCATCGAGAAGACCCTCCGGGAGAACGGCTATTATCTGATGCTGCGCGCCGTAGAGACCTCCTCGGATCTGTCTGCCTTTCTCCGGAACTGGAATGTGGACGGTCTCTTTTTCACCGGTGTATTCGAGGATGAATTCTACCATACCTTAAAGGATTTGGACGTCCCCATTGTATTAATTGACAGCTATGTCCCCATCTCCAATATGTGCAATGTGGGCCTGGAAGACTACCAGGGCGGTTACACTGCAACCAAATATCTGATTCAACAGGGACACAGCAAAATCGCCTTCGCCTCTCCTCCGATCAAGCTCCGGGGTGTAGTATCCGAGCGTTTCCAGGGCTATAAAGACGCATTATCGGAAGCCTCTCTTTCCTTTCGCCCGGAGCTTGTATTTGAGCAGGAACTGGACACGGAGACCACCATTAACCTGGGCCATCGACTGGCGCAGCGCACTGATATCACTGCCGTCTTTGCAACCGCGGATATTCTGGCGGCCGGCATTATGGCGGGAATTCAGCAGTCAGGCAAGCGTGTCCCGGAGGATATCTCCGTCATCGGCTTCGACGATATCAATCTGTGCCGGCTGATCTCTCCTCCCCTGACCACAATCCACCAGGATGCCCCCTTAAAGGGTAAGCTGGCAGTTACCTTCCTGATGGATCTGCTGGATAAAAACCCCCTGCTGAAAAAAGAGGTTATCCTTCCGATCCGGCTGGTGGAACGAAACAGCGTACAAAGGATTTGATCAGATTGACCCTCTGCCTCCTAATCAATTAAGGTCAGGCTGCCTGCCTCCCTGGTCACCTCGGCATGATAGAGCTGGCCGCGGTAAAATACATGAAAGCTCATTTTCTTCCACCCGGAGGGCAGGCACGGCTTCAGCTTCAGTTCTCCCTGCTCCGTGTGAATTCCTGCAAAGCCTTCGATCGCCGTCATATAGGCACCTCCGGAAGATGCCGGATGTGTGCCTCCGATATAGACCAGACCGGCCCATTCCTTGCCTCCTCCTTCCAGATCGGATAAGGCGGATTTCATAAAGAATGGGTAGGCTTTGTCCGGCATATGGCATTTACAGGCTAGCATGGCATACATGCAGGCGCTCAGGGAAGAGCCATGCTCTGTTCTCGGCTCATAATACTCCCAATTCTTAAGCAGGATACCCTCGTCATATTCCTGGGAGAACAGATTCAGCATCGTCACCACATCCGCCTGCTTAATCACCTTCGTATGTGCCGCCACGCCGTAGGCTCCGCCCCAGTATTCCTTCTCATGGAGCAGCCTTCCTTTCAGCTCCTCAATCCCCGCGTCCTCCAGCTGAAAATATCCGTCAAACTGCTCCACCACACCGCTTTCCCTGTCCGGTCCGGGAATATACAGCCTGGATGCGGCATCGGAAAATTGCTGTGTCAGCTGCCGGATATCATACGCTGCCGGCAATATCACCTCCTGCTCCCTTCCCGTCATCCAGGTAAGAATCCGCAGAGCGCTGTCAAACGTGAATTTCGCCATACGGTTGGTATAGGCATTATTATTCACTCTCTCATGGTACTCATCCGGTCCGATGACATCATGAAGCTCATATCGCTCCCGATTCACCCTTTTAACCAGCAGATCATAATAAAAACGGGCACATTCCAGGATCACCTCTGCTCCGCCCTGAACCAGCAGCGCATCCCTTCCGGTATAATCCGTATATCTCATAATTGCATATACAATTGCCGCACTGATGTGAATCTGCTTATCCTTAAAGAAGGTCCGCATCTGTCTCCCGGTAAATACATCCGTTACATTATAATCCGAACAGGCGTCATATCCGCCCTCCTGGCTCTCCCAGGCGTAAAAGGCCCCCTGATATCCGTAATTTCTTGCTTTCTCCATTGCTCCCGGAAGGGTTTTAATCCGGTACTCCAGCAGCGTCCTGGCAACGGAAGGCTCTGTCAGCAGGAAGAAATCCAGCATAAACATCTCCGTGTCCCAGAATACCGCCCCCTTATAAGTCTGCCCCGAAAGCCCCCGGGCCGCAATGGACAGCTGGTCCCTATGCCTTGGAGCGATGCAATGAAGGTGGTACAGAGAATAATTCAAAGCCTCCATGGCTTTTTCATCCCCTTCAATCGTAACCTGGGAGACACTCCACAGCTTCTCCCACCGGACCATGTGGGAATCTCTTGCCTCCGCATAGCCCTCCTTCTCTGCCGCCATAACCAATTCCCGGCCGCATTCCCGGAAGTCCGATGTATCCTTGCTTGTATATACGCTGATATATTTATATAAATGATAAGTAACTCCCGGCCTGGCAGCAAAGGTGAAGCGGCGCAGCAGCCTCCGTTCTTCCCGGATATACTCTTCCCGCACGTCAAAATTCGTATCACAGGCCTCATAGACACATACCTGATCCCTGTTCTCATGGGTAGCCGCCACGGTATAAATCAATTCCCGGCCTTCCGCGCCTGACGGCTCTCTGCCGAATTCCATTTCATCGTAGTGGGGACCGTGAATATCCCATACCATGCCATCCAGACCGGTATAGAGGCTTACCTGTGCCCCTGCTTCTATTTGAAAGCTGTATTTCATACAGATCAGATGCTTCTCCGCCATGGAAGCAAAACGCTGCATCTTGAGGGCCAATGTTCCTGCCGGTGTATTCCATCTGGTATCCCTCTCATACAGACCATGCCGGTAATCCAGGCTTACTTTATGAAAGACAGGCGGACTATCCGGAAGACCATAGCTCACCCCATCCAGCTCCAACCAGGTATATAATCCGTTCGGCGCATTCAGAGGCTCCCTCCATCCGTTACCCACACGGTCATAGATACCCGCCAGATTCACCGCGGTATACTCTTCTCTTCCGTATTCCGGCAGGGTTCCCCGGATTCCCATATAACCGTTTCCCGTGAGAAATTTATTCCCTTGATGGGAGATCTTTTCCCTGTCAAAGCCTTCTTCCTCAATCCTCCAGTTAATCATACGCACCCCCAAATTTTTCTATCCCGTTACAGGCTTCTCCACTCTTGGGGTACCGGAATTCTTACCTTCTCTCCCCCAAGAATCACAGGCTGGTCATAAACTGATATCTCAATCTCTGTTCCCTCCAGGGTATAGAATACAGCCTCCTCCTTCGTGATTTCCGCCTGTATCGTATCTCCCCCGTAATGGATGCGGAAGGAAAATCCGTTCCATGCCTTCGGTATGGAGGGTGCAAAGCGAAGTCCCTTTCTGTCGGAACGCATTCCTCCGAAGCCGTAGACAATGTTCATCCAAGCCGCCGCAATCGATGTGGTATGCAATCCCTCTGCCGTATTCCGGTTATAATTATCCAGATCCATTCTTGTGGCGAAGCCGAAGAAACGGTAAGCCTCCTCATGCTTTTGCAGCTGGGCTGCCAGAATGGAATGAACCGACGGGGAGAGGGAGCTTTCATGAATGCATCTCGGCTCGTAGAACTCATAATTTTTCTGCAGCTGCTCCCTGGTAAAGCTTCCGTTGAACAGAAGCATCAGCATCAGCACATCCGGCTGCTTAATCATATCATTCCGGTAGATCCGGTCATAGCTCCAATGATGATACAGCGGGAAGTCCTCCACAGGTATCTGATCCACATCAATATGGGGCAGGTTAAAATACCCGTCATGCTGTTCAAACAGCTTTGTTTCTTCCTCATAGGGGATGTACATCTTCCCGGCCGTAAGGCTCCAGTTCTCCAGCTCTTCCCGGGTCAGACCATATTCCTTGAACAGCTCCTCATATGCGGCCCGCTCCTTCTTCTCAAAGCGCTCCAGCACCTCCAGGGTATACTCCAAAGTGAACTTCCCCATAAAATTAGTATAGCAATTATGGTTTACCATCATCTGAAACTCATCCGGCCCCATAACACCGTAATATCCAAAATTAGTATGATCCGCATTCCATGCCCCTCTGCTCACCAGCATCCGGCTGACTTCAATCAGAACGGGCAGGCCGGTGGAGAACAGGAACTCCTCTTCTCCGGTAACCGTCTCAAAATGCTTCAGTCCGTAAGCAACCGCTGTGGAAGCCTGTAATTGCAGGCTTGCATGCTGCCACAGGCTGCAGCATTCTCTTCCGCTGATGGTGGCAATGGGGTAAAAGGCTCCCTCACAGTCCAGTGCCCTGGCCCTTTCCCTGGCCTCCGGAAGGGTAAGATAGCGGAATTCCAGCAGATGCTTCGCCGCCTCCACATTATTAAAGATATAAAACGGAAGGCAGTAGGTCTCCGTATCCCAGAAGGTATTGCCGCTGTAAGCTTCCCCGGTAAGCCCCTTCGCTCCGATGATGGTTCCCCTGTCCGCCCCGTGATAGGTCTGATGCATCTGGAAGATGCAATAACGGATTCCCTGCTGGTTCAGCTCATCCCCGTCAATAACAATATCCGATGCCTTCCACATGGCATCCCACCACAATGCATTCTCTTTTTTAACCCCGTCATAATCAAAGGCATCCATAGTCTGCCGGGCTTCCTTACATTTAACGTTAAATGTATGAAATTCCTGGGAAGAATTCTCCTTCCTCACCAGATTCATAACCAGTCTTTTAAACCGGGTCTTCTTCCCCTCTGACAGGCGCAGGGTAAATACCTTATAGATTCCCTTGTCCTCCTGTCTCTCCTGCTCTGCTATTCCTACGCCGTCAATACGGCCCTCCTCAGAACCGGACTGATCCAGATCAAATTTGCTCAGGGAATAGACGGACTGGTTCGTGTTAACCGTATCCGCCTTCATAGCACACCAGTCCCGGCCGGCTTCCTTCTCCTGACAATTCCAAAGATTCCTGCCCACCATCCGGTGGGGCTGGGAGAAATCAAGTCCCGCCGTGATCGTTATCTCTCCTGAGAAATTCAAGGGCGTGAAGCTCACTCTCTGCCCGCCGAGACAGGCTCTGTTCATGGACAGGAAGCGTTCAAACTCCAGAGCCAGCCTCCTTCCGTCCTCCAGAACCCAGACATAGCTCCGGGTCAGAACACCGGTGCGAAGATCCAGCTCCCTGCGGAAATTCTCCGTCCGCGAGCGGTCAAAACGAAGCATTTCCTCTCCTGCCTGGATGCGCAGATACAGCCAGTCCACGGAATTCACCATGAATTCTGTTTTATCAATAACTCCCTTATAAGCGGAACCCTCTGTCTTCGCTTCTTCATAAATTCCGTTAAAATAACTTCCGATCAGACTCTCACCCTGATACCCCTCTTCAAAGTATCCGCGGATTCCCATATATTCGTTACCCAGGGAAAAAATCGACTCGGATACCTGGGAATAATCCGGGTCAAAGCCCTCTTCAATAATTCTCCAGGGGTCTGTAATATAATATTTATCTGCTACTTTAGCCATGCTCTGCCTCCAAGTTATCCCTTAACGGCACCGGTTGTGGCGCCTGCTGTAATCTGTTTCTGGAATATGCTGAATAAAATAATGGGCGGTATGATTGCAAATGCCACCGCACGCAGTACTTCCACATCCGTTGCATTGGAGGTCCGGAACATGAATAACCGTACCATGACCGTCTCCTTGCCGGAGCCGCCAAGTACCAGATAGGGAAGTAAGAAATCGGACCATGCCGCATTAATAGTAAAGATCGATATAACCATGATAATGGATTTGGACAGCGGCAATACAATCCGTGTAAAGGTCTGCAGCACGCCGCAGCCGTCCAGCTTCGCCGCTTCAATCAATTCCTTGGGCAGTCCCTCAAAAAACTGTTTGAACATGACCACATAAAAGGCATTGGCACCCATGGACAGCCATAACGGAATAAAGGACCGGTTTAATCCAATGCGGTTAATATTGACAAAGAGTGCAACAACACTGGTGGTAGCCGGGATGAGCAGTCCCCACATAACCAGGGTATGAACCAGCTTATGCCCTCTGGGCTTAAGAATCGCCAGACCATATGCCAGAAGCCCATTGAACAGGACTGAGCTGGCCACACAGCCTGCTACCACGATGAGCGAATTAATATAAAACTTAGTAAATTTTAAATCATTCCATGTCTTAACATATGCCTGGAGGCTGAAGCTCCTCGGCAGGATGGTCGCTTCCTTCCGAAACTCGGCAATATCCTTAAAGCTGGCAAGGAACACCCAGACGGACGGAAATATGGCAACCACCAGCATTCCCAGGCATACCAGATAAATCAGGATACAAAGTATCTTATGCCTCAGCGAATGAAGATCGTAGTAGCGGATGGTTCCGTCCTCTTTTCCAATATATTTATCAAAAAACATAGCAGCACCGTGCCTTTCTATTCTTATATCCATGCCTTTTACCGTACAAATCGCCATAAACCTGCCGGCATGGACTCGGTCCCCCTTCATCTATAGACCTTATCTCTTCCAACCTCATATAACCTCTGACATTAGTCCTTCGATTTTGTAATTTTGAAATACAGTCCGCTTAATATAATCAGTATGATGCATATCATAACCGACAGAGCGGCTGCCGCCGGATAATTAAAATCCCGGAACGCATAATTGTATACCAGCTGCATAATCGAAATACTCGCATTATTGGGCCCTCCGTTGGTCATAACCAAGGGCTCATATAAGATTTGGAACACGGCGATAATCTGAAGGATCAGCAAGGTCTTCGCCAAAGACAATATATTGGGCAGCGTTATGTACCGGATTCTCTGACGGATTCCCGCCCCATCCAGGGTTGCGGCCTCATACAGCTCCGGGTTGATCCCGTTAAGCCCTGCCATATAAAGAAAGGCGGTGGCACCGGCACCCTTCCACGTCATTGTCACCACAATGAGCGGTATCGTCAGCTTAGGATTGGACAGCCATACCAGAGGCTGCACCCCCAGCTTCCCCAACAAAATATTCAACACTCCCGTATTGCCCGGACGGAAAAAATATCCCAGCATCATTACCATCGCCATACCGGGCATAATATTGGGGAAATATACGCCGATCTTAAACAATCCCTTCAAATGCACTGTTTCTGTAATCAAAATTGCAATAATAACAGGGGCCATGAAGCCGATCACCAGAGACCACAGTATATATTTTAGGGTGTTGGTCATTGCCGCTGTAAAATCCGGATTCTTCAGAACCAGCATATAATTATCCGGTCCCACGAATTCCTGAAGCCTTATTCCCTTTGCCGTATATAAGGAGAGGCGGACGCTTTCCAATAATGGCTCCCAAACAAAAAAGGCGAATAATATAATTGTGGGAAGCATAATCAGCCAGCCTGCAGCATCTCTTTGCAGGGCCGCCTTTCCCTTCCCTCCCGGAGACAGCTCCCTTTTGACCTTTACCATCTGATCTCCCCTCCTTTTTTCTGATTTTCCATGACTTTCTTTCTTTTCCTCTGCTTTTCTTTCTGCTCTTTTACAGCTATAAAATTTTACTTTTTGAAAGCTAAAGGGAGTCAGAAGCCGTGACACTTGCCGGAAGAAAAATGACTTCTGACTCCCCGGTCTTATTATTTATTTAACGTATTATCAAGTATGGACTGGTAATTCTCATCTGCTTTCTTCATCAGGGCGGCAACATCTGCATTCTTATCCGTAACCACTGCCTGAAGAACCTTGGTCAGCTCGGCGTACAGCTTCTGCGCATCACCAACCTCCTCCAGACGGAGATTGCCTTCCTTCTTCAGCACGTCGAAATAGGATTGATACAGCTTGGTATCCACATTGCCGAATTCAGCAACAATCGCATCCTCTGCTGCCAGCACATCCTCTGCAACCCAGCAAGGGAAACGGGGAATGACGGGAACACCATTGGCAATACGGTTCTGGGCATCCGCTCTCATACCTGCAATTGCATCATCCGTCGCTACCGGTGCCTTACCCATAACCTCAAGATAATCCAAAGCCGCATTGATCTGTTCCGGGGTAGCGTTCTTGGCAAACATATACGGAGTTCCTCCCGATAAGGAGAACTGCTTTCCATCGGGTCCAGCCGGAAGCGCGCACATGGCAAGCTTATCTACGGGAAGGCCGTTAACCTGTGTCGGCTGATTTACCGCATCATTGGCCGCGATATACATAGCAGCCGCTCCGGTTCCCAGGCTGACAAAGCCGGAACCCCAATCCTCATTGAGGGGATCTTCCGTAAGCACATCATAGTCCCAGCGCAGGCTCTTCACATACTCCATTGCTGCAATTGCTTCAGGCGTATCCACATTGGCAACAAACTTTCCGTTTTCCTCCAGGGTTAAGGTTGCCCCAAAAGCCCAGGCGATATTGCTGAAATGCCATCCGCCTGCTTCATTGGCAGCCAGCAGACAAAGGCCTGCCGATCCGGTAGCATCCTTAATCTTCTTCGCGGTCTCTGCCAGCTCCGACCATGTCTTGGGATACAACGGAACACCGTCTGCATCCACCAGGCCCGCCTGCTCAAAAAGCTGCACATTCAGCATCAAGCCCAAAGCATAGCCGTCACGGGGAATACCGTAGATTCTTCCGTCCTTGGACAGCAGTTCCCGGATGGAAGGATTGATCTTCTCTGTCCATCCTCTTTCATTGAGAATATCGGTGATATCGGCTACAAAATCACCATTGATCAGCTTCTGAGGCTCCGTATACCAGGTCTCAAAGATAACCGGCAGGTTACCCGATTCTGCAAGGGGTACAAAGGTATCCGTAGCATACTTATAATAGGAGGGAACCACCTCTACATTGGGATGGGTTGCATTAAAGGTTGCCACATATCCTTTATGTAATTCTATGTCAGCCGTAAGGGTATCCTCCGGCCATATGCCAAGGGTCAGCTGAACCTTCTCCGTCTTCTCTTCCTTACCGGAAGCATCTTCCTTCGGTTCATCCTTCTTGGTGTCCTCTGTTTTATTATCCTCTGTCTTTGCGCCTTCTGTCGGAGTCTTCCCTGCCTCCTCTGTCTTGTTGCCGCAAGCGGATAACAGACTCACCGTCAGCACCGCACACAACAGGAGACCTAACCATCTTTTCATTTTCTTCATCTTCCCTGTTCTCCTTCCATCCAATTATAACCTCATCATTACCGCTCCAAATATTATTTCCCTGAAGTTTTCCTCTTCCTTGCTACTGCTGTCAGGCCGGCTGCACATGCTGCCATACCTGCAACGGCGAAGCCGGTCATTCCCGCAAAATCACCTGTCTTAGGCATTGTTTCCGTAGGGGCCGCTTCCTGTGCTGATTCTGCAGCAGGCTCTGCCGCTGCCAGTGTGGAGGCCGCGTCATCAGAAAGGAATACATCCTTAATCGTATATACACTGCTGCCGCCGTCAAGGCCCATGCAATTCATCCAGGAAAGCATTGTGATTCCCTTCTCCTCTACCGGAAGAACCACGTCCTGGTATTCCTCCGTTAAGACAACGCCCATGTCGGCAAGTACAAATGTGTATAGATCCGATACGCCAATCTGTGCCGCTGCCGTATCTCCCGTTGCCTTTAGAATGACATGCAGATAAGGTGCATCCACAGCCGCGTCCCCCAGATTCAACTGTGTCCAGTTACCAGGACCCTCAATCGTCCCGTCCTTTGCTTCCCCGGCATTCACGAAGCCTGCATTTGCAAAGCTGCCATCCTGTACCAGATAGGTAGTTGCGGCAAATGCCTGTACGCTCATGGTCATCAATACTGCAACCAGTGCGATGGAAGATAATGCCTTGCATAATTTAGAACATCTCATATAAAATCCTCCTCTTTCTTTGAATGGTTTTACGTTAAACGTGTCATAGTTTATCTTTTTACCCCAAAAACACATTGTTAATATCGTACACGTTTTACGTTTAACTTGATGATACCATTTGTACTCAATTATGTCAATAGTATTTTGCTATTTTAACCAAAATATTTATTTTGTATAATTAACCTTGATATTTACACAATTATATATCCAACTTATACAACGGACATATATTCTTTTATTTGCCGACTTTTATGAAAAATTTTTCTGGACTAAATCATCATAAGTTATTATAATAGATATGAGTAAATTTCACAAATATATCATGATAAAAGGAAGTGATATCCATGGCAAATCGAGATATTCGCAAAGAGGTTAAGAAAAAGAAAAAGACGGATACCACCAGCGCTATTCCGTCCTTAAAGCCCATTATGCCCGAACCCGAGGTTATAAAAAAACCGAAAAAGAATGCATAATACAACAATCGCCTGTCCTTTCCCGGCGCACTAAAACTACTCTTAGTTCTTTTGGGAAATGACAGGCGAATTTTAGGTCAGATTTCGTCACTTTTATAATATCGAATGACCTGACCGGTAAGCCTCTCATAAATACGCTGCTTTCTGACCATCTCCACCCCGCAGTAGTCCAGTCCCTGGTTAATCATGCACAATATAGGGGAAGACAGCTTCATTCCTTTCTTTACCAGCCAATTGACTAATTTACGGTAAAACTTGAACATTCTCCAATCGAATTCTAAAAACAACAATATTCTCCATTCCTTCATTGCTTCACTTCTCCTAATCATTAGCATTCTATACTGCTGCCTTAACTATTGCTACAACATTTTTGCCTGATATTGTGTGGCTCTCCTGCGAATGGTAAATCTTGTCCTATTTCTTAATATTATATACTTTCTTTTCAGAATATACAAGGGGCAATTCCCAATGATTTCAGACAATTCAACAAAATTCAACGAAATACACAGCAATTGCCTGTCTATTCTATAGAATGTCCTCAAATGAAAAAGTTTATACCAAGTCATTTTTTAATCAAATCCGACATCTCTTCCGATAAATAAAGCTTGACAAATTCTGGCTGATACTATCAATCATTTGTTACATCGCCGTTTCCGCCGACCGGAATCGCTTCCCCCAAATAAGTCGGTTCGGGCTGCAGCAGACAATAGATATAATCCTTCGCCCTGGCCAGCAGCTCTCTCAGCTCCCTGTAGTTCTGGCCGGCATAGCTTCTCTGGTCCGACGGCACTCCATAGGCATCCAATCCCAGCCTCCTGGCATCATACAGCGCCCGGTACAGATGATATTGCTGGGTTACGATGACAACCTTCTTCACCTGGAACACATCTCTGGAACGATACACGCTCTCGTAGGTGGAAAATCCGGCGTGATCCATGAAAATATCAGAAGACGGTACCCCCGCTTCCATTGCATAATTCTTCATCACATTTACTTCATCATATTCCTTTCTGCCATGATCCCCGCTCATCAGAATTCGGTCACTGATCCCCCTTTGATAGAGCAGAATTCCCTGTTCCAGCCTGTCCTCCAGCATGTGGCTGGGACGTTCATTTCCCCAGACACCGGCACCCAGTATCAGAATGCAGTCCGCATTGGCAAGCTTCTCCGCCTCTGCCGGAGTCAATATCCGTTCCTCCACGGAAGTTTTTATATAGGCATTTAAAATAATTAGAATCAATCCTCCGCTCATACCGCAGATTAATCCAAACAGCAGCATCCTCAAGATCCGGCTCCTCCACTGTCTCCCTTTCATTATCGGCCTCCTTCCCGCTGTCTCCAGCAGCTCAACGAATGCCGCACTATGCGAGTCATCCGTATGTTCATGAAAAGATATCACATCAAGCATATCACAATTTCATATTTGACACCAATTATTTAATTTCTTAACCTTATTTCATATGCTGCCACAACATTTACTTTTTTAATACAGTCCAATCCGTTGCGATCCTTTCACAAAAGGTTTGGTCATGCTCCACAAAGATCATGGTCGGCTGGTATTTCAAGAGCAATTCCTCGATCTGTATCCTGGAGAACACATCCACAAAATTCAAGGGCTCATCCCAGAGAAAAATATGGGCCGGTTCGGCAAGACTCTTTGCCAATAATACCTTTTTCTTCTGGCCGCCGCTGAATTCCCGGATATCCTTCTCAAACTGCACCCTGGAAAAGTCCAGCTGCCGCAGTATTGTCTTAAAGATGGATTCATCCAATCCATAGTTGGAAGCAAAGTCCTTCAGATTGCCTTTTAAATAGGAAGTATCCTGGGATACATAGGATATCTTCAGACCGGGAGCCACATAATATCTGCCGGTATGATCAATCTTCTCTCCCAGCAGCAGCTTGAATAAGGTGGTCTTGCCGGAACCGTTCCTTCCCCGGATTGCCATGCGGCTCCCCCTCTGTATGGTAAAGTTAATATCCGCCGCCACTTCCTGCCTGCCATAGAATAGGCTTAGTTTCTCCGCTTCCGCCAGCCTCTTTCCCGGAAAATCCAAAATATTGATCTTCAGGGCGTCCGTCTGCTCGATATTCTTAAGCAGCCCCTTCTTCTCCTCGACGGCCTCCAGCTTCCGGTTCTCGATGGACTTAGCCCTTTTCATCATCTTCGCCGCCTTATGTCCGATAAAGCCCCGGTCATACGTATGGGAGCCGATCTTGGACCGCTCCACCTGATCGGACCAACCGGCAGCCCTTTTAGCCGCATCAGACAGAAGGAGGATATCCTTCTTCAGCTGCTCATTCCTCTCTATCTCATAATGATCCTGATACTCCTTATTCTGCTGCCAGCTGGAGTAATTTCCTTTCTGAACCTCAATATTCATCCGGTTAATGGACAGCACATGATCAATGCATTGATCCAGAAAGCTCCGGTCATGGGAGACCAGAATAAATCCCTTTTTGCTTCTGAGATATTGGGCCAGGGTCTGGCGTCCTTCCATATCCAGATGGTTGGTCGGCTCATCAATGAGCAGAAAATTATTCTTTTTTAAAAACATTGCCGCCAGGGACAGCTTCGTTCTCTCTCCGAAGCTTAGGGTGGCAAAGGGCCTGGCCAGAACCTCCGGATTCACTCCCAGCTTTCCTATCTCCTTCTCAATCATTTCATCAATCACATAGCCATCATGGGCCTGATACAGCTCCTGCAATCTTCCGTAGCGTTCCAGAGCCTCCTTCTCCCCAATAATCTCTTTCTGATTACCCTCCCCCGGAGCATTTCCCGCCAGGGTATTCCATCCCGCACTGGCGGCAAGGCATGCCTCCATTTCGGCCTCCCATTCACCATAGGGAGCAATGATATTCCGGACCACGGACAGCGTATTCTCTTCCGGATTGCTGACCTCAAAGGGAAAATAGCTGAATTCTACGGATGCAGTGATGCTTCCTCTATAGGGGTATCTGCCCAGCAGCAGGTGGAGGAAGGTCGTCTTTCCTCTGCCGTTCCTTCCCACAAAGCCTAATTTCCAGTCCGTATCCAACTGAAAGCTTACATTTTCAAAAATCGTATCATAGCTGGTATCATAGCTGAAGGTTAAATCATTTACAATAATCTGTGACATCTCATTTCTCCTTTCACCGCAGTCCGGTGAACCTCTGCTTCGTTTCACTTCCGGGCCTTTTCCTGAAATAAAAACGCCCACAAGAAATCCATCTCGTGGGCAAATCATCACAGTTTATCAATATAACCTATTCTAATTCCGGCTCTCCCCAGGCTGTCTGATCAATGCCCGGAGACCGCTGTAATCGCTGTATACATCACAGCTGAACCCATGGTAACTGCCATGCCAGCTGCTCTCTATAATTAGAATTGGATCAATAATAACTTGCCCGCTGCAATCGAAACAGACGCTTCCTATCCCAATGCTTCCTCAGAAGCACTGTATACCAGGATGCGCACTTCACTGCGTTCGACGCAAGGATACCTTACTGTAAGGCATCCCTTGATATTAACATATACGCCAGAAGCGTATATTGATTAAAATCGTGGATCGGCAAGTTATCTCTTCATTTCTCATACCTCAATTGTTTTTATTTTTGTAATATCATAATCAATTACTTGATTATATTAACATTTTCCCGATGTAATGTCAATTACGGCCTGCTCACTTTTACCTAAAAAATCATTTGACATTTTTTCTGCAAAAACCCTGGCGATTTTGGGATCAAACTGGGTTCCCGCCTTATCAATAATTTCGAAAATCGCCTCTTCCCCGGATATTGCCCGGCGGTAGGGACGGTCCTGGGTCATTGCTTCATAGGCATCCGCAACTGCCAGAATTCTTGACAGCAGCGGTATCCGGTCCCCCGTCAGTCCCTGGGGATAGCCTCCGCCATCCCAATGCTCATGATGAGTCAGAATGGGATAGGCAATGGACATCAGACCAGGGGAGGCCATGGCGATCCGGTATCCGATTTCCGAATGCTTCTGCATCTTCTCCCACTCCTCCCTGGTCAGCTTGCCGGGCTTATTCAGGATATGGTCATCAATCCCAATCATCCCAATATCATGGATGGTGGAAAGAAGCTCCAGCTCATCCGACTGCTGCCTCGTCAGCCCCAGCTCTTCTCCCACCATTCTGGTAAGATGAAGCAGTCTGCCGGCATGCTCCTCATTTTCAAAGCATTTCTCATAGAGGACGGTCTTCATGGAAGCTATGATGGAGCTGTGAAAGCTTCTGCCCTCCAGCAGCTTTCTTTTATACATATAATCCTCGGCCTGTTTGATCACACTGTCCATGGACTGCTTCTTCTCTGTCCTGGAGGCCGCCCCAAGGGAAATGCTGATATGATAGACCTCACCGGCCAGCTTTTCATTATATTCCTCGCAGGTATTGCAGATCCGGTGAATGATCTCTATTGCCTCTTCTTTATCCGTGCCCGGAAGAAGAATGTTGAATTCATCACCGCCCAGCCTTGCAATGATATCCCCATCCCTGCAGCATTTCTTTAATATATTGGCTATGGAGACCAGGAGCTTATCCCCTTCATCATGCCCCAGGGAATCATTTATCATCTTCAATCCATTGACATCTCCCACAATAACAGATAAGGGCAGAGTCTGGGTCCGTTCCAGACGCTCCAGCTCACGCTCATAAAAAGCCCTGTTATAAAGCCCTGTCAGATAGTCATGCTGGGAGAGATACCGTATCTCCTCCTCCTGCTCCCTTCGCCGGGTGATATCCCTGCAATAAATCAGAATTCCCTGAACCGCAGTATCCTGCAGGAGATTCACCGCCGTCAATTCAAGGTAGCCGTACCTCTCCCGATGCCGATACCTTACCTCCTCCGTTACTCTCCTACCTGACTTCTCCCTCAGCTCATGGAAAACAGACCATAAATGCTCCGGATTCTCCAAATAAAGCTCATCGATAAAATTACTTCCCAAAAGGGTTCCGGATATCCAGGGAAACCGGTCATATAGATTGGAACTATAATAAAGAACCCTACCTGTCTCATCTGATATCAGAGCCATATCGGTGCTGTTCTCAATCAAAGCCTTAAGTCTGACCTTTTCTTCCTCCGCCAACCGGAACTGTCTGTCCAGGTGGTTATAAATTCCCCTTGCCGGCAACAGAAGCATCAAACTGCAGGCCTGCATAACTGCCGCACAGACTATCCATATCTCTTTATACTGTCCGCCCCCGGTATAGTCCGGAGCTCCTATGTATGCGTTACCGGTATCAAGTATCCCGGCATCAAGGTATGGGCCGCGGTTAAGATATAATAACAGTGCTATCACCAGAAACACCGCATAATTTAATAGCCAAAAACGGCGGAGCTGCTTTTTGTCCAGCAACAGCCCTGCCAGAAACAGTGTGAATGCCGCAACAACCATGCTGCCCATAATTCCGGCCGTAAAAGTATGGAACAAGGTTCCGGCATAGACGGCCCATATCAGTAACTGCTTCTTTCTCCCTGCAGCAATTCTTTTATTCCATATAACTGTCCCAACAAGTGCCTCCAGAAGCAGGGGAACCATTCCATGGGCAGCCCAACCTGTCCTGTAATAGAGAAATCCTCCGTATATCATGAAGGGTATGCCGGAGAAGAGCGCCGCAACAGCAAGGATATAAGACAGCCGGTCTCTCCAATCCCCGGCTGCTTCCCTGTCCTCACAAAAGCTCTGTCTGTCAATCAAATTATCCCAATCCCCTCTTACGAAGGAACCCAATAAATTGTACCTGCTCTTCATGGCATTCTTCCTCATTCTTATCCGTACACCTCATATTATTAAGATATCGGGAAGCCATCCTTTCCGCTTCCGATAAAAGACAGTTATCGTCAAAAGCTTTACTAATACCCTCAAAAAATAGGACATATTTACTATATCACAAACTTTTTAAAATAGAAATATTAAATTCAAAAAAATATCGACACAGGATAACATGAAATTTTTAAGAATTTCTTCCAGAATCCATTTACTGCAGTCTTCCTGGTTCTGCGCTGTCCGCCGCAATTTCAACCGTAAATTCCATCTCCCTGTCTCCCAGCTGGGGCTGACTGATAAAAAGCCTTCCCTTTCCGGGGCGCCCCTTGGTTTTTACATAGGTTCCGCCCATCCCTCCTTGCAGGCTTATGACCGATGGACCGATGATTTCAATGGCCCCCTCCGCTTTTAGCGTAATGGCAAGCTGGCAATAGGGCAGAAGATTTCCCCATTCATCCGCCGCACGCAGCCGGACAGCCGCCACATCATAGGTTCCGTCCTCCATCAGCTGTGTTGTGTCCGCGGATACCTGCAGTCTTGGCTGGCTGGCAGGCTTTTTCATAATTGTTTTAACCGCCCTGCCGCCTCGGATTGCTTCAAAACGGATGACAGAAGCCTGACCGCCCCAGTTCCCCACATATTTGTAATAGAGCCTGGCTCCGTCTTCCATAGTAAGATGCTCCCGCAGCATCAGCCATCCCATCTTCAGCTTATGACGGAGAGGAAGATTGTTAGGCCCGTGTTCCTGTACCGCAAGAAGAATCTCCTTCATGGCTTCCGCGGTCCTGTGGCTGTAATGCTCCTCCTTTTCCAGCAGTTCTCCGATGAAATCATCGATCCGCACCGGCGGATGGGGCAGATGGGGATACCTGCTTTTCGCCGGGTAGAATTCCCGAATAAAGGTCTCATTCTTATACATCCGAACGAAATCCGCATTGGTAAAGGCATAGACTCTCTTGATATTTCCTCCGGGGTGATCACCGATATCCAGTGAGGAGCTCAGTTCAAATACCTCCGTCTCCTCGCCCTGGCTGGCATATACAGAAGCCGCCAGCTTCGCATTCCGAAACATATCCATTACCCCGTGATGGCAGATATGATCCCCGCTGCCAAATTCCTTATGGGTGTTATAGTCAAACATGCACCAGCCGAAGCCTCCCGCAACATCCTCCTGTCCGAACAAATCCTCCAGTACCCTGGCATGTCTCAAGGCGTGCTCCAGACGGTGATCCTCGTCATCAAAGGATTTTGCCGGATACATATGCCCATTGAATTCCGAGACCAGATACGGAGCTTCCGGCTCCGGGGTCACCTCCCGTTTCGGGCTTAGGCCCCGGTTATCCCCGTTATGCAGGAAATCATTATAGGTATAGACATCCTCTAACAGCCTGCTTTTCATAAGATAGCGGACGCCGCCGGTCTGTCTCCCGGGATCCAGCTCATGGGCAAGCCGGTTCGTCCTGGCATAGAATTCATCATCATCCTGGGACTCATTGATCCGAACTCCCCAGAGGATGATGGAAGGGTGATTCCGGTATTGCATAATCATTTCATAAACCTGTCTCACCGCAATCTTCTTCCACTCCTCATCCCCAATATGCTGCCAGCCGGGAAGCTCCGTGAACACCAGCAGCCCCAGTTCATCACAGGCTTCGATGAAATGTCTGGACTGGGGATAGTGGGAGGTGCGCACCGCATTGACCCCAAGCTCATATTTCAATATCTCGGCGTCTCTTCGCTGCTGCCGCTTCGGCATGGCATAGCCCACATAGGGAAAGCTCTGATGCCGGTTAAGACCCACCAGCTTTATTTTCTTATGATTGAGGTAAAAGCCGTCCTCCCTGAATTCACAGGTACGAAATCCGAAGCGGACTGTTTTCCTGTCCAGAAGAATCCCCTCCCGCTCCTCCCGATATAGCCCCACCTTCAAATAATACAGCTCTGGTCTGCCCGGCTCCCAGTCCCGCACTCCCCTTACAGGAAAGCTCAGCCTGGCCTCGGACCGGGTCAGCAATTCACTGCCGTCATAAATCACTTTCCCCAAAGCATCCATGACGGAATAACGCAGCCGTTGTCCGCCCATCTGTCGTCCACCTGTCTGTTCATCCGCCTCCCCAAAGTCCGAGTCCCCGCGAAGGGTAATCTGCAGCTTCACCTCTCTGGTATCCCCCTCCGGAAGCCCGGCGGGACTGTCCCCTGTCATAATAAATACATCCTCTATCCCTATTTTTTCACATATCTCAAGAAAAACCTCCCGGTAGATACCGCCATAAGTGAGATAGTCAATCACATTTCCAAAGGGCGGAAGGTTATTGCTCTCCCGGCTGTCCGCCTTGACGGCAATGATATTCTCCTTCCCCCAGACCAGATAGGGCCCGATATCCACAGTAAAAGCAGTATATCCTCCCTCATGCCTTCCTGCCAGAGAATGATTCACATATACCTCGGCGATATGCCCCACGGCCTCAAAGGTCAGCAGCACCGTTTTCTCTCTCCAGGCTTCCTCCGCATAAAGCGCCCTTCGGTAGCAGCTGACAAATTGGTATATCTGCTCATCGAAATAATGAAAAGGAGTAACAACATTAGTATGGGGCAGCCTTACCGCCTCCATCCCGGCCTCATCATAGCCGGGCTCCAGCATTTCTTCCCGGAACTCCCTTCCGTATCTCCACCCCTCATTCAGCTTGATCCGTTCCCGCATCTCTTCTCCTCTCCCTTCTCCTATTCCCTGCTGCGTATCCCCTCCATCAAAATATCCAGCATCTGCCGCAGGGCATCTTCATACTCAATCCTGTTTTCCTCCAGTATCCTGCGGCTTAAGTAATATTCAACGGTCCCGCTGAACACAGCCCGGAAAATCTGCAAATTGATCCTCCTGATTCTCCCCTCTTCCATCGCCTGTTCCATAATCTGAAAGGTGGCATCCCAGTCCGTTTCCAGGCGTTTCTCCAGCTTCGCATAAATCCTGGGGTATTTGTCCTTCAGCTCATAGAGCTGGCGAAAATCAACGGCTTGATACCGGTTGGGCAGAAAAATCAGAATCCTCTTCAGCTTCTCTATACTATCAAGGCTCTCGTCCTCCAGTATCTCCCGCTCCCCCTTCTTAATCTCGCCAAACACCGTCTCCATCGTCTCCAGAAACAAAGCCTCCTTATCCTCCACCACCGTATAAAGCGTCCGCTTGCTGATCCCCATATGCTTCGCAATATCATCCATGGTGAATTTCAGCCCCTTCTCATTAAAGGCCTCTATCACCGCATCCATCAACTTTTCCTTCAATTCCATTGTGCCCTCCATTCACGTCCTCGATCAATTTGAAGCCACCTCTAATTAATTGAATTTCCCTTAATTAATTAAAAAATTCTTGATTAATTAAAAGGCCTTAATTAGTTGAAATCTTCCTAATCAATTGAAATCTCTCCCGATTAATCAAAATATCCTTAATCAACCAAAAGCCTCACATCATTCACAACATCATATAAAATATCTCGAAATAATGAAAAACCAGAAAACTAATATCAGTTTTCTGGTTTTTCATTATACTCTATTTCTTTTTTTATTGCAATAATCGTCCATACAAAATAATACAAAAGCCTGCTGAATTGTATTACTATTCATGCCCATCCCGATACAGTGAGTGTTAGAAAGGCAGGCTTTCTAACACGTAGCTTCTCGATGACTGCACTCAACAGCTACCATTCTATAGTACTATTTTTTAATTATTAATCAGCTTCTTCTTACTAGTCCAGCTCATCATCTTCCGAAGTTCTGCTCCAACCTTCTCCAGCTGATGATCCGCCTCAATTCTTCTCTTCGCATTGAAGTTCGGGCATCCAATCTGATTCTCCAGCAGCCAGTTGCGTGCAAAAGTACCATCCTGAATATCCGTAAGAATCTGCTTCATCGTAGCCTTGGTCTCAGCAGTAATAATCTTAGATCCGGTAATATAATCCCCGTATTCCGCCGTATTGGAGATAGAATATCTCATACCTGCAAAGCCGCTCTCATTGATCAGATCAACAATCAGCTTCATCTCATGGATACACTCAAAATATGCGCTTTCCGGCTCATAACCGGCCTCAACCAGCGTCTCAAAGCCCGCCTTCATCAGCGCGGTCACACCGCCGCAGAGAACGGCCTGCTCACCAAACAAATCTGTCTCAGTCTCTTCCCGGAAGGTCGTCTGAAGAACACCGGCTCTTGCTCCGCCGATGGCCAATGCATAGGCCAGTCCAAGATCATGAGCCTTGCCGGTTGCATTCTGATGTACCGCAATGAGACAGGGTACGCCCTGACCTTCCTGGTACTGGCTGCGAACCGTATGTCCGGGTCCCTTGGGAGCAATCATCAATACATCCACATTTGCGGGAGGAATAATCTGACCAAAATGAATGCTGAAGCCATGGGCAAACATCAGCGCGTTCCCCTCTTCCAGATTCGGGGCAATCTCTTCCTTATAAAGCTTCGCCTGTTTCTCATCATTGATTAAAATCATGATGACATCCGCTCTCTTTGCCGCTTCTGCCGCCGTATATACCTCAAAGCCTGCTGCCTCTGCCTTTGCCCAGGACTTGCTGCCTTCATAAAGTCCTATAATAACATGAACACCGGATTCCTTAGCGTTCAATGCATGGGCATGTCCCTGGCTGCCGTAGCCAATCACAGCCACTGTCTTGCCTTCCAAAAGCGAAAGGTTGCAATCCTGTTGATAATAAATCTTAGCCATAACTTAAATTCCTCCTTATAATTGTGTAGGAGGGAGCTACTCCTCCCTATATGACAAGAGGACGGGTTCTCCATCCCTCCTGTTAGTATAATTAATCATCAAAATCCGAGATATCCCCGGATCCTCTGGTTAAACCGGTGATACCGGTGCGAACCAGCTCCTTAATAGTATAAGGGCTGAGCAGGTTAATAAACGCATTGATCTTATCCTGATTGCCGGTCAGCTCAATCATGAGGGATTCCAGCGCCACATCCACAATCTTGGCACGGAAAATATCAGCTATGGAAATAACTGCCTGCCGGTCCTTCTCTGCCGCCGCAACCTTAACCAGAATTAATTCTCTGGTTACGGATTCGCACGGAGCCAGCTCCTTGATCTCTATCACATCCTCCAGCTTGAGCAGCTGCTTTCTGATCTGTTCTAAAATCTGGTCGTCTCCCTTAGCCAGGACTGTCATACGCGAAATGGCCGGATCCTGGGTCTCACCTACGGTCAGGCTGTCAATATTGTAGCCCCTCCTGCTGAATAAGCCTGCTACCCTGCTCAGTACACCGGCGGTGTTATCTACCAGAATGGATAATACGATTCTTTTCATGGCATACTCCTTTCCATATCTCTGTTCCTGTGTCCTTATTTATAAAAAAGCCCATCACCACAGGACACTCTGTAATGGGGCTGCTGTTGCTGTATAAAAAGTAAGATTATTAAGTTGTAAGCTATTGTATCAACTACATTCTCATTTGTCAAGTACTGATACAGGCCACTTTACACAAAATTTTATCGCTTTCCATCGATAAAGCGTGCGTATAAAAATTCAAAGAAACGGGAAGCTATGCATTCATAACAAATCTTAGGGTAAAGAAGGGGCCGCAGCAAATTTATATAATAATCAGTAAACCTACATTACGCAGAAGCCCCGTCTTCCAAAAACCGTAACGGAAGACAAGAATACGGCGTTCCAGAATGCTCTTCCCCCTCATGGAGGCAAATTGGCTCAAAATCTCCTTCTTATCTTTGGAAAGCATATCACCGTAGAGCTCCAGGAATTCTCCCGCCTGAAGGTATAGCTTCTCCAGGGCCTCTCTCTGCTCATAAAGATTGGATACTCTGTTGCGGACATAGGCCAGAAAGCCGGTGTCTCCCACAACATTGCCGCCATGCTGGCGATAGAGCAGGGTGCTTTCCCTGACATAGCCTATTTTGCCAAAAGCCGAGGCAATCAAAGCAAGCCACCAGTCATGATAACGCGCATGCTGGGGCATGGGTCTGCTTTGCAGCTTCTTACGAAGGGCGGAATTCACCATAACCGTACAGCCGATAAGCTTATTCTCCATCAGTAGATGGGGCAGATCCGTCTTGCATGGGTTCAAATGGCCGGAACAAAAGAAGGAGGGGTTAAGAACCTCCAGGTTCTTATCCACCACCGTGGCATCGGTAAATACCGCCACGGGCAGCTCCCTGCCCAGCTGCGCTTCCATATGGCGCATCCGGGTCAGAGTGATTTCCACCTTATTCTTCTTCCATACATCATCCTGATCACAGAACATCACATAATCCGTTGTGGTTCTGGACAGGGCATGGATAAAATTCATGACATGCCCAAGATTCCTTTCGTTCTGAACCACATGAACCTTATCCGGATGCTGTATTTCATAACTCCTCAGAATATTCACGGTACCGTCCGCGGAGCCGTCATCACAGATATACAGTTCAATATCCCGGTAAGTGGAAGCCAATATGGATTCAATCTGCTCTCCCACATATTTTTCACCGTTATAGGTCGCCATTACAATTGCTACTGTGCTCATCCTGTTCCTCACTTGTCATGGATTAGATACTTAATTCCAATACCCTTTATTCATACTGAAGCGTTTCACCAGCTGCTTTGGCAGGAGATGATATCTGCGCCCCAGCTGATAACCAAGAAATTTAAAGCCGCTGGTCATAATCAGATCCGGAAGCAAGAAAAACTGCTTCTTCTCTATCAGATAGTTCCAGGTCTTCTTCACCAGCTTCAAACCCTCTCCCTCTGAGCTTACCCCGCAAAACACCTTCTCATACTCCTTATGGGATACGCCCAGATCAAAATTACGGGTGAACTGCTGCAGATAGGAATAGCGGTGGGAATGCCACACCTTGGCGTCCGCCGCGTAAGCAATCCGGTAGCCCTCGTTGATCATGGCCGCCGCCATAATCATGTCTTCATTAAAGATGGTCCTCTCCACAAAGCCGCCCAGCTTCCGATATACGCTGTTGCGGTAGGTGGCGCACACATTGGAGCAGAAGAAGGTTTTGATACCAAGCTCCTCCATATCCTGGAGCGACTTCACCCGGCTGCGTTTCGGATAATTAAAATGCCTGGTGTAACGCTCAATCAGTCCAACCCGCTGATCTGCCAGCTGCCTGGCATAGGTTGCCGACACCCAGGGATCCTCATAGGGTGCAAGCAGCTCCTGGATCAAGTGCTCATCCGCCGGAACCGCATCCTGGGTCATAAACATCAAAATATCCGAATCCGAGAGGGAGGCACCGTATTTCCTGGTTCCTCCATGGTCAAAATCCTTCTTATCTATGGGCACCACAAAGATATCAGCCCCCTCTATCTCCGGCAGCTCCTGCTTCTCCCCCTGAGCTTCAACAGTATGAAGCAGAATCACCCGGTTGGGCTTTACCGTTTGCTGATCGAGCATCCTAAGCAGCCTGTCCAGCTTTTCATCGGAATGATAAATAGGTATGATCACATCCACCCTGTATTCCATATTCTTTTACTCCTCCTGATCCATCATATCATGCAGCCCTCCATTAAATCACGGGCCAATTTTTTTATCGCAAACACTACAGGAACATAATATATGTTCCTGTAGCAGGGGTATACCATGCAGATACAGTTATTCTTACACCTTGTATTATAACACATTATAGATAAAAGGTAACTCCCAAAATGGGAAAATAATGATTCCTAGCTGCTTTTTGCTGTCTTCCACGCTTTGGATACGGAAAGGTTGTAATCTCTCAAGCCCCTTCCCTCCATGGATCGGGCAATCGTTTCACGATAATTCTTATTATACTGGTCCAGGGAGAGATATTCCCGCCGCTCTCCAAAGCCAATGTATTCCGATGAAGTCTCCGTCCCTTTCGGCACTTCGAGGGTCCAGCGGCCTTCCTCCTCCAGAAGCTCCAGCACCACCGGAGACGCATCCAGGGATAGCTCCTGTGTAAGGTAGGCCGCATCCTCCAGCGTCAATTGCTCCTTTCCCCCTTCCAGATACACGGCAATCCAGTAATCCGGCTTTGCCAGGGAAAAGATCAGATAGCTGACGGCAACGATTGCCACTCCGTAACGAAACAGAGGAAAACGATCATTGTAAACCGACAGGACAACCCCCGCCAGAAATAAGGCGATTACCGCCAGGGCAAGTAATACAAAGAGCCGGAGAAAGGTCAGACGGTACGCCTGGATATAGAGCAGCATCCGATAGGTAGCTGAGCCAATCATAATATAGGTACAGACCGTCATTGCCGTCAGCAGATGACGAAGCAGCCGGCTTTCTTCAAAATAAGCCGTTCCCAAAAGCATCAATGCCACATTAAGCACCGCCACGGCCAGCAGTTCAAAGAAGCCTCTTCTGGCATATTCGGCAAAGGTATACCCTTCCGGAAGCCCGAATACCCCGCCGTTAAACAGATATACAATCTGAAGACCGCAAAACAATGCATAGACAATCGTGATCAAGAGGATCACCGTGATGGCAACCGAGGCTTCCCCCCTTTTTCTTGCGTCCGCGATGCTCCCCGTCTGGGCCGCCGCCCCGCAGAGAATGCAATAACAGCATAGGAACCCAAAGAAAATCATGAAAGTGACTGCAACGATATCTCCGGAAAAAATACGGTTGACCAGCCCCTGGGCCATATCTCCGAATATCATATCCGCCCGGGATAACAACAGGACAATAATCCACAGGAGGGGAAGAGCCAGCAGCACCCCGACAAAAACACCCCTTACCCGGTTATTCCGAAATATTCTGATTTTTTTCAGAAATTGATAGCAATCCGTAAAAGGCATTCCCAGGCAAGCTATGCCCCAGAACACCATTCCCCACATCTTCCCGAAAAACTTAAGCACATCCCATTCCCTCGTATCATGAAACTGGTGCAGAAGGGAGAAATTCAGCAGGCACAGAATTGCTATAATATTCAAAAACTGCAATGTACCGCTGGCTGTCAGCATTGTGGAAAGCCCAAACAGCACCGCGCCCAGATAATAAAGACAGGTTCCTTTCCGGATGGGTATTTCGTTTTTCTTCATTACCGCAATCAGAAGAAGTACCATCACCGAGGTGAAGAATAAAGTATTGAAGCCTATCTTCGCCCGGTAAAAGCTGAGGGCAAAAAATCCCCCGAATAATAAGCTGACCAAACCGATTATTTCAAATTTTAAGCGCATTTTAATAAGCAGAGGTGCTTCCGTCCTTTTCGGGAGCCTTACCGCCGCGTCCTGTGCTTCCCCTCCGGCGGTCAGAGTCTGTTGCTCATCACTGGAAGGAACCTGATTCAATTGATTCATGATTTCATTCTCTCCTTTTTTCTTATATTTCTGTTGAAGCTCCTGCAGAATTTATCCCGAGGTTTCTTCCTCCACATATTGGAGAATGTCACCGGGCTGGCAGTTCAGGGCTTTGCAAATCGCTTCCAGAGTATGAAAGCGGATTGCCTTCGCCTTATTATTTTTTAAAATCGATAAGTTCGCCATTGTAATATCCACTTGCTCCGCCAGCTCCGTCAAACCCATCTTCCGCTGTGCCATTACCACATCCAGATTCACTATTATCATGCCGGCCCTCCTATATCGTCAGATCATTCTCTAGTTTATAGGTTACCGCCTGATCAAACACCTGGGATAACACCAGAGAAAACAATCCGGCTATGGTAAATACAGCGACTAATACCAGCGCAGCCGGGGTAATTACAAAGAAAAGCCGCGTGAGCATGATTACAGCAATGCAAAAGGCGCTGATTCCCATTCTCTTAAGGGAAGAGACATTCTCCCTTACAAAAGGGTCCTCCCGGAGCACTGTCCTGAATATGCTCCTGAGCTCCCAGAGGATGATCAGGGCAAACACACCCGCAACCATAAAAATGATACAGAACGGAAGATAGAATTCACGGAAGACTTTATAGAACTTCCCTGCCTGTTTGAAAATAACAGGTACTGTAATACATACTGCTATTCCTCCGTAAAACATAATATCCAGTATCCATTTTGTTACTCTTACCAAAGGACTCCTGCTCATGTTAAAATAACCTCCTATGTCTATACTGCCTCTCGTTTTCTTGAAGCTAATATATCATAACGCAAAATGAAAGTCAATAATAATTTATCGATTATCGATAAATTATTATTGACTTTCATTATACCCACATATTATATTCATATTTTATGTGCCTATACTATATTAATATTTTATTTCCGGCTTTCTCTGGCGCTCTCCAGCGGCCAGGCTCCTGCTATTTATTCCCCAGAAGTCTTTTTACCAGCCCTACTGCCGACTGTGCATCTTCGGAATATCCGTCCGCTCCAATCTCCTGCGCATAGCTGTCGGTGATTACCGCACCCCCGATAATAACCTTTACAGAGAGTCCTTGCTCTCTCACCTGCTCCACTACCCGCCGCATCTCAACCATGGTGGTCGTCATTAAGGCAGAAAGGGCAATAATATCCGCTTTTTCCTCCTTTGCTGTCTGAATGATCTTCTCTGTCGGCACATCCTTTCCCAGATCAATCACACGATAGCCGTAATTCTTCAGCATCAGGGCTACCAGGTTCTTGCCGATGTCATGAATGTCTCCTGCCACGGTGGCAATTACAATGGTTCCCTTAGGCTCCTCGCCGGCGTCCTTCTTCAGTATCGGTTCCAGATAGTCAATGGCAAGCTTCATAGCTTCCGCTCCGGCAATCAGCTGAGGAAGAAAATAGATCTGCTTATCATACTTGTCTCCCACCTCACTGATGGCGGGAATCAATACTTCCTCAATCAGCTGCTCCGGCGTAGAGAAGGACAGCTCCTGCTCCACCAGGGCAACAATATTCTTGCGGTTTCCCTTTACCACTGCCTGAAATACAGCCTGCCGGCTGTCTGTTCCGGATAATGCTTCCGCCTGGTCAATTCTTCCTTCCGTTTCTGCTTTCGGCTCTGCTCCGCCCTTGTCCTGCCCCAAAGGCTTTCCTCCCGTTATGACTGACGGCCGGGAAGCTGCCCTGTCAATATATCGTTGGGGAGCATTCTCCACAGCACGCAGCAAATCTGCCGCCAGGGAAGTATTGACCAGCAGATCCTGGGAGGGATTTGCAATCGCCATGGTCAGACCGGCCTGTATTGCAAAGGCCAGGAAGGTGCTGTTAATAAACTGGCGCTCCGGCAATCCGAAGGAAATATTGGACAGTCCTACAATCGTGGCTATCCCCAGCTCCTCCTTACAATACCGGATGGTCTCCAGCGTCTCCAGCGCCGCATTCTTATTGGCACCTACCGTAGTAACCAGCCCGTCCACGATGATGTCTTCTTTGGTCAGGCCGTACTCATAGGCTCTCTCTAATATAGTCCGTATAATTCTTTTCTTATCCTCCATATCCTTCGGCAGCCCCTGATCCGAAAGGGGAAGCAGGATAAACATGGCGCCGTATTTTCTGGCAATGGGAATCAGCTTCTCAAACTTCTCCTTCTCCAGAGAAATGGAATTGATTAACGCCCTTCCCGGATAGATGCGCAGTGCTGCCTCTATTACCTTTACATGGCTGGAATCGATACTCAGAGGGAGCTTCCCGCTGTCCAGTGCCTCCTGCATGACCCGGAGCATCACCTCCTGCTCATCAATGCCGTTCATCCCCACATTCACATCCAGTATAGCGGCTCCCAGCTCCGCCTGCTCAGCGGCCATCTGGGAGACAATATCCAGCTCACCCTCCCGCAGCTCGGCCTGAAGCGCCTTTTTACCGGTGGGATTAATCCTCTCCCCTATGACCAAAAAAGGGCCGTCCAGAGGAATTTCCACCGTACTCTTCTCCGTCGTTAAAGCCCGGACATGCACCTGCTTCGGCAGCTGTACCGGCCTGTCCTGGGCTTTCGCAGCAAGCAGCTCCATATGCCTGGGTGTGGTTCCGCAGCAGCCGCCCACAATATCAGCCCCTGCATCCATCAATAACTCCATCTGTCCGGCGAATTCCTCCGCATCCATGGGAAAGTGAGTCTCCCCATCCACCAGCTTCGGTATGCCTGCATTGGGCTTTACCATAATGGGAACATTGGCATATTCCTTCATTTCACGCACGATACCCAGCATTTTATCCGGTCCGGTGGAACAATTAATTCCAACAGCATCCGCTCCCATGCTCTGCAGTACAATCACCGCAGTTCTGGGATCCGTTCCGTACAATGTCCTCTGATTTTCCTGAAAGGTCAGAGAGACAATAATCGGTAAATCACATACTTCTTTCACGGCCAGAAGCGCGGCCCTGCATTCCTGCAGGCTCATCATGGTTTCCACTACCACCAGATCCACTCCGGCCGGAAGAATATAAGACAGCTGTTCCTTATATATCTGAACCAGCTCTTCAAAGGTCAGCTCCCCTACCGGATACACCATCTCGCCTGTCATAGTAATGTCCGCGGCAATATATACCTTACGGGTGCTTTTGCTCTCCCTGCGGTACTCTTCTACCGCCTTCCCGGATATTTCGACCAGCCTCCGGTTAATCTCACCAATCCGGTCTTCCAGCCCATACTCCTTCAGCTTGATCCGGTTGGCGGTGAAGGTTGGCGCAAATATAATATCGGAACCGGCCTCCAGGAACTCTCTCTGGAGACCGGTAACAATCTGAGGGTTCTCCAGCATCCACATCTCCGGAGATACCCCGGCGGGCATTCCCCGTTTCTGCAGATTACTGCCGGTTGCACCGTCCACAAGTGTAATTTTTGACTCTGTTAATTGGATAAATTCCTGTCTCGTCATAGCTCTATTCCAACCTTTCTGCAATAACAGGCATAATTTTCACTTATTATAAATCATTCTCCACTCCAGCTCAAGCATTTTAATGAGCATTTTCCCTTTCCCTCTTTGGGGGAAGTGTGATACAATAAAAAACAAATATTATTTCTAAGGAAAAGTCATATGAAAAACATAACCCGCAATCAAATCCTGACCTTTATATTCCCCCTCGCAGGACTTTTTATCTTCCTGATGAAGGATATCATTCTTGCCATTGTTCCCTTCCTGCCTGCCTGCTCTCTCTACAGCCGGTTTCATCTTCTGTGTCCCGCCTGCGGCAATACCAGAAGCGTAACGGCACTCCTGCACGGGGATATCGCAGAAGCGCTGCACTATAATCCTGTACCGGCTTTGCTGGCTCTCCTCATCCTTCTTGCCTATATCGAATTCGCAGCCCACAGCTTCGGCAGAAATCTCCGGATTCTTCCTCGCAGTCTCAGCTTCTATCTGGTGCTGATTGCCCTCCTGGTCGTCTATTTTATTGCCCGCAACCTCTACCCGCCCCTGGCTCCTTAGCCAGGAGGAAGCGCTGCCTCCCCTCTTACCGTCCCGTACCATAATCAGGCCGGCCTCATAGAGATAAGGCCGATTCAATCAGGGTGCCGCCGCAAAGCTGTACAGAATGGACTCGATATGATAGTGTCCCTTCCCGATTCAGCTGTGCAACGGCACCCTGATACTCAGAGATATCTGTTCTGCCCGGCTTCGGATAAAGAAAACCGGCAATTCCTTTCAAAACCTCTAATTATATATCTGCAATTCATTGTAAATCTGATCATAAATATTTGAAAACTCCGAACTGGTAAACATGAAGACTGTAAAAATAGCCATTACAATTGCCACAAGGATACCAATGCTGGCCAAAACAATACCGGCAATCGCCATGGATCTTCCGCCCCTCTTGTTCTTTATCACCAGGATGCCCAATACCAGGCCCGCAATGGATAAAGGAAGTGCAAGGTACCATAAGCAACAACTGAACAAAAGACTTAGGATGCCGCAGACCAAAGATCCGATTGCCATACCGTTATCTTGAGGCTTCATTTGCGGCCCCTGCTGATACGAGTAGTTCTGGTAAGGATTCCCCTGGTACGGATTGTTCTGATACGGGTTATTCTGGTATTGCCCGTTCTGATACGGGTTATTCTGAGGCTGGTTATCCTGGTATTGCCCGCTCTGATATGGGTTATTCGGCTGGTTACCCGGCTGCCCATTGGAATACGGATTGTTCTGTTGTGAATTGTTCTGGTAAGGATTGTCCTGAGACGGAGCACTCTGATAGGGATTGCTCGAATACTGGTTGTTCTGATCCTGACCGCCCGGATTATTCTGATACGGGCTTTGCTCTGACTGCTCATTTACTCCTGTCTGTCCGTTCTCCGGCAGCTTCGGATCCGATGAATTAGGCTGATTATTGCTATTCTCAAACGGATTATTATAGTCTCCCATTCCTGTTCCCCTTTTCTAAAGATACATATATGTTAAAATCATCCTATCACACATTTATTTTTCTTTCAACTCTTTTATTAAAAGATTTAAAACCGATTTAAAACATGTCCTCCAGCTTCCTCTTATAAACTTCGTAATCCCATCTGGTCTCCTCGTCCAGCTTGCTGTAATCATTCTCTGTGTCCCGCAGGGAATATTCATCCCTAAGCCTGGACTGCATCGGTCTGATATTTCCCGAACGGACACTTCTGGAATACCGCTCCAGGCAGGTATTCTTAAGATAGTCCAGATCTCCGAAGCATACTTCTTCATACTGCCTTCTCATAAATTCTAGTAATTCCTTATCGGTCAGCTCATCCTGGGTTTCGTTCTTTGCCAAATAAAAAATCTCCTGCAGTTCCGATAATGTTTCGGCATAATTATCCTGATTGATGAATTGGGAATCGCAGAAACAATCAATCAGTTTAGGCAAAATTCCTTCCCCAAACTCCACCCTCTGATTTTCAATCAGCGAAGCCTTACGGCCGACCGCCAGACCGGCCGCTTCTTCCTGGGAAAGCATTAGTCCAAACCTCTCTGTTATCCTGTTGCATTCCAATATCCGTTCCAGTTCCTGCTGCTGATGGGCTATCCGCATTAATTCATACATATCATCCATATTTATTATCCATTCCTTTCATTCCGAACAAGATTTTGCAGGAAATCTTATTTCTTCTCCCCTGACAATTTATAAAGTTAGCTGTGAACTATAACTTTATATATCTTACACTTTTACCCTTTTTATTACAAGTCTGGTAAATCGCCGGACTTTATGCTATAATAAAGATATGGACAGGAAAGTAAAAAAAGATCCGCTTGGCAACCCTGAAGGCTGCCAAACGGATCCTTTTTTACTTTCTAAACAAGAACTTATTTAACTTCAATGCGTTTCGGTTCCTCTAAGACTGCTTGTTCCTTTGGAAGCGTAATTTCTAAAACTCCGTTATTATAAGCAGCTTGGATGCTCTCCTTGCGGATGCCCGGGATGTGGAAGCTCCTGCAATAGGAACGGTAGCGCCTCTCCTGTCTGACATAATTATGCTTCTCTTCCTTCTTCTCTTCACTGTGGTCAGCCGATATCGTCAATGTCTCTTTGTCGAGATCAATCTTGATCTCCTCCTTACTGAAGCCCGGTAATTCGGCTTGCAGCAAATAATTGTCTCCCTTGTCGATTACATCCGTGTTGAAATTGTCGAACTGATTGAAGCCGTTTCCAAAGAAGTCATGAAATACTCTGTCAAAAAATAAAGGTCCGGTGGGTTCAAATACTGCTGGTCTTAACATAATAATCACTCCTCCTGATATAGTATTGTTTTATGTTACTTGATACCGGTTATTTCCGGCAAGTGATAACATTCTGTTCAATGGATTTGTTATCTACTTGCAATATATGTTATACATCACATATAACAAATAATCAATATATAATGTATAAACTATTTCTAAAAAATATATTAAGTCAGATACCCCTCAAAAAAATCTTTCTGCCATAGCAGGGATACATATTATTTTGTTGATTGGAAATGCTATAGAGTATACGGACAGAGCAGCAGATGCCGGAAAAAGCATTCCCGGCACGGCAAAAAAGACATCATACCTGCTTCGCATCCTTCGCGGGCAATTTACTGCCCATGGAAAATATCGAAACAAATATCATGTCCTGTCCGTTTGTAGCTCTATCAAAATCTTATGAATACAGGTGATCATTATGTCCTATGTAGCTCCGGCAATCCGCAATAAGTTTGAGACCTTATCCACGGATTTAAAGAATACCATTCTTGAAAGAAACGTTGAGCTTTATACCATCCACGACCTTATCAATGTTCTGGATGCCATTGTGAAGGAGGCGGAGGAAGAGTAATTCTCCCCCGCCTTATATTTCAAATGTAAAACCGTCCTTCAGCAACTCATGTATCTTTTCCTCAGGGGCAGGTCTGCTTAACAGGTAGCCCTGCCCTGAACCGCAATTATGCTTTCTTAAAAATTCCAGCTGCTCCCTCGTCTCAATTCCTTCCGCAACCACCTCAAACCCCAGATCCTGGGCCAAGGTCAGAATATTCTTAATTAAAAGGGTGTCCACCCGGTTCTCTATGATGGTTTCAATGAAGCTTCTGTCCAGCTTGATAATATTGATGGGAAACTGCTTAAGATAATTCAGCGAAGAATACCCGGTTCCGAAATCATCCAGTGCCACACGGATTCCCAGCGCCTTCAAACGGTTCAGATGGTGAATCACAATATCCACATCCGATATATTAGCGGTCTCTGTAATTTCAATTATGATTCGGCTAAAATCCACCTCCGCACCTGCTATGATCTGCTCCATTTCATTAAAATTAACGGAGCTGGTCAGTGTCTTGCCCGACAGGTTAATGGACATATCAATATCTGCAAATCCCATCTGCTCCATTCTCTTCTTCTGCTTCAGGGCCTCGGCCACAATCCAGCGCTCCAGCATATAAATCTGGCCGGAATACTCTGCCATGGGAATAAACTCTGCGGGAGAGATAAAGCCATCGGTGGGATGAAGCCATCGAACCAACGCTTCTACCCCGGTAATCTTACCGGATTGCAGGTTCATCTGAGGCTGATAATACAATATGAACTGCTCTCCCTCGATCCCATATTGAAGATCATTCAGCATCTGCATATGCCGGAAATTTTCATCCTTGATCTTCTTTTCATAGAAGAGAATCCGGTTCTTGCCCTCTCTCTTCGCTTCATACATTGCAATATCCGCATTTTTCATCAGCATGCTGGAATCCCTGCCATCCTGGGGATAGCACACCACACCGATGCTCATGGAAATATAGAACTGATAATTCCGAATGGTCCAGGTTTTGCTGACCCGATCCCGAAGTCTTTCGATTTCTTCCAGCAGCTTCTCCCTGGTTATTGCGGGAAACAGAATTGCGAATTCATCCCCTCCAAGCCTGGCGGCACAGTTTGGCTCGGCCACCTCGGCAATCAGACAATCAGCAAAATAAGCTAAAAAGAGATCACCGATCTGATGCCCCATGGAATCATTAATGGTCTTAAAATTATCAATATCAATATAAGCAATCATGAAGCTGCATTTATTCTCATTCAAATACCGGTTGATCTCATTTTCAAACATGGTCCGGTTTGCAAGCCCCGTCAAAGAATCATAGAAAGCAAGGTGTTTCACCTTCTCTTCATAACGCTTGCGCTCATTAATGTCCGCGCCAAAGGACACAAAGTAAGTCTGCTCCGGATCCGTGGGAGATTGCAGCAGGCTGCTGTTCCAAAGAGCATTAATGATATCCCCATTCCTGGTTATGATGGGGCACTCGAAATTACAGCTCCGCCTTCTGCTTCGGATATTCTTAAAATTACGGAATAAAGCTTCCCGGTACTCTTTCGGAACCAGCCGGTCCACCCAGGCAGCTTCCTTCAAATCCCCGGCATGATAGCCGCACACTTGCCGGAAATAGGGATTCACACTGATCACTTTCTTCTCGTCATGGATAATGATAAAAATTGGAGCTTCCGAAATAATGCTGTCGTTTAATTTCTTCTGATAGATCAGCTGGGCTTCCGTTGTCATCAGCTCCTCATGGGCATGCTGTAATTTCTCATAGGCCGCGGCCGTCTTCACCAGTTCCTTTTTCAGCAGAACCAGTCCTCTGCGCACCAGAAGATAGACCATAAGGGTCGTAATAAAGATATAAAACCAGCCCTTATAGGTCTGATAATGCTTATACTGCTCCGCATCCGGAATAATGTTCTCCAGAAACATATCCGACAGCAAAATCCACATTATCCCGAAGAATCCATAAATGATCGAAATTCTAACCGCTCCGTTGCGGCGCATAAACTCCCTTGCCCGATTTGCCGCCAACAGTACTCTCTTATGTATCTCGCTCTTTTTCTGCATAGTAAGCTTATCCTCAGCTTCCGCATTAAGACTGTATCAGCCAAATTGTTAAAATGCATCATTACAGCCGATTCCCAAATCGTATGCATGATGCAGAATTTCATTAGTAGTATATTCCAGGCAACTCGTTTTATGGAAATATTATATATTTTTCAGGTTATGCTGTCAAGCAAATATCTGCTCCTGTTATCTGTTGTCATACCTTGCTTTTTCCTTCTTTTTAAGGTTCCATCAGAGCCTGCTTCCGGAATACTCCTAAATGGATGTTCCTTCATCTCCTGTCTTTTTATTCTTGACATACACTCCAAATATGTGTAAAATAATTCTAAAAACCGGAATTTCGACATGAAATTTACTTTTTTCTGCCGTATGCGGCAAAATAAAAATGGGATGGGAGAAACCTTTATGAATCGATCATTATTAAAAGTCTTTCGCAGCGCTGCCGATGATGCAGGGCTATTGCTGGATGAAAACAGCGGAACGATGTACGGAAACAAGTCCGGATACAATGTATGCATCAACCAGGTGCCGGATTTAAAAGCATTTTATATTACAATATCCGTGAAACGCATGGATCAGATGCCGGAGCATTCGGACATGAATGAAATTGTATCCGCCAATAAGAAGCTGCTCAACCGGTGTGAGGTAACACGCTATAAGGTACGGTTCCAGTCACAGCTGGGCGCAGGCATCAACTTTAAAAACGCTCTGGCCAAGGTAATGGATGCCCTGCAGGCGATCACCTCCGAGCTGCTGCAAAGAGGCTTTGAAAATGCCTGCCAGGCCTGCGGAACCTCGGAAGGGGCGGAAAGCTACTTTATCGGCAGCGCTCCGGCTCATATGTGTTCCTCCTGCTACCACGATTACTGCGAGTCCAGCGAGGCAACACGGCTGGCAGAGAAAGGAAAGAAGGAAAATCTCATCGGAGGTATTGCAGGCGCATTTTTAGGCTCCCTCCTGGGCGGAGCCTGTATCGTACTGCTGGGGCAGCTGGGCTACGTCGCCTCTCTCTCCGGCCTGGTCATGGGCGTATGCGCACTAAAGGGCTATGAATTGTTGGGCGGCAAGCTGAGCAAGAAAGGGATTGTCGTGAGCTCCCTGCTGATGGTGGTTCTTGTGTACGTAAGCCAGCGGGCTGATTATGCCATTACGGTGGCAAATGTCTTCGAGGCAGATGTGATATCCGCCTTCCGCGCCATTCCTGCCTTGATTCAGAAGGAAGTCATTGAAGCGCCGTCCTACTATACAAACCTTGGCATGCTGTATCTGTTCACCGCAGTGGGTGCCGTTCCCACAATCATCAATGTGCTGAAAAATAAGAAACAAGCCAATATCATCTATCGCCTGGGAGCATAATACGGACTTCTGATACGTAGGTAAACAGCGCTTGGCATTACGCCTGAAGTCTAATCAGGAAAACACTCAGGGGATCACCATGAAGCGATATGCTCCATGATGATCCCCGTTATTGTGTCAGTCAATATGGCATTCATACTGTTATTATGCTACTGTAAGCAACTCCAGCGCCCGTTTATAAAGCGGGTCAAATTCACAGCCGCAGCTCCCGCACTCCTTGTCTGCCTGCTCAACCGCTTTCAGCAATTCCGCCGTCACATCCTTCGATTCATTGTCCGCCAGCCATTTTTTCGAGGGCGCATCAATCAAATCCCATCCGGATGCCGCGAATTTTTCCACGATTTTCACCAGTTCTTCCTTCCCCATGGTTCCCTTCTCCTTTTTTATGTATATTTTAATTTTCCAACCGTTTTGTCAGTGTATTTATCCGATTCAGCCTTGTTTCTTCTTTTTTGGCAATCTCGATGTAATTGATCTGTTCGCGTTTCAGATAATCCGGCTGCTTTTGAAATACTTCCAATACGCCGGCATCCCTCAGAACAGTTTCGATGTAGGCCGGAATTACAATTTCCCGCTTTTTTGTATCCTTTTCTAAGGTTATATGCACGCTGTCTCCAAGGTCTTTTCCCACAGCCTGTCTGATAAATTCGTTGTATACCAGATAATGCCCGTTTTTTGACGGCAAAAGCATATGATCGAAGCTATGACCGTCCACCGTGATGCAGACCGGTATGTTGCCTTTCGAACCAAAGTGCTCCAGCGCAGAATACGGGAAGTAAAATACACTCCATTTGATCTTGCCTTCCAGCTGTTTTATTTCACTTTCAAACTCAAACCGCATATTATAGCTCCCCTTATAGACGTTTCTCTTCTTTTTTCAAAAAAACAGAGCCGCATTCTTTACACAAGTATGCTTTAATGGGTATTGGTGTCTTAACCAGCTTTCCTCTCTCCTCATCGGAGAAAAAATAGGTCCGGGAACCACCTCTGATAAATCCTGAATTAACATTCAATTTTTTACAAAAAGGGCATTCCATCTTTCCGCCTCCATATAGTGATTTAACACATAACACTATATTCCTCCTGAATTGGAAATATGTTGTCCTTTTAATTATGCCTGCATCGCTGCAATTTGCTCAGTGCCTGTCATTCCCGTCACGCTCTTTTTTATGATATGAATTGATTATATCATACCAAACTGGAAATATTCAAATTGTATTTTCATACCTTTTTTACATCATTTCGCTTAACTGGTTACTAATATCCCTGCCGCCATACATAATACGAATGATATTCACCCTATTTTGAAATTCATCTGATAGATAAAATACCAAATATTTATCCACCGGAAAGTATCGTACTCCTTGACGGCTTCATGGCCCCTCCTTATATACCGGATAGCGCATTGGAATTTCATCAAGGACTCGGATTTCTTTATATAAATAATTAGGAGCGGTCAGCATTTTCATGCTTTAACCACTCCTAATTATTATTTTCTAAAACTATTCATTTACTGTTTTTCTTAGAACTTGCCAGCCTCGGAAGCTTCCTGAATGGCAACCGCTACGGCTACCGTCATTCCTACCATAGGGTTATTGCCTGCGCCGATCAGACCCATCATCTCCACATGAGCCGGAACGGAGGAGGAGCCTGCAAACTGTGCATCGGAATGCATTCTTCCCATGGTATCCGTCATACCGTAGGATGCGGGGCCTGCTGCCATATTATCAGGATGAAGGGTTCTTCCTGTGCCGCCGCCGGAGGCTACGGAGAAGTACTTCTTTCCTAAATCCACACATTCCTTCTTATAGGTACCTGCAACGGGATGCTGGAATCTGGTGGGGTTGGTGGAGTTACCGGTGATGGATACGTCCACTCCTTCCTTATGCATGATTGCAACGCCTTCCGTTACATCATTGGCACCATAGCAGTTGACGGCTGCCCTGGGTCCCTTGGAGTAGGATTTGCGGAATACTTCCTTTACTTCGCCTGCATGATAATCCATCTCTGTCTCAACATGGGTAAAGCCGTTGATGCGGGAGATGATCTGAGCCGCATCCTTGCCGAGGCCGTTTAAGATAACTCTTAAAGGCTTTTGTCTTACCTTGTTGGCGGACATAGCGATACCGATGGCACCCTCTGCCGCTGCAAAGGACTCATGACCTGCCAGGAAGCAGAAGCACTCAGTGGTCTCTTCCAGCAGCATCTTGCCAAGATTGCCGTGGCCCAAGCCTACCTTTCTCTGGTCTGCAACAGAGCCGGGAATGCAGAAGGACTGAAGGCCCTCGCCGATTGCCGCCGCTGCATCCGCTGCTTTTCTGGCATCCTTTTTGATTGCGATTGCCGCTCCTGCAATATAGGCCCAGCAGGCGTTTTCAAAGCAAATGGGCTGAATGCCCTTAATCATATTATATACATCAAGGCCGGCATCCTTGGTGATCTTCTCCGCCTCTTCAATGGAGGCGATGCCGTAACCCTTTAATACTTCGTCGATTTGTTTAATTCTTCTATCATATGATTCAAATAAAGCCATTGTATGTATCCTCCCTTTCCTATTCGTGTCTCGGATCGATGATCTTCACAGCATCCGCAACACGGCCATACTGGCCCTTGGATTTCTCTAATGCTGTATTGGCATCATCGCCTTTTTTGATGAAGTCCATCATCTTACCGAAATTAACGAATTGGTAACCGATGATTTCATTATTCTCATCCAGTGCAATGCCGGTTACATAACCGTCGGTCATCTCTAGATAACGGGGGCCCTTCGCCAGTGTTCCATACATGGTGCCGATCTGGCTTCTAAGACCTTTCCCTAAATCCTCAAGACCTGCACCGATAGGAAGTCCGTCCTCGGAGAAGGCGCTCTGGGTTCTTCCGTATACGATCTGCAGGAAAAGCTCTCTCATCGCAGTGTTGATTGCGTCACACACCAAGTCTGTATTCAATGCCTCTAAAACAGTTAAACCAGGCAGGATCTCAGATGCCATCGCTGCGGAATGGGTCATACCGGAGCAGCCGATGGTCTCCACCAATGCCTCCTGAATAATACCATCCTTCACGTTAAGAGTTAATTTACAGGTACCCTGCTGAGGTGCACACCAGCCCACACCATGGGTCAAACCGGAGATATCCTTCACTTCCCTGGCCTTTACCCATTTAGCTTCTTCCGGAATCGGTGCTGCGCCATGATGGACACCCTGTGTAACCGGACACATCATTTGAACTTCATGTGAATAAATCATGTTTGAAACTCCTTTCAGTTTACATCACTTTTCTCTTGCAAGAAAAATCATAACAGAATTTCCTTGTTAAAATTTTGTCTTGTTTACGTATCATATTCTCGCATAAAATGATCAATAAGTCTACAACTTTTTCAACTCAATCTAATATTTTGCCACTATTTCTCCGGCCTTCTTGTAGATGCTGGCTTCGGGCACGCAGCCGCGAACCATGGACAGGGGGTAGATATTGGCATTCCTTCCGACAACGGTTCCGGGGTTCAGCACGCTGTTACAGCCGACCTCCACATAGTCCCCCAGAATTGCGCCGAATTTCTTCAGGCCGGTTTCCATAATCAACTCGCCTGCATGGACGGATACCAGGGTTTTGTCTGATTTGACATTAGAGGTTATGGAACCGGCGCCCATATGCGCCTTGTAGCCCAGGATGGAGTCGCCCACATAGTTATAATGGGGAACCTGCACCTTATGAAAGAGAATGACGTTCTTCAGCTCGGTGGAATTGCCGACCACCGCGCCCTCTCCTATGATGGCACTGCCGCGGATGAAGGCACAGTGGCGTATCTCTGCTTCCTTTCCGATAATGACAGGTCCGTTGATGCAGGCGGTGGGCGCCACCTTGGCAGACTTGGCAATCCAGATGTCCTCGCCTATCTTGTCATATTCTTCGAGGGACAGGCCCGCCCCGATCTGTAAAATACCGCTCTTAATCTTCCCAAGGACCTCCCATGGATAGATACAGCCTGTAAACAGGTCTGCCGCTATTGTCTTCTCCAAATCAAACAGTGACCGGATCATAAGATGTTCTGACATTCTAATTCCTCCTTAAATTTCATTTTTTAATCAGCTTATTTTGCTGCCTTTGTAATATGCCGCTGTTTCACTAAAATATTTTGTCAGAGCTGCCTGGTTATTCAGGGTTTTCACCCCTTCCACCATCCTGGCGACAAAACCCTCCAGTTTGGTGGTATACTCCTCTTTCGTTATCTGTCCCTCGGATACGTAAGTGAGACCCTTTTCCCAGCTGGCGGTCAGCTCCGCATTGAGAAGGGATTTGATGGAGCTGTTCACAACATCGAAGATCAGCTCTCCCAATTGGGTGGGAGTAATGATCTGTGTCTTTTTATTCAGGCTCAGGTAAGTGATGTTCACCAGCTTATTCAGAATCTCCGCCCTGGTTGCACTGGTTCCGATCCCGCTTCCTTTGATCTGTGCCCGCAGCTCCTCATCCTCGATCAGCTGGCCGGCATTCTCCATAGCAAGAATTAACGCACCGGAATTGTAACGCTTCGGAGGTGTGGTCTCCCCCTCCTTGATGGTAATTACACGTACCGGGAGCAAAGCACCCTTCTTTAGAGTCAGAAGTAATTGGAGCAATGCCTGGTCGTTGTTATTATCCGAGGCTTCTCCTTCCTCCGCTCCGGCCTCTTCCCCGGAATTGCCGGTATTGCCCTTCCCGGAAGCCGGCTGCTTATCATTATAGCTTCCAAGAACCTTGAGGTAGCCTTCTTTCTCCAGGGTGCGAAAGCTGGCAAAGAAGCTCTCCCCCTTAATCTGCACCGTGATCCCTATCTTACGGTATTCTGCCGGGGGATAGAATATACTGATGAACCGCCGGACAATGGTCTCATATACCCTGGCCGCAGTGTGAGACAGGGAATTAAGGGCACCGAGGCCCTGTCCGGTGGGTATGATGGCATAGTGGTCGGTAATCTGGCTGTCATTGACATATCGGGTCTTTGCAATGTTCTTATAGGACCCCATCTCCAGAACCTCCGATATAAAATCCCGGAACTGTCCCAAATTCTGCAGTCCTTTGATATTCTTGTGAATCTCCTTAGACACCGCGGTAGACAGCACTCTGGCGTCGGTTCTGGGATAGGTTACAAGCTTCTTTTCATAAAGCTCCTGGGCAATCTTCAGCGTTTCGTCAGGACTGATTTTGAAGAATCGGGAACAGTCATTCTGAAGCTCCGCCAGATTATATAATAGAGGAGGATTCTTTGTTTCCTTCTTCTTTTCCACCTGGGTAACCACAGCCTGCAGCACCTGTTCGCCGCTGCCTGGCTGCCTTGCATTACCCGGCTCTTCTGCCCTCTCCTGCTGCACTAAATCACCTGGCTGGCCCGCATTATTCCCTTGATCTGCAGTACCTGACTGGCTCGCACTCCCTGCTTGTGCCGCATTATTTGACTGCGCCTCCCAGGTTCCGTCATCCAAGAGCTTGGGTATCTCTCCCGCCAGCTCCGATATCAATTTCACTGCTGAAGTTCTCTCTAAAAAGCCATTTTCCTTATATAAAAGAGGCGAATTATAATACCTGGAGCTCTCCACCGCACGAAACTCTGCCGTAAGCTCCTTATCCTGAACCTGGAGATTGCTTAGAACACGGTAGAAGGGGGTCTTAACAAAATTCCTTATCTCCCGTTCCCTCCTGACTACCATCCCCAGAACACAAGTCATAACACGGCCTACGGAAATGGCATTCCATTTGCCGGAATTCAGCAGCTTCTGCACCTCGTTGCCGTACTTCAGGGTCAATATCCTGGAGAAATTGATTCCCATGAGATAGTCCTCCTGGGCGCGCAGATAGGCGGCATCGGAAAGGCTGTCATAGGCGGACAGCGGCTTAGCCTCCCGGATTCCCCGAAGAATCTCCTCCTCGGTCTGGGAATCAATCCAGACACGCTTCCTCTGTTTTGCAGCCGGCACCTTGGCCTCCTGATCTACCAGACGGTATATGTACTCTCCTTCCCGCCCGGAGTCAGTGCAGACATAGATGGTGTCCACATCCTTACGGGTCAGAAGTCCCTTTACTATATTAAATTGTTTTTTTACATTGGGGATAATCTCATATTTGTATTCCCGGGGAAGGAAGGGCAGCGTACCCATATTCCATTTTTTCAGGGCGGGATCATAGGCCTCAGGATAACTCATGGTGACCAAATGCCCGACACACCAGGTAACAATGGCATCCTCGGATTCAATGTACCCGTCCTGCTTTCTGCCCGTGATCTTCAGCGCCTTGGCAAATTCGGCTGCCACACTTGGTTTCTCTGCAATATATAGACTTTTAGACATGCTGTACCAACTTTCAATCACATGTATGCTTAAGACACTCTGATGCTGATCTCTCAAGCATACACCTTATTCATGTATTGCTGGAAATATTATAACCTATTTTACCAGTTAAAACAAATAGAACTTTTTACGGAACGATAAGGTTATATCTCAATACAGCCAAATTTTTATTGTATCCTGCCAGGGAATAGATTACAATATAGCCATACGTTGCCGGCAACGTATATTATGTCAAAAGTGTTTGGAGGATAGGATATGACACCCAAGAAGATTTATTATGAGAATCTGGCTGATACCATCATTGACAAATTTAATAAGAGGGGAATTGAGGGCTATTATTGCGAAGATTCGGAGGCGGCCCTGGCTATGGCAAAGCGTTTTCTGACCCCCGGCTGCTCAATCTCCTGGGGAGGCTCCCAGACTCTGGAGGAAATCGGACTGCCAGAGGAGCTCTCCGCCTCCGATTACATACTCTATGACCGCAGCACGGCAACGACCCCGGAGGAAAAGCGCCTAATCTACAGCAAGACTGTTATGGCGGATTATTATTTCATGAGCTCCAATGCCATTACTTTAGACGGGCAGCTGGTCAATATTGACGGTGCCGGCAATCGTGTGGCATGTCTGATCACCGGCCCCAGGAATGTGATCGTCATTGCGGGCATGAATAAAATTGTAACGGATGTGGACACGGCCGTTGACCGCATCCGCAACATGGCCACGCCCCCCAATGTGGTGCGGCTTGGTAAAAAAACACCCTGCGCCGAGACTGGGAAATGCTCCAACTGCCTGGTCGAGGATTGCATCTGCAACCAGATTGTCATTACCAGACGCTCCGGTATCACCGGAAGAATCAAGGTGATTCTGGTTGGCGAAGAGCTGGGATACTGATCAAGAGTAAGAATATATTTAGCACCCCGCCGCAAAACCCTACTTCTGACTTCTAAATTAAATAAACAAACGGGAAACGCTCAGCTGAACGTTTCCCTATATTTTAAGCTATTTTATGTCTTAACTGTTCTTACTGGCGCTTTGCCAGCACTTCCTGTTCATATCTCTTTACCTCTGTAAACCAGTCTTCCTTCTCAGGAACCTGATTCAGCTCACAGAAATAATTCCATACATCTCCTATGGGATACAGCTTCATTTCCTCCGAGAGCATCATCAGCTCGGAGAACTCCCTCTTATCCTGAAGCTGGGCCATCTTCTCATTGGGAAGCAAAAGCGCATTTAACAGGGCTTTCTGCATATTGCGCATACCAACCACCCAGGCTGAGATACGGTTGATGCTGGCATCGAAGAAATCCAGAGCCAGGAGCACTCGATCAGAACCGTTACGGATAATCTCCTTGGCAATTTCCTTGGTCTCATCATCCAGGAGCACCACATGATCGCTGTCCCAGCGGACCGACCTGGTTACATGAAGAGCCACCTTATCGGAGAAGAGAAGCATGGAAGAAATCTTATCCGATACCACCTCTGTGGGATGATAATGGCCGTTATCCAATAAGCACAGCAGATTGTTCTTCGCCGCATAATTCATATAAAACTCGTGGGAACCTACGGTGCAGCTCTCAAGACCGATACCGAATACCTTGGATTCAACTGCGATATATACCTTGCTGTGGTCATAGGGAATTGAAATGATCTCATCCAGGGATTTCTTCAGACGGGCACGGGGAGCGGTTCTGTCTGCCGGAATGTCCTTGAAGCCGTCGGGAATCCAGATATTCATCAGACAGGGGGTTCCCAGCTCCTTGGCAAAATATTCGGATATTCTTAGGCAAGCCTTGCCATGGTCAACCCAGAAACGGCGGATCTCCTCTTTCTCACTGGAAAGGGTGGCATCTGCTGCCTTGGGGTGAGAGAAATAAGTCGGGTTAAAATCCAGGCCCAGTTTTCTTTCCCTGGCAAATTCTACCCATTTCTTAAAATGCTTCGGCTCCAGCTTATCTCTGTCGGCAAATTCGCCGTCCTCAAAGATCGCATAGCTGGCATGTAAATTAATACGGTGAATTCCGGGGATTAAGCTTAAGGTCTTATCAATATCCGCCATCAGCTCCTCCGGTGTTCTGGCTTTGCCCGGATAATTGCCGGTTGCCTGGATACCGCCGGATAACTGGCCCGCACCTTCAAAGCCGGCCACATCATCTCCCTGCCAGCAGTGCATGGAAATTGGAATACTCTGGAGCTTCTTAATCGCCGCATCCGTATCCACTCCAACCTTGGCATACATCTCTCTCGCTGATTCATATCTTTCTAAGGTAGTCATAAAAAATCCTCCTATTGAGGATCTGCAGGTCATACCGAAAGGAAAGTTAACCAAAAATTCATCACGCCCACAAATCCATTCTATCTATGTTAACATTGTTGGTCTTAGTATATCATAAATCCGGCCAAAAAAAAGAACACTTTTTGCCTTAAAAAGTGTCCTTATTTGCAGTCCCGGTATTCCTTGGGGGACAGGCCGTACTTCTCCTTGAAGATGCGGTGAAAATAACTCATGTTGTCATAGCCCACCGCCATACCGATATCCGCAACCGTCATTCCCGTGGTCGTCAGAAGATATGCCGCCTGGTTCAGTCTTCTGGATTGCACCAGCTCAATGTAGGTCTTATCGGTCATCTTCTTAATCTTGCGGCTCAGCCAGTACACATTATAATGCAGCTCCTTCGCCAGATGAGCCAGCTGACCGTCCTTATAATTCTCCTCAATATAGCGGAGCACAATCAGCATAACCTCCTGGTCAAGCCGGTTCTTCCCTACCTCAACCTTGTCCGTGTGGTTCATAAGCTGCAGAAATAACAATCCCATAGTGACCTGATTAATGCTCCGGTTGTTCTGCTGGTTATTCCTTATGGTCCAGATCAGATTCTCCACCAAATTCTGAATCGGCAGCACATCGGATACCTTAAAATGCAGAAAACTCACCTTATCCTCCTCACTGCGAAGACAGCCGATAATAAAATCACGGATCAGATTCTCTTCCTCTCCGATCATCAGCAGGGCCTTATCGAAAAATTCCGGCAGAATGATGAAATTCACCGCGATATCATCCAATCCGGCAGGCAGTATCTCCTGGGTGGCATTCTGATTCAGAAACAGCAGCTCTCCTTTTTTGAGCCGCACTTCTTCCTCATTATTAATGATATGTACGGTCTCTCCCTCACACATATAGATAACCTCCACAAAATTATGCGTATGCTTCGGAAAATGAACAAAGCGGGTATGGGTACGAACCCGGATCAGCTTTCCGCTCTCCATAAGCTTCCGGTTATCAATGACAGAGGAGGTTCTCTCCATATACAGTTCCTTATTAATCTGGGCTCTGCCGTCCAGAATATCCTGCTCTTCTGCAGTAATCTCTCTGAGCTGATCCAGTAATGATGAATCCATGGGGCACCTCCCGTTCAAAATTTTAAAAGACGACTTCATATAGTCTTATTATACAAAGAATGCTGTAAAAATTCAACAAAATTTTCACAGCATTCTTATATTCCCTTATCATATACCGGATTATTATCTTTCCGGCACTTCTTCCGAATTCCGATTAATACAACGGATATTTGTCGGTTAAGGACTTCACCATCGCCATTGCCTTTTCCTTATTTGCTTCCACATCCTTCACCAGCAAATAAATTGCTTCCGCAATCACGTCCATATCCTCGGCATTCATCCCTCTGGTGGTTACTGCTGCCGTACCGAGACGGATACCGCTGGTTACAAAGGGAGAGGCAGGGTCATTGGGAATCGAATTCTTATTGCAGGTAATGTTGGCCGCATCCAAAAGCTTCTCCGTATCCTTACCGGTCACCCCCATATTCTGAAGGTCTACCAGCATCAGGTGATTATCCGTACCTCCGGATACCAGGTTAAACCCACGCTTCATCAGACCTTCGGCAAGAGCCTGGGCATTCTCCACAACTCTTTTGGCATACTCCGTAAATCCAGGCTCCAGAGCCTCTTTAAAGCAGACCGCCTTCGCAGCAATCACATGCATTAAGGGTCCGCCCTGGATTCCCGGGAACACTGCCTTATTCAGCTTGTGCTCCTCAGCAAACTCCGCGCTGGATAATATCATACCGCCTCTCGGCCCTCTTAAGGTCTTATGAGTGGTGGTAGTTGTCACATGTGCATAGGGAATCGGGCTTTGATGACAGCCTGCCGCCACCAGTCCCGCAATATGGGCCATATCCACCATCAGATAGGCTCCCACTTCATCCGCAATCTCACGGAAGATCTTAAAATCCAGCTTTCTGGCATAAGCGCTGGCGCCCGCGATAATCAGCTTCGGCTTGCTCTCCCTTGCAATTCTTCTTACCTCGTCATAATCTATAAATCCCTGGTCATTTACACCATAGGGTACGATCTTATAATAAGCGCCGCTCATGTTTACCGGGCTTCCATGGGTCAGATGTCCGCCATGGGCCAGGTTCATTCCCAGCACCGTATCTCCCGGCTGAAGCAGCGCGAAAAATACCGCCATATTAGCCTGGGCGCCGGAATGGGGCTGAACATTGGCATAGGTGCAGCCAAACAGCTTCTTCGCCCTCTCGATGGCAAGATTCTCTGCCATATCCACAAATTCACAGCCGCCGTAATATCTCTTTCCCGGATAACCCTCCGCATATTTATTGGTTAATTGACTTCCCATGGCCGCCATAACAGCCTTGCTGACAAAATTCTCTGAAGCAATTAATTCAATATGACTGTTCTGGCGCTCTATCTCCAGCGACATTGCTTCTGCAAGATCAGGATCAAATGACTTTACCTCTTCAAATGAATACATTCTTATCATTTCCTTTCCGGTATATTTATGCAACTCCTAAGGCTTTACTGCGTATAAGTATAACATATTCATTTTGAATATGGAAGCACCAATCCCGGAAGGAGTCCGGTTTCATTTATAACAAAATCTAATAATAATTATTCTTGCACATTATAAATTCTCCGGCCCAAAGCTCAAAGGCAGAAGCTCCTCAAGGAAGAATACCAGATAATCCTCCTCGGATCTTGCCAAAATCACCAGGAAATTCTTCGGCTCCACAAACTCTCTTATTACCTGGCGGCATACGCCGCAGGGCGGGCAGAAATCCTTCAGCACGCCATCCTTCCCCCCGACAATAGCAATGGCGGAGAATTCTCTCTCCCCTTCGCTGACTGCCTTATAAAATGCGGTACGCTCCGCACAGTTGCTGGGCGAATAAGCGGCGTTCTCTATATTGCATCCTTTGTAAATTTTTTGGCTCTTGGTTAAAAGCGCGGCTCCCACATAATGACGGGAGTAAGGAGCATAAGCCTGCTTCATCGCCTCAATTGCTTCGCGAACCAGATTCTTAGCCACCGACCGGCTGACGATTTCCTGTTTTGCCAACAATTCACCCTTATCACGGGGGATCAGACTGTTCTTTGCCTCATTTCCCATTTTGCCATCCTCTTGCATATGAAAACCTCCTTTATTTATTTTGCGGAACGGTGTCAGGCACCCTTCCACATTAATATCCGGTTCCTGCCTCATTCTTTGCCAGCTTGACAATTCGGCTGGTGCCTAGTCTGGAAGCTCCCAGCTCGATAAAACGCTCTGCATCTTCAAAGGAAGAGATTCCTCCCGCAGCTTTTATCCTCACTTCAGGACCCACATGCCGGGCAAATAACGCCACATCCTCAAAGGTTGCTCCTGCTTCGGCAAAGCCTGTAGAAGTCTTAATGAAATCCGCACCCGATTGTGTGACCAGCTCGCACATCTTAATTTTCTCTTTTTCCGTTAAGAGACAGGTTTCTATAATTACCTTAAGAACATGACCCCGGCAAGCCTCCCTGACCGCTTTGATCTCTTCCAGCACCTCGGCGTACCTTTGCTCCTTAAGCGCTCCGATATTAATTACCATGTCTATCTCATCGGCACCGTTGGCCAGGGCATCCTTCGTCTCAAACACCTTCGCCGCAGTTGTATGGTATCCGTTGGGGAAGCCAATTACCGTACAGACGGCGATCCGGTCCTTCACATATTCCTTTACCTGCTTTACATAGGCGGGCGGAATGCACACCGATGCCGTCCCATAGGCCATTGCGTCGTCACAGCATTCCTGTATCTCCTTCCAGACTGCCGTCCGGGTCAGAAGCGTATGATCCACTTTTTCAAAAATCAATTTTCTATCCATTCTTTCCTCCACTTTTCCCTATAGCCGCAAATACCTAAGAAGCCTCTGCTCCTTGCAAGGCTAATCTGAGCTATGCGATCTCCAGGGCAATCTCCATCATCTCACGGAAGCTTACCTGGCGGTCTTCTGCCGACAAGGACTCGCCGGTAAATACATGGTCCGAGATGGTCAGAAGACAGAGGGCCTTCTTCCCTGCTCTGGCGGCGTTCATATACAAGGCTGCCGCTTCCATCTCCACGCATAGAACATTCATCTTCCGCCACAGAGCGTTCGCCTCTTCATTATCATCATAGAAGGTATCCGAGGAGAGAATATTCCCCACCACCGGCCGGATCTTCAGCTTCTCCGCCGCTTCCACCGCCCGGCGCAGAAGGCCGAAATCCGCAATGGGGGCATAGGTTCCCGGCAGACGGTACTGGGCGGCATAGTTGGAATTGGTGGATGCACCCATGCCCATTACCACATCCCTGAGCTTGATATCCTCTGCAATTCCTCCCGCTGATCCGATACGGATGATCTGATCCACCCCATAGAAATGGAACAGCTCATAGGAATAAATCCCCATGGATGGCATACCCATGCCGCCGCCCATGACGGAAACCCTCTTTCCCTGGTAGGTTCCGGTATATCCCAGCATATTTCTGACTTTATTAAAACAAACCGTATCTTCAAGATAGGTGTCCGCAATGAATTTTGCTCTTAAGGGATCACCGGGCATCAGGACCGTTTTAGCGATCTCTCCTGCTTTTGCTTCATTGTGAGGGGTTGGTATACTCATTTTATTTCCTCCTTCATGGCATCAAAAGGTAATTTGTACGTTTATTATAATTCATTTTTACAAAAATGGCAATCCGCCGGAGGATGTCCATTCTATATGATAATACCTTGTTTTCACAAAAAACATATTATAATCACAATATGGTTAAAAAGAAAGGTGTTTATACGTATTGCCCGGCCGTTGGCTCTGGAAGCTCTTCCCATTCCTCTGGCCGGGTTCATCGATACCATTATGGTAATTGCATAAACCGGTAATCTTACGTCTTTCTTTGAATCTTTCTGCTGAAATTAATAAAATAAAATGGTGAGCGATTCTATGTGAAAGGTCAGAAAATCAAGTTTCACAGCGTCGCTCACCATTTAAAAAACACTATATTATATCTCAAGTGGGATTCCCCATTTATGACACGCTCAATTCATGGCATAGATATTTACTTTGATCCTTCAAGCTCAATTTCTATCCCATCTAACGTCCCATACAGTACTTCTGTCATAATGCTTTTCACCCCTGTATCTCTGTCCTTCGTTACTGTTATTGTTCCCCATGCCTTGCCGCAGGTGAAAAAGGTCTTAAAGGTATCGTCGGACATTACCGGAGCAAGCTTAATCTTGTTATGCGGTAACTCACAATGGAAGCCGCTTAGTGCAAGGATCAGACCGTAGCTTGCCAGTGACCTGGCATAATGATTTCCGCATTCTACTTCATTCCAGGGGTTCCTTCGGATGCCATCGTGCCGGTTGCGGACTGCCTTCGCGATATTTAATCCCTCCGTAACAAAGCCCTCATAAATTAAATGGCTTGCTACCTGGTATTCAATTCCGGTCCAGACCTCGTCACTGTATACAAAGGGGATCTCCGGCCTGTTTCCGGAGGGCCAGGTACAGATCAGAAGACCTGCCTCATCATTCAGCGCATAGGTACGCTGCAGGTTGCAATGCTTATGCAGGGACGTCATAAAATTGTTATCATAAATTGCCTTAACCGCCTTTTTCACATGCTCCTCATTAAAAACATAGCCCAGTCCCGCCATATGGGCCAGCTGCTGCCCGAAGAGCTGGTCAGAAAGACAGCCGTCTCCGAATTGGTACTTGTACTCGTTGACATCTTCTATTTTCTGTATATAATAAGAACCGTTAAAACAGTCATGATCCACGATAGCCGATGCCGCTTCATAAGTTCTGCGGTATTCCTCTGCCTTATTCTTATCGCCCAGGAAAAGAGCCATTTGCTCACCGGCTTTTAAGGCTGCGATATAGATGGAGTTGATCATTGCATTCATACCATAGAATTCGATATCATAGGTATTATGCTGCTGCCCGTCCAGAGCACCGTCTCCGTCCTGATCCCAGTACCTCATAGCAAAATCCAAAGCTTTTTGGGCATAGGGCCATAACCGGGTCAGGAATTCCTGATCACCGGAAAACCTCCAATCACGGTAAAGCCGGAGGATACAGCCCAGCTGCCCGTCTGCTGCGGGAGGCAGCTCCCAAGGCTCATCCTGAAGATAGGTTCTGGCCCTGAATCTCATCGCCCCTTCCTCATCGGTTTCATCTAAGAACTCGGTATATCTCATGGACTGTTCCAGCTGAGGGAACATATGCGCCAGCGACTGTGCATAATTCCAGACATGGGTGCAATTACCGTCACAACAGCCGGCGATATTAAAACAGCCTTCATAGGCAAAAAAGGTACCATCCTCCACTTGAAAACAGGTATTGCTCCGGATGACCGTAAGGTTACTTGCCACAGCATCCAGGACATAGTCCGGGTAAGTGCTTCCAAAGAAGCTATTATGGAAGGCTGCCGTCAGCTCCTCCAGCCGTTCCAGGTTAGCTGCTGCATACTCGGCTGCAGCGATTGCCGACGGATAGAGGGTCGCATAATAATTCTTAATCAGGCTCCTGTTATTTTTCCGAACATCCTGCAGCTGATCCCAGGAGCGGATTCTCCAGGGGTGGCACCAGGTGATCAGGAATAGATATTCCTTGGTCTCACCCGGCTCCAGAACCTTTTTCATACCCAGGGAACCGATCTTAATATCACTGCGATGCATCCGGTTACCCTGGGCTTTTATTACCCTGTGATTATCCAGTAATCCATCCTCCGAAAAATCATTCCAAAAATCCTGCAGACCATCCCACCAGGCGCCTTCGTTCCAGTACTCCCGGTAAAAAACCTCCTGATCCGTCGTAAAGATACCCATGTCCATGAAACCAAGCTCATCCTTCCCCTTACTCTCTGTCGTAAGGGAAAGCCCGCAGCAGCCTTCCCTGCTTAGGAAGGTATTCTTTGACTCTCCCTCAAATAAAGGCTTATTCCAGATATCCCGTCCGCTGTAATTGCACAGATTAGCTAAGGAACCGGCTATACTGACCTTCTGGGTACTGTCCGAAGTATTCTTCACCTTATATCTTACGATTCCACAGGGAATTGCCGATTCCTCCACCTGCAGCGGAATGAATGGAGTGTAGGCCTCCATCGTAATATCAAACGGCACCTCCTCATCCGCAAAGTCAATCCAAACATAGGGATACTCTCCGGTCATGGTAGTTTCTTTGAATCTCGGTAAGCCTCCGATCTCCCAGGCAGTAAAGCCGTGGGAATGCTCAAAGGGCGGAACAAGCTGACCCTCCAGGGCTTTTGTCACCACGTTTCCCTTCTCATCCTCCGACCGGAAGGCAAAAAACGTATAAGGCGAATCCATTCCGGTATTAGGAAGTCCGAATATCTCAAAATCCGTAAAGTTTCCTCTGGCTCCAATTGATATATTACCGGTACCAATTCCGCCCAATAAAAATTTTGCTGCGGAGGCTTCCTTCGTAAAGCTCCTCTGCGTGTTACTCCTAATCACTTTCTCTTCCATGGATTATTCTCCTATCTTTCCAGTTCCATTTCCATTAAGACAGTATTATAGACCGGATCAAATATCGACATCATAAACGCAATTTTTTTACCATCTTCAGAAACCCATTTGGGATTCATAAAGGCGCCATATAGGCTGGGAAAATCCTTCTGGGCTGCTATAATCACAGGCTTGGAATAGGGACCGTAAATGTTCTTCGCACTCTTAACTACCAGATCTCCCTTGCCGTCAATATAGGTTACCAGCCATTCCTCCAGGTACTCGCTGTACAGGACGGACATCTCACCAACCGCCTTCGGCAATACGTTATATGCCTCATACATGGCCTTTTCTCCGGTTTCATAGATCGGATTTCCTCCCTCATCATACCCCATGAGGTATTCAAAGGCTGCAAAATTCACATAATCACTGACCGGAGCCCTCATCAGCTTTGCAGGGCCCCGGCGGCCGCCTGTGATCCCGAGAACGTAAACATAATCCTCAATCATCACCGGTACCATCTGGCAGAAGCTTGTATCACCGGGCCAGCGCAAGGTTTCCAAAGGCTCCCAGTTCTGGCCATAGTCCACGCTTTTCGCGATGGAACCAAAATTACAATCCCAGCCCCCCGGAGTCCCCCAGTGACGGACTGACATATAGGACATATAAAGAGCTTCCCCAATGGCAATTCCGCCGGTCGGTATCGTTGTCATCTCCAGGTTATCGACCTTTTTACTGGGTATCAGCTCTTTTGCGGTTTTCACACCAGGTCTCGCGACCATAGAGTCGAAAAGGATTCCATCGGTATAATCATCATCCGTAGTAATCGCCAGCACATTGCTCCTCCAGCCGCCCTCCATGCATTCATTTTGGAAAGTATCTCCGAATGCTATGTAAGTTGTATCCCCCAGGTTAAAGGAAATACCAAGATCCGTACCGCCCACCCTATAGTTTGATTTTGTTTTATTGATGGAATACTCCCCTGTTTCTACCGCAATCATATGAATGTTCTTTACGATATTTAAATTATACTTATCCTCTGGGTCTGCAAGAGGCGCATAGGTTAAATTCTTCTCCTTATGTGCCTTCAATATCTCTAATGCTTGCTGAACCTTTTTCTCGGAGGTGCTTAAGACCGGTTCCTCTTCGGACTTCTCGTCCGAAGCTGTTTCCCCCACCTTATCCTCTGAAGAATCCACGTCAGAGTCTTCTGATTTCGATTGATCCGTCAAACCATTCCCTGTTCCTTCCCCTGCTTCTGTCTCCGGATTGGGATTACCCTCTTTCGAGCATCCCACAACCGTGAACAGAGTAATTAACAAGACAAAAACAAGATAATATATTCTATTTTTAAGCATACTCTCCTCATTCCTGCGTAGGTTAATGCTTACGCATATATAAATATATTGTTATAAAAATCAGCTCCTAATATTGTAGAATGCAAGCGCATGAAAGCATTAAGAGGAGGGAGCGCTTTTATCTATATAAAATGAGCTGATTTCATTCACTGTATTCTATGAAAGGCGTCATAAGCCAACGAACACGCTTATAAAAGATTAGAGAGTTATGTCCCCCCAGCTTAAGGCATCCTCATTCACCGGAAGTCTCTTTTCTACCGGCAGGATAGGTCCGAAGGGCAGATGGGGCTCCGTCTGGTACCAATAAGCCGTCGCAGACCAGTCATCGCTTCTGTGATTTGCATGTCCGTGTTCTATCGTAACCTTGATGGAATTCTCAAACATGATGGGGTCCTGGATATGATAACGGTAATAGGTGATCTTGCCCTTCCAGTTATTCTTTCCGCCAAGGAGCAGTCCGTGATAAGGCGCATGATATTCCTGGGTAGGGCACCAGGCCATGTTCACATAATCCTCTGTACCGGTTCCATGAAGCGTAGGCACCTTATCCCCATCAATGAAAATCATATCATCCCCTTCACCGGGCCAATCCCAATGGTCATCGGTATTCAGGTTATGTATATTGACATTGGCTCCCACATAATGGCCGCGTCCTTCTGCTTCCAGGAGGACAAAATTACCTTCACCGGATTTATTTTCCCCGCCAAAGCACCATTCCCTATGGGCTTTAAAGTTATCTTTATCAACGCCTTCGGTAGGACATTCCCGGTGCCACTTCGCATGGAAATGTAACAGCTCCTCCTTCGGCTCCTCATATTCTTCGTAATCAACATAGAAATACAGGATCAGGGTCGTACTGCCCTCATTGGTAACGGTCAGAAGCGCTCTTTCCTTAAACGGCATGGGGAACCAGCAGTTGAAGCCTTTTCCATCCTCAGGACTCATCTGTAAGGGTGCAGAAACATAATTCCGGCTCATGGCATGCCCCATTCCGTAGAAATCACCGATGGGTGCCAGGACACTGGGCTCTTCCTCATTATCCCAGTAAAATCTCAGTACCTGCTTTCTTAAGCTGTCCTTTTCCTCTCCCTCATTCATCATAGTCATCCAGATATGGGTTATCATTCCCGGAGCTTTGATATCAGCGATGACAGCCGTATCTCCCGGTTTCACATAGATTCTGTCATCATTGCCGCCGGTGCGGTCATAGGATGACTCCCTCTTTCTCTTTCCGTCTCTTGGAAGCATGATTGAAGATAAATCTGCTGCATAATTTGTGTTCATAATAAACCTTCCTTTCCTCACTACCGCAAATCAATATCTATGCAGAGTACTATTTCAAGTATGTATTTTTTTCATGTCTTATTTTATACCAGATAATACGACACCTTTCACAATCTGTTTCTGGAAGATAAAGAACAGAATAATCGGCGGTATGACCGCAATCGAAGTCCCTGCCATAACAGCACCAAAATTCGTTGAGTATACAGATCTCATAGACCGGATAATCTGTATAACCTGCATATATTTCGGCTGGGATATGGTCATGGACGGCCATAAAAAACTGTTCCAATAGCCGATGAAGGTTCCTGCTCCCAAAACAACCATCGGAGATTTTGACAAAGGTATGAATATCTTAAAGAAAATCTTTACACGGCCGGCTCCGTCAATCATTGCTGCTTCCTCAAGGCTGGAGGGCAGGTTCAGGAAAAATTGCCGGAAGAAGAAAATACTATACCCTGATACCAAACCCGGCAGAATCAAGACCCCTAAGCTATCAAGCATGCCCAGTTTTTGTACCACCAAAAAGGAGGTCAGTAAGATGGTCATGCCGGGAATATACATGGAGATGATACAATATACCCAAAAAAACTTTTTGAGATAAAAATTCATTCTGGCAAACACATAGCCGGCCATCATATTGATAAGCAAAGCCAGAAATACTGCGGTTACCGATACGAACAGGGTAGTAAATATTGATCTGGTAAAAGAAATCGATTTGTCATCAAAAATAATATCAAAGTTTTCCATTGTCCAAACCGTGGGGAAAAACTTTAAGGGTGTAGCGAAAACCTCTTTTTTGTTTTTAAAGCTTGCCAGAGCCATCCACACTAATGGAAACAGACCCAGGAGCGCCACACTGAGTGCTATTATGGAATAAACTATCCTTATTATCTTCTTTTTCAGCTTTCTCATGATAACACCTTATCCTTCCAAACTTTTCTCTGATTTGATCACGGCAAATACGACTGAATTAATGAGCGCTATGACGATCATCATCATAATTGCACCGGCAATGGTATAGCCCATGCCCTTGCTGATATCCCTGTAATTATTATATAGATAAAGCATCGGCGTTAAGGTTGAATTAGAAGGACCGCCGCCGGTTAACATATAAGGGATATCAAACATCTGAAGGGTTCCGGCTGTCAGGCTGATGCACATTAGTACAAATATATTCTTCATCTGAGGCAGCGTGATTCGGATCATTTTCGTAAAGGCACTGGCTCCATCCACGGAAGCAGCTTCATAATATTCCTGGGGAACATTCACTAAAGCAGCATACATCAGGATTGTATTACCGCCGATGCCCAGCCAGACCGTTGGTGCAACCACTGCTATGAAGGCCCAGAAGGGATTATTCAGAAAGCCGATTCTGCCGACACCGGTTGCCATCAGGATCTGGTTGATGATCCCCCCCTTATAGTCAAGAATAAAGATAAATATTACGGATGTGGCAATTCCCGAAATGATGCCGGGGATGTAGATAGCGGTTTTAATCATTGTACTCATCCTGCTGCCCACCCCCTTAAGCACATGGGCAAATAGGAACGAAAGGATAAGTAAAAGCGGAACAATGACCACAACAAATTTTACTACGTTTATGATCGCCTTTTGGAAATAAACTGTTTTAAGAATTACTCTGTAATTATACAACCCCACAAATACAGAATCGATATAATAGTTCCAATCATAAAAGGATTTCTGTATTGCCATTATAAGCGGAACGATTACAAATATAGTAAGCATGACTACAGCAGGCAGCAACATCAAGTATGCGATTTTCATATCTCTTTTGTCAAAATTAGTTATCCCGCCTTGTCTCTTCTTCTTGGACTTCAAATCGTTACCTCCTTCTCTCCGTTTTCCAGCCAAGCAATCGCCGGTTCACTTTAATCCGGAACTAGCCCTTTCCCATGATAACTATAAAATGGCTAATTCCGGATTATATATGACTGTTTCGTTGATTCCTATTTTCTAGGATTGGTTCCGGCTAAGTTTTGGTTTGTGATAATATCCTGGATAGTCGCTGCTGCCTGAGCGGCAGCGTCCTCCGGACTCATCATGCCAAGAGCCGTGTTTTCAAACATCAAAGCGACGGTTGCTGAGATATCCCAAGGATAGATCGGTTCTGCAGTCGCATGAGCGGATACATAGTTTACGGTTTCCGCCCAAGTGCTGTCTCCCGCAACTCCGGCGATGTATTCAGCAACGCTCTTTCTGGGGGCAGCCTTTGCATAGTTTGCAACCTTGAAGAAATCTGCAGAGGTTTCTACATCCTCAGCCAGCAACCAGCTGATGTAATCCGCCGCACCCTTTGCTACCTTGGTTTTTGCATCTACAACATAGCTCCAGCCGCCGTTGGTCGCTAAGATACCATCCTGCTTTCCATCCTTAGTCGGAGGAATTGCAATTGCGAATTTATCTGCCAGTTCCGGATAATCGTTAATAATCTGTCCAACACCCCAGGAGCCGCAGAATTTCATTGCAACACTGCCTTCACCGAAATCCTTCATATCAGCATAGCCTGATAGGGCAACCTCAGGAACAACACCTTCATCAAAGGCTTTCTTATAGAAATTGGCTAAATCAATATATCCCTGATCAATCAAGGGAGTATCCCAGTTATCATTGATTGCAAGATGTCCGGAGGATGCCTGCTGTAAGCCCCAGGTACACCAGCCCATGGAGCCGAAGTCCGGAATACCGAGTCCAAACACATCATTGGTGGTTAATTTCTTTGCCGTATCGATCAGTTCATCCCAAGTGGTAGGAACCTTTGTAATTCCTGCATCTGCAAATAAGTCTGTTCTGTAGAAAAGAACTGTGGAAGGCTCGACAAGCTGGGGGTATGCCCATATTTTACCGTCATAGCTTACCATTTCTCTTACATTATCATTCAGATCATCAAATGCCGCCTGAGGAAGCAGGTCATTTAACGGCATGAGCAAGCCATCCTTAACGTTCATAACAATATTACCATAGGACATTACATAAGTGTCAGGGGCGGTTCCTGCTGCCTGTGCTCCTGCCATTCTTTCTGTCCAGGCATCCCCTGCAATGAATTCCTGCTCAACCACATAGCCTCTGCCTAATTGGTTATATTCTTCTGCTTTCTGCTCAAAGAATTCCTGGTTCCAAGGCTCGAAAATCTGGTTCCATACCACTACTTTTACAGGGTCTTTTGTTGTTGAAGAATCATCCCCATTCGTCTTATCTCCTGCTGAGGTTGGAGAAGTACCGTTTGTTACCGGCTCCTTCGAGCCCTTGCTGCAGCCTGCTAATGCGAGGAGTACCATAGCTCCTGCTAATACCAGTGCAATTACTTTCTTACATTTCATTCTTTTTTCCTCCCTTTACTTATTGTTGATTTTTATTAACACAAGTTGCTTGGGCATTAATTTAATGCCATTTAACTCCCTTCCCAAAATATTAATGAAGCAACTGTCTTCATTTACATAATCAAGACAAACATCATACTCTTTGTCATCCTCAAGACAGTAATCCTCCCATATCATCTCCTGATGAAATTCGCTGGTGTTCGCTATTAGGATTAGTTCCGAATTTCGATACCGATATCTGGAGGCTATTACGCTGTCTAAAAGAATGGTTCCTCTATCTCCTAATTCCAGGCTTCTTTTTGATGAATTATATTGGAAATAGGTGCGCCATACCTTTGCATTCCGTAATCTCGGCGGCCTCTTCATTTCGCCGTATGCAAGAATTTCTTTGTGGCTGCCTGTCCTTAATGCAGCAAATTTAGCTATGTAATCCGCGATTTTCTTATCATACCGAAAGCCTGCAGCCTTGAAATCACTATAATGCTCCTTCGCACGGTTGCCCTTCTCTTCCAGCACTTCCATCTCGCTGTACTCGCTGTTGATTTCAAACAATCCGCCCCATAAATAGGTCTTTGCGATGGTGTGATAGATCAGATCCCCACCCTCCTGGGTCAGCTTGCCCCAGCCATCCATTCTCAAAGGTGCATACCCGCTGTACACATATTGAAACATCGGTATGAGCTGTGCTGTACCCTGCTTGATCAGATCCCTGAATATCCAGGTCTCCAAAGAGGAACAGGGCTGTGCATTGGCTCTCGCCTGATAAAAGTCCAGGCAGTCCAGAAATACCTCGTTGATCATCTCTGTTCCAAGGGGAACATAATGTCCTTTCTCTGCCGAAAGCTTATTCCTGGTTTCTAAGTATATCTCCCGGTATGCCTTTGTCATTTCCTTTCCGGCTCCCACCGGGTGGCCATGCTCATCACTCATACAGGTTTTTAAGATATTATTGGCGGATATATCATAGTACATCGCATCACAGCCGCTTTCCTTAACCACCTGCACATCCCTTGTTACATGCAGCTTTCTGGTGTATTCACAGGCCGGACAAAGCATCGTGAATTTATATTCGTCCTTTGATTTCGGCTTCTGCGGCCATTTCTGGAGACTCTCACAGATTTGATCGCTGTCGGATTTATCTATGGCAACCAGAAAGTCAAATTCAAAGGGGGCAAACCGGTCACCATTTTCCCGTATCGCGTTCCGGTTCTCCTTACTAAATCTGGTGGGAAACCAGTCGTTATACCCACCGGGCAGTGAATTCATATAATTTTGCTCCACATTGGGCCAATCGGGTCCAAGGATGTGGAAAATCGGACTTTTAATGTCCCTTGCGTACCGGTTAATCCAAGCCGTCCTGTCATGGCAGGCATTGAGGCCGAAGGTACAGGCGCCCATATCTTCATAAAGCCAGGCAGCTTTATTATCCCCGGTGCGTTCACATAACCTGCCTCTGCTGCACCAGGATTGTCTGACTGCCCATTCCTTATAGAGATCACCGGCTTCATACCATCCATCGCCCTTGGTCAGGGTAATGACGAATTTCCATGGAGCCATAAGTCCCTTGCCAGCTTCAATATCCTCATAGCCATAAATCTGGCTTACTCTTAAGCTTCCGCCATGCTTATAGATATTTAACCATTTCTGATGATACTGGTTATCATAGGCCGCAAAATACAAGCCGGCGGTATTTTCACAGTAATAAGTGAAGAACTGCATCGTGGCACCGGAGAAGCTTTCCGGATAAGGCATATACCGGAAGCCTTCCTCCTCTTTAAAATGCTCCAAGGGATTTTCCACCAAGAGTCCGGTAGCATAGGAATGAGCGATGTAGTTCTTTGCTTCTCCCTCCTGCGCTCCATAGGCCTTTGCCAGGTCACCGATCCCATCCAGGAGCGGATACTCTATGCTGCTGACCTTCCATCTGCCGTAGTTTTCCACATGGGATTCCATAGCTACAGAGTCTTCGCGTAGCTGCCATAAAGCAATCAGCTTTAACTCGCCCGGAAGCCTCCAGCACAGCTGCAGCTTATCGTCTTCCCCGGTATAACTGAAGGCTTCAAAATCTTCACTGTAAACTTCTTCCTCCAACTCCAGCTTAAATACTTCATCCAGAAGGTTATCAATTATAACCTTGCCCTTCTTACGGTCAATCATTTTACGAATTGCACCATTCTGCTCATTAAACTGTACTTCAATTATGTCATTCCTTAAACAAAGCACCCTGTCGCCTCCTAATCTGCCCTATAAGAACATAGCCGCCCGCACTAGCGGTATCTGGGTCCGTAGACCTCGCATGCCTTGAAATCGGCAAATTCAAGACATTCTGTAGCAAAGGCGCTCCAGGCATGCGGCCGGAAGATATCCTTTTTATCAACGTTATGCATTGATACATGGATTCTCAGCATGGAAGCCAGAGTGATCAGATCCTTACCGATATGACCGTATACAAATGCTCCGTGGTTTGCTCCCCAGTTAGCCATCACGGAATGTACATCCGTAAATGCTCCCTCACCGGTAAGCTTAGGTACAAACCAGGTGGTAGGCCAGGTCGGATCTGTTCTTTGATCTAATTGCTCATGGACCTTATCCGGAATAACGGCCGTATAGCCTTCTGCTATCTGCAGGACCGGTCCGATCCCCTTCACAAGATTTACCCTGACCATGGTCACAGGCATCTCTCCGCCGGTTCTAAAGTGTGAGGAGAAGCCGCCTCCTCTGAAATAGTACAGGTCTGCCGGACACCAGTCGGTTTCCTTGAGACAGGCTTCCATGTCCGTATCCGTCATATCCCACCATTGTTTCATGACAGAGCTTCCGTTTTCCTTCACCGCACCTGTTGCATCCAAGGCTGCTGCTCCGGAGTTGATCAAATGGATCAATCCGTTCTTTGCCGTGCCTTCCGGCTGCCAGCCTGTAACTCTTTCAATCGCTTCCGGACTCCAATAGGTCCTGACATCGGCAAATATACTGGCTCTTCCGGTTAAAAGGTTCCCGAATAGCATGGATACTGCATTCAAATGATCGTTCTCCGTAGCAAATATCATCGGCTGTTTCTTACCGTTCCAATCAAAGGTGGTATTTAGCATCGCTTCTGTAAAATCACCGTTGGGACACCAGTCAGACCACATTCTCTGTCCCTGGAAGCCTCCCATGATACCATTGCGGCCCAAAGCCTCCTCCTGCCAACCCATAGCATGAAGCTTTGGATTACCCTGCATTAAATCCTTGCAAATCAGAGTGTGCTTAACGCAATGTTCCCACTCGGCATCCTTTTGCTCTTTCGTATGGCGAATGGATTCCGGATTCTTATCAAAGCCCTCTTTACAATTTGCTTTGACCCAAGTGATTGCCTTTTCGTATTCTTCTTTATCATATATTTCGTATTTTATTCTTCTAAGAACCTCGGTCATATCAATCCATTCCGTTCGTATTCCCAGGTATTCCTGTAAAAACTGTGCATCCACATTGGAGCCTGCGATACCCATACATACCGAGCCGATCCCGACGTAAGCCCTGTTCTCCATCAAGCCGACAGCGATTGCTGCTTTCGCAAAGGATAGAAGCCTTTCTCTGACATCCTCAGGAATCGTGTTGTCTGCCAAGTCCTGTACATCATGCCCATAAATAGAAAATGCGGGCAGACCTCTCTGGTTGTGGGCAGCCATTACAGCAGCCAGGTATACCGCACCGGGCCGTTCTGTCCCGTTAAAGCCCCATACCGCTTTTATCGTCTTTGGGTTAAGATCCATAGTTTCGCTTCCATAACACCAGCAGGGAGTAACGCTAAGGGTTGCGCAAACATTTTCCCGTAGGAACTGATCGGCGCATCTTGCCGCTTCCTCTCCTCCTCCGATGGAACCTTCAGATATGACGCATTGAACCTGAGTTCCATCCGGGTATGTAACATTTTCTTCTATAAAAAGCTTTGCTGCTTCCGCCATAGCTCTGGTCTTTTCCTCCAAGCTTTCACGGATACCCATTCGTCTTCCATCAATAATTGGTCTGATACCAATTTTGGGATAAGTTCTCATGTCAGACTTCCTTTCACAAAACATACTTTATGATTTGAAAATCAATGTCGTCCTTTATACATTATCACCAAATCATACGTCTATGATAACAAGGAACTGTCCATTATGTCCATAATGGATACTGTCATCTATATATGTAATATTGTTTATATCCATGTTTTCGTTTTTCACAGCTTGCCATTCAGGCATAGTGCATACTTATACAAAGAAAGCTGGAAGGTCATGTTAAGTTTCTGCGAAAATGCATGGTTTCAGCCAGTCTTAAGGCTGCATAAAAAATAAACGGTTTTAAGAAAAAGCTTCTTAAAACCGTTGATAACAAAAAAACATATTATATATTTTGCTATAAACAAATGATGAAATAAAAAATATGATATCATTTTATACGCTGCTTTTATTGGGGAACCTTTGCATGGTCTTTCTGGCTGTTCCGATAATCTAACGGTGACATGTTAAGGACATTTTTAAACACCTGGCTGAAATACAGCGGATTCTCATAACCTACCGTTTTACTGATCTCCTTTACTGACATATTGGTATCCTTAAGCATCGCGCAGGCACTCTCAATTCTTTTCTGGGTCAGATATTTTATCGGCGAAGTACCGGTCTGCTCCTTGAACATATGGGAAAGATAACATTTGCTTACATAAACCATCTCCGACAAGGATTCCAGAGTGATGGGCTCTGTATAATTCTTATCAAGATATTCCTTAATCTTCTTACAGTTAAGGGTTCTCTCGTCCTGATTCGTCTCCTCAATGCTAAGAAGCCGCAAGCTTAATACAATAATCGCAATCAATAAACTTTTGGTAATCTGCTGATAATAATTAATCTGATTCGCGGATTCCTTCAGCAGCTCCCTGAAATAAGTATCCATATGATGCTTATATTTACCGCAGTCTATCACCGGACAGGCCTTATCATCAATAAGGTGGTTTATCTTAAGGCCCGGCAGTGAGAAATTCCTCATGGATACAAACATTAAAAGCAGGGGATTATCCTTCGAGGTTTTCTCCTCATGGAAAATATAAGGATTTATTATAACCAGGTTTCCTGTTTTGAGTTCATATGTAGTATCACCCATGACAATCACACCTTCACCGCCTGCGACATAAAGGAGCTCGCAAACATCATGCAGGTGCCTTACATTAAACCAATTCGGGTCATCAGCTACCACTCCGGTATATAAAAGCTCCGGGTTCAGTGATAATATCTGCCCTTTGGGATTCTCTATATAGTAATGTGTATGCGACATGTAATCATCTCCCAACGTTAGTTACCACTCTTTATATTAATTATACAACAACTCGGAATTCGATACAAGCTAATTGACCGTCCAATCTATACGATAATACATTGTTTTCGCAAAAAAACATGTTATAATCACAATATGGATTCAAAAAGGAAGGGGTTTATACAATGCAATTGACAAAATTCTTTTCAGTAAAGGGAATGCTGAAAAGGCATCAGATTATCGGCGATTTGCCATCCTCCCGCACAGCATACTCCAATTTCTTTCGTATTGCATGGCCATCCGCCCTGGAGGCCCTTCTTGTTGCTCTGGTCGGGGCTATTGATACCATTATGGTCGGAACTCTGGGCGAGGGAGCCATCGCAGCAGTCGGGATAACTACCCAGCCCAAGTTCATCCTGCTGGCGCTGATCTTCTCCCTGAATACCGGTATCACAGCCGTAGCAGCCCGCCGGAAGGGGCAGGATAACCGGAGGGATGCCAACAGAACAGTTCGTACCGGAATCATTTTCAGTGCGGTCAGCTCCATACTCATGGCCTTCTTAGGATTCCTGTTTGCCAAGCCCATCCTGCTGTTTGCCGGTGCAGAAAGCTCCTATCTGAATTATGCTCTTGACTACTTTGATGTCATCCTGCTGTCCCTTCCCTTCCAGGCATTGAATCTCACCATCAATGCTGCACAGAGGGGCTGCGGAAAGACCAAGGTATCCATGTACAGTAATATTATCAGTAATCTGATTAATATACCCTTCAACTTTCTCTTAATTAATGGAATCGGTATTTTCCCCAAATTAGAGGTCCGAGGTGCGGCAATTGCCACTTTGATGGGCGCAATTGCCGCATTTTTAATTTCCTTCTCCACTTTACTCCGGTCAAAGGGTTATCTGTCCTTTCATGTGAAGGCCGGATGGGCCATCCACCGGGATGTGACCGATGCCATTATTAAGGTGAGCAGCAGCGCTTTTGTAGAGCAGGTATTTATGAGAATTGGTTTTCTAGCCTATGCTGCCATTATTGCAAGACTTGGCACAACCCAATATGCAACCCATTTGATCTGTATGAACATACTGACCCTTTCCTTCTGCTTCGGAGACGGGCTGTCCATTGCGGCCTCTGCCCTGGTGGGGCAGAATCTGGGTGCAAAAAGGCCGGATTTATCCATTGTCTATGGTAAAACCGGCCAGCGTCTTGCTTTTCTTATTTCCTGTGGAATCTTCCTGGTCTTTTTGTTTGGAAGAACCTTTTTGGTATCCTTGTTCAGCGATGAAGCCGCAATCATCACTCTGGGTGCCAACATCATGATCCTTGCCGCCCTGGGAACCCATTTCCAGACCTCACAGGTGGTGTTGTCAGGCTGCCTGCGCGGTGCGGGAGATACGGCATATGTGGCAGGAACCTCCTTCTTAAGCGTGGCTCTGATCCGTCCCCTGCTGACCTTCCTTCTCTGCTATCCGGCCGGACTCGGTGTGTACGGGGCCTGGGTGGCTCTGCTAATTGATCAGGCTTTCCGCTTTGCCAGCAGCTATCATCGCTTTTCCAGCGGGAGATGGACTAAGATCATATTGTAAATCACTATCTTGTATCAGAATAAGTACTTCGCATCTTTTATCACCGTGTTTCCTCCACCTCCCCGGTATATCGGTTCACCCGGTACCAGCCATAGGTCACGGTATGCCCGATGCCCGTCTCCGGTTCATCCAGAACAAATTCATAAAGGTGAAACAGAAATTCCTCCTCTGTTTCTCCCTGCCCTTCATATACCAGATAATATTCGGCAAAGGACAATTTATAATAATAATCGTCCTCTGCCGAAGGGCAAATCTTATGAAAGTTAGCGCAGTAATTTTCTTTTACCAGGTCAAGTGCTTCCATCGCGGTAAGCTCCGGCCTCTCTTCTTCCCTGTTTACCTCTGTTTCGGCAACCCCCGGCCTCTGTGCTCCTGCACCGGCAAACACTGCCGGATCTCCATCCATCAGGTATTTCCCATGTTGCTCATTCATCCCGTAGCTACCAAAGGGGTAGATACATAGTAAAAAGCAGATGCAGCACACCGCTGTCTTCATATTTGCCTTCTCCTTTTACTATGGAACATCTCTGCACTGGCAGGACAAGTTCATTGTATCATTAACCTGAAATTTTTTCCATAACAAGCAGTCACAAATAATCGACAGCAGCAAACAGGTTCCTCCAGAATCTATCTCTGAGCAGGCGGTGCAGACGGGCCTTCCGGCGGATTCATCGGAGGATTGGCCGGCGGGTTCTGGGAGTTATTGCTTCTCCTCCGTTTCAGAATACGTTTTCCGATAAGAACGGAGGCCGTGATAATGGCTGCCCAGATAAGCAGGTAGGGAAGATTGACAATAAACCATACCACAAAATCCTTCGTACCTTCACTCAAACGATAAATCGTATCGCCAAATCCGTTCTTAATTCTGGTGGCAACGGTGGGCCTGGCTTCCTCCACTACCGGAGTCAGCTTCTCCACTTCCCGAATAGTTAAGGATACCGTACTGTATTCTACCTTATTATCATAGGTTCTAAGGGTCGTTTCATAATTCTGAAGCTCATAGCGTATGTCACTGAGACGGCTTTCCAAAGTAACAATATTCTCCATACTCTCTGCCTTTTCCAGAAGCTCAAACAACCTCTCCTGCTCGATCTCCAGCGCTTTTTTACGGCTCTGGATGTCCGTGTACTGAAGCGTCACATTCTCCGTTGATTCCTTCTTATTTACCACATTCGCTTTTTCATTCACCGAATTAACAAACTCATCCGCCTTGGCCTTGGGAATCCTTGCAGTGATTCCCGCGTAACGCATCTCCCCGCTGCTATAGATACTTCTGCCGCTGATATTGGAAGTCTCCACGTATCCGCCCAGACGTCCGATCTCTGCGTTCAAATCCGTAATCAGGCTGTCGAATTCCTGGGTCTCCATATCCATATAAAAGGTTCTGATAATCTTATCCTGGGTCTGCAGAGCCGATGCTTCCTCTGTATTTACTATAGCACCGCCGACCGCGGCTCCGTAACCGGTACTGGAGCTATCCAGGGAAGGCTTTTCTTCCGGTATCCCCATCTCCTTATCGGTTTCCTGCACCTCCTCGTTCCAGCCGCCGTAATCAGCCTTGCTGGCCGAATTCTCGTCTTTGTAGAATGACTTACTGCTGCATGCCGAAAGAACCGTCATGAGTGTCATAATAAGACTGACAATAACCAATATCTTCTTTTTCTTCATACCTTCTCCTCCTTTATATAATATAATGCTTTCCTATGCTTCTATTATAACCATTAGACGCTGCCATAGGGGAAGATGGTTCCATAATTTTCACAAAACTGGTAACAGTTCAGAACTGTTACCAAAACTAATTTAAATTGGCAATTCAAAATGAGGCCGCACCAATCATCCCTCTCAAAGATTGGCACAGCCTCATTCTATCATTCTGTTATTCTGTTATTTTACTTTTACTTTGACCTGCGGGCCTCGTCCTGCTTTATTCATTGCCCATATCCCTATCTCCGTCTTCGCTTTCTGAGCCGGAATTTCAATGGAGTATTCCCCTTTATCATTGATCTTTCCCTCATAAAACTTGTTGCCGATCTGAGCGAACACTCTGGTCTGCGTCTTCGCAACCTTCTCCGGCGCATCCTTGAAGATATCTGCTGCAGTCTCCTCATTGGATGCTGTCCCATCCTCCGGCACCGTATAGTCTAACAGCTGCACCTTACCGGTGATCAGGGTGTCCCCCTTCTTGATTTCCTTTACGGTAGGCTGATCAGGAGCCGCCTTCTTCACCTTGGAGACCACGGCCTTACTGGTTCCCATCGCATTGGAAGCGGTTGCTTTTACCTCCGTACCCGATGCGGCTCTCTCAATGGTGAACGTATAGAGATATCTGTTATTCACTTCATCATACTCATAAGCTTTTGTCTTATATACCGCACTGCCCACGGTGAGTTCTATTTCAGAATCTTTCTTGGCAGCAAGCTGCACCTTCTGATCCGAATTCGTAATTTCCTTCACCAGAACGGGCGTATCCGGCTGACTGGCAAGCACCTCGGTCTTACTTGCCGTAAGTATCTTGCTGTCAGAGAACCGTACCATGGCATAGACCACTGTGCCCGCCTCCAGCCTCTCATCCAGATCGTACCAGAATGCACCGGCGCCATCCGTCTCCACGGTACACAGCGTGCTTTTAAAATCAGGTCCGGTACCGGTAGTAATTGCCAGATACAAATTCCCAATATCCTCATAGCTGCCGGAGATCAGATAGGATTGATCTGAAATTCGGTTAAAGACAAGATCCGTTGAATCGGTGCTGACCCTTTCCTCGATATCTCTTACCACAAGCTGTGTGGCATAGCTGTACCGGATGGTATCCAGCTTCCTGTCGACAGCCATAATAGTGATTACGTCTCCGGCATGAAGCTGAGTGCCGAATTGGTATGTGAAATTACCGTTGGCATCGGAGAAGGTTGTATACCGGTTCCCGTCCAGAGTAATCATAATCTCATGGGCTTCCTTCACATCCGGAATATAGCCGTTAAGGGTATTCTCTATATTGCTTATCTCGTATGCCCGGGGTGCGTTAGGTCCTGCATCGCTTACCGTCTCGGTATATACGCGGCTGTTCCTTGATATATGATCCAGGCTATAAATCTTCAGGGCCGCACCGGCCTTCAAGGGAGGTACCATCATAGCGAAATACCCCTGGTCGTTCTTTTCAAGATCAACCTCTACAACCTCCAAACTCGGATTATAGATCTCGGTATTCTTCTCGTACCGCTCCTTTCCTCCATCCCTGGCAACATAGACCGTATCGCTGGTGGTGATAATCAGGGAAGCATCCTGATCACCCAGCTCCCCGGTAATCACTCCGCTGGTATTTTTTATGGGGTTGACACTGGGCTGATTAGGGCCTGTTCTCTTCACCGGAACATTCACTCTGGCACTCTCCAGTCCCTTTGCCGGATCCTTCAAATAGACAGATACCACTGTGCCGGAGGGCTGGGCCGGCAATGCATAGGAGAAGGTGCCGTCCTTGTTAACCTCGCCTTCATAAATACCGGTATGAGCCTCAAAAACAACCGTCGTGCCCGGTTCTCCCCGCCCGGAAATCTTGGTCTTCCGGTTGGTATAGGTATCGATCGCCGGGGAGGACAAAAGGTCATCCCTGAAGTTGTTGATCGTCACATGATACAGGGATTGATTTCCTTTCACATCCTCGGCAAAAATCGTATAGGTACCGTTTTCCGAGACGGTAAAATCATATATTCCCACCTTGGCATTCTTTAATTCAAGGCCTGTATGGCTGTTAAAATACTCCAGATTCTCATTGCCCTTGGCATAACGAACCGATTTTATGGCAGAGCGGTCTGTAATATTCATTACAATCTTATAAGGCGATGCCGTAGCGCTGGTAATTACCGGCGTGGCAACAATATGCGGGGCCACCGTATCCCCCTGATCCAAGGGATAGGAAGCAATATAGTATTTATATGAATCCGCATCCTTCAGATAGTTCACATGCCAGTCCGTTTTCTCAAAGAGGCTTGCGGCATAATAAGGAACCTTTACAATAAAATTCTTTACACCGTCCATATTGATCCGCCAGTTATTATCTATCTTGGGAATCAATCCCTCATCATCGGCAATCTGACGCATATATTTGCTCAATACCGTCTGGGTGCGCACAAAACCGTTAAGCACGGTCTGGGTCTCCACGCCGCGGTTGGCCGTGGAGGGCTGGGTAATCTTATTGCTGGCAATCAGAAATTCCATATCATCCGTCACAGGCTTCCCGTTATAGTTCAGCTCACTGACACGGCTGCTCACGCTGATTCTATTGCCGCTGAGATCATAGCGGGGTTCCGTAAAAGGATTAATTACATAATCCACCCCGTCAAAAATATAGAAATTGCTCCAGTCATCAAGCCAGTCTTCCCGGATTAAGGACTTGAGTCCCGTCTCCTGCATGAGGGAGCTCATGACTCCATTGCTCCATTTGGAACCGGTTACTGTGGTCTCAAAGGCACTGGCCGACCACTCCAGCCACTCCCGCAGCTGTTTTCCTGTTATGGTATAGATATAAATATAATTATTATAGGGCTGTATGGCAGTCAGATCTGATTCGGTAATATCCTCCTGAATATTGATAAAATCATTGATATTGTCTGCTCCGTAAGCCGCATAGCTGGAAACCGCCACAATGGGATAATCCTTATACTGGGTTCCTACGGTCTGGACATATCTCTGCACATAGTCGATCTTCGCATCATTCAGCAGCTGGATTGCGGCATTATCGCCCAGCATGCCGTAGAAATTATGAATTAATTCTCCCTTTTCCAGTCTGGCAATTACATCTGTGGAGTAATTCAGCAGCTCCTCCTCCCAGTCTCCGAAAAGATTTGCTATATTTTTATTCTCTGTGGTATTCTTCTCCGTCACCATGCGAAGCTCCGAGCTGCGGTCGGAAATGCTGAGATGATCCCTGTATACGGTCAGAGTCAGATCCACCACACCCAGAGAACTGCCTCGGTTGCCCGCCATAATTACATTGGTCCCGTTCATGAGATAGGTCTTCTTGTCCACCCCTGGCAGCATATAGTAAGGAGAAGTCATATCCGTGGTGGGAAACATATTATGCTCATGCCCGCATACCACCACGTCAATCTCATCAATCTTTGACAGGGCATAGGCCACATTTTTAAAGTTGGGCTCCGGATTCTCCGGGCCGATTCCTGTATGCGACACACAGATCACCACATCCGCACCCATTTCTCTCAGCTTCTGTGCCTGCGTCCTGGCATTGGTCACCATATCCTCCGTCTTCAGGATCCCCTTGTAGCTATGAGTCTTGGAGGTAAGAGTCGGGATGGTCTGACCGATGATTCCGATCTTGACATCAATCTTATTCCCTGCGGAAGAGGTCAAGGTTCTTGTGATCAGCATGTTCTCCAGAAAAGGATATTCCCCGGTCTGAGAGTCCGTTACATTGGATACAATTGTGATATTTTTCAGACCCGAGCCGTTAAGCTGACGCAGGATATATTCATAACCGTAATCAAAATCATGATTTCCCAGGGTAATGGCGTCATAGCCCATCTGAGCCATGGCCATATAGACCGGCTGGATTGCGTTCTGGTTCTCCGCAAATATGTATTCTGTTGTATAGTCATAGAGGGTGTCCCCTGCATCCAGAGTAATTACGCTTTCCGCAGGAACCTCATTCCTGGTTCTATTAAGCAGATCATAGAGTCTGGCCAGCCCGCCGTTGCTATAGTCCACCCCCTGTTCATAATCCTTGCTGTTAACCTGGCCGTGAACATCGGTTGTTCCAAGAATCCGCAGCTTTACCGTCTCCTTTTGTGTCTCCGCCTCCGCCGTCCGGTTGACGAAGCCTCCGCTATTGAATAATACCGCAAATAGCACAGCAAAAGAAACTGCGGCTATGATCCGTGCCATTTTTAATCTTTTCTTCTTCATTTTCATCCTCTTCTCCTTGCCAGTAAAAAGTCTTCCCGCCCTCCCTTTACAGGACAAAGAAATCGGGAGAGGCTTCCTTCCTTATTACAGTATAAGTTATTTAAGCAGATACCGGTTCACAGGATGCTTAACAGCTTATACTTAAGGAAGGATAACTCTCTCCCGGTAGGCTCTTTCATTCTCGGAAATATTTTTACTAATAAAAGTCATAATTGCCAGCGTTTTCACATCCTGTTTGTATTCTAGGACGCTAATAAGTCAATTTAATGGCAATTTTCTTACAAAATATTGACTATTTTATGTAACAGCTCAGGTGGGATACGGGAGGAGAATATAATACCTCCTTACCCTGTCTAGACTGTCACCATTTTATTGATTTGAGGCTGCACCAGCTCCAGCAGTCGATCCATCTGATCCGTCAGATAGAGATACCCCATAAGCGCCTCCAGACCGGTGGCAGTCCGGTAATCCACCACACTGGCATTCTTGGCCGAGGTAAAGGATTTGGCATTGCGGCCCCGCTTATATACGGCGGTCTCCTCCGGGGTAAGCCGATCCTGAATCAGATGATACAGCTCGGCCTGGGCGCCGGCCTGCACCAGCTTCGAAGCTCGCTTGTGCAGCTTATTGACAGGCGCATTGCCGCTCTCCACGACGCAGGTGCGGATTACCAGATCGAAGATGGAATCTCCGATAAACGCCAGCGTCAGCGGTGAATAGGTTCGTATGTCCGTCTCCTGAAGCCCCATGGTCTCCCTGATGTATCCGGCAATACGCATTAGTTCCTTTTCCATCTTACTCCCTCTCTGGTATCCTCCAAAATGATCCCCTTTTCCAGCAGCAGCTGCCGGATCTCATCCGCCCTGGCAAAATCCCTGCTCTTTCTGGCTGCCTGGCGTTCCTCGATGAGCTTCTCAATCTCCTCATCCAGCAGCTCTTCTTTCTTATGGGTAATAATCCCGAGGATATCGCAGAGCTGACCGATCAGCTCATGAAGAGCCTTTACAAAGGCACGGGTGCTCTCTCCGCTGCAATTGGTATTGGACAGCTTCACCAGCTCAAAAACAGCCGCTATGGCGTCAGCCGAATTGAAATCATCGTCCAATGCCGCCAGATATTTCAGCCGCAGCACTTCCGCTTCCGATAGAATCTGGCGCTCCTCCTCCGTCGGTTCCCCGTCTCCCAGGGATGTCCCGGAAAGCAGATAATCCAGCTGTCCCACTGCCGTCAATATTCTGCCCAGAGAGTTCTTTGCCGCCTCCATCAGCTCTCTGCTGAAGTTTAACGGGCTGCGGTAATGGGAATTCAGCATGAAGAAGCGTACCACCTGGGGATCGTACTGCTGGCAGATCTCACGGGTGGTGAAGAAGTTCCCCTCGGATTTTGACATTTTCTTATTATCAATATTTAAGAATGCATTATGCATCCAGTACCTGGCGAACTGCTTGTGACTGCAAGCCTCGCTCTGGGCTATTTCGTTCTCGTGATGGGGGAAGATCAGATCCTCCCCTCCCGCATGGATATCAATCTGCTCACCCAGGTATTTTTTGCTCATAACGGAGCATTCAATATGCCAGCCGGGACGGCCGTCGCTCCAGGGAGAGGGCCAGAAGGGTTCCCCCTCTTTCTTAGGCTTCCACAATACGAAGTCCATAGGGTCTTCCTTCTCGTCATTAACCGCAATACGGGCACCGGCCTCCAGATCGTCAATTTTCTTCTTAGACAGCTTCCCGTATTCGGCAAAGCTTCTGGTTCTGAAGTAGACGGTTCCGTTCTTCTCATAGGCATGGCCCTTTTCTATCAGCCGGCCGATCATCTCAATCATGCCTTCGATTTCCTCCGTGGCCCTGGGATGACAGGTTGCCTCCCTTACATTCAGCGCTTCCATATCAGTACGAAGCTCCTTGATATAGCGTTCCGAAATCTCCGCTGCCGAGACACCCTCTTCCACTGCCTTTTTAATAATCTTATCATCCACATCGGTGTAATTCGTCACATAATTCACCTGATACCCCAGATATTCCAGGTATCTCCGCAGGGAATCAAAGATAATTGCCGGACGGGCATTGCCGATATGAATAAAATTATAAACCGTCGGCCCGCAGACATACATCCTTACCTTTCCTTCCTCCAGGGGAATAAATTCTTCTTTTTTCTGGGTTAGTGTGTTGTATATTCTCATTTTTTCTCCACTCCTCTCGATGCACCTGTATGCGCATGCTTTCTTCCTATTAGATTAAGCATTTATTCTTTTCTCCAATTCATCCAGCTTGCTGTTTAGTCTCTTTATCTCCCTGCGCAGGCAGATATTCTCGTTCTGGAGGCAGGCCAGCTCCTTCTTCACCGGATCCGGCAGATGGACCTGATCCATATCCTCCCTGGGCACACGGACATTATTCATCTTAATGACTCTTCCCGGTACACCTACTACGGTAGAATTGGGCGGCACCTCGGACAGCACCACCGAACCGGCACCGATCTTGGAATTCTCACCGATGGTAAAAGAGCCCAGAACCTTCGCACCCGCACTGATCATCACATTATTTCCCACCGTTGGATGACGCTTGCCCTGCTCCTTCCCCGTTCCCCCAAGAGTAACCCCCTGATAAAGGGTAACATTATCTCCCACAATTGCAGTCTCGCCGATTACTACCCCATGACCGTGGTCGATGAACAGCCCTCTTCCGATGGTGGCACCGGGATGAATCTCAATGCCTGTCTTGCGGACGGTCCTCTGGGAAAACCATCTGGCAAGAAAATAACGCTTTCTGACAAATAAAAAATGAGCGATCCGATACCGGATGATTGCCCGGAAGCTGGGATAGAGAAAAATCTCCAACGGTGTCTTAATGGCAGGATCCCGTTCCTTAACGATCTGCATTTCGTCTTTAATATATTTTAGTATACCCATATTTACACCCCCTTTGATGAAATATCTATGAAACAAATAAAGAATCCGCCTGCGGAGCATTTTGTCATATAGGACGAACTTTCCTATACGACAAAAACACCGCCCCTGAATATAGAGGCGGTGAAAATCGCGGTTCCACTCTACTTTAGCAGGTCTGTGAATCCGGCCTGCTTCTCAATACAGATAACGGCTGCTGCCGGGCCCGGCTAAACCATTGTCTCACCGAACCAGCTCCCGGATGCACTTCCCTCATATTCTCGCAAAGAATGCTTTCAGCCGGTGGCATTCTATCTCTGCTGCTGCTCTATAAGGTACTTTTCCGTTCCTCGCTTTTTATATTGTATATTCTATGCATAAGCGAACTATTTGTCAACCTCTTTTCAAGCAAATAATTCACGTGTTACAATTCACAGGGCAATGTCAGTTAGTTAAGACCCGAGGGCTGTACCAAATCCCTTTTACTTGCCTTATCTTCGCGTGTTCAGGACGCTCCGCTTCACAAGATACGCTCAGACGGTCAGCGTAAAAGTGACTTGATGGAGTGCCATCCGCCTGACTGCCCTGTGAACTGTAATTCAGCTTCTCTTCGGACAGCCTCCGCAGCCGCTGCAGCCTCCGGTCATGGCTCTCGGTGTTACGTCCATCTGGTAATTCTGCATGCTTTCCAGCAAACAGGCCGCGTTGGCGGCAATTCCCTGTCCGGTTCCGGTAAATCCCAGACCTTCTTCCGTTGTGGCCTTTACATTGACCCGCTCCTTCTCTATATGGAGCGCTTCCGCAATATTCTTGACCATCTCCGGAAGATAGGGCGCGAGCTTCGGCTTCTGCGCAATAATGGTTGCATCGATATTCTCAATCAGATACAGCTTATCCTCCAGCATTCCTCCTACCTGCTTCAGCAGCTCCAGGCTGGAAGCTCCCCGGTATTCTTCTCTGTTATCGGGAAAATGCCTTCCAATATCCCCAAGGGCCGCAGCGCCCAATAACGCATCCATGATGGCATGAAGCAGGACATCGGCGTCGGAATGGCCCAGCAGCCCCTTTTCATAAGGGATCTTTACGCCCCCAAGGATGAATTCTCTATCCTCCACTAATCTATGAACATCATAACCTGATCCTATTCTCATTAGAAGTTTAAACCCTCCTTACTATATTTATACGGAGCCTGTATGGAATTTCTCCGGATTAAAAGCCAGATGCAAGCTCCGATAGCCTACATTATACATGAATTGTTTCCGTTAATCCAGTAGAGAATTCCAAAATCGGAGGACAAATGAAATCACGGTATATTCAATATATTTAAGGCATCAAAAGAGGATGCTTTTGATGCCTTAATGAATTATCTTATTAAATAATCTTTATTATAAATAATCCTTCATATATTCTCCATGTGCCGCAATCAATTCATCACACATGGCAACAATATCGTCAATGGACAGCTCCGCAGCCGTGTGAGGGTCCAGCATGGCCGCCTGATAGATGTTCTCCCGCTTTCCGGTGCAAGCCGCCTCAATGGTCATCAACTGGGCATTGATATTGGTCATGTTCATGGCTGCCAGCTGTACCGGCAGTCTGCCCACATGGCAGGGATGAATTCCTCCCGCATCGACGAGGCAGGAAACCTCTACACAGGCATCTCCCGGAAGATTATCGATCAGACCGGTATTCAGCACATTGCCGCCGATCTTAATGGGCTTGTTCGTTACCACCGCTTCCATGATATAGGATGCATACTCATGGGAACGCTCATGTGTGATCTTTCCGTCCTGCAGAATGTTGTTCTTCTCCTCTTCCCAGCCTGCAATCTGATTCACACACCTTCTGGGGTATTCATCCAGCGGGATATTGTACCGGTCAATCAGCTCCGGATACTTCGACTTAATATAGAAGGGATTATACTCTGCGTTGTGCTCGCTGGATTCGGTGCAATAATAGCCCAGATGCTTGATATAATCATAACGCACCATGTCATTGTGCTTTTCTTTTGCATTTTTCTCTAATGCACGCTTCTTGATCTCCGGATACAGATCCTTGCCTTCCTTATCCTTAATATCCAAAAGCCATGCCATATGATTGATTCCTGCAATAAGCTCACTGCGCCCTTCCAGCTTGTCCTCCATGCCCAGTCCCTTCAGCAGCCACTCGGAGCATACCTGAACGCTGTGACACAGGCCAACGGTGCGGATCTTAGTGTATCTCTGCATATATCCGGTGAGGATCGCCATGGGATTGGTGTAATTTAAGAACAGGGTATCAGGACATACCTCTTCCATATCCCTTGCAAAGTCCCGCATAACAGGAATCGTCCGCAGTCCCCGCATAATTCCGCCGATTCCCAGGGTGTCCGCGATGGTCTGCCTGAGACCGTATTTCTTCGGAATCTCGAAGTCAATGATAGTACAGGGATCGTAGCCTCCTACCTGGATTGCATTCACTACAAAGTTAGCATCCCTAAGGGCGTCCTTCCTCTGCTCCACCCCTAGATAAGTCTTGATCTTCGCTCTGGAAGAATTAACGTTTTTGTTGATTGCCTTAAGGATGATCTCTGATTCCTCCAGCCTCTTGGCATCAATGTCATACAGGGCAATCTCCGCTTCGCAAAGGCTTGGCGTACACATGCAGTCTCCAAGGACATTTCTTGCAAACACTGTGCTTCCGGCGCCCATAAAAGTTATTTTTACCATAGTCTTCTTCTCCTTACCGTTTGTAATCTGATACCGTTTATTATATAATGGAATAAGGGCAGAATCTATGTCATTTGTTTCGGAAAATTGTTATTATGTTGACTCTATTGAGGTCAATACACCGCTGTTCATTATTTGAAAGGAGAACCTGCTATGAAAATGATACCGGTGCCCGCTAATCCATCCGTTCCCGGAAGACCTCTGGTGCTATACCACTGCGGCCACGAGGAATGCAGCCCCTCCCATTCCTTCGGGCCTGCCATCCGTCCCCATTATCTGATTCATTTTATCCTGCACGGACATGGTACCTACCATGTCAATGGGACGGTTTATCATGTGGACGAAGGCGAGGGCTTTTTAATCTATCCCGGCATCACCACCTTCTATTGTGCCGATGACCGGGATCCCTGGGAATATTGCTGGATCGGCTTTGACGGCTACGACGTGCCCGCCGTGCTAAAGAGCTGCGGTCTGTCCCACACCAGCCTGATCCTGAAGGACTACAGCAACGGCCTGCTATGGAAGGAGCTGTCCGCTCTGATACTGGACTTTACCGAGCAACGGGGCAATGAGCTGTCCTATCTGGGCCAGCTCTACCGCTGCTTCTCCTACGTTTGCCGTCCTGCCGGAACACCTCCGGGAATTGTGTATGAAAATTACATCTCCAGAGCCATGGATTATATCCACAATAACTATACTTACGATATCCGTATTTCGGACATTGCCAGATTCCTCTGCATTGACCGCACCCATCTCTATAAGCTGTTTATCCGGGACACCTCCCAGTCTCCCCAGGAATATCTGATCCGGTACCGCATCAAGATCGCAAGACAGCTGCTGGCTGCCTCCGACCTGTCCGTGTCGGAAATTGCGTATTCCTGCGGTTTCCGGGATGCTTCCTCCTTCAACCGGCATTTTAAGAATCACCTTCATACCACGCCCCTGAAGTACCGGAAGCAGCCCGAACTTCATCAGGGTTTCTTATCCAGCACATAAGGGATCGTAACAACGGCAATGTGCCGGTCACGAATCAGTTTTTTCCGTATTGCAAAGGCAGTCTGGTTATGCAGCAGATTCTGCCAGGACTTGCTTACAATAAACTGCGGTATTACCACGGTGATCATATCTCCGGGGCTGGATGCATGCTCCTCCGACTCAATATATTTCATCAGCGGCCTGACAATCTCCCGGTAAGGGGAATATTTAACGATCAAAGGAACCGGAATTCTGCACTTTCTCCACTGCTCTCTCAGATATTTGGAGTTCTCCTGATCAATGGACACATGGAAGGCAATGATATTCTTATCCTCCGATAAGCGCCGTGCATAATTGATTGCCTTCAGAGAAGCCTTGTTGAGGGAGCCTATGATGACAATGGTATGCTTCTGTACCTGAATCACACTGCTCTCCGCCGGAACCTCCTCCGGCTCCAGCTTTAACTGACGCTCCGTATCCTTATAATGAATATTGGTCATCTTCATGAGAATCATCAGCACGGCCATAAGAACCAGGGCAATCCATGCTCCCTCCAGCATCTTGCTGTAGGCAATGCTGAATACCGTTGCAACGGTCATGAGCGCACCCAGGCCGTTGATCAGTATCTTATGAACCTTGCCCGGCGCATCGCTCCTCACCCATTTAAACAGCATTCCCACCTGGGACAGGGTAAAGGAAATGAACACTCCAATAGCATAAAGAGGTACCAGGTCATGGGTTTCCGCACGGTAGATAATAACCAGAACCCCGGCTGCCGCACTTAAGGCCAGTATCCCGTTGGAGAAACCAAGGCGGATTCCCCGCATACCGAACTGTCTGGGCGCATACCCATCCACTGCCATCAATGACAAAAGCATGGGCAGTCCCGCATAAGAGGTATTGGCCGCCATAATCAGGATAACCGCCGTAGAGACCTGCAGAATATAGAACCAGATTCCATTCCCGAACACCTGGGAGGCAATCTGTGACAGCACGGTAACATCATAATTGGGAACCGCATGATAGATCGTAGACAGGAATGCCGTTCCGCCAAAGATAATTAAGACGAACATTGCCAGAAGACCTAGCACCCGCTTTGCATTCTTCTGGGCCGGTTTCTTAAAATTAGGAATGGCATTGCTGACAGCCTCCACTCCCGTAAGCCCGGAGCAGCCGGCCGCAAAAGCACGGATCATCAGGAAAAAGGTAATATCCCCCACCGCATCGGGAATCGGATAAACAGACCGGGGAACCTCACCAAGGATATATACCTTCACCAGGCCGGTTACAATCATAATTAACATGGCTATAATAAAAATATAGGTAGGAATCGCAAATATCTTTGCCGATTCCTTTACCCCTCTGAGATTGCCGATGGTCATCAGCAGGATCAGAAAAAGAGTAACTGCCACATTATAGGGCAGCAAGACCGGAATCGCCGAAGTAATTGCCGCCGTACCCGCAGAGGTGCTGACCGCTACGGTCAGAATATAACCAATAATTAAGGATGCTCCCGAAAGCAGGCCCGGCTTTTCTCCCAGGTTTTCCTTGGCGACGGTATAGGATCCTCCGCCGTTAGGATAACTGTCAATGGTCTGGCGGTAGGAAAACACCAGAATAAGCAGCAGCAGTACAATGGCTACGGCAGCCATAAACATATATTGATAAGCCGCCAGTCCGACAACCAGTACCAGAATCCACAGAATTTCTTCAACCGCATATGCAACGGAAGAGATGGCATCGCTGGCCATAATGGGCAGCCCCCAGAACACTCCCAGCTTCTCACCCTGAAGCTCTTTATTGTGCAAGGGCTTGCCGATAATTATTTCTTTTAATTTCTCCAACATTTCTCTCTATACTCCTATCGCAGCTTGTGAATACCGGCCTTTCGCCGGCATCAAAATAACATCACTAATTTCGCTATGCAGTATTATACTTCCTTATCTTCTTGAAATATATTCCTGCCTGTATTGATTCCGGCCAAACGCCGGGTCCGCGGCATATCTTGCCGCCCCGGCAAGGGACTGTTGCCCACCGTAATAAACTTGTCCTTTAGTTCCTCCGGCAATAGTCCAACGTGAATCGCCTTAGAGATATCCAGCACAAATCCAAACCCACCGGCCAGATAGACCTTCGCTACCTGATCCCAGTCCGCTCCGTAGCTTCTTAACAGCAATTCGATTCCCGCCCGGATTGCAGCTATGGCAAGCTGAGGATCATCGTAGTGTTGCCGGCAATGTCGATGCCCTCTATTGCAAGGCTTTCATCCGCCTTTCTCCGTTCAGGCCGGACACCCTGAATCACCTGAAGAATCAGAGTCCGCATGCTTTCCCTGATCATTCTCTTCAGCTCTTCTCCTTTTCCCTCTGGGGAGGCCTTTATTCTGGAAATCACATCTGCCCCATATGCTCTCTGGGGATTTACCATGGTGGAGGCAGACAGAAGCTCCCGGCTCTTCCCTTCGGTCAGTTGAGCCGCAAGCGTGATGGTTCCCAGGTCAATTCCGATAAAATAACCGGCTCTCCCCAGGCGGAGCGGTTCCTCCGTGCCCTGCCGACAGAATCGCCATGGAATCCTCCTCATAGACAGGCACACGAATGACAATATCCTCCCCGGGATATGCCTTGCAGGCCAGACGGTATCCGCTTTCCAGCTCCTCTTCCGTTAGGAGACGGACATCCGCTCTGCTCTTCTTTGGCTCCCCGGAGACCACCTGTACCTTGCACTGTCCGCAGGTTCCCCTGCCGCCGCAATCACAGCGGTAACGGACACCCTGCCGGAGCATCGCCTCCAGGAGCGTCTTTCCTTCCATACATTTTATTGCAACCTGCTTATCCTCTTGCAGTATTGTGATCTGACACCATTCTTCCATAGGCCCCACCATCATAAATATTATTCCACCAAAAAATGTGCTGCACAACCGCAACACATTCGAAATAGCGAAGGACGGATTTGAACCGCCGACACTGCGGGTATGAACCGCATGCTCTCGCCAACTGAGCTACTTCGCCATATTTTACAAAGAAAATGGGACCTATAGGGCTCGAACCTATGACCCTCTGCTTGTAAGGCAGATGCTCTCCCAGCTGAGCTAAGATCCCTTTTCAAAAAGTACTTCTCCATTATATTCACTTTGTTTTGTTTTGTCAATAGGGCAGTAAAAAGAATATTATTGTCTATGACCGTCGTTCCTTATGCTATTCTATCCTCTATTTCCGGTAATGCATAGAGCGTATCCGGATCAATGTCAATACACTTGCCTGTATCCCTGTCTCCGCCTATATCCCACGCCAGTGTATCATTCAATATAGTACAGGTGCCTATAAATATGTTCTTATCTTTTAACGGCTGGAACACTTCCTTTTCTAATAAAGGGGCAACATTATACAGAACAATCTTACCATCATCAAAATATACAGTGACCGTATAATCTTCATTGGGAACGACTTGGACTACTTCACGAAACATAGTTTGCTGCACCTCCTTTTATACCAAAGGATTAATTCTGTTTAAAGGCTTCCCATCCTTTGATAATTCCCAGTTTTGCATTAATTCATCCTGATGAATGACACACCATGCTAAAATCAGCTTCAATTGCCTTGACGGCAATAAACCATTAAATCACTCTGGATTTACAGATGTCTACTATCGCTTTATTTCCATTATACTCAGCATGAAAATGAGGCGGATTATGGTCGTCATAATACATAGTCACTCGTATTCCATAAAACAATGATATTTCCGGCATGTTCTACCTCCTTCAAGTTAAGATTTGCGGATAAATTCATTCCTATAACTTATATTACCGCAAATCTATAAAAAAACATATAAATTCTTTTTCACAGCTAAGATAGCAGCCCTGTCAACTCCTCCTGGTACACAATGTACAGCTCATGGAGCGCACGGGTGATGGCTACGTAGAGCAGCTTCGCATCCTCGTCTCCCATCCGGTAGCTTTCCTCATCCGGATTCCATAGAATAACCGCATCAAATTCCAGCCCCTTTGTCATGTGGATGGGCAGCACCATTGTCCCGTTGGAGAAGGTCATATTCTCCATCTCCTCCGACTGTTCTATGTCCAGAGAAGAGCTTAGAAGCTTTCTCACCTTCCCTGTCTCTTCCACGGTTCTGCATATAATTGCAATTGTATCGTAGCCGGAAGCCTGAATACTTTTTACCAGGGAAACCGTCTCCCCTGCCATCTGTTTTTCGTTCCCGGCCCGGATCAGTATGACCTCTTTCCCATGGCGGATGATCGGCTCAATATCGTAGGTTTTAAAGGAGCATTTCCGAAGAACCCTACTTGCATATTCCGAAATCTCCACCGTGTTGCGGTAGCTCTTGGCCAGCACGTAGAACCGGTCCTTCTCTGCTGAGAATACCTCCTGCTTCAGTATCTCCCAGTCATTCATTCCCGTATCATAATAAATATTCTGCGATACATCTCCCATGATGGTATAAGTGCAATTTTTAAACAACACCTTAAATATCTGAAATAACATCACACCAAAGTCCTGGGCCTCATCAATCACCATATGGCCTACATATTCATAATCCCGGGTCATCTTAATCCGTCTTTTGATATAGTTCAGCATACCAAGATCATAAATATCCAGCCGCTTTCCCGCCAATTCCTGAAGAAGCAGTCCGGTAATCTCCTCTCCCGCCACCTGGATGCCCTGATTCAGATATCTCTTCCGGTCCTCCCGCAGACTGCCCAGGAAATCCTGATAGATTCCCATCAGATCCGGCTTCTTGCTGCGGTTCCCGAAGTAATTCCTGTATTTGTTAATCTCAGCGCGAAGGTCCTCCTTTTTCATCTCCGTCTCCTCTCCCAGAGATTTAATCTTATAGGCCAAACGCTTATTCAACAGATCAATCTTCTCCTGGAGGGGCAGTTCCTGGAAGAAATCCAGGAAATACAGAATCTCTTCCCTGGAATACAGCACCTGCCGATCCACGGTGACGGTTTCCGTCGTTACCGTATTAATCTCATATTGCTTCATATATGCCATGAGCGCCCGTATAAAATGGATGGAGCCCTTAAACCGCTTCAACTCCGACATTTCCTTAGAGGATACCTCCTGAGATGATTCTCCTCTGCGGGATGTCCCCTTGTCCAGCTTCAGAAAGCTGTTGGTCAGGGAGTACTTTCCCTTCTTATAGTCAAAATCCTTATCCAGTAAGGAAATCAGAAATTCCTCCATGGTCATCTGATTGACATTGTATACGTCCAGATTCGGCAATACCCCGGTGATATAGTTCAGCAGCATTTTATTGCTTCCGATGATATAGAATTCATCCGGCCTGAATTTGTCCTTATAATTATACAGGATATAGGAAATGCGGTGCATTGCCACCGTGGTCTTTCCGCTTCCCGCTACCCCCTGCACAATGACACTGTGCCAGGGCGTGTCGCGGATAATCTCATTCTGTTCCTTCTGGATGGTGGCAATGATCTCACCCAGAACCACCTCCTTATTCTTGCTGAGGTATTTTGTCAGGAATTCATCATTTGCAACCACATCGGAATCATAGAAATCAATCAGCTTGCTATTTTCGATTTCATAGGTTCTTTTTAAGAACAGGTCAATTTCAATCTGCTCGCCTCCCGGAGTAAGATAAGAGCTCCTTCCGATATCGTTCTCGTAATAGACGCTGCAAATGGGAGCCCGCCAGTCTATAATCATATTCTCGGTAATGTTTCTTCTTACCCCGTTCTTGCCCAGATACAGACAATAGCTGGTCTGATCCCCTGTCTCCCGGTAATCGATCCTCCCGAAATAAGGCTTTTTCAATGCCAGCAAATTCTTATTTAAAATCCGTTCCACCTGGGATTTCATATCCAGTCCGATCACCAGGTCATTGTGCAGCTCCGGATTGTTGGAACGGTAATTATCGTACAGTTCCTTCGTCTCCTCACCGAGTTTTTTGTACTCCTGTGTGTATTTATCAACATTTTGCTGTATCACGGCAACGCACTGCTCCAGATGCTGTTCCTCCAGCCTCCGCTCCGGGTTATGGAGCGCCTGTGCGCTCTCTCTGACCACTGCTTCCTTCTGTTCTCCTGCGTTCTGCATAATAATTAACCATACCTTTCTACTGCCTGTGCAGCTGCGACATACAAAGTCTATCCTGTGTCTCCTGTCCTGTGCATAGGGATCGCCATATCCTCCCGTATTTACTGGCTGATTTCTAATCTAATCTTACCAGCAAAAAAAAAAATTACTAGACTTTTTCTTTTCTGTGTGTTATGATGCATACTGAAGTATGCCTATAGGGGAACCGGAAGCTGTCAGAATATTCTGACAGCTTCTTTATTTATCGTAAGAAGTTTATCCGCCTATATGATACTATACTCCACAGGATGCACATACCGCATTTCTTCTCAATTTCTTCTCCTCTTCTCACGACCCGGTTGACTTATAATGCCGGATTCCCAGCTTCCAGAATAGAAAACAGGGAATTAGGAACAGGCAGCCCGCCAGAGGCAGCAGCATGTAGCCCATATTCTCCGTCCTCCCGATCAGATATAGAAAGGGATAGTACTGGAACAACGCATAGGGCACAATATAGGTACAGAACCGAAGCACCCTTTTGCCATAAATGTTCACAGGATATTTTCCGTACTCTCTTGCTCCGTCTGTCAGGACATTCATAAACTCCAGCCCCTCCAGGGTGAAGAAACAAATGCTGGCATAGACCACAAAGAGACAGCCGAAAACCACAGTTCCCCCCGCAATCATCAGCACCAGCGTAACACATCGGGTAATATCCCAGCGGATACCGGAGCCTGCAATCCCATAAATCAGCATCAGAATCGCCTGAAAAGTCCGTCCGAAACGGGAAAACTCAATTTTCCCCGACACCACCAGTAAAACCGGATTTCTGGGTCTTAGCAAAATCCGGTCAAACTCTCCGTTTCCAATGGTTCCCGCAAATACATCAAAGCCCCTCATAAACATTTCCGCCAGGGAAAAGCTCATCAATACCACGGAAAAACACAGCAGCACTTCAGCAAAGCCATATCCCCGTACCTCCTGAAAACGGTCAAACATAAATAATATCCCTAAGAATACATTGAAGGATATTAAGAACTGCCCAAGGGTAGTGAGTAAGAACGATGTCTTATATTGCATTGCCGCCTTCAAATGTATCCCGAAAAATTTCATATAAAGTTTCATAGCAACTATGCCCCTCCTTGAATTCATTAACAGTGATTTTTCCCGTGTGCAAACGGCAAAACCTTTACCCCTATCCGTCCCTATCCATCAGCCGCCCTGAACTACGACCCTCTTTAATGCCGTGCGGATGAGCACCTGTCCCAGGAGGATTAATACAGCCGCCCAGAACAGCTGCAGACCTGCCCGGTATAAAATCTCATTCCCCGCAATATCTCCGGAATAGATCCGCAGGGGGACATTCTGCATGGAAGCAAAGGGAAGCATTTCCACTGCCTGTCTTATCCCGTCCGGCATAAAAGGCAGGGGCACTACGGCTCCGGACAGGAATTCCCCCAGTGAAGTGGATATAATTTTAATACCGCTTGAGGAAATCGTGAAAAAAGCGCTGATATAGACCAGCATACCAAAGGCAATCACCACAAGGAACCCAAGGACTGTGGTAATGACAAACCAGATTGCAGCAATGCCGCCCGCAGGCAGCGTAATTCCGTACGGCCTCGGCAGCAGCGCGGCAAAGAGCAGGATGGGCATACAGCGCAATACGGCTTTGGACAAACGGCTTGCCATGGACCGGAAGAACCACATCTGGTACAGCTCCATGGGCCTGCACAGCTCATAGGCGATCTGCCCGTCCACGATCATCTGAAAGATATCATTTTCAAAAAACCAGCCCATGAACAGGGCCAGTAATGCCTGCTGAAGCCAAACATAAGTGGACAGGGCCTGGAACTCCATGGGAAACACAGCCGGATTCACCTCGTAAAAGGCTTTATACATCAATAGATTGAGGCCGCCCCAGGCAAACTGTGTCACAATGCCCGCCGCTGCCGCTGCCCGGTATTGAAGTCCCGCAATAAAACGCATCCGAAACAGGGCATAATACATCATCCTGCTCCCATGCTTACGATCCTTTTCTATCATGAAATTATCACCTCCATAGGATTAATGCGCAGCAAAAAGAGGGGTGCCAAAGGATACGGCCTCAAACACCCCTGCTATCATATTATATTTGATATTGGTGATATAACTCAGCCACTACTTCATCAATGGAAGGACCGTCTACCGAGATATCATGAACCTCCGCCTGGTTGGAGATCCAGGTAATCGCTTCGGATACGCTCAATCTCGCCAGATCGATATCGAATACCTCCAGACGCTTTCCTTCGGGAATATCCGATGGATTCTCTGCGGGAATGTCCGATGAATTCTCTGGGGTTTCTTCCGGCTGGTTCCCTGCGAAAGCCCCATTCCGGCTCTTCCCTGTTCTCCCCGGCTGGTCTCCGGTAACCACCGGCAGCAGCCCCGGGCATAATGCGATGGCTCCTCCGCCATGCTCTACCGTCAATCTCTTGAAGTTGGAAAACTGCCTGCGAATCTCCTCCAGACTGCCGTCCATGAGAATCCTGCCTCTGCCGATCAGTATAATCCGTTTGGTCAGTGTCTCAATATCCTGCATGTCATGGGTCGTGAGAATTACCGTTGTTTTGTGGGTCCGGTTCAGCTCCAGAATAAAATCCCTCACCGCTATCTTAGACACCGCGTCCAGTCCGATGGTGGGCTCATCCAGAAACAGAATCCTGGGGCTGTGGAGCAGGGACGCCGCAATCTCACAGCGCATCCTCTGTCCGAGGGAAAGCTGCCTGGCGGGAGTGCGCACAATCTCCTTCAGGTTCAGGAGCGTCACCAGCTCCTCCAGATTGTTCTTGTAGGTCTGTTCCGGAATCCGGTAGATATCCCGCAGCAGTTCAAAGGAATCGATCACGGGCACGTCCCACCATAGCTGGGAGCGTTGTCCGAAAACAACCCCGATCTCCTTCACATGTGCTGTTCTTTCTTTCCATGGGACTCTGTTGTCGATAAGGCATTGCCCGCTGTCCGGTGTTAAAATACCGCTTAATACCTTGATTGTGCTGCTCTTACCCGCGCCGTTGGGGCCGATATATCCGACCATCTCCCCGTCTTCAATGGAAAAGGAGATGTCATCCAGCGCCTTGATGCATTCGTACTGCTTGTGAAATAAAGCCTTGAATGCTTCTGAGAATCCGGCATTGCGCCGGCTGACCTTAAAGGTCTTAGAGATATGTTCCACTTTGATCATTTTGCTCCTCCTGGTAGTAATATTTTTTCAAATATCTTGCCAAGCGACGGCGTACCTTGCCGGTACACTTTTTTTCTTGGATTTTGCCAAGAAAACCCGTGGTAAATATTCAGTTAGACAGAAGTACATTCTAACACTCCACGGAAACAATGTCAACGAAAAAAACAAGGATGTGAGCTGCAAAACTAAATTCCACCTTACCATGGAATTTACTTCTTCCGAACAGCCTAATCATCTACATGGAATTTACTCTTTCCGAAAATTAAGATATCATAGTATAAAACATGGTTGCCCTCCTTGGTTCCTGTGGAGGATATGATTATGAAGAAACAAAAACACTTAACTCTTGATGACAGAACTAACATCCAGCTCGAACTTGGCAATGATTCCTCTTTCAAATCCATTGGCCTTTTGCTTGGCAAAGATTGTACCACTATCTCAAAGGAGATCCGCGCACACCTTCTCTTTGAAAAGACAGGTTCCTATGGTAAAGCTTTTAACGACTGTATCCATTCTATTCGTCATGATTGCGACCTTCGTTGTGTCTGCCAGCGTTGTACCACCAAAAAACGCCCCTGCTGGTCCTGTGGTCAATGCACTGGCTCCTGCCTTTCCTATGAAAAATACATTTGTCCTCGTTTAAGCAAACCTCCCTATGTTTGTAATTCCTGCGCAAATCGTACCAGGTGTTGTCTAGAAAAGGCTTTCTATAAAGCTTCTTATGCACAGGCACAATACGAGACCCTTCGCTCTGAATCCCGGTCCGGCTTTGCCATCTCTGAAGCAGAATTAAAACATCTGGATGAGGTCATTTCTCCTCTGCTTAAGAACGGACAATCCCTTCATCACATTTCCATTTTTCATACGGATGAAGTCATGAAGTCAGAACGGACCTTATATACCTACGTCAACAACGGTCTTTTTTCTGCCAGAAATATCGATATGCCACGCACCATACGGATGCGTCCCAGGAAAGGGAAAGCGAAAGCCTTAAAGATTGATAAACAATGCAAAATTGGCCGCACTTATGAAGATTATAAAAAATATCTCCTGGAACATTCTGACGTCTCTGCCCGTCAGCTGGATACCGTAGAAGGGGTCAAGGGTGGGGCCGTTTTACTGACCATACACTTTGTGAAACAAGATTTACAGCTTGCTTTTTTACGCTCTTCCAACGATTCACAATCCGTGATTGATATCTTCGAAAAGTTATATCTGCAGATGCGTCCCGATATTTTTATCGAAGTATTCCCTCTTTTCCTGGCGGATAACGGAAGCGAGTTTTCCAACCCTGCGGCCATGGAATACGACAAGCAGGGAAATCCTCGCTCAAAGCTGTTTTACTGCAATGCCAATGCTCCTTATGAAAAGCCGAACTGCGAAAACAATCATGAAATGATTCGAAGGATTATTCCCAAAGGGGTAGACATCGGACAATACACACAAGACCAAATCGACTTAATGATGAGCCATATCAACTCCTATGCGAGAAAATCTCTTGGAAACAAAAGTCCATATGAAGTGTTTGCCTTTCAGTATGGGGAAGAGCTTTTAAAACTTTTTAACTTGAAAAAGATACCCACTGGGGAGATTATCCTTACTCCAAAACTTTTGAAGAAAAAAAATCTGTAAAATAAAAAAACAAACCAAGGTCAGGGAGTTTACACAACCATCAAAGGGCCCCCACAGGGATGGAATTTACAACTTCCGAAAAAAGACCCGTAAATTCGATTCCTTGTTTGAATGTGTAAAAATCACTAAAACCTTGGCTTGCTGCTCAATTATACCCCTTAAATCGGGGTTAGTACAGTCCTAAATGATGTCTTTTCTATAAAATCCCAGCTACAGTGGAATTTAATCTTGCAAAGTGGAATTTACTTTTTCAATTCACCAAAAAAACAAGGAATGTCCTATTCTGGAATGTCCTATTCAAGGTTACTGTTCCTTACTGCTCCGGCACAAAGGACAGCTCCTTGAAATACTCCTCTGCCAGCTCCACTCCCCCATCCTTGTAAAGTCTGCCCTGCCTGATCCACAGAATGCGGTCTGCAAAGGCCCTGGCACACCGGAAATCATGGGTAATGGTTATCATGGCGGAATTGTTTTTCTCATGCAGCAGCTTCAGCTGACGGAGGATATTGGTTAATCCATTGTAATCCTGCCCCACTGTGGGCTCATCCAGCAGAAGTACCTGGGGCTCCATCGCCATGATGCAAGCAATGGTAAGCCTTCTCTTCTGGCCTTCGGAAAGGGATTGGGGATGCCTGTTCCTCAGCTCCTCCAGTTCAAACCGCTGTATCATCTCCTCCGCTATTTCTTTTCCGGAGGACTGATATGCCACCTCCTGGATCACGGTAGGCATAAACAGCTGATAATTCGGATTCTGATATACATATCCAAGCTTTCTGTACCAATCCCCGGAGGGGCGCTTTGCATTGCCCGGCTCCAGAAACTGCTCCAGGCTCCCCTGTGTGGGCCTGATTAATCTGGCTAACAAGCGCAGAAAAGTAGTCTTTCCCGATCCGTTTTCTCCAAGTATTACAACTCGTTCTCCACGATGCAGGGTAAGGCTCAGATCCTTTAAAATCTGCTTACCTTCTACAGAATACCCCATTCCTTCCATACGAAAGCAGGGCTGTAAACCTTCTGAAGTTTGCAATCCATAGCCGGACACAGCCTTCCTTCCCTGCTTCTGGTTCCTATCATCCGCATTATTACCACTGTATTCGATATCCGCGCTCCAGGGAATCACACCATGCTGTAGAAAATCCTTCGGCAGAGCTTCATAAGGAATTACCTTCCCCTTCTTCAGCCAATATACAGTATCCGCATAGGGAAGCACCATGTCGATCCGGTGTTCCATCATCAGAACGGCATACCCTTCCCTTGTTAATTGTTTTAAAAGTCTCAGCAGAGTATGGGTCCCTTCCAGATCCAGATTCGCCAGCGGTTCGTCAAAGACCAGTATTTTCTGGCCCATGGCAAGGATGGAGGCGGTGATCAGCCTTTGCTTCTGTCCGCCGGACAGGCTCCTGGTAAACCATTGAGGCTCCAGACACAGCTGCTTGCAGACAAGGGCAATCCTCTCCCGGATCTGCTCCGGCGCCATATTCTGATTCTCACAGCCAAAGGCAATCTCATCCTCCGCAATATAATTAATAATCTGACTGTCCGCATCCTGCAGCACGCTCCCGAGGATCTTGGAGATTTCACTGGGTTTTCTGTCCCCGCTTGCCGCACCGTCAATCAACAGCTCTCCCTGCTCCTCGCCCTGTATAATATGCGGGATAATCCGGTTCAGGCAATGGAGCAAGGTGGATTTTCCTTCTCCCGACAGGCCGGAGAGAAGCATGAATTCCCCATAATGGAGCTTCAGCTCCACATCCTTTAACACCCATTCCTCCGCCATCCGGTAACGGAAGGAATAATGAAGCATTTCAATCGCCGCTCTATCCATAGATCATCACCCCCGCCAGAACAGCCGCAATGCTCAAAGCAAATACTCCGTCCCTTACCTCAAAACGAACCTGCTTATAAACGCTGTAGGAAGTGTCCGACAGCGCAAAGCCTCTGGTTTCAATTGATACAGCCATAATCTCGGATATACTTATCAGCCGCATCAGAAATGGAAGGAGAAATGCCCGGTACAAATACGGCAGATGATAGATTCTGACTTTAACCCCTCTGGTTTTCATCGCCTCTGTGATCTGTTTTATTTCATTGATCAGCAAGGGAACAAATCGTATTGTGATCAGCATACCCAGGGTAAGAATCCGGGGCAGGCGCAGCTGGGCCAGATTACGGGTGAGATTGACCGGGGGCAGCGCCACCATAACCACGGAGGAATAGGCAAGCAGCAGGGTTCTCCCCAAGGTCTGGATACCGGCCATGTATTGCCTGCTGGTCAATACCGCCCCCGCTCCAATCACAGTGCCGATCAGCAGAAACAAGGGAATTGCCCGGACCAGAACACGGGTATAGCCAAAGAGAATATAGATAAGCGTCAGAGCCGCCAGTAAATACAGAATTGCCAGGCGCTTGGACACCAGCAGGCCGATGCAGAACACTGCCACGGAAGACAGAAGGCTGATCAAAGGATAGATAGGTCTCTTGACATATAGTTTCTCCATCTATAATTTCCCCGCTCTTTGAAGCTCACATCCGATTTTATAACCAATTCTCGCCCCCGCGTAGCTCAACAGAATGGTTGCAATAAAAAGCACTCCCGACAGCACCGGCCGGTTGAGGATCTCCCCTATGGATTGTCCGTGGAGGAGCATGGTGAACACCAGCGTCACAGGAATGGTTAACGGTATAAACAACGTAGCCGCCAGCAGCTTTGCTCCATTCTTATCATAACTGCGGAAAATGAGCCAGGTAATAAGCTCACTTACAAAACCTCCGATTATCATATTCCAGAACATCACCGGACTCATCATAAGAAGAACGGAGCCGTGAAACAGACCGATCAAGGTCAGGGTTCCGATTTTTCGCACCTTCATCAAACCGATCAAGACAAGGATGGAATAAAGAATAGCAGAGGCCATATTTCTTAACCCGAATAAGGTGCTGGACATTACCAGGGGCATTACCAGCAGTCCCGCCAATGCCAGCGCCGCGGACAGAATTGCGATAAATACGATATCTTTTATGGTGAACTTTTGCAATTTCATCATACATACCTCTCTTATCACTTATAATTCGAGAACACAAATCTGCATTTCCAACTTCATATCCCCGTATCTCTATTCTTCTCAATGGATATAAAGGGTCCGCTTGCGGACAAACTTTCCTATATAACTTTCCTCTATATAATAGGGAAATCTCTCCCCTTCGGTCACGAACCGGAAAATACCTTCTTTCCGTTTTCCGATAATATCTCCCTGACCTCACGAATCAATTCCTTCTCCGGCTCCTTCGTATCGGCCAGAGTGTAAGACAGCCCCAGCTCCTTCCACTTATACTCACCCATTTTATGAAAAGGCAGCAGCTCAATCCTCGATACATTAGGATATTGATCCAGGTGTCTGGATAAATCCCTTACGCTGTCCAGATTATCCGTCAGTCCCGGAACAAGCACATACCGAATCCAGGTCTCAATCTTATGCTCCCTGAGATAATCCAGGGTGCGAAGGGTGGGGTCCAGCGGCACTCCCGTAACCTCCTTGTATACAATGGGATCATAATTCTTAATATCCAGCAATACCAGATCCGTATATTCCAGAACCTCCTTCACCGCATCATTCCATATGAAACCGGAGGTATCAATGGCAACGGAAATCCCCTGGGCCTTCAGCAGCTTGCATACCTCCAGGACAAACGGGGCCTGAAGCAGGGGCTCTCCTCCGGTGAAGGTCACTCCCCCCTTGGAAAACTCCAGATAGGATTTATATTGTATAATCTCCTGAAACAGCTCTTCCGGCGAATACTCTGTTCCCTTATGGGTATCCCAGGTATCCGGGTTATGACAGAACTTACAGCGCAGAGGACAGCCCTGAAGAAATACCACAAATCGTATTCCCGGACCATCCACTGTTCCAAAACTTTCTAAAGAATGTATCCTGCCTAATACACTCATGCACTCGCTCTCCTCTCGCGGGCCATTAACTGAATTCCGGCCATTCATTGAGTTCTTTCCACTTACTTACACCCTTCTATCCGCAGCATCCATTTCTTTGTTAAAATTCTGTCATTTACTGAAAAGAAGGAAGAAGTCCGGTATGCAGCCATGCTGATCATAGGTTCTTCTTCCTTCAAATGACAGAGCCCTATACCCGGACTTCACTTCATTTCTTTCCGGCAGGCTCACAGTACCTCTGCCGGGATTTATCCAACTAAATTCTAACGTTCATGGAAGGTACGGTTAATAACATCCAGCTGCTGCTCACGGCTCAGCTTGATAAAGTTCACCGCATAACCGGATACCCGGATGGTGAGCTGAGGATACTTCTCCGGATGATCCATGGCATCCAGCAGAGTCTCACGGTCAAATACATTGACATTGATATGATGGCCTCTGCTCTTAAAATATCCGTCCAGCAGGTTGCTCAGATTCTCGGTCCGCTGTTCCCCAGTCTTACCCAAAGCCTTCGGAACGATGGAGAAGGTATAAGAAATTCCGTCCTCCGCATGCTTATAGGGCAGCTTGGCTACCGAAGCCATGGATGCCAGCGCACCCTTCTTATCTCTTCCGTGCATGGGATTGGCACCGGGAGCAAAAGGATCCCCCTTCTTACGTCCATCAGGAGTACTTCCTGTCTTCTTGCCATATACCACGTTAGAGGTAATGGTCAATACGGAAAGTGTCTGCTTTGCTTCCCGGTAGGTCTTAACCTTGCGCAGCTTATTCATGAATTTCTCAACAATATCGATTGCAATCTGATCCACGCGGTCATCATTATTACCGTATGCAGGATATTCCCCTTCGATTTCATAGTCTACGGCAAGACCGGCTTCATTGCGGATCACCTTTACCTTCGCATATTTGATGGCAGACAGGGAATCTGCTACCACCGACAGCCCTGCGATACCGCAGGCTTCCGTACGAAGAATATTAATATCATGCAGCGCCATCTGAAGACGCTCATAATTATATTTATCATGCATGTAGTGAATTACATTCAGGGTGTTAATGTATAGCTCGGACAACCAGTCCAGAGTCTGGTCAAACTTGGACATTACCTCGTCATAATCCAGATAATCCCCTGTAACCGGTGCAAACATCGGCCCTACCTGCTCGCCGTAGATCTCGTCCTTGCCCCCATTGATGGCATACAACAGAGCCTTGGCCAGATTGGCACGGGCACCGAAGAACTGCATCTGCTTGCCCAGCCGCATAGCGGACACACAGCAGGCGATGCCGTAATCATCTCCCCATACTTCACGCATAAGATCATCGCTCTCATACTGAATGGAGCTGGTATCGATGGACACCTTGGCACAATATTTCTTAAATGCATCCGGGAGGAATACGGACCACAGCACAGTGAGATTGGGCTCCGGTGCGGGTCCCAGGTTATAAAGGGTATGAAGCACACGGAAACTGCTCTTGGTAACCAGAGTACGTCCGTCCAGTCCCATTCCTCCGATGGATTCCGTTACCCAGGTGGGATCGCCGGAGAACAGATCATTATAGGAAGGGGTACGCAGGAAACGAACCATTCTCAGCTTCATTACAAACTGATCCATCAGCTCCTGGATCTCCTCCTCCGTAGCCAATCCCTGCTTCAGATCCCTCTCATAATAAATATCCAGGAAGGTGGTGACCCTTCCAAGGCTCATGGCCGCGCCGTCCTGTTCCTTGATGGCACCCAGGTAGGCAAAATAGGTCCACTGGGTCGCTTCAAAGGAATTCTTCGCCGGCTGGCTGATATCATATCCATAGGATGCCGCCATTGCCTTAAGCTGCTTTAACGCACCAATCTGCTCGCTGATTTCCTCCCGCAGACGGATGTCCGGAGCTTCCAGAATCGGGATCTCTAAGAGCTTCTTCTCCTCCGCCTTCTCCTCGATGAGGAAATCTACACCATACAGCGCTACCCTGCGGTAGTCGCCGATAATTCTTCCTCTGCCGTAAGCATCGGGAAGTCCGGTAATGATACCGCTGTGCCTTGCCTTCTTCATGGCATCAGTATAGGCATCAAATACCCCGTCGTTGTGGGTCTTTCTATTTTCTGAATATATCTCCTCTGTTTTCTTATCCAAATGGTAGCCATAAGCTTCCAGGGCATTCTTAACCACCCGGATTCCTCCGTTGGGCATAATGCCGCGCTTTAAGGGCTTATCTGTCTGAAATCCGACAATGATCTCATTCTCTTTATCCAGGTACCCGGCACCAAAGGCGGTGATGGTAGAGGGCTTCTCTGTCTCCGCCTCCAGAATCCCCTTGCTGTTCTCTTCCTTCATCAGCTCCATTACCTTTTCCCAGAGCCTATTTGTCCGGGCAGTCGGTCCGGCCAGGAAGCTTTCATCCCCTTCGTAGGGTGTATAGTTATGTTGAATGAAGCTTCTTACATTAACTCCGGTCATCCAACTGCCTGGTTTAAAATCATACCATTCCTGTCTCATCATGTCATTCATCCTTTCTAAGTGCGGGACTGCCTTTCTTTCTAAAATGGCGGCTGTAAATGATCCCTCACACCTTGCACCGCTTTTCCGCGGCAAAATAATTTCTTCAGGTTGCCAACATCTTACACCTGTTACAATTTACACCTAATACATACCACAGGAGACATAAAAATAATGTGATTCTAATCACATTATATAACACAGAGTCCAGAGGGACCCTTCCCACAATCTATGGTGATTACTGGAATACGCATTATTCTCGTGCTTCTCCTGCAATATATCCTATCATTATCATAATCATTTTTCAAGAGGAAGTCTTTGAAATATACAGGATATCCTGATCTGCTCTTTATTTATCCCGGTGCGGTGTCGATATAACTAATACATTATGAAGGAAAGGATACGTTGCCGGCAACCCATCGGTTGTTCACAACATACGGTTATTCCTATGGATATTCAATCATCATATGATCCCCGGTCCAAATTGAATAAACCCGGAATCGCCCGTACTGCCGCCGAGAATAAAGCGCTGGAGGCTGCAAGGGCAAAGGAAAGCCAAATCACTTCTTCCTCTGCGAATCCCTCCCAGTGGCAGGAGGGGCAGGTGCTTCGTGGGCAGATCCTGGACCATCGCTATAACGAGGTAAAGCTCCGGCTTGAACCGGGCAAGCAGGTTATAAGCGCCCGTATCTCCGGCAATGTTCCCCTGTCCATAGGAGAAAATGCAAAATTCCAGGTAACCGGGGAAAGTCCCGGACACCGGGACGGCCCGGAACGCCTGACACTTAAATATATTCCCGAGACCTCTTCTCCCGTTGATCCCACGGTACAGAAAGCTCTTACTGCTTCCGGCTTCCCCATGACTGACCGTAATAAACAGATTGTTGAGGAGCTCCTTCGCCATACCCTGCCCGTAGATAAGCAGACGCTTCAAACCATGATCCAATTGTCTCATACCTACCGGGATGCGGCCTCTCTCACCCTGGTGTTAATGTATAAGAATAATATTCCCATCAATGGAGGGAATGTAAACCAGTTCCAGGCTTATCAGAACGGAACCGCACAGCTGATAGAGGATATCCGGCAGACCGTGAAGGGCCTTACCGAGCTGCTTCTCCCCGAAGATGGCTCCTTTGCCGGCCCAGAGCTCCAGGCCGGTTCCCAGTCCAGCTCCGTCCATAAGCAGCTCTTCCTGCCTTCTTCCCCGGCGGAAGGCCTTCTTCCTTCCCAGTCCGGGCTCACGGCTGAGGAGGCGCTGACCCAAAGCCTTGGGATTAACCGCGCCCTGACGGAGCTGCTGTATGGAACTGCTCCAGGCTCGGCATCCCTCCCGGCGGATACTTTGCTGGCACAGATATATGGAAAGGATGCGCTGCTGCAGCTGGCTAAGGAACTGCAAACCTCCCTCCTGCCGGAACAGCTGGGTTCCATGACCCTGGAGGAAGCTTCCGCCCTTGCCGCAAAGCTGTCCGCGGACATTGCATACTCCGTTGAGAACCAGCTGACAGGTCAAATACCCCCGGCTTCTATATCCTTTTCGCCCATACCTGAGGTGCCGCCCTCCTCCTCCATGCCGGAGATGATCTCCGATTTATTGGCAAAGTACAATTCCGCTTCTCCCCATGGGCTTCCGGCCCATGCCTCCGTATCCCGGTATCTGGATGCTTCCCAGTCGTCCTCTCTGGCTGAGCTGCTGGATCATACTCCTGGGTCTGAAGCAATAGCAGAAAGGCTTGCTGACGGATCCGCTTCCGTCCGGAATCTGCTGATCCATCTTCAGGACAGACTGCCGGATATGAATCAGGCGACTGCTGCCCGGCTTTTATCCTCACCGGAATATCAGAAGCTGCTGGAGGGTGCATTCCTTGACAGGTGGACGCTCACCCCCAATAAGCTGGCAGGAAAAACAGCGGCAAAGGAGCTGTATCAACAGCTTTCCGAGGATATGGAACGGATCGCTTCCATCACAGCCTTCAAAAAACCGGCCGGTGAGAACGGAATATCCCAGGAACCCGCAAAGCAGCTGCAGGAGCATCTCCGGTTTATGAAGGATCTCAACGAAGCCTTCACCTATCTGCAGCTACCGGTACAGCTAAAGGATCAGACCATCCACAGCGAGCTCTATGTCTATACCAAAAAGAAGGCGCTTCAAAGCAAGGAGAACTTAAGTGTTCTCCTCCACCTGGATATGCCCCACCTAGGTGCCATGAATATCCTGATACGGATGGATCATAACACAGTCCATGCCAGCTTCCGTCTGGAGGACGAGTCCTCACAAGGCATCCTGTCAGAATCCCTCCCCTCCCTCACGAAGGCCCTGGCTCAAAAAGGATATCAGCTTCAGAGTGAGATTACCGACGAATATAAAAAAGTGGATTTCAGCAGAGATTTCATAGAAGAAGGAGCCGGAGAGGGCGAGGTAAAGCGTTACAGCTTTGATATCCGGACCTGATAAAATAAGGCTGTCCAAACAAAAATCAGGACAGCCTTGTCTCTTAAAATATTACCGGCTCGCTCTCTTATACCTGCCGGGCATTACTCACCAATCTTCTCATCATAATCATCAAATATAAAGGACAGCACATCCGCCATTCCCACAAATGCACATCCGTAGAGAAATGCATCCCCATCCTCCTGGCTGCGGACAATCTCTACCACGGAATGCAGGATCTCCCCTGTGCCCAGGTCGATGCTGGCATTGAAATAATATCCCAGGGGCAATACACTCTGGGCCCGGAAACCGATGCCCGACTTCGAGATATTAATCACCTCAATCGGTGCATTCAGATTACTCACTTCAACATGATTCTGCTTGTATAAATTAAGTATTTCCAATGAAAGCTTCACTGGCATTCTTTTGGCTCTTCTTCTCTCTTCCACGGCGCCCTCCCTGTTTTGCTGTTTGATACTATTATAGCTTAACCAGGGAGGATATACAATCAATAATAAAAAAACCGGTAAATTATTAGTTACACCCCAGCCTGGGGTGTAACAATTATCCTCTCACTGTTGCCCGCAATATCTTAACCTCACTTCCAAGGGGGCGGAGGATGAATTCCCTGACGCTCTCCGGTATGATGAAGGTCTCAGCGTAATGCACTTCAAAGGGTTCAAAGGCTCCGTCCACGCTCTCAATTACAGCTCCTTCGCCGTCCACCACGTTGCAGGTGCTCACACTGCCCTCACTTGCCACCCTGCATTCTGCTCTAAGGGTGTATCTTCTTGTTTCAATAAATTCCCGTTCATGAAGACCGGTTCTCTCTATCTTATTTACCTCGTCCTCACTGATTGTCTCAAAGACATTGATCAGGTTCTCCTTTACCCATTCGGTGGTGCGGTCCCATTGAATAACCTTCTCACCATGGTCAATATGCACCGGCCTTGGCAGACCGTCCAGCCCTACCCTGCCCCAATCCCACAGCTTAAAGGTAAAGATATAAGGTGTCGCACTGATTTCCAGCACCATGGTATTCCTTCCGCTGCAATGTATGGTTCCTCCCGGTATCAGATAATGGTCGTGCTTCCTTACCGTCCAGGTGTTCACGTATTTGGGCGCATCAAAGGCGGTCTCCCCCAGCTGTGCCCTCCTTAGCTCCTCCAGCATCTCTTCCTGGTCAATTCCATCCTTTAATCCCAGATAAACATCACAGTTCTCCTCACAATCCAGAATATAATAGCTCTCATCCTGCGTATAATGCATATTGAAGGTATTCTGGATGTACTCCGTTAAGGGATGTACCTGCAGGGAAAGATTCTGCCCGCCCATGGTATCCAAAAAATCAAAGCGAATGGGGTATTCATCCCCAAATCGTGCATGTACACGGTGCCCCAGCAGCTGCTGCGGACAATAAAAGACCACATCAATGGATGGGATTTCAATTCTGACCTCTCCAAATCTCAAATAGAGACTGTTCTCCTCCGGCACTCCGTCGAAAGCCCAGGCATAATTGGGACTGCTCCTGTCGAGGCCGCATACCTCCTTCATCCACTGGCCCCCCCATACCTCCGGTGCAAAATAGGGCACCAGCCGGAAGGGCTCGGAGGCAAATTTACGCAGTCCCGTACGGAAGCCCTCTCCTGTTACAAGCTTCGGCACACCTGCTTCGTTTGTGTCCAGCAGATAGTCCATCCGGTCAAATAAACCACGCTTCAGTCTGTCCGCCATTCTCCATTCCACAAAAAAGCCCTGTTTGAATTTGGCCAGCTTCGGCGCATCCTGATTGCGTGATTTCCAGTTGGACCAGCCCTTCGCAAAGCGGCACTGTATCTCCCATCTTGCCATATCCGCATAAATCAAGGTATCTCCCTCACATACCAGGGAAGCCCCGACACCATAGACAATGACAAGGCCTTTTGCAGAGGCAATGCTTTCCCGCATCTCCTCCACCCTTTCCGGGAAATAAAAGTCCTTAATATTCATTGTATTCATGATGCCGAACACTCTGTCCTGAGTCAGAAACGGCTGAATCCTTTCGTTGTACTCCTCATCACTGACCATGCAGTCCTCTGCATTGATAAAAAGAGCCGGAAGTCCCTTCAATCCCTCCAGTATCTCCCGGATATCCACTTCGGTATACAGCTCCAGGGTCACTACATGGCGTTCCCTGGTGCCCGCTTCCTTTTTTATGACCTCCGCGATTTTATCATAACCCTGCACCGCTTCAAATCCATGGAGTACCTTTTCAGGGTATTTATCATAATTTCCATATCCTTTAAACACTTGATTTCCTCCTGATTATAATAATGTTGCTCCAATCATGCCCGCGTCGTTGCCCAGTACGGCGGCGGCAATCCGTATGGGGATTGCTTCACCGCCATAGACACCCTTACTGACCGTCTCACTGAGAACGTCAATAAATAAATCTGCAGAATTGGAGATGCCTCCGCCGATTATAATGATTTCCGGACGCAGGATGTTACCAAAGCTGACCAGGCCTTCTCCGAGATAATAGCAAAACTCATGAAAGACAGTCAGGGCACCCTCTTCACCGCACCGGACCCGGTGGAAGATCTCCTTCGTGGTAATCTCCATGCCGGTCCGCTCCCGGTAGGAAGCCATCAGCGCGCTGGAGGATGCATAGGCTTCCAGACAGCCCCTGCGTCCGCAGGTACACTGCCTTCCTCCCGCCTCCACCGTCATATGGCCGAGGATACCGGAGGCATCCCCGTGAAGGGTTCCTGTATCCAGTCTTCCCCCGGTCATAAAACCTCCTCCCACTCCGGTGCCAAGGGTGATCATACATACCCTGTCAAAGCCTCTTCCGGCGCCGTATAGGGCTTCTGCCAGAAGAGCGCATTTTGCATCGTTTGCAATCTTAACCGGCACCTGCCACCGTCCCCCAACATCTGAAACAATGCTCTTGTTCTCCCACCGGATATTGTTGGAATAGGTTATTCTTCCTTCCCTGCTGTCAATTAATCCGCAGGAACTGATTCCAACCATGTCCAGTCCATCTCTTCCCGCTTCCTCCGTCAGTTCTTCCATGGCAGTAAATACCTGGGACAGGAAGACTTCATATTCCATACTGCTATTGGTAGGAACGGTTCTGACCGCGTTCAGCTTCAGCTTCTGCTTCTGAACCACTCCTATCTTTGCCGATATACCGCCGATATCAATTCCTATAGAATACATCGCACCCCTCCTATGCATAAATCAGAAACCACGCCTTAGCCATTTGTACAAACTCCCGGTTATAGCCATGGGGTAAGTCTTCAAAATGGGTATAGGATTTTGTACCCTTGATTCTGTCAAATAAATCAGCAATGGTTTCCGGAGGACAGGTCTCATCCCTGCCCCCGCTGGTCAGCAATACCGGAAAGGTAAAGCGATGTACATGATGAATGGTATCCATTAAATATTCTGCCCTGGCCGTCTCCCGGGAACCGGCCTCATACAGCTCCCTGCCCATGGCATAGGCCCCCCTGTTTCCGGCCATTGCAAAGTTGGTAAGAAAGGGCTGATCACTGGCAACCGCCCTTGTAATGTCCTGAAAAACAGAGCCCAGCAGCATTGCCGCCCCGCCCCCCTGACTGGTGCCGAAGAAGGAGACTCTGTCCGGCAGTACATTTTCCTGTGACAGCGCCCAGCGGACAGCCATCACACAGTTGACCAGCCAGGTAAAGTAGCCCTTCTTTGCTCCGCTGGTAAAGGTATCCGGCAGCACGCTTCCCACACCGTTCATGGTCATCTTTGCCACATCCTTTCCCTTCGGAGTGGTGTAGCCCAGGGGATTGATATGAAGTACGTGAAAATACTGGGCCAGCTCCGGATGCATGCTCATCTCCCCTCCGTATCCGGGTGTATGAACAATCAGCGGAGCGCTCTTATTAAAGCAGGGCTGGAAATAGCAATAAAACGGATCATAACCCTCGCTTTCTATCCGCACGAAGCGGTCTGCGCCGATGGACTGGAATATATACATAGGAATGGAGAAGGGGTCCATATATTCCTCCCTGTAAATACAGGGGCGCTCCCCTTCCTTTCGGATGGCTTCCACCCATAGGTCAATATCCTTTTGATTCATTGTCTGACGAACCTCCTTCTGTTTCCATAGGTACTGCTTTATTTTTTGCGGCTGTCATGGCAAGCCTCAGGAACCTGGGCCGATAGATATCACCGTACCGGAAGCAGTCCTCCCCGTTCACATTATAGGAAATGAGGATTTCCTCCGGTCCGGAGAGTGCCGGATGTGCCTTCGCATTATAGGTGTTATTGCCCTTGCCGGGAATAGTCAGGGTAGTATCATGAGTATAGATAATGGTCTGGTCCCGGAAGGGCGTATAAGGGGTATCGGAAATGGATGCTTTAATGGTTGCGGTGTTGGTCAGATGACTCCAGACAAACAGATACTTTCCTTTGTTTTCGCCGGATTGAAGCTGTGTTACACTGCATTCCGGCGCAACGCCCTCCTCCAGGGACAGGAACTCTGACGGCACCTCCCGGCTCCAGCCGCCGTCGCTGCTCAGGTATTCATAGGCTCCAAAATTCTCGATATTCTCCGGCTTCACTCTGGATACCACCAGCCTGCGCCCTTTATTCTCCACATCATTATATCCATAGACATAGATATAACCGTCGGGATTCATAACGCCTGCCTCCTCCGTGCTCTGGTAGACAGCCCCGCCAAAATACCATTTATTCCTGGAATCTGCCGTATCACAGAGCTGCTTTTTATCATCATTGATCAGCTTCAGCGAACTATAGTTAACCGCTCCGTCCACAATATCATATCTTGCCAGATCTGCTCCGATCTGCTCAAAACCGAATACCGTGGGCACGGAATCGATCCGCAGTGCATACACATACAGATAATCGCCAATCACAAAGGTATCCCCAAGCCAGTAATAAATCTCCTTTCCCGCCTTTGTTGCAGGAAGTCCGGGGCTTGGAAGAATGTTAGCCGTATTGCCGTCCTTTGGCTGGATGCGGAAACTTATCCGCCCCGGGTCGGGCAAGCCTCCCCGCAGCAATGCGCTGGTGTTATTAAGCATCAGCACCTCACTGCGCAGATCCGTCCTGGGATCCACCTTGGAGATAATCGTGTCGCTGAATACAAAAAAGGTATTCTGCTCCTCTTTATCACGCTGGTAGTTATAGTCCTTCCCATCCAGATTCACCGTGTAGATTCCATCCGCTCCCGCCCAGCCTTCATAGCGGGAAAACAAAGCAGTGTAGTCCGGGGCTTCCTCACAGTACCAGCCCTCGCCAAGAAAAGCAGCGGCCTCACTCAGCCCCACACGGCTTCCGCCGTAATTGCTCATGATTTCTATCCTGATATAGTGGGTCTGCACATTTTTCATATCTATAATTATAGAAGGGGGCAGCTCTTCGCTTCCGTCCGCTCTGTCCAGAGTATAGCTGCCGACTGTCTTCCAGGTAGTGCAGTCATCGGATATCTTGAGCCGGAAGTCCTGCAGCCCGTAGTCCAGATGCTCCGGGTCATTATAATTCCAAAGCACCAGCTGTGACACCGGATACTGCCCCTTCAGGTCTATAAGAAAATCTATCGCCGATGCCTTCTGGCTGAACATATGCTCCGGCTTATTGTCATGGACCGCCTCAGCCGAAAACCGGTCACTCAAGCCTGTTCCATTGACAAAATTATAATCCTCGGCTGCTGCAGACCATTTCCCGTTGATATAACGCTCCAGAGGCGAGCAGGCAATGCTCTCCCCTGCCGCAGCAGGCTGTTTATAGCGGAATAGCCGGACTTCACTCAGGCCGTTGCCGCTTCCGCCATAATTGCGGAGGGCCGTAAGCTTTATATATCTGGCACTGGCTCCGTTGAAACCGACAGCTCTTCCCTTATCCGTACCCGCGGCCTTCCCTCCGTCCTCTCCCGTCGCCTCCTCCAGAATATAGCTGACCGGCTCACTGTAGGCGATATTGTCCTCGGAATAAGAAACGGCGATTTCCTTCAGTCCGCTTGCGGTGTCTCCTTCCCCGTTATAATTCCAAATATACAATTCTCCCAGCTGGTCGATATGTCCGATATCGAAGATAAAGTCCTTCCCATCCCCCTTGTACATATCCTCTGCCGCATTGGAATGCAAATGAATCCGGCCTCCGTTTCCGCTCATGCCGGAATTGTCTGAAACAGCCTGATAAGCTTCCTCCATTGCGCTTAGGGGAAGCATCTTCCCGACCTCCTGTACTGCCACAGATGCTCCTATATATTCCGTATCCAGGACCTCCTTTGTTTCCGCGGGAATCTCCGGCGGATCATTTTCTCCGGCGGATCCTCCCTTTTTTCCGCAGGAGACCAGCGCCGCCGCAATCATACCCAGAAGGATTATTCCTATGATTTTTCTGTCGATTTTCACCTTTACACCTCTGTTCCTGCCATGCATTCCGGCTTACTCCCCGTCCCCCACAGTCAAACCGGGGGTTATAGTTTGGCCGGTAGGAGCAGCGCCCCTATCGGCCGGTCAATGGTTATTTCTTCTTTTTTGCAAAGTAGATGCCTGCTGCAGCCACCAGACCTATTACAACGATTACAAGAACTGCCGCGATTACAGGGTTCCTTCCCTCAGAAGCTTCCTTCTCTGCGGCCGGTGCTGCCGTTGCCGTAGGAACTGCCGTGGGCGCTTCCGTTGCCGCTGCCTGCCCCTGGTCCGCCGTATCTACCGCATTGGGATCGTAGGGCTGTTCAACTGCTATGGTATAGCAAAGGCTGTTCACCTCTTCCTGGGTAAGCGCTCCGTCAAAGACCATCAGATTGTCAATCACGCCGGTGCAGGCTCTCTTTACCATTTCAGCTTCCATATATCCGCCGACGTTAAAGCCGCCGTTGGGTTCGCCATAGGCGCCGTCATCATACAGTCCCAGGCTGTAGGTCAGACCTGCTGCAACGGCTAATCTTGCCTTCGCTGCAACCTGTCCGTCGATGTACATATAGACAAAGGCATCATTGATATTCCCATGCTCATCGTACTCATTCTGGAATACGATGGTGTAATTATGCCATTCATCCAGATGCGCCTCCATAAAGTAGCCTTCGGAGTACAGCTTATCCTGGGTTTGCCAGTCAGCGCTGTTCATCTTCGCCAGCAGCTGGATACCTTCCACATCACCGTCTTTAATAAACTCAATATCGATCGCACCGCCGCCCAAGGCACCCAGACCTGCCGGGACGATGATCATATTCGCCCCCGTATCGGTTTCGGTATAAGCCGACATCTTATAATAGAAGCTTAGCGTCATCTCCGCATAGTTATAGGATTTGTTCGGGGAAGCCAGATAGGTATTGCCGTCTAACTGGATTGCCTGACCGTCAATTCCCTCTACGAATACCGGACCGCCGTCGGTGGAGCCGATGCCATAGGTAAGATCATTTTCTGCTGCGGTACCTTTGTTGCTAAGATCGCCGTTAAAGCCATAATTTAATACATTGGTCATCACATGCTCTTCCTTGGGAAGCTCCCCGCCTGCATAAGAGCCCGTAACCGTGTATACGCCGTCAGCCGCCTCAACCGGAGCCGCTTCTCCCGCACCGATCTGAACGACCATGGAATTGCCGAATTCCGGTTTCATCAGCTCAACACCGGAATCCTTCAGGGATTGCATATCCGCAGAGCCGTCATTTAACGCTGTACCGTCCTTCGTGGAATTAATATCAAATACCGCCGTATCCTCCATGAGCGTCAGCTGAATGCTCTTAAAAATAGCCGTCAGCACTGCCGTATTCTCCGTATAGGTAACGGTTCCGTCCTCATTTGCCGTTAATTCCGGAGCAGCATAGGCCGCAGCCGCTTCCTCGTCAAAGGCAAGTGCCGCCAGCTTTGTCTTATAGTCCTCAAAGGAACTGAAATCAAAGGTAAGATTAATAACCTCCCAATCCGCGCCGCTGTCATCCACAGCGATGGAAAGCCAGCCCTCACTCCCTGAAACGTTCTGTGTATATACTGTCTTCAGATAGGTCTCTAATTCGCTGCCATGGGCGCTGAGATAATAATATGCACTGCCGTATCCGTCCTGATGGTCATTCTTTGCAATGGATGCGGTAATGGTTCTGCTCCCCGAACCATCTTCCTTGAAAAGAATGGATGCCGAGATCTGAACCGCCGTACAACCGGTGAGTGTCAGCAGGAATATCCCAAGAACCGCAAGGACAGCCAGCTTGGAACTGCGAAGCTTTGCTTTGCAGTGTTTGAATAAATACTTCATTGTAATCTCCTCCTTATATTGTTGTTGCTTTAAAACTCCTTATATCTGAGAAATCTGGGCCGGTATACATTACCGTTGAGCAAATGGCTCTCATAGTCCATACAGTTTACGTTATAGGTCATCAATATCTCATCCTCTCCGGCAATATTAAAATGTGCCTTTGCATTATACTGATAGATCTTCTTCAATCCCGTATATTCCAAATCCTCTATTTTATTCATACAGTACAGCAGCCGCGGTTTACCAAAGGGACCGTAAGGGGTATCCCCGATCCTTGCCATGATATAGTCGCTTACCCCATTGGCGGAGTAGATATAAATGTACTTCCCCCGATCCTTGCCAAAATCCATGGGCATAACACTCATCTCCGGGGACAGGTCATCTGCAATGGCCGCACTGTCCCGCATATCCCCCGACCAGCCCGTACCGTCGAAATAGGTGTATTTCTCAAAGTCGGTTATGTGTTCCGGCCGGGTTCTTGCCACCACCAGGTGCCGTACTCCGGGGCTGATCTCCTGAATGCCGTATATATAGAGGTAACCGTCTGCATTGTCCATCCCTGCCTCCGCAGTATTTGCAAAGATCCCGCAGCCGAACATCAGCTCATCCTTAAGGAACAGCGGGGTGTGAAGTGTTCTCTGGCTGGCGGCATCCAGCCTGCCCTCCTTTATGTCGAAGATCACCATATCCACACCGCTGAGATGGAAACGGAAGCCTTCCGGCAGATCCAGATTATCTGCCTCGGAGATCACATTATCGGTGAAGGAATAGAATTTTCCGCCGGTGATAATGCTATCCTGAAGCCAGTAGATATAATCCTCTTTGCTGTATATGAGATTCGTCGGTTCCATGCTCTGGTTTCTTCCCCAGAAAAACTCCAGCTTGATTTCCGCCGGGTCCAGCCCTTCCATATAACAGAAGGAGTTATTGACCAGATCTCCGCACCGCCGGGAGCCCGTCACCGGATTCACCTTACCGATGAAGGTGTCCCCAAAGGAAATCATATTCCTGGCGCCCTTGCGGCTCTCTCCCTTCGGCTTGCTCTCCCTGCCGTCCAGACTGGTAATAAAGATTCCGTCCGCCCCGGTCCAGCCCTCAAAGGAACTCATCAGGCTGCTCCAGTCTCTTGCAGGCTCCACATAATAGCCGCTGTCCGCACTGATAAAGCGGATCTTGCTTAATCCGTAACGGAATTCAAAGCCGTTGACACAGCCGTGGGTACCCAGCCCGGCTCCGCCCGCCACCGTGACCTTGATGTATCTGGTATAGACCGGCTCAAACCGGATCAGCTCTCCGTCGGTCAGCCTGGTGACACCCATAGGCTTTCCGGTACCCATGGCCAGCTCGTATTCGCCCAGCTTATTCCATTCAAAGCCGTTGACGCTTTCAAAGAGAAATATCTTCTTCAATCCCGCCCGGAGCATATAAGGCTCGTTATAATTATAGAAGTCCACTCCCTTGAGGAAGGTGCACATATTCAGGTCAAAAATCATATCCATGTTCTCCGGATTTGCCTTGCTAAGATACATGCCGGACCCATTGATTCCCTGCAATCCTCCATCCATACCATATTCGGAGGTGAGTACATCCATCTCCGGCAGGAAGGCTCTTGCATAAATGCTTCCGCCCTTGCGGGGCGCTTCGTGATAGAGGAAGAATCTCACCTGGCTCAATCCAAACCGGGTCTGACCCTCGATATATGCCCCATGGCAGCCCTCTCCGCTCTCAATGTCCGGAACGATCTTAATATATCTTGCAGACAAGCCTCCAAAATCCACCGGAGAATGCTTTCCGTCATCCAGATTGGTTGCTTGCCTGCCCGGCTTTCCGTCCGCCGCGGCGAATATATAGGGATAGCCGGGACCCTGAAACTCCAGGTATTCCTCATTGTCATAGCTGTAAAAGATTTTAACCCTCTTCAGTCCGGCTCCAAAACCGTCCGTCTGATTCAGATTCCAGATGCACATCCAGCCAAGGCGTATAACGCTGCCAAAATCAAAACCGATCCATACATTCTTTGTTACATTTCTGGCCGACAGCCAGACCGCCTCCAAATCCACCCCGCGGGTATGCTCCATGCCGCCGTAGCCGCTCATATCGGCACCGCTCACCACATTTTCCGGATTCCTTATATAGGTGCCTTCCTTGGCAAAGGCAGATGGTTTTATAAACTTACCGTAAATCATATCCTTCCTCCATTAATCATTATAAAATGCCCATTTCCTGCGCGCTGTCTGGATTACCAGCACAAACACCGACAGGATCACCAGCATGATCCAGGACATGGCCGATGCATAGCCCTGTCTGCCCACGGTAAATCCAATATTATAGATGGAATAGCCCAGGTAATTAGTATTATATTCCCCGCCCGTCATCAGCATCGGCTGTACAAATACCTGAAATGCGGCGATGGTCGAGGTCAGCAGATTGTAGAACAGGATCGGCGATATTGCAGGCAGCGTTACGTGAAAGAACTTTGACCTTGCGGTACCGCCGTCCACGGAGATGGCCTCGTACAGCTCCACGGGAACATCCGTCAGAGAAGACAGGAAGATGACCACCGTCCCTCCGACGCTCCACATTCCCATAATTGCAAGGCCCACCGTCGCCCATTTATAATCATGGAACCAATCCGGCCCGTTAATTCCGAGCCGGGAGAGCACCGTATTAAATACACCGGAAGAACCCAGTAACTGCTTCCACAGATACACCACGGAAACAATGCTCACCAGCGTCGGTATATAATACAAAGCCCGGAACAGCTTCCTTCCCCGCACCTTCGCGTTCAGCAGCATCGCCAGGGAGAGGGCGAACACCAGATTAAGGGGTACGCTCAGCAGGACAAATTCAATGGTATAGCCGACACTCTTCCAGAACTCCGGATCAGTCAGGATGATCTTATAATTCTGGAACCCCCTCCCCTCCACAAACATCGAGGTGGTCGTGGCATTGGTGCAGGAAAGGTATAGAGAATAAAACAAAGGGAAGGCCATCAGAAGAATAAAGCCGATCAGCCAGGGCGCCGCAAATAAAACGCCCATGACCGCTTCCCTCCGGTTATATCTCTTTATTCTTTTCTTTTTCTCCGCGCTTTTCATAATTAATCTCCCATCCGCCGCTGTCCGGCAGCTTAAAACATCCTTTATATCAGCCGTTCTCCCTAGTAGGCGGTTTTCAGCTTCTCAATGGCCTTTTCCGCATTCTGGAGCGCCTGATCCACCGTATACTTATCGGAAACCATATCGGTGACCGCTCCCTGAACCTCACCCCACCAGTTGGGCGCATTATAAATATAATCATATGCCTTGCGGAAGGACATCTCCTTAAGCACAACCGTCTTCACCGGATCTGTAATTTCCTTGAACAGCTCGTCATATACCGCAATATTGGCCGGCATATTGCTGGACTTTGTCAGGACCTCCTTCTGGATCTCCGTCCCGCACAGGTACTTCACAAATTCCCATGCCGCTTCCTGTTTTGCCTTGTTCTTTCCGGAAAGGCGGTTAGAAACCTCAACAGAGAAGCCTCCCGAGAAATTATAATGGTTCTCCTCTATGCGGTCGTAGGGAACGGGAGCCGCTCCGAGAGGAATCCGCTTTCCTTCCTCCAGCTTATCATTCTGCCAGGGAATCTCATTTGTGGCGATCATCATGGCAACCTTTCCGCTCCAGAAAAGATTGGTCTTGTTATCTCCTGCTGAATCCAGGAATGCATTGACCTTGGCAAAAGGCAGGGTGTGGGTCAGTCCATACCAGGCTTCAAAGCCTGCGCGGACTCCCGGATCCGTAGTAATCGTCGGATTACCGTCCGCATCGAAGAATTCTCCGCCCTTGCTCCATACGGCATTGACAAACATGCAGTTGCCGACGCTGACATCAAAGCCCAGCTGTGTTATTCTGCCGTCCTGCTGCCTGGTCAAAAGCTCCTGATAAGCCATCAGCTCATCCCAGGTCTGGGGTGCGCGGACATTCCCGCTGTCATCCACCAGATCATCCGGCTTCCCGGCAACGGTGCTGTTCTCCTTCCCTGCCGCCTTGGTGGCGAGCCAGTCCGCATCCGATGTGCCCGCCAGCTCATTCAGCAAATCAACATTATAGTAGAGAACCCGGTTATCCAGGGCATAGGGTAATCCGTACAGCTTTTCTTCATAGGTCATGGGCTTTAAATCAGCCTCATAAAAATTATCCCGCTTCAGCGTCTCATCAAAGAACTGTGACAGCTCCATGGATACCCCGCCCTTGGCCCGGTCCGCCGTATCCTTAATGGTCTGGATATAAATATCCGGCCCGTTGGAATCCGTCATAGCCGTGGTAATCTTCGTAAAATAATCCCAGAACGAAATACCCGTATATTCAATGCGGATATTCTCATGGGTTTCCTCAAACCGCTTGATTACTGACAGCGTCCATTCATAATTGGCATCCCCCTCCGGGTAAATTGACCAGAACTTCAGGGCAACCTCCTCATTGCCCTTGCCCGGCGAGGAACAACCCGTCATCGTCATTGCGGCCAGCATAACCACCGCCAGCAAACAGCTTAATACTTTTACTTTCCCTCGTTTCATACCTCATTCTCCTCCATTGATATAGTTGTTAGCCTTTTACTGCTCCTGATTTTATACCTTCCAGAAAATATCTCTGGCAGAATACAAAAATAACAATATTAGGTATCATTGAAATAATAGAACCGGCCATCAAAAGGCTCCAGTTGGTGCTGAGCTGGGAAAAAAATGCCCTTAACCCCAGCGCTACCGTTGTCAGTGCGGTGTCATTAATATAGATCATCGGCCCCATATAATCATTCCAGGAAAACAGGAAGGCAAACACGGCAACCGTGGCAATGACCGGCTTTGACAGCGGCATCATAATCCTCCACCAGATGCCCAGTTCTCCGGCGCCGTCGATCTTGGCCGCTTCATAGGTCTCCTTCGGAACGGTTTTAAAAAACTGCTGGATCAGAATTACATTACCGGCACCGCCTCCCAGAAAGGCCGGCAGGATCAGCGGCCACCAGGAATTTGTCAGCCCCATGGAGCTGTACATCTTATAAGTAGGAATCATTAAAACAGATCCGGGTATCATCATAGTCACCAGCATGAGGGAATAGATAAAATCCCTTCCGGGCCATCTGAGTCTGGCAAAGGAATAGGCCACCAGGCTGGCTGAAACCGTGGTCCCAAGCACCGTCAGTCCCGTCACTATTCCGCTGTTCATAAAATACCTGGCAAAGGGAATCTGCCGGAATACATCAAGATAGTTCTGCCAGCGCCATGAGTCCGGTATCAGCTGGTCCTTCAAGCCTACCGCCGTCATCATCTCCGATTCTGTCTGAAGAGAGACGGAAAGCATATAGATAAAGGGGAATAAGAAATATACCGCAAAGAAGGTCAGCAACAATAAAACACTTCCTGTATAGACAGCTTTTTTCGCCCTCTTTTTCCCGCTCAGTTGATTGTATTTTACAACTTCTGTTCCATCCAATCTCATATTGTTCACCTAAAACCCCATTCACTCATTATTTACATCTGTTACAACTTTTCAACTTGATAATATCAACTCAAAATTATCTCACTTGCTGTATATCACAACTAAATACTATCACCTGTTTTCTCATTTTGTCAACATGTTACACAATAAAATATGCTCATCCGGTAATAAACTTGATAAATTTGATATACAATCCATTTTTTATGGATCAATTATCCTGTCCATTGTTGTATTTAGCCAACACATTCTTTTATACTTAGTAGTATATTTACTTTTTTAATAATTTTCATTGTCTATTGCCCCGGACTTTAAGGTCATTTCTACTAATTTAATCCGATATATCACAGTTTTCTATTGACACATCTGCATTTTTACCGATATAATCAAATTAGTAATAACTTGTACAACTTGTATGTTCATAACCAAGTTTCAGGAAAGGGGTGACCCATGAGTAATTTTCTTTATAAACAGATTAAAGACCATCTCCTTCAGTTAATTGCAGATAACCGGCAGGTACCACATTACAAGCTTCCCTCGGAGAACCAGCTTGCGATGAAATTCAACACCTCCAGAATCACCGCCAAGCGTGCGTTAACCGAGCTTCAGGAGGAGGGATACATCTACCGCTACCAGGGAAAAGGCAGCTATATCAATACCGAGAAACAGAACAGCAAAGCGGAGCCCTCGGCAAGCTTCATCTGTATGCTCCTGCCCAACATCGGAAGCAACTTTATCTCCAATATTGTATCGGGAGCAAGAACTGTGCTGAAACAGAACGGATACCATCTTCTGCTGATGAGCGAAAGGGAGGAGGATCTCCTTCAGGATAACCTGGTCAGCAATCTGGTGGAGCTGGGCGTAAAGGGCATTATCGTTTTTCCCAACAGCTCCGCCCGTTACAACAAAGATCTGCTTCTTCTTGCCTTTAACAAATTTCCGGTGGTGTTTGTGGACCGCACCCTTCATAATATCGACGTCAGCTCCGTAAGCAGCGATCATCTGGAGATGAGCAAAAAGGCGGTACAGCATCTTATTGACAGAGACTGCAAAAACATAGGCCTGATCACTGTGCCCGCGGAATACGGCAGCAGCTCAGCCCGCAGAATCTCAGGTTATGAGCGCGCCCACATGGAGAACAATCTTCTCATCAAATCCAGTAACATTCTGTATGTCACCAAGGATATGCCGGATCTGACAGAGAGAATCTGTGAATATTTCAGAACAAATCCGGATCTGGACGGAATACTTTCCTATGGCGACATCATAGGCATTCATGTATATTCCGCCATCCGCGCCTGCGGCATCGGAGTGCCTCAGGATATGAAGGTTATTTTCTTTGATAATGAGTATATGAATTACCAGGACATCCTTCCCTTCTCTTCCACCTGCATCTCGCAGCGCAGCCTGGAGATCGGAGAAACTGCGGCAAATCTGATCATAAAGTATTTAAAGAAGCATTCCATCGGAAATGATAAGATTATGATCGATTGCGATATTATAGAAAAGGACTCGACAAGGATATGAAAATTGAAAAAATTTATTATTTTGCAGCTACCCATTGGGACAGGGAATGGTACAAGACGGTGGATCAATACCGTTACCGGCTCATTCCTGTCATGGATAAGATCCTTCATACGCTGGAAACCGATTCTGAATTTAAGCTATTTACCCTGGACGGCCAAACCAGTATCCTGGAGGACTATCTTGTGATAAGGGGCAATACCCCTTATGAACACGCTCTGGAGACCCTCATCCGGGACGGACGTCTTCGAATCGGTCCCTGGTATACCATGCCCGATGAATTTCTCATCTCCGGTGAAAGCATGATTCAAAATCTGCTGTACGGCCATTCTATCTGTGAAAAATACGGAGCGGAGGCTTTAAGGGCCGGATATGTCTGCGATACCTTCGGTCACATTGCCAACCTTCCGCAGCTTCTGAACGGCTTTCACATTCAGAATGCCCTGATCAGCCGGGGAACCAACGACCATGATACGGACTGCTTCTTCGACTGGTTTTCGCCGGACGGTTCCCGCCTGCTAACCTTTAAAGCGCCGGAGGTCTGCGGCTATGGCTCCTTCTTCTTTGAAGCCATGAGTGAATTCGCTCCCGATTATTCTCTCCATCTGGATCAAATTACAGAGAAGGCAATTCAATATGTGGAGCGGGAACTGACTCGCACCGCCCTCCCCTATGTCATCCTCATGGATGGCATGGATCATGAGACTATCCATGAGTTCATGCCGGAGATTCTGAACCGGCTGTCGGCCCATTTTGACTGTCCCGTTGTGCAAGAGCCTCTGGACAGGGTATTTGCCCAGATAAAGGAAGGGATGATCCCCTCTGCCGGCTCAGTTTCCGAAAAATCAACCAAAAGGTACGGTGAGCTCGCCAGCCACGCTAAGGCATATGAGATGCACATCAAGCTCATTCCCCACACACTGTCCTCCCGCTATGACCTGAAATGCGCAAACGACCGATGTCAGAATCTGCTGGAGTATTATGCCATGCCCTGCTCTGCCATCGATGAGATGAGGGGCTCGGAATATCTCTATTCCTATATCCGGTATGCCTATTCCCTGCTGCTGCAAAATCATGCCCATGACAGCATCTGCGGCTGTTCCATCGATGATGTCCACCGGGAGATGAACACTCGTTTCTCCAAGGTCTTCCACACAGCAGACGAATACTTCTTCCAATTTTGCGGGAAAGAATATTTCCGAATTATGAACGCGGCAGCCAGTGGAAATGCTCCGGCTTCTTCCCGGGCCGGTAACTCCCTGTGCCTGGTGAAGGTGTTTAATCCTCTTCCCTATGAATACCATGGGGCGGTTGAATTTGACATTGATTTTACCCCTGATTTTGAAATCCGTTCCCTTCCCTATATGAAATACGAACAGCGCAATTCCTTTCTCATAACGGATGAAGACCAGAACGAGCTGCCGTATAACATAATCAGCGCTTCCCGCGGAAGGAATGTGAAGCTGTTCGGCGGCAATAAACGTCCCGCCGACACTCACCGTGTTGCAGTGATGGCAAGCTTAAGGCCCCTGGGCTTTACCACCTTTATGATCAAGCCCTTTCCTCTGCCCTACCGCATTATGGACCGCTTCTCGGATTCCGGGGTGTCCTGCGAAAATGAAGTCATCCGCTTTGAGATTGCCCCCAACGGAACCTTGTCCATAACCGATAAAAAGACGGGACACCTCTATTCCGGCCTCCATTCCTTCCTGGATTGCGGTGAAATGGGTGACGGATGGTTTCACATCCGGCCCATTAACGACCGCAGCATCTCATCCTCCGGCTGCCGTGTCAGCATTGAAAAGATCTTCGACGGCTATGCAGAATGCAAATTTGCGGTACGCTATGCCTTTGAGCTTCCGAAGGAAAAAATGGAGAGCTTTCAATTTACCCGACGCAGCGATTCCTATGAAACCTGCATGATCTATTCCGAATTCAGCATTGCAAGGGATTCTGCCCTGATATCCGTGCGCACCGTAATTGACAACAATATCCGTGACCACCGTCTCCAGCTCCATCTACCGACAGACATCGTCTCGGACCATTATTATGTAAACCAGTGCAATCTCATACTCAGCCGCCCCACCGGCCCGGACCGCAGCCATTATACCTGGAAAGAAGCCGATATCACGGAGAAGTCCTTTGAAAACATGGTGTTCCTTCGTTCTGACAGCGCCTCCTCCCCCCATGGCCTGATGTTCCTCTCAAAGGGCGGCCTTCACGAAGTCTCCTGCCCCGGTTCTACGGCATGCCCCGGTTCTACGGCATGCCCCGGTTCTATGGCATGCCCCGGTTCTCCGGTATACCCCGGAGGCAGAGAAAACAGTATGGATATCACCCTCCTGCGGTGCTTCAGTAAGACTGTAAATACCGATGGCGAGCCCGACGGTCAATTACAGGGCAGACAGGTCTTTGAATATGCGATTATGCCCATATCCGATGAGACCGATTGCCAGTTGGTTCGGATCAAGGATCGGTATGTCAGCGGTTTTAAAGCATTTACCATCCCTTGCTGGCAAGGGGCCTCCTGCGGACAAGAGATATCTTACCGGCAAGGCATATCCGGTTCCGAAGGCACCCCCGTTGAGGTGCTGCCTCCGGATGAAAGCGCATTTACTTTTTACTCCGATGCCTGTACTTACCTTACCAGCATGCCCTCCCGGACAACTGCCTCCTGCATTATTATCCGTGCGGTTAATTACGCCGGAACCGCCTCCCCCTGCAGGCTGAGCTTTGCAAGGACGGTGAAGAAGACCGTATTATGCAATTTCCTGGAGGAAGAAACCGAGGACCTGAGTCCCCATGGCAATGAAGTCGAGGCATCCGCCCCTCCTTATAAAATAATCAATATAAAAGTCACCTTCTGAGCCAATGCCAATTAGTTAAGCGAAGAGCTGTAACCATTCTATCCCGGATGAATATAATATTGTAGCACTGCGGAAAGGAAGTATTTCTTTGGCTATTCGTATTTTTATAGATCAGGGCCACAATCCCAGCGGCTTTCATAATGCGGGCGCCGTGGGCAATAATCTGAACGAATCAGAAATCAACTACCAGGTAGGCATCTATCTTGCCGATCTGCTGAACAACGATCCCAGATTCGAGGCTCGCTTGTCCAGGCCCACCCCGACCACCGTACTCGGCACCAACAATGCCTCCAGTCTGGCGGAGCGCGTTAATATGGCCAATTCCTGGCCTGCTGATTATTTCATCAGCATTCACTGCAACTCCAATCCCAATCCTGCGGTGAACGGTACCGAAGTCTACATCTACCAATTTGGAACACAGGCGCAGTGGTTTGCCGAGCAAATCATGCAGGGGATTATCCAGGCAGTAGGAACTCGCAACAACGGTATCCGAGCCAATCCGTCCCTCTATGTACTGCGAAGAACACAGATGCCAGCCGTCCTGGTGGAGCTGGGCTACCTGAGCAACTCCTCCGACGCACAGAAGCTGCGGGATAATCAGTATCAATTTGCCTACGGCATATATCAGGGTATTCTGAGGTATTTTGGATTTGCTTAAACAACAACAGATGTCAGAGAGACAGCCAGGCTGAAGGATATGCTTCAATCTGGCTGTTTTGATGTAACAGTTCAGGGTGCAATGTCAGTTAGTTAAGACCCGAGCGCTGTACCAAGTCCCTTTTACTTGCCTTACCTTCGCGTGTTCAGGACGCTCCGCTTCACAAGATACGCTCAGACGGTCAGCGTAAAAGGGACTTGGTACAGCGCTCGGGTCTTAACTAACTGACATTGGTTCAAGGTGGGTCCACATCTTGTTTTCTGAAAGAAAAAGGGCTTTACAAATCAAGAAAATTATGTTAAACTTCATGTGTATAAAGTAATCATGTATGATCTCACATATTTTTGTAAGGCATTACATTGTTGATGACTTACAAAAATATGTGATTTTTTTTAACATGAAATACATTATCAAACAAGTTAATATTTTTAGGAGGTAGCTTCCATGAGCAACGGAACAGTAAAGTGGTTTAACGCACAAAAAGGATTTGGGTTTATTACTAACGACAACGGTGGAGAAGATGTGTTCGTACATTTCTCCGGTATCGCTTCCACAGGCTTCAAGACCTTAGAAGAAGGCCAGAAGGTTACATTTGACTTAGAGAAGGGTCAGCGCGGTATGCAGGCAGTTAACGTAACTCTTGCATAATAAAAGTGTAGTGAGCATGATGGGGCTTGCCCATGATCATGCGATCGGAGCTGAAGATCATGAATACGGTTTATGTTCATGATATAATGTAATGATAGTGGATTAACCGGAAGGATATGTCACATTCAGTCTAGGCTGTTGCGGCATATCCTTTTTTATAGCTTTTTTCAAGTGCGAAAAATGTGCTGCACTTGTTTTATTCTAAATCGAAAGGAGCACAGCCCTATATGAGGAAACTCGTTAAGAATGCGTAGCAGAGGCTATCGCATCCAATAGAATGGAATAGCCTTTGCCCAATCCTGAAGATCATATTTTAGGAGGAGCAAAATGAGCTATATGAAAGCAGATTTAATACTGCCGAAAGAGCTTCTGGAGCTGGTTCAGGAGTACGCGGACGGCAAGTATCTCTATATTCCCAGGAAAACCAAAAACCGTAAGGAATGGGGACATTATACCGATTCCAGGAAACAGCTTCAGCTCAGAGATTCACAGATCTATCAAAGGTACCGGGAAGGCTGTACTACGGCTCACCTGGCCGATGAATTCTATCTCTCTGTCAAAAGTATTCAGCGAATTATATTAAAAGAAAAAAAGAAAGAGTATCCTGCTTATGAAAAAGAGCTTTCATAAAGCAGGATACGAAAAAGCTATGATACCGGGCGTGCTGTAAAACTAACATTTTCAGTTAGGATGCAGCGCGTCCTTATTTCACAATCTTATAATATTCCCTTGCGGTCAACCCATACACGAGCCCATAAAGCAGGGCAAACATCAGAATGGTTCCAGCCGTGCAATATCCAAAGAGTCTGACATTGTTCAGATTTAGTGTCACCAGCAGCTTCGTAATCATTCTAAAGGCAAAGGCGATATGGATAACTGCCGTTGCCAGAGGCAGAAAAAACACCATAAGTACCTGTCCCTTGATGGTAGACCGTATCTCCTCCCGGCTCATTCCCACCTTCTGCATAATATCAAACCGCCCTTTATCCTCATAGCCTTCGGATATCTGCTTGTAGTAGATAATCAAAACCGTTGCCATGATAAAAATCACACCCAAAAAGATACCTAAGAAGAACAATCCTCCGTAAAGAGCAAAGAAGGATTCTCTTGACATGGCTGCGGATTCTATATAAGCGTCCGGGTATTTTTCCTCCAGTCTTCCATTCAGCGCCTCACATACCCTAAGTACCTCCTCGTCCTCAGCCTCTAAATCAAATCCAATATAAGAGTCCATCCTTCCGGGTAACGCATCATTCATCATTCTGGCTTCTTCGGCCAGCTTTTCAGCCACCCCGGTGTCCTTTACTACAGCATAATATCCCTCATATGCACTGCCCTGTCTGCCTGCATCAGCAAAAAGCTCTTTCAGATCTTCTTTCACAAAAAAGGAGGTATGAAAGATGGTAAATCTCTCCTTGTTATAAGCTTCTCCGTTAAAGCATACAAGGATCTCATCTTCCTCCAAAGACACCTCCCGGCCCGTTATCTTATTGTAATCCGCTAATGGAATCACATTGAATCCCACGATGTCCAAAAAGTACCCCATATCTTCTTTGATCTGGAAACTATCCTCTTTCTTCTCTCCCACAAAAATCACGGAACGAAACTGTATCCAGTTCTCAGGAACTAAATGATGCTCCTCTAAGGTCTTCTCCGCTATATTCCTTACCTCTTCGTTATATTCTTCGGAAAGGGTGGAGGAGGTAATTTCAACATTCCTGGCATAACGGCCGCGAAGCACATCCTCCATGCCGATATAGAGAGAGACTGTGGTAGAAACCGTCACCAGCACCATAGTGGACAGGATACAGATATTGGCCAGGCCTACCGCATTCTGCTTCATCCGGTGAATCATGCCGGAGACCGCTATAAAATGCTTTGTTTTATAGTAATACTTCTTATTCCTTCGCAGCAGCTTCAAAACCGCCACGCTGATTGCCGTAAACAGGCAATAGGTGCCGAGAACCACAAGAATTACGGCCACAAAAAACAGATTGATGGCAGCCAGCGGCTCTTCTGTAGTCATTGCAATATAATAGCCGCTTCCCAGTGAAAGAATTCCAATGAGCACCAGAAGCCATTTGGTTTTGGGTTCTCTTTCCCCAATTTCACCGCCCTTTAACAGCTCGATGGGCTTTGTAAAATAAATCTGGGCCATGGTATTGAGCAGGATAGCCGCAAATAAAAGCCCGAATAAGATCAAGGTATTGATTACATCCCCCAGGGATACGGAAAATCCCATAGGTACTGAAAAGTGTAAAATTTTCAGCAAAATCATAAACAGAAGCTTATTGAATAAAATCCCCAGAATAATCCCCGCACCCAGTCCAATGACCGCGGTGAGAAACGTCTCCCACCACAGCATCCGGGAGAGGTGCCGCTTCTCCATGCCTAAGATATGAAACAGGCCGAATTCCTTTTTTCTCTGTTTGATTAAAAAATGGTTGGTATAGAAGAGAAATATTACTGCAAATATTGCAATAAGATAAGTTCCCAATGACAGGATTGTCCTCAAGTTATCCCCTCCCTGCATCCGGTTAAAGCCCTCGTTTCCGGACATGGTTACCATAATATAGTACATCATAACGGTACCGATGCAGGTCAGCAGGTAAGGAATATAGCTTTTTGCATTTTTCTTCATATTGGTGACGGCAAGTCTCAAATACAATGAATTATTCATTTCTGGCACCACCTGTCGCAATCAGCGTCAAAGTATCTGAGATTTTCTGATACAGCTCCTCGTTAGTCATAGACGCCTTGTATAGTTGATGGAATACCTCCCCATCCTTAATGAACAGCACTCTTTTTGCATGACTTGCCGCCTTAATACTGTGAGTCACCATAAGAATGGTCTGTCCTTCCTTGTTGATCTCACGGAACATGCCAAGTAACTGGTCTGCCGCATGAGAATCCAGGGCTCCGGTAGGCTCGTCTGCCAAAACCAGCTTCGGCTGTGTAATCAGTGCCCTTGCCACTGCTGCTCTCTGCTTTTGTCCGCCGGAAACCTCATATGGATATTTGGATAGGATATCTCCTATTCCTAATTTTTTAGCAATGGGTTGTAATTTGGCATTCATCTCTTTATAGGACCCGCCGGAAAGCACCAGTGGCAGAAAAATATTATCCTGTAAGGAAAAGGTGTCCAATAAATTAAAATCCTGAAATACAAAGCCCAGATTACCCCTGCGAAATGCCGCAATCGCCCTTTCCTTAATTCGGCTTATATCCTGCCCATCCAGAAATACCTCTCCGCCTGTTGGCTTATCCAAAGCCGCAAGAATATTAAGCAAAGTCGTTTTTCCGGAGCCGGATTCCCCCATAATGGCCACATATTCCCCTTCCTCCACGGAAAAGGTTACATTGGAAAGGGCCTGAACATGATTCCCCCCAAAGCGGGCGGTATAATTTTTTTTAAGATTGCTGACCTCTAAAATTGACATTTGTAAAACCTCCTTTATTCCCCTTCAGTATAACAAGCCAGAAACCTGCTCTTCCATAGATTTACCTTACATCTTGGTCCCTTATCTTACATTTTTGTAAGGCAGGCGGTTTTATTCCATGTCTATTCCCTTATCTGATCCAGCGTGTCCAATCCTATTCTTACCTTTGTCCCCACATTGACCCAAGGATTCGATCTGAATGGTATGAGATAATTTTGCCAATATCCTTTTGCACAGGTAGAGGCCGATCCCAGTTGATTTTTTATGGAAGTGCCCGTTATAGCCGGTAAATCCCTTTTCAAATATTCTGGGAATATCCTCTTCATAAATTCCCATTCCGGTGTCCTCTATCACCAGGGTTTTCCGTCCGGCTTCCTCCATATAAATGGAGACTTTCCCGTTTTCCCCTGTATATTTCAATGCATTGGAAAGAAGCTGCTCCACCACGAACACCAGCCACTTTTCATCGGTCAATACTTCGCAGTTCAGCTCGGAATACTGGAGCTGTATTTTCTTGCGGATAAAGATGGACGCATACTTTCGCACCGCCTGCTTTATGATTTCATCCAACGAAATCTTTTTTAGCAGTAAATCCGAAGACATATCCCCTATCCGCAGATACCCCAGGGCCATTTCCACATATTCTTCCACTTTAAACAGCTCCGTCAGCAAATCCGCATTGCTTTTCCCATCCCCGGACTGAAGCAAAAGCCTGAGCGCTGCAATGGGCGTCTTGATCTGATGAACCCATAAGGTATAATAGTCCATCATTTCCATCCTGCTCCGTTCATTGGACCGCTCCAATTGTTCCTTTTCCAGAAAAAGAATTCGAAGCAGCTCAATATAATCTTCTTCTATCAATTCTTCCGCTTCCGGCAATCCCTCTAAGCCCAGCATAATAGAATTTTTCAGCTGCTCTAATCGGAGATGTTTTTTATGAAACCTCCAATAATCAATGCTCAAAAAGAAAAAACCAATCAGCCCGCACAGACTGGCCGCATACCACACTGCCTCCACCGGCAGGTTATACAGATAAAAAACCAAAGCAAAGAGAAAGGCAAATAAAACAAGATATCCCACCCCTTTTATCTGCCTTTTTATATATTCCTTCATTAAATTCCTTTTCATACAATACTACCCCACCATATAGCCGATGCCTTTTTTCGTTGTGATAAAATCCTTTAAATCAATATCCTCTAATTTTTTTCGTAACCGGGTTACATTGACGGTAAGCGTATTGTCATCTACAAAACTGTCGCTTTCCCAAAGCTTTGTCATAATGGCATCTCTTGAGACCACTTTCTCTTTATGCTCCAGCAAGATCTGAAGAATCCGAAATTCGTTCTTGGTCAGTTCCACCTGTTTTTCCCTATAGGTCAGGGTCGTATCGTTCACATTCAGGATGGCGCCCCGATGCTCCAGAAAACCGCTCTCTCCTGCAAAATCATAAGTGCGCCTCAGCAGAGCCTGTACCTTAGCCATCAAGACGTTCAAATCAAAGGGTTTGGCAATGAAATCATCCCCTCCCTGGGTAATTGCCATAACAATATTCATGTTATCCGATGCGGATGAAATGAATATGACAGGAACCTTGGATATTTTCCGAATTTCACTGCACCAATGGAAGCCATTGTAAAAGGGTAAGGAAATGTCCAGGAGAACCAGCTGGGGCTTATAAGAAATAAACCGGGACAAGACTTCCTTAAAATCTGACACACATTCTACTTCGTAAGCCCATGTATTCATGTGGCTCTTCAAAGTATTGGCTATCATGGCATCATCTTCTACAATCAGAATTTTGTACACGCCGTGTCCCTCCCTTCGTATCCGGAATCGGCAATTACATTTGCATACCAACAGTATTGCCATTTTTGCATGACCAATTATACCACGGAAAGCTTTCGGCCTCAACTATCTTTCTGAAATAAGACTGAGGTCGGCATACCCGCGTATTCGTGCTATCCTAAGAGCAAGCGTTTTTATGCGCACAAAACAAGGAGGCTTTTCTATGACCACACCGGATCACAACTAATTCTTAACGATAGGACAGACGCATACCGGACAGGCCCAGATCAAAACATGGGCTTTCTGCGTATGCCTTCAAAACCGCAACGCGGTATATCAAAGAATTAGAGTGAGAAGGAGAATATAGAAATGCAGCAAATTTATCACTGGGAGATTGCTCCCTCTTCCTGGCCTGCCGTCATCCGGAACTGTCCAAAATGCGGCACCGCCTCTGACTATGTCTGCACCGGGAACTTTCGTGTCAACGCTAACCAAAGCTATATTGATATCTGGCTGATCTACCAATGCCACAAATGCAAGAGCACCTGGAATATGGAGATCATCTCCCGAACCAGGGTCAACGCCATAGATAAAGAATTATACCATAAGTTTATCGCCAACGATCCGGAGCTTGCCCGGCAATATGCCTTTGATACAACAATCCAGGGATACCATAAATTATCCGTTCATTATGACGATGTCAGTTACGGCATACGGGGAGATATCCCGGATACGGCATCCGGAAATAAAGAATGCAGAATCGATATCACCTCCCCCTGCCCTATCAATCTGAGGCTGGATGCCCTTCTAAGCCGCCAGCTGGGTCTATCCAGGGAAAGGATTAAGGCTCTCTGGAAGACCGGCCGGATCAGCCGCTGCGACGGCAAGGATACTACAAAAATCCGGCTTAACGGAACCCTCTCCCTCCTCCTGCATCCATGGAACGAAATATAATTTAAGCCGAAAAGCAAAAGGAATATGCTTTCTGTTACCCTATATCGTAACAAAAAGCATATTCCTTATTTTGCAGCTTCCCTTTGATCCCAAGGGATTGCATCTCTTCTTAATATTCTTCCCGGAGACCGAACTCTGCTGATTCCACCCACTCCTCCGGTCTGGTTACCAGCCTGACCAGCTCTTCAAACAGGGCCAGATGCCCCTCTTCCTGGAGGATCAGGTACCGGAAAAGCTCCCGGTCAAATTCATCCTTCGCCTGTGCTTCTAATTCCTTATATAATTGGATGCTCTTTTCCTCCTGCTCACAGGCAATGCGGTAGACCTCCTTCTGCCTGTCACTATCCTCTTTGTGAAAATTTTTCATCCCATGAAATACTGATTTCAACTCAGGCCCGACAAAATTTCCCTGCAGGGAGATATCTTCCCGATTCTTATACTGCCTCAGCAGCTCCGCATGATCCTTCTCGGAATCAGCCAAAAGCAGGAATACCGTGCGCAGCTCGTTATCCTTATTTCTTTCTGCCTGCTCCAGATAATATCTCCGTCCGTCCTCCTCCATACTGATTGCAAAATCAATGGTATTCATAATGTCGTCCTCCTTCTTCTATCCGTATTCTATTTGTGATAGGGCTGCTTATGAATAATGCGGTAAGCCCGATAGATCTGCTCCAATAATATCACCCGCATAAGCTGATGGGGAAAGGTCAGCTTAGAAAAACTCAGCCGGTAATCTGCCCGCTGATACACTTCCCGGGACAATCCCAGAGAGCCGCCGATAATAAAACTGATATGGCTGCAGCCGGATACGCCCAGAGTGTCTATCTTAGATGCCAGTTCTTCCGAGGAAAGCATTGTCCCGTCAATGGCAAGCACAATGCAATAGGAATCCTCCTTTAAAACCTTCAGAATCCGGTCTCCTTCCTTCCGTCTGATCTGTTCCTCCTGTACTTCACTTGCATGATCCGGCGTTTTCTCATCCGCCAGCTCAAGGATCTCCAGGCTGCAATATCTCCCCAGACGCTTTACATATTCCTCCGCACCCTGGGACCAATATCTTTCCTTCAGCTTACCCACACAAATCAGCGTTACCTTCATCCTCTCCTACTTCCTTCCGCTCCTCTTCCCGAACGTATTCATAGAGCACACCGTTCTTCACCAATTTAAGCTTCTCACCTACAAAGCCCCGTTTACGCAGCTCTTTCTGAAAATTATAGAGCATAAATCCATGGAAGACAATAAGAATATTCTCCTGGGACCAGTCAATGCGATCCAAAAATTCACGTATCCTCCTTCGGGTTCCCACAACACTTTCCGGCTGGCTCTTCGAGCGGAAATACCACGCCAGCCGTCCGCAGATATGCCATACTTCAAAGGGAAGCCGGATACGCTCTGTATGAATGAACGGGGCATTATCCACTTCCCGAAGTAATTGATCGATCTTCAGATTACCGCTGTAGACCTCCTTTGCCGTGGTGATTGCCCTGGGAAGGTCGCTGACATAACAGACGTCCCATTCAATCCCATACATATCTACCTTTTTCTTTATCACCTTGGAAACCTCATATTTTTCCGACCATTGGCGGAACTCTTCCGAGGTCATCATCTTTTTATGAGGACAATTTACTTTAAAATGTCTTAATAAACCAATTCGCATCATATTCTCCTGCTGAAATGTAATACCTTGTTCCCCGGTCTTTCCCGGCAACAAAACTCTATCTTTATTTTAACTACTTTTCAGACATTTTTCAAGTAAAACGTGGATTAACTTCCTCACTCCTTCACGCCGCCGATCATCATACCGCTGATAAAATACCTCTGCAGGAAAGGGTATAAGCATACGATGGGAAGCGCCGTGAAGATCGCTGTGGCGGACCGGATGGAAACCGGAGTAACCTGGGTTGCAGCATGCTTCATCAGACTGGCACTGCCCTGGAGCTGGGAAACCGAGGACAGCAGCTTCATCAGCTCATATTGAAGCGTGGTCAGATCCGGCCGGTTAATATTGTACAGCATGGCATCAAACCAGGAGTTCCATTGGCCGACTGCGATAAATAATGCCACCGTAGCCATTACCGGCTTGCACAGCGGGAGTACAATCCGAAAGAAAATCTTCAGGTGCCCGGCGCCGTCTACCTGGGCGGATTCTACAAAGCTGTCGGGAAGGCCGTTCATAAAGGTCCTGATTACAATCATATTAAAGGCGCTGATCATTCCTGGTATAATATACACCCAGAAGGTATTGGTAAGTCCCAGGGATTTATATAACAGCATCGTCGGCACCAGACCTCCGCTGACATACATGGTTAATACATAGAACAGGGATACTTCCTTGGCAAAGAGGAATTCCTTCCGGGATAATACATAAGCCAGCAATGCAGTCACAAACATATGCAGGAAGGTGGCGATAACCGTCCTCAGGACAGATATCTTAATTGCTGTAACCATATTATCCTTAGTCACCACCGTATAGAAATTCTGCAGGGTGAATTTCCTTGGGATCAGATGAATGCCTCCGCGAACCGCATCCATGCCGTCGTTTAAGGACACCGCCAAGGTATTCAGGATGGGATACAGGGTCAGCAGGCAGAACAGGGCCAGTATAACCGTATTCATAATAACAAACGCAAGATCCGCTTTACTTTTCTTCTTCTTTTTCATTCCTACCTCCATTACGCCGCCTTGCGGCACCTCGAATACTATGCAGACTGTAACGTTCTAGAATAACCGCTCCTGACCGGCAGCCTTGGCGGCACGATTGGCGACGAATATCAGCAGGATGCTGACCACGCTCTTAAAGATACCCGCCGCGGTACCCAGGGAGAAGTCAATCCCGGCTCCAAAGGAATTATTAAGGACGTATACATCAATAACATAAGAGGTTGCTCTGTTCAGATCCTTACCCAGCAGGTATTGGGCTTCAAAGCCCGAATTCATAATCATCCCCAGGTTGATAATCAGCAGGACGAATATGGTGGATCGGATGCCCGGCAGGGTGATATGAACCATCTTCTTCCATCTCCCGGCCCCGTCAATGGAGGCGGCTTCATACAAATCCGGGTTGATGGTGGTCATGGTGGCCAGGTAAATAATACTGTTCCAGCCAGTTTCCTTCCATACCACGGCAAAAGCAATAATCCACCAGAAGTACTTCGGATCGGCAAAGAAATTGATGGGAGTGGGAATCAGATTCACCTTCGTCATCATCTCATTGAGAATGCCGGTCTCCATGGATAATACATCCTGTACAATACCGGCTACGATAATCCAGGATAGGAAATGAGGCAGATAGGATACCGTTTGGACGAATTTCTTCCCCATTGTACTCCTTACCTCATTGAGGAGCAGCGCAAATCCGATGGCGAAGGCAAAGCTGAAGACCAGATTAATCACACTCATGGCGACGGTATTACGGAATACATTAAAAAATATCTTATCTCCAAACAGGAACTTGAACTTCTCCCAAGCAATCCACATCTGATCGGCAGCCGCCGGCTTATACTTCTGAAATGCCATAGCCCATCCTGCCAGAGGGTAATAATTAAAGAGAAAGGCATAAGCCAGAAACGGCACTGCCATAATGATCAGCTCCTTCTGCCTCACCACCATCCGCCAGGTAACATAGCCCGCCACCTGCCCATGATAGGAGGCCGCCGTTGCCGTCAGCCATACGGCTATCTGGGTGAAGATCAGCAGGAAATAACCGATCCCCCAGTTCTTTGTATAGAACCGCTCCACCTGCAAGGCTCCGATACTGATGGAATTTGCGCTGACCATCCCCAGGAGACACAGCAGTATGGTAACCACTGAAATTATCTTTACCAGCTTATAATGCTTCAGACCCTTTGTCATCAGCATATAGACCGCCGAGACAAGGGGCAGTATAGTCGTTACGATCAGAGTCAGAATCACAAGAACCGAATCGGCAACATCCCGCTCCAGATGCCGGATTACATTAGCCGCCAGACGGATTAGATCAAAATAGTGATAGGTCTCCCCATTAAAACAATTCAGGGAGTTTACTTCCGTGATCTTTTTTTGCAGAGCTTTGTCTACAATATCAACCACATAGTACTTATCCTCCGTCAGATCCTCCACTACTATCCCATATTCCTTCCCCTTCAGCAGATCCTTTGCCACATCCGTAACCTGTTTTTTCGTCAAGCCATGATCCCTTGCAATCCGGCGAAGGACATTGCTGTTCAGTGCAGCCTGTTCCGCGTCCAGTACCGTGCCGTCGCCCGTAAGCTCCCTCTGGGGAAGCTTCAGATAGGGGAGAAACAGGCTGCTTATAGATACAAAGCATATCGCGGCTATGATCAGATAATATAGTTTGCGCTTTTGCATGTGTGTGCCTCCAGTCCTTCACTCTATAAACGGGGTGCCTTAAATCGCAACTTAAGACACCCCGTATAGTTCACACTAAATTATTACTCTCCGCGTGCTACTGCAGCTCTTCTCTTAATCTCGGTTGTTAAAGCGTCCAGATATGCGTCAATGTCTACTTCTTCCTTATAAACTGCCTGATATTGATCCCAGATAGCATCATACTCCGCTTCGGATGCCATCATTGCCTTCGGCAGCCAGGTATGCTTTAGCTCTGTAATCTTATTCTTCGCCTGGCCTTCCGGTGTATCCGAGTTCCAGGTGTTGGTAAAGGACCACATAGGATACCAGGGATCATTGGAAATCGCTGTCTCGCCCAGGAAATCCAGGAAGGTCTTGTAGCCGTAGCCGTCTAAAAGCTGTTTTTCCACATCATACAGGGTGTTGTAGAACTCATTGGGCTGGTTCTTGGGATCCTGGGCGTTCTTGCCGTCTGCCAGCATTCCTTCAAAATGAGGGAAGTAGGCGTAAGCAGCATTCACCAGATTATCCGTAGCATAATCCTGATTATTATAGTTTGCAATCTGCTCTTCGGTGCGATAGAAGATTCCGTCATCGCCTACCATGTAATCAATACCTTCCTGTCCCCAGGACCTTAAGGTCATAACCTCGGGAGAAAGGAGATCATTAACAAACTGCAGCGCACCGGGGATATCCCTACAGCTGGTAGTAATGGACAGACCGTTGGATACGTCCAGGGCAGAGGGGCTGTGCCACTTCTGCTTGCCGTCGCCGGAATAGGAAATGGGCAGCGGAACATAAGTCTTTCCAACCAGGCCCTGGGTCACCAGCGCTTCATTGGCTGTGTTGAAGTTCCACAGCTGATCCAGGGTACCAAGTACTCTGCCTGTGGATAATAATGCAATATATTGATCATAAGACATGGTGAAGGTCTCCGGGTGAACCAGTCCGTCATTAAATGCCTTATTAATTCTCTTATAATAGGTCTTTGCCTCCGGTATCGTATTGTAATCGATAGCGGTCTCGGTCTCCGGATCTACGATGCAGGCTCCGTCGTTGGGATATCCCATAAGGAAATAGGGCGGATTTTCCACACCAAAATATCTCCAGTCCTCCGTACTCATAGTAAAGCCAACGGTTTCCTGTCCGTCCGCCGTGGTGGGATTAGCCTCTTTATAGTTTTTGATCAGATCAAAATACTGATCCATGGTGTAAATCTTCGGATAATTGGCCCAAATTAATACATCCTTCTGAATCCAGAATGCCTCATCCCAATGATAGGTAGCCATATCCTCACCCTGGATAATACCGAACTGGGGCATCAGATAGATATGCCCGTCCTCAGCCCTGACCTTGTTCCAGTCGGATTCAGGCAGATAATTCTTGATATTGGGATAATCATCCCAATACTGGTCAATGGCAACCAATACACCGGCCTCAAGCAGGGCGGGAGTGCCGGTGGAACCGGTGATAAAGTCGGGATAATCGCCTCCCGCAATCATAACACCAATTCTTTCCTCCGCCGTCTGACCTGTCAGCCAGGTAACCTTGGCCCAGGCGCCTGTAATATCCGCAATTGCTTTCATAACCCGGTTATCATCCGGAACCTCAGTTCCCGGAACCGCATTAAACATGGTAAAGCTCTTTATCTCCTTCGGAGCTTCTTTGGAAGGAGTGCTCCCCTTATCATCCTCTGCCTTTTCGTTTGACTTGACCCCAGGATTATTTCCTCCTGTCTCTTCCTTTTTGCATCCAGTAAAAAGTGTACCAAACATTGTGATCACCATCAAAATGGCGATCAGGGCTTTGAATCTTTTCATATTAATCCTCCCTATACTTTTTTACCGGTTCAATAAACTGCCTCCCAAAGCCGGATCGGTACTCCCCTGTCCGTTGTGCAATCTATCATAAGCGGTTAAGAATATAATATCATCACTAAACAAATACATCAACTTATAAAGTATAGTCAAAATACTAATAATTATATTATCTTATAAATTCCATAAAAATAAATCGTATTTTGTGTAATATGTATAAATTCCTCCTTGTTCAACTTACTTTTGCCCAAGAAACTGTTTGCGGTATTGCAGCGGAGTAACTCCCTTTAGCTGCACGAATCTGCTGATAAAATAGTCCGTATTATTAAATCCCACCGCAGCGGCTATCTCATAGATTTTCTCGTCCGAACGGATCAGCAACTCTGCCGCCCGGTCAATCCGGTAGTTATTCAGATAATCCTTAAAGGAGCTGCCAAACTGCCGTTTAAAGCTCTGCCCCAGATAGGCGCTGTTAATATAATATTTTCCGCTCAGGGATTTCAGGCTGAGGTTATCCATATAATGCTCCGTAATCTCCTTCTCAATCTCCGACAGCACTCCGCCGAAGGCATGCTGCCTCAGCTCCAGCAAATAATCCGAAAACTCCAGAGCAAAGTCCTTAAAATGCTTCACGCTGCCGCGGACGGCAATCTGCTCATACCCTCCCTGGCTGATCATTTGATAGATTTCCTCCCGGACAAGATCCGGGTCCAGCTCCCTGGCAAGGCTGATCAGATTAAAAAGCAGATAATCCAAATTCATCTTGATCATATCCGGTTCTCTTGCCAATTGTTTGAAATGCTCATAAACCTCTTCGGTTTTCCGTTCTATGGCCTCCTGTGCATGCTCCTCAATGGCCCGGATCAGCTCATCCATCATTTCCTTATCCACCGGATGGCGGCTGCTCTGCTGCTTCCCTTCTATCTCGTCATAGAATGCAATATATTTTTCTTTGGAAAAGAGCCGGAAGGTCCGGGCAATGGCTGCTGACCGATAGGATTCCGACAGCTTTCCCATATCCTCCACCCTCTGGCCGATATACAGCGTGATTCGATACTGGCAGGCCTCGCTTAACTCCTGGTACAGCCGCTGGATATAATCCCTCTCATTCATTCCCGCTTCTTCCGCAAAACGCCGGAGGAAGAGAAATCCCACTCCGCAGATATCCTCAAAAGGATGGGGCTCTATGTATGCATGGTACCAATGCGCTCCGAGAAAATTACGCAGGGCGTCATGAAGGCAGCTCTTGGCTCTGACCCGGTCTTCCCGTGTCAAGGCCCGGAAGCCGGGCTCGGAGGGATCATATTCAATACTGATATAGCGAAGGTTGGAGGAATCCGGAATATACCGGAGAACGTACTCCAGGCTGGCATTGTCAAAGCGGTCCGAGATCAGATAGGAAAGATGGCGGTCAAATACAATCTTCTCCGAATATTCCAGATTCCTCCGCTCTTCCATCTGTTTAAAATACTGCTCCTTATAATTCTCCAGCGCCCGTAGCAGCTCCTCCTTCTGCACCGGCTTCAATACATAATCCACTACGCCGAATTTGATGGCTTTTTTAGCATATTCAAATTCATAAAAACCGCTGAGAATAATAAATCTTATGTTTTTGGAAACCTTCTCCCAGGTATGTTCGATCAGCTCCAGTCCGCTCATGCCCGGCATTTTAATATCCGTGATGACCAGATCATAGTCCTCCTTTGCCATCAGCTCCAGGGCTTCCTTCCCGTTAGCCGCCTCCCCGCAGATCTGAAACCCGTATTGCTCCCAGCTGATTAAAATCCTCAGCCCCTGGCGAATAAAAGGTTCGTCATCAGCAATCATTACCTTCAGCATGCTCTTTCTCCTCCCCGTCTGCTCCCGTTATCTTCCCATCGGCTTCCGCCGTTCCTGCATTTCGTCCCGATGCATCTTCCACCGCATTCAGGGATATCTGAATCAGGATATCCGTCCCATTCTCAGGCTTGCTGTCAATCTCAAAGCTGACCCGGCTGTCAAAATGCATCTTCAATCTTAAATAAGCATTCAGCATGCCGGTGCTTTTTGACTCACTCAGCATCTTATGATCCGCATGGGCAATCATGTACCGGAGTTCTTCCAGCCGCCGTTCCTCAAAGCCCTTGCCGTTATCCGAGATCTCTATGTACAGGAACTCCCCGTTCCTTGTAACCGTCAGGGATATCACCCCTTCCTTCTCCGTGGCCTCCAAGCCATGGATACAAGCATTTTCAATAAAGCTGCTGATGGTCAGCTTCGGGATCAGATAGGAATTGCATTCCGGCATTACATAATGGTTGAATTTGATTTTATCCCCATAGCGGTATCTTTGTATATTAATATACTTCTCTATAAAATTCATCTCCTCCATTACCGTAATGCGGTCCTCACCCCAGGTCATGCTCTTTCGGAACAAGATTGCCAGCTCTCCGATGATGCCGGCCGTCTCCGTCTCATTTTTAATCAGGCTGCGCATTCGGATGGTCTCCAGAGTATTGAAAAGAAAGTGGGGATTCACCTGGCTCTGGATGGCCTGAAGCTCCGCCTGCTTCTTGGAGAGTTCCAGGGCCTGCTTCTCGGCATTTCTTTTAAATACCACTTCAATCAGCTCCTTGATCCGAAGCACCATCAGATTGTAATTACGCACCACCCTGCCGATCTCATCCTCTCCCTCCAGACAATCGATCACCTCAAACTGCTCCTGCTCCACCTTGCTCAGGTAGGCGGATACAATGGTCAGCCGATGGGAGATGGATTTGCCGATGAGATAAATTAACAGGCTGGGCACAAGAAAATCCAGCAGTATCAGATAGAGGATGCCCTTATTCTGAACCAGGACATACCAGAAGGGAGTACTCTTGGCATAGATTAACACCTCCCACTCCTCATTGCTGCTCTTGAAGCTCCGGCTCATGGCAGGCTGCAGGCCATCCAGGGTGCCTGACACCTCGAATGCCTTCATGCCGCTGGTATTGGGCTGATTGGAGAACAGGATATAGTCCCGGTTCCGGACATAGATGGCGGCGTCAATCTTCTCATTCTGAACATCCACCAGCATTTCATTATAATTGATATCAATCTTCAGAATTTTCTCTACCTTCTCTCCGAAATAATCCAGATTCCTTATGATGCTTATGGTTCTGCAGGAGCCGCTGCCCGGAATGAATTTCTTCATCTCATCATAGTAGATGTATATAAAAATATCCCTTCCGCTTGCCTTAAACTCCTTGTACCACTCAAAATCCCTGGCGGATTTGAAGGTAGAAATCTTACCGCCTCCGATCATGGTGTCATTGTCCGCAAAGATTTCAATCTTGCTCAGCATGCCATAATTATAGTTATAGCTCAGACTGTTATTATTCAGAAGCTTGCTGTATTCATCATAGTAGGCATTATAACTGGAGTAATTCCGGTTCAGAAATTTATCCAGGGAGCTGTCGGTATACATATTATTGGTAAACAGGATGCAGTCCTCGATATTCTCCTTCAGATTATATTCCACACGCTCCATGGCATGTCCCAGATCCCTCATCTGGCTTTCCCGGTAATTGGAATTGACGGTGTACATGATAATGGCATCCGTCAGAATAATCGGAATCAGCACACAGAAGGTATATACCAGCAACAGCTTGCTTCTGATTTTTAAATTATTAAAATGTAATTTTATCATCTTCTCCCTGCCCCCAGATACTTCCTTTGTTACCAAATATAGTTTAACACATTTTGTATTGCAGGTAAACTAAATATAAAACCTGCCCTCCGATATACGAAGAGAGCAGGTTCCGGTTCAATGTCTATATTCTTTTTCCAATCCTTTTCTTCCGGCTTCTCACAGGCTTGTGTCCTTCCCGTCATACAGGCTGATCTGGTTGCGGCCTCTGCTCTTAGAGAGGTATAACGCCTTATCCGCCTGCGCCAGCATGCCTTCCAGTGTCTGTCCGTCATCGGAAGTACAGCAGGCGATTCCGATACTGACCGTAACGCCGACCCTCTGCTCATGGCAGCGAATTATCATGCCCCCGACAGTTTTACGGAATTCTTCCGCCGTCCCTGCCGCCTGTTCCCCGGAGATATTTTCAAGGAGCACCGCAAATTCCTCACCCCCATAGCGGCCAACAATATCATCCTGATAGAAATGATTCCTTGCCGCAGCGGCAACGGCTTTCAGCACGGCATCGCCACAAGGATGGCCATAGGTATCATTCACCTGTTTGAACCGATCCAGATCAATCATCAGGAGGGCAAAGTCCATCCCCTGCGCTTTGCCCTTCTCCAGCGCTTCTTCCGCAAGGCCAAAAAAGGTGCCCCGGTTGTAAAGCCCGGTCAATGCATCCATGGTGGCCTGACGCTGAAGGCTCTCAAGCAGTCTGTTTTCCACCGTGACATTCCGGAAGACGACGCATACGCCGCTGTCCTTTGTGCCGTGAAGGATGGGATTCTGGGTAATCTTATAATGCTGTTCCTCCCCGTTCGCCCTGATCCGCAGCTCTCCCTCCCGCTTAAAGTCCCGTATCCGCTCTATGGATTCGCCGGAGCTCATAGCGGAGAGCTCCGGAAACAGCCGCCTGGCCGACAGATTTGCATCCAGGAAGTGAAAATCATCATCACATACAATGAAGGCATCCTCCAGCTCATCCATTACCTGGGCACGGGCCAGCGGAAGTATGTCCAGCAGATTATGCGCCAAAGCCGCATAAAGGAGCACTGCCATGGAGGTAACATAAGCGATGGGCGTCAGATCGTAGCTGCCGTCACCGCCTAAAAAAACGAAGGATGCGTTGGCGGCAAGGGGCAGCACCCACCCGGTAAGAAGCACAAGGCTTTGCCGCCTTTGCTGCTTGCCGCCGTGCCGGATCCGTCCGATAATGAGCCGGAGACTCAAAAGAATGCAGATATAATTAAGGGCCGTACCTAAATAATAGGTAATGCCGTCCGTGTGCTGGACACTGGCTATATATCCGTTGGTGCTATACCATATCTCGGGGTAATGGAGCCGCACAAGGGGAAATGCCTGCAAAGCCAGCATCGAAAGAACCGGGATTACAAAAAGCAGGGTATGCTGCAGCGGGGTAAATCTCTTTTTCCCATAAAACTCTCTGTAAAACAGATAGGTCAGCGGCATAATAAACGGTGCTCCCATATACTGGACACGGACACCGTAAAAAGCCGTTTCCAGCGTACCTGCCGTAATCTCCAGCAGATTTCCGAAGACAAAGAAGAGATTGGCGATGGAGAGAAGAATCAGAAAAAAGGATTTTTCAACAGTATGCTTGACGATAGCATATACCATCAACATCGCCGTGACCGCTACCGACAGCATAATTGCTAAAACAAATATATTCGGCATAAATTACCTCCTCGCCTGTAAATAGAATCCACGTCCGCACTATTGGCCTTCTGGATCTTGTCCAGAGTATTCCTTAGACACTTTTGATCTATATCGATATTTTTCGACTTTTTGCAACAGACCCCATTCATCAAAATTTTCTTAATACCAGCTCGCTTCTTGAATGAATCTCCAATTTACTGTATACTCTGCCCAGCGTCGATTTCACAGTTTTTTCCGATATATACAGCTTAGCCGCAATCTCCTTTGCGCTCATTCTCTTTTTGGCAAGCAGCGCAATTTCCCTTTCTCTTGGGGTCAGAGGGGATTGGTTCTGGAGAAGGGCCTTTTTGATCATGGCGACGCCGTTTGCATGGCGTTTGCAAAGCGAGAGTAAAACCGTGAAGCTGCCGGACGGTATTTCTTCCTTAATACTGCGCCTATTCAGCCCGGCAAGAAGATCCGCCATGCATTCATGATCGGCAAAGGGAAGACAGACCTGATCCGGAAGAGCTATATCAAGAGCTTCTTTTAAATATCTCCCTGCTTCCAAATTATCTCCGCTGTTATACTTTGCAACCGCAAGGAAGATGAGGCAGTACATCTGCGGCATCCTGTATTTGATCTTAACATCCGTCTTCCTCAGAGTATCTAAGGCAAGCTGACTGACGGCGTACAGTTCGTGATACCTCTTGTCGATCAGCAGCAGCCTGAAATGCAGTATCTCTGCAAAGGGAACAACCGGGATATACAGTGACTTACGGATGCCCTCCATGTCATAAAGCCAGGGCGCGACATAATCCTTAATCCCCAGAAGGAGGCTGATAATTGACATGCACATATCCACCATACGGCGTATGACGGCATCCGGATGCTCCACCGCATACCTTTGGATATTCCCCATGGCGGCATAGAAACTTTCCGTGTCTCCCCGCAGGATAAAAACCCTGGCAAGACAGAGCTCGGCATAAATACAGATGCTGAGCTGCTTGCTAATACGTGCCTCATAGAGAGCTTTATGACAGAGAATCTCCGCCTCGCCATCCTCTCCCCGTACCAGCATGGCCTCCGCCCGGATCAGGTGTCCGAGACCGGCGCTTTGTCCTCTGCTGAATTTGCGGTAGAGGGGTTTCAGCTCATCGACGCCTCGGAGCATTTCATCCATCCCGCCGGATTCACGCCAAAACATCCCGACAGCAGTAGGAAAAACCGACGGCCAGGGCAGACTGTTTTCCACGATATCCGGTGAATCTCCCCAAATCCTGCTGACCGCATCATAGGCTTCCCGTATTTTAGAAAGATCGTTGAATTTTCCCAGAGCTTCCAGCAAGATCAATTCACCGGTTAATCTTCGCACCTCCTCCTGTGTATAATCATTTTCCCTTCGAAGCAGGCATTGGAGCAGTCCGCACAGCTTTTCGTACAACTCCCGGTATCCGTTCAGCAGGGCGGAACGGGCAAAGACAATCACTGTAAAGGGGTGTTTGCATAATCTTTCTTCCGGGCATTCCCGCAGAACAGCTGCAAAAACCTCTTCTTCACAATCCTCCTCTTTTTGCGCGTCCAGATATTGGCGTGTGAAGGGCAGTGACAGGATCGCATCAAAGTCTCCCACCTGATAGAAGAACTTTGTGGCCAGACAATATTCCCCCATGGCGGCACAGGACAAACCGGCTTTATAAAATATCTGCTTTTGATATTCCTTTGACTGATAGAACTCGAACCGGTTCCGCAGATAATCCAGTAAAATGCTGTGTATGATAAACAGCCTTTTATCCGGTAGGAAACGTATAAAATCACTGGTTTTAAGCCGTACCTCAATGCTGCCCGGCACCGCTTCCCGGTCCAGCATTGCGACTGCCTGGCGTGCCGTAAAGCTGTCAAAGACCGATACTCTCAGAAGAAAATCTTTTTCCGAGGGGACCAGTCGGTTCCAAATGGCTGTTTCCACCAATTCTTCAATGCCGGAGGAAGGGACAAAGGAACCTGTTTCCTTGTAATTGATCAGCTGCAGACGGATGGCGGATATCCAGCCCTCTGTAGTCTTATAGATATTCTCCAGTTCTCCCTCGGCGAGCCGGAAGCCCTCCATACGAAACAGGCTGAAGATTCCCTCCCGGTCAAAAAAGAAGGCAGGCGCGCCGATCCGGTAGATATTGTTATTATGTACGGAGGGACGCTCTCTGGAATCCAGCTGCTGTGTAATGAATATCATATGCAGGCCGGGATTTTCATGCATGGAAAAAACATTGATCAGCTCCCGATGTATGTCAAAATTAATCAGATGGTAATTATCAATTACCAGATAGGTTTTTCTCCTGCATTTCAGGTTTTTAAGATATGCCTTCATGGAGAACAGAGTCTCCATGGTGGGTATCTTCAAGGTCTTCATATCGTCGGCTGCTTTGCTGTTTATTCCCGCAAACAGCCCGCAGATTTCCGCCCAGGCCAGGGATGCCGGCTCTCCAAGGCAGGTGTACCATTCACAGGCTGCCTGGGGATGCTCGTTTCGTAAATACTCCCTGACGGCTGTTGTTTTTCCAAATCCGCCGGGTGCCTCAATAACAGTCAATGGATATTGTGATATTGGCCTAAGCCTGGCTTTGAGCTTATCCGGAAAATAATATTTTTTTTGTACATCTGTTATTGGGCACATCTTGTTTCCTCCGATCCCATGGGGAGAATATATCGGTCCGTTTATGATTGTTAATAGGAATGTAATTCTTATATTACCACAATTTATGACATCTTTCAGCAATAAATATTTTTTCTTTGCGACTTTTGACACATTTGTGTACCAATTTGTTAACAAAAATTCTTTATTCTATCCATATCTATATCATAAGTCTCCTATATACTGGTAACAGATAGTGAATATTATATATTTTCACTCTCCTCCTCCCTACATTATAAATATATTAAGAGGGTGCTCCGGTTTCTTGTACCGGGCACCCTCTTTCTATTTCTCATCATTGATATTTCATACTTTCTTTTTCCTTTTTAGTTTTATTTTATAAACTCTTCACAGTGTGTACACATTTTCTCCGTATAATGAAATCCATAGACAGTGATAAAACACTTTCTACTCCCACCCTATTATACGCTATGGTCATACGGCTCCCCTGCCGTATGACAAAAAGGAACCCGCAAGGGTTCCTTTTTCGTGACTATACGTTGCCACCTACATTCTAAAATATGTATCCAAAGAAAAGCTGATGATTAAGGCTCGATCAATTTTCTTTAATACATCCCGGTCCAGATGACAAACCTTCTCTTTTAATCTGGATTTATCAATGGTTCTCACCTGTTCCAACAAAATAACAGAATCTTTCACAATTCCATATTTTTCAGCATCCAGCTCCACATGGGTGGGCAGCTTTGCTTTATTCATTTTCGACGTAATGGCCGCGCAGATAACCGTAGGGCTATGTTTATTCCCGGTATCATTCTGAATAATCAGTACAGGTCTGACACCGCCCTGCTCCGATCCTACTACCGGCCGTAAGTCCGCATAAAAGATATCTCCTCGTTTGATAACCACTTTATTCACACTCCAATATTCGGCTACCCTTATTATTGCCATTTTCTTCGTGTGTATTCCATAAAGTGTATAAGTTTTCAGAATTTATTCAGTATTTTTTCAATGGAAGCCGCAATATCTCCCGCCATCATGGAGTAAGCGCCCTTCTCCTTTGCCGCCGCATCTCCCGCCAGGCCGTGCAGATAAACCCCGAGGCAGGCCGCCTCATAGGATTCCATTCCCTGAGCGGCCAGAGCCGCTATTATCCCCGTAAGCACGTCACCGCTTCCGCCGGTTGCCATCCCATGATTGCCGGAGATATTCACATAAAATTTATGTCCGCAGGCAACTATGGTACGGGCATCCTTAACAGCATAAACACTCTTGCCGTTGTAGGAGATCTCCCTGACCGTTTCCATCAGATGATCCGTTACCTCCGTCAGGGTGCAGCCCAGCAGCCTGGAGAATTCCAGCAGATGAGGGGTAAAAATAATACGCCCGCTGACAAACTCTCCCAACAGCTCCATACGCTTCTGCCGTGAGTACCCGCCGCTGCCCATCCGATGATCCAGTTCTTCTGCGATTAAATTAATTCCGTCGGCATCCACAATTACCGGAACCTGTGCGTTCTGCAGTACCGTCTCCAGCAGGCCGCGCGAAACCGGCGAGATACCCAGCCCGGGTCCTGCTACAATTGCCGACGCCCACTTAATATCTGCCAGAAGCTGCTCCCGCAGTTCCTCCCCGCTTCTCCCGTCCTCGTCATAAGAGGCAAACAGTGCCTCCGGTATACCGGTCTGGAGGATAATCCGGTTGCATTCCGCCGTTACCACCTTTACCAGCCCCGCGCCGCTGCGATAAGCCGCCCGTGCGCTAAGATATGCCGCTCCCGCCATGCCTTTGCTTCCGGCAAGAATTAACACCTTTCCGTAGGTTCCTTTATGGCTATGGTTCTTTCTCACCGGCATTCTTGCCAGATCCTCCGCTTCGTAATAAAACGTATCAAGACATACCTGATTTGAAGCAACTTCCGGAAAACCAATATCCGCAACGGTTACCCTTCCTGCATAGTCAGCCCCCGGGTAAAGCAGGAGCCCAATTTTATGAAATCCGAAGGTTACCGTTTCATTCGCCTTCACGGCGGCATTTCTAATCTTACCGCCATCCGATGACACACCGGAGGGAATATCAACGGAGTATACATAATTATCCAGCTCATTAATCTTTTGAATTATTTCCTCATATTCTCCGGAGACCGGCTTGGATAAACCGACTCCGAATACAGCGTCAATAATAATATTATATTCAGCAAGCTTGTTGGTGTTTTCTACCGGCACACCAACTTCCTCCGCCAATTGAAGCTGCTCCTCCATCTGCCGGGAGCGCTTCCCGGAATTACCTGTCAGAAGAATCGCCGCGTGATATCCCTTTCCCAGAAGAAGCCTGGCCGCCGCAACGCCATCCCCGCCATTATTGCCCGGGCCGCAAACCGCCAGAATCCGGTCCTCCCGGGTGATTTTGCTCTCCATCACTTCCACCAGCGCGCCTGCCGCCCTCTCCATCAGCTCCATCGCCGGTATTCCGACTGTTTCAACCGTATAATCGTCGATCTTCTTCATAGCTGCCGCATTCAGCGCATACTTCATGGTCATGACCTCCTGTTCTCATCTTCCCGCATGCCGGTATTCCATAACCAATCGCTGCTGCAAAAGCTCACCGCTGCTAAACGCCGCCGTTGAATCATATTATTGCGGCAGCGTTTCTCCTACAACAAACGCGTTGGCATATTCCCTGGTATTCGTTATGGACACATGGATTGCTGAAACCCCCTGCTCCTTCGCCAGCTCTTCCGCCCTTCCATGCAGCTTGACATAGGGCTTCCCTTCCGAGGTACGAAGCACCTCGATATCAATGGGGAAGAAGCCTCGAAAGCCGGTGCCCAGCATCTTGGCCACTGCCTCCTTAACGGCAAAATTATCGGCGGCCTTCCTGCTGTCCTCAGCGATCAGCGCTCTCTCCGGCTCCGTAAAGCACCGTTTAAGAAAGCCTTCCTTCCGGCAGGCCCTGCTTACCCGGTCAACCTCTATCAAATCCACACCGATTCCTGTAATCATTCCCTTCTCCCTTTCGGCAGATCTCCTTATTCTGTTTCATGCCCCTGATCAAAGGATTCCATAATTCCCGCGCCAAGAATATCATGCATGTATGTATAAATCAAAGAATTCTTCGTCTCCATATCCTGCTTCAGCAAAATCTTATTCCTAAGCTCCGCCCGGATCGCTACAATCCACTGTGTAACCTCTTCAATTCTCGTCCTATTCTCTTCCAGTTCCTCATAGAAGACGGCAATACTTTCTGCCAGCAGTTCCTCGTTGGCCTCCTTGATCAGATAGGGAAGCTCGGCTAATTCCTCTGTTGCATTCTCAATTTTCTCATTCAGTTCATTGATATACTGCTTATTCTTATCCTGCTTCTTTCCCTTTGCCTTTCCCATGGCACCGTCTTTGATGTCCATATTATCTACAATATCTTTTAACAGGCCGCTTTTCAGCCGCTTCATATCCTTAATATCATTGACCGCCTTACCCTGCTTTTTGAGAAGCTCATTGACCCTTTTCTCCAGGTCCCGTATCTCATCCGTCTTATGGTCTTCCGTAAAAATCTCATGCCAGCGGGCATCCAGAGTAAGAATCGGTAATTTTTTATCTTTAACAATACTGATAAAGTCCGGCCTTCTATCTTTTTTACCCATTCCGCCACCAATCCTCTCTGCTGCCAGCTACAACTTCATGCCGTCTCTTCCGGATAAACGGTAGGATAATTTCATCAGGCTTTCCGCAAGATGAACATTCTCCACCGTAACATCCTTCGGGAGGTTCAAATCCGTAGGCGCAAAATTCCAGATACCCTTAATCCCCAGCCTGACCAGCTCTGACGCAAGTTGGGGGGCACGATTCTTGGGCACGGTAATCGCCGCAATGTCTACCTGGTTATTCTTAACATATTCCTCCATCTCCTCAGAGGATTTGACAATATTCCCCCGGATCTGGGTTCCAATCAGCTTGGGGCTGACATCAAAAATAGCTCTCACATAAAAGCCCCGGCGTTCAAAATCCACATAATTGGCCAGTGCCTGTCCCAAATTACCGGCACCAATAATAATCACATTATACTTCGTATCCAGCCCCAGAATCTTACCGATCTCCGAGTGCAGATATTCCACATTATAGCCGTAACCCTGCTGGCCGAAGCCGCCAAAATTATTCAAATCCTGCCGGATCTGGGAGGCGGTAACCTTCATCCTTTCGCTCAGATCCTTGGAGGATATCCGTACCACATCCTTCTCCAATAAATCCCCCAAATAACGGTAGTATCTCGGTAATCTATTGATAACTGCTTTCGAAATTTCTTTCTTATACAATAATCTCCCTCCTTCTCTAACTTTCAATGTTATTATTATATTGGATTGTTAATAATAAGTCAATCGTATCCATTTCCTAGTGGAGTAATATCATGCAATCTATGACATCCAAAAAGCCGAACTTTACTTGCGCCCCTTCCTATGCTAAAATATACGGCGGAGGATAAGGCCGTATCCGAATGCAGAGGCCTTTCATACTCTTCTCTGATTATGATTTAGGGTGCCGTAAAATGGCATCGTGGAGGAAATGATGATACTAGCTTGCCAAAATATCAGTAAGTCTTTCGGAACCGACCAGATACTGGATGGTATCTCCTTTCATATTAATGATAAGGAAAAGGCCGCCATCGTCGGGATCAACGGAGCCGGAAAATCTACTTTATTAAAAATAATTATGAAAGAACTGCCTGCCGACGAGGGCGAGGTAATCCTGTCCAAGGGGAGCACCATCGGATATCTGGCCCAGCACCAGAACCTGTCCTCGGAAAGCTCCATTCTTGCCGAAATGATGACGGTCAAGCAGGACGTCCTTGATTTGGATGCCGGCATCCGCGCCCTGGAGCTGGATATGAAGCACGCATCGGGAGACAAACTGAACCAGATGCTTGCCGCCTATACCCGGCTGACCCATGAATTCGAAGCCAAGAACGGCTATGCCTACCAAAGCGAAGTGACCGGTATTCTCAAAGGGCTGGGCTTTGGTGAGGAGGATTTCGATAAAAAGGTGAATACCCTGTCCGGAGGTCAGAAAACACGCCTGGCTCTGGGCAAGCTGCTGCTCTCCAGGCCGGATCTCATTCTGCTGGACGAGCCCACCAACCACCTGGATCTGGTGTCCATTGCATGGCTGGAAACCTTCTTATTGAATTATAACGGTGCGGTCATTGTAGTGGCCCATGACCGGTATTTCCTGGACAAGGTGGTATCCAAGGTGGTGGAACTGGATCATACCAAGTGTACCTCCTTTGAAGGAAATTATTCCGCCTATGCCGTCAAAAAGGAAATGCTGCGCAACGCCATGTTAAAGCAGTACCTGAATCAGCAGCAGGAGATCAAACACCAGGAGGAGGTCATCGCAAAGCTGCGCTCCTTTAACCGGGAGAAATCCATTAAACGGGCAGAAAGCCGGGAGAAAATGCTGGAAAAAATCCAGCGGGTGGAGCGTCCGGCGGAGCACAGCCAGATGCATTTTGAGCTGGAGCCCCGGATCGTCAGCGGCAACGACGTCATCAGCGTCACCGGATTAAGCAAATCCTACGGCTCTCTCACCCTGTTCACCGATCTGGGCTTTGAGATCAAACGGGGCGAAAAGGTGGCCATCATCGGCAACAACGGCACCGGCAAGACCACGATTCTTAAGATTCTCAATGGTCAGGTGACGGCAGACAGCGGGGAGATCCGGCTGGGCTCCAAGGTTCAGATCGGATATTATGACCAGGAGCATCAGGTCCTGGATCCGGACAAAACCTTATTCGATGAGCTTCAAGATGCCTATCCCCATCTGGACAATACGACGGTGCGCAATCTGCTGGCAGCATTTCTCTTTACGGATGATGATGTATTTAAACGCATTAAAGATATCAGCGGCGGTGAGCGGGGCCGTGTATCTCTGGCCAAGCTGATGCTGTCCGAGGCAAATCTTCTGATCCTGGATGAGCCGACGAATCACCTGGACATCACCTCCAAGGAGATCCTGGAAAATGCCCTGAATCACTACAGCGGCACGGTATTATATGTATCTCATGACCGTTATTTTATCAATAAAACCGCTACCCGAATTCTGGATCTGACAGAACAGACCCTGCTGAATTATATCGGCAATTATGATTATTATCTTGAGAAAAAACCAGAGATGGAAGCTGCTTATCTAAAAAGGGAAGCCGGCAGCCCTGCTCCCGGTACCGGGAAGCCCGGTACCTTTCCCTCCGCCTTTCCAGGCTGCTCTACCCCAAGCAGCTCATCCGGTGCAGAGAACCGTTCCTCTTATGTCAAACAAGATTGGCAGCAGCAGAAGGAGGAACAGACCAGAATCCGCAAGCGCAAGAATGATCTTAAGAAGACAGAGGACGAGATTCATGCCCTGGAGCAGCGCAACCAAGAAATTGATGAGCTGCTGACCCAGGAAGAAATCTTCACCAATGTCCAAAAGCTCCTGGAGCTGGGGGAGGAGAAGAAATCCATAGAAACACGGCTGGAAGCCCTGTTGGAGCAATGGGAACTGCTGGCTTCCGAAGAATAAATTCCAGGGGAAATGAGTTTACTGAATTTCCCCTGCTTTTTTTAAGGCTATCTTGGTAATAACCGGACCCGTTAATTCATAAATCACCGTAGCGCAGAGAATGACAGTCCGTATCCTTGCTCCGTACTCCGGAACAATTGTCATTGATGTGGTCGCGAGGCCTATTGCAACGCCCGCCTGAGGTATTAATGTCAATCCCAGATATTTTTGAACGGTTGGGGCAGCATGGGTTATTTTCGCACCGAGAGACGCACCCAGGGCTTTTCCCATCACTCTGAATATGATATACAAAATACCGATGACACCAACCGCAGGAACCACCCTCATATCAAGCTCTGCTCCTGACAAGAAGAAAAACAGCATAAAAACAGGCGGTGTGATACGGTCCGTCTGGCCAAATATCACTTCGCTTGCACTGCTGGTATTTACTAAAACCGCACTCATGGCCATACAGGCCAGCAATGCGGACCAGCCAAGCAAATCACACACGCCAATGCAGACAAAAATCATCGCAAAGGTAATTGCCAAACGGTTACCGCGCCCTGTATACCATTTTACTAATAAGGAAAATACTAATCCAAATACGGCACCAATTGCCAATGCTCCCACTATCTCAATTACAGGCTTCATAATGGTAGTAAGAATGGAAGTCTGGCCATTTGAGCCGATTGCCTTCGCTACTGCAACGGATAATCCATAGCAGATTAATGCCGCCGCATCATCAATGGCAACAACGGGCAATAAGGTCTCCGTTACCGGTCCCTTCGCTTTGTACTGCTTGACGACCATTAAGGTTGCCGCGGGAGCTGTAGCCGCGGCAATTGCTCCCAGTACCAGGCTGAACGAAATATCATGGCCGGTTGCAATTAAGATAATATCAACAAATACCACTGCCATAATTGCTTCCAGAAAGGCAATGATAACCGGTGATTTTCCCACCTTTTTTAAATAGGATAATTTAAACTCGGCACCAATGGAAAATGCGATAAAACCTAATGCAATTTCCGGAATAATAGAAAATGTTTCAATCATATCTGAAGGGATTATCTTAAGACAATAGGGACCAACCAGAAGCCCCATAATCAGATACCCTGTAACATTGGGCATCTTAATCTGCTTTATTATTTTCCCGGCAAGCAAAGCCAAAAACAGTGCAAGTGCAAGATATAAATAAATCCGAATCACAATTAATCACCCAGTCCTTCCACATAAGTAATCGGAATGGTAAACATAATACCTGTATTAGGCTCTTTCAAATCTCCAATTACCTCTTTGATCACTGTCCTTGTCTTCTGTATCTGTTCATCCTTTAAGACAATGAGCAATACCTTGCTCACTTCCTTTTCTTCTACAGAGAGCATGCGCCTTAGAACTCCAAACATCGGCAAATCCTCCATGTTCACCAGCGCCTCGGCCATGCCGGTTCCATCCAGGATTGTAGCTCCCTTTATTCCTGACTTAGCCAAATTCTTTAATAGTTCATCCATAAACTCATGCTTTTTTAGAATTAAAATTAATAATTGCATATATACCTCCTGTCTATGCCTTATGATATCCTTTGAAGGAGACAAAGTACCTGACCGCAGATCCGTCTGCTGCCAGGTACCCTGTTTCTTCTATTTATAAGCCCCGTTCACTCAGGTTCTTCATGGTGTTAATAATATGTTCATGGGCCAGGGCCTCCGCTAATTCTCCGTCACGCTTGCGTATTGCATCAAGGATGGATTCATGCTCCTGACTTGATTTCTTAGCCCTTGCGGGTGCAGCCAGAGTTATCTTGCGCACTCTTTCCACATAATGATGAAAGTCAGACAGCACATGCTCCAGGATCTTGCTGCCGGAGGCTTTATAGATTAATTCATGGAATTTATTATCCAGCTCCACCAGCTGGTCAAAATGGCTTCTCCGCGCATGAAAATCAGACAAATATAATACCTCCTCCAGCGCTTCAATCTGCGCTTCGGTGATATGCTCACACGCCCACTTTGCACAGAGCCCCTCCAAATAGGAACGGATCACATAGATATCATGAATGTCCTTCTGGGTAATCCCGGTAACATAAGCCCCTTTATTGGGAATCATGGTAACCAGGCCTTCCAGCTCAAGCTGCCGCAGGGCTTCCCGGACCGGGGTCCTGCTTACCCCAAGCTCCAATCCCAGGGTATTCTCCTTCAGTTCTTCATTCTCCTGATAGACACCGGCAAGAATATCCTCCCGCAGCTTGTTGAATACCCGTCCCCGCAAGGAATATTTATCTTCCAAACAATTCCCTCCTCAATACAAAACATGAAAAAACCTGCAAAAAGCAACACTGAACAGCAAGCCGCCCATCACCAATCGGTTATGGGCAGCTGATACCTTCCTACATTTAAAACATGTATTATTTCATTCCTTCATTATTTCATTGCTTCATTATTTCATTGCTTCAATGGTTTCCATCAGATAATCTGCAAACTGAGCTCCGGTAGCACCGCTTGATCTGCCGGTGGTCACAACCTTCTTCTCCTGAATGGTACAGATATCCAGAGCACGGTATACCTTGTCCGCCTCACCGGTATAACCGATATGTGCCAGAAGCATTGCTCCGGCCCGGATCATGCTGCAAGGGTCCGCATAGATATCCCTTCCTTCCTCTACCATTCGGGGAGCGGATCCATGGATTGCCTCAAACATAGCATATCTCTTGCCGATATTGGCGCTTCCCGCAGTTCCTACACCGCCTTGGAATTCCGCCGCCTCATCGGTTATGATATCGCCGTAGAGATTAGGAAGAACAACCACCTGGAAGTCCTTTCTTCTCTTCTCATCCACCAGCTTTGCCGTCATGATATCAATATACCAGTCATCCGCCGTAATATCGGGATAATCCTTGGATATCTCACGGAAGATATCCAGGAACTTGCCGTCTGTCGTCTTAATAATATTGGCCTTGGTAACCGCCGTTACCCGGCTCTTGCCGTTGGCCTTGGCAAATTCAAAGGCTGTTCGGATAATTCTCTCGGTTCCCTGAGTTGTGGTTACGGTAAAGTCAACTCCCAGATCCTCCGTAACATGAATGCCCTTGCTTCCTACAGCATAAGCGCCCTCCGTATTCTCACGGTAGAAGGTCCAGTCAATACCCTGTTCAGGAATGCGGACCGGCCTTACATTGGCGAAGAGATCCAGTTCCTTTCTCATGGCGACATTAGCGCTCTCCACATTGGGCCAGGGATCGCCTTTTCGGGGTGTTGTGGTAGGCCCCTTCAAAATAACATGGCATTTCTTCAGCTCTTCCAATACCGCCGGAGGAATCGCCGCCTTCTCAGCCGCACGCCTCTCGATGGTTAATCCTTCAATCTCACGGAATTCCACCCTTCCTGCCTTAATCTCATCCTGAAGGAGATATTCCAAAACCCGTTGCGCCTGACCGGTGATGGCAGGGCCGATTCCATCGCCTCCGCACACACCGATAATGATCTTATCCAGCGCTTTATAATCGATAAAGTCCCCTTGCGCCTTCATTTCTTCCACTCTCTTTAATTGTTCCAGAAGCAGCCGGCCAAATTGCTCCTTTACCGCTTCCATCTTCTCTGCTGATATCATCCTAACCTCCCGTTAAATATAAGCTTGTCCAATAACAGTTCCCAGTGACTTTTTATGTACGTCTTTATTTTAGACAACTTTTCCCGCCTTGTCAATTTGAAATACCTAAAATCGGTCCGCGTATCAAAATGCATTGCTGCATATCAAAGAACGGCGGGCATTTGCGTCATGCATTTTCTACAAGCTGTATCCCCAGCGCCCGCTCGGTGTCCTGGATAATCGCAATTAATTCATCATCTGTAATTACCGTTACACGACCTTCCTCATATTCCCTGTCCACCCATTCCTTGATCCTGTGTACAACCGGGTGGTCCTTGCCGATGGCTTTGTCCCCCTTCAGCTTGTAATAGGTATTAATCCAGTGGGCGATTCCCGCAAGGCCGGAGGTGTTGGATACTGCCACCAGCACCGGACGATTCAGGAATTTCTCCGTATCAAAGATATTATAGATTTCTTCGTTCTTAAGTAATCCGTCCGCATGAATTCCGGCACGGGTTACATTGAAGTTCTTTCCGACAAAGGGGGTTCTGGAGGGTACACGGTAGCCGATTTCCTTCTCAAAATACTGAGCCAGCTCAGTGATCACCGTAGTATCCATGCCGTCCAGCGTTCCCTTCAGCTGGGCATATTCAAACACCATGGCTTCCAAAGGAGTATTGCCGGTTCTCTCACCAATACCGAATAAAGAGCAGTTGATGCCACCTGCACCGTAGAGCCAGGCCGTGGTGGAATTGGAAACCGCCTTATAAAAATCATTATGTCCATGCCATTCCAGCCATTTGGAAGGGACATTGGCATGGGTCAGAAGGCCGTAGATGATGCCTTGCACCGACCTGGGAATTACCGCACCGGCAAAGTTCACGCCATAACCCATGGTATCACAGGCTCTGATCTTCACCGGGATATTATACCCATCGCTCAGCTTCATAAGCTCACGGCAGAAAGGAATGACAAAGCCATGGATATCCGAACGGGTAATATCCTCCAGGTGGCATCTTGCCGCCACTCCGGTCTCAAGGCATTCCCTTACCACGCTCAGGTAATGCTCCATTGCTTCCTTTCTCGTCATCTTCATCTTATAAAAAATGTGATAGTCGGAACAGCTCACCAGAATTCCGGTCTCCTTCATGCCCAGATCCTTCACCAGCTGGAAATCACTCTTGCTCGCTCTGATCCAGGAGGTTACCTCCGGGAATTCATACCCTCTTTCCATGCACTTATATACCGCATCCCTGTCCTTCTTGCTGTACAGGAAAAACTCACTCTGACGGATCAGTCCCTTCGGCCCTCCCAATTTATGAAAATAATCAAATATAGTCACAATCTGATCGGTGGTATAGGGGGCTCTGGACTGCTGCCCGTCACGGAAGGTAGTATCGGTAATAAAGATCTCCTCCGGTAAATTATGAGGCACAATCCGGTCATTAAAGGCAATCTTCGGTATCTCGTCATAGGGGAACAGCCCGCGGAAGGTATTGGGCTCCGGCGTGTCTACCAGGGTGTAGATCGGCTCCTCCAGTTGAAGCAGGTTGTTGTGAGGGTTAATAAAGACTTTTCTATCGTTCATAATTATGCTCTCCCATCGCTCTTGGCTCAAATTTGTTTTATTGTATACAATTATACTTGTATTGTCAATAGGATTTCTATTTTTTTCTGCTGGAGCGCATCATTTGAATGCTTGCTGCAAAGCCAAGGGAAATTATAACCGCCGACCGGATTCCCGGTTCCTGACTTCCAGCCTGGGAAACCTGGCTGTTTCCTGACAAATGCAGTATCATAAATCCTATCACTGCAATAATAAAAATTGCTTTTATCCCTCTGACCGTATGCCGTAGCAAACGAAATTTCATTTCTAATCGCTCCTATAATTTTACATGTTTTAACATTATTATAGGACAAGGGATAAAAATGTCAATATTTTCTTCTTTTGTTTCTATATTTATCCATGCTTTATTAAGCGCATAAATATACAAAAAGGCCGTTGCAAAATGGAATTAACCTGTCCTATACATGTGTGTTGCTTTCATCATACAATATATAGCAGAAGAAATTCGTTTTGCAACGGCCTCATCTTTTTTGATTATCTTATATATTTCATCACCAGCTCATAAATCACCGGCACCAGGACGGCCGGCAGCAGATTGCCGCATTTGATTTTCTTGCCGAATACCATATTGACGCCAATGCCAAAGATCAGTACCGAGCCGATCATGGAAAGGTTGGTTATCATCTGCTGGCTTAAATACGGCTCGATGTATTGCGCCGACAGGGTTATCAGGCCCTGGTAGATGCCCAGCGGAAGGACGGAGAAAAAGACTCCGATTCCGAAGGTCGAGGCAAAGAAGATCGCTACTGTTCCATCGATAAATGCTTTTGCGTAGAGCATGGAGGCGTCACCGGACAGCCCGTCCCGAAGGGAACCTATGATTGCCATGGCTCCGATGCAAAACAGCAGGGAGCTGCTGACAAAGCCCTCTACAAAGTTACGTCCCTTCTCTCCCCTGACCTTTAACTTGGTCTTAATCCATTGCCCCATCCGGTCTAAGCGGGCTTCAATATCAATCCACTCTCCGAAGAAGGCCCCGACAGCCAGGGACACGATCATCAGCATCACATTGGCGGTGTCCAGCCCCTTGTCGGTAACAACAAACATTCCCTGCAAAGCGCTGCTAATTCCGATAAACATTACCGCCAGACCAAGGGCATTCATAATGGTAATCTGAAACCGTTCCTTTAATCCGCCCCCCAGCAATAGGCCAATACCGGAGCCTGCAAGAATCGCCGCCATATTGGCAAGCGTACCTAAGCCTGTCATATTTCTTTCCATTCCCGCCCCGAAAGCGGGCGTATCCTCTCTGTATAAGTATAATAAGGAATCCCCTTGCAGACTCCTGCGTTGCTATGCAATTGCCTCCAGGCAGCATCTGCCCTATGTGCGGCATATGCATCCTGATAAGGCCGGCAATTTACACCAGTCCGGTGCTCTGCTCTACCTCTCTTAAAGCATAGATCGTGCGCTGCAGCAGATCATCCAGCTCCCACCCAAGCATCTGGGCGCCGCTCTCAATTACTTCCCTGGAGCATCCCGCGGCAAATTTAGGAGTCTTGTATTTCTTCCTCACAGAGCTCAGCTCCAGGTCCATGGTACTGCGGGAGGGACGCATAATGGCCGCCGCACCGATAAGTCCCGTTAATTCATCCACGGCATAGAGCACTTTCTCCATGATATGCTCCGGCTTGATATCAACCGTGAGATTATAGCCATGGCTTGCCGTCGCGTGAATAATGCTCTCATCCAGCCCTCTCTCCCTCATAATCTCCTGGCTCTTAATGCAATGCTCCTGAGGATACTTCTCGAAATCCAAATCATGGAGCAAGCCTACCATCCCCCAGAACTCTTCCTCCTGGGGATATCCCAACTCCTTTGCAAAATATCTCATTGCCCCTTCTACAATGCGGGCATGCTTTAAATGGAATTCCTCCTGGTTGAACTCCGTCAGCAGCTCCCATGCCTCTTCCCTTGTCGGTATCTTTCCCATGCGCTTCATCCTTTCTGTCCTGCCTCATATGGCTCACTTCTTCTATCCTGTTTTTTCTGCCATTTACCCTGCTGTTTCGTTTGTTTCTTCTTTCTCTTCTCTTCCTTCTTGTCTATCCTCTTTTCCCTATATACCAGTCCTTATCATCCGCTATATCCTCTTCAAGAAATATTTCATCACCGTATCCCTGTAATATCCTTAATTACCTCTCCGGCAATAATCAGCCCTGCCACTGACGGCACAAAGGAAATGCTTCCCGGTATCTGCCGCTTCGCCGTGCACCGCCTCTCCGATCCCGGAGGGCAGACACAGTTGGTCTTACAGCTTAAGGACATATCCTCCAGCGGCTTTCTGGCCGGTTCCCTGGAATATACCACCTTCAGCTTCTTCACCCCCCGGTTCTTCAGCTCTCTTCGCATTACCCTTGCCAGAGGGCAGACCGAGGTCTTGTAGATATCTGTCACCTCAAACCGGGTGGGGTCCAATTTATTCCCGGCTCCCATGCAGCTGATGATGGGAACATTCTTCTCCTGGGCGCGGAGCACCAGATCAATCTTCGCCGAGACGGTATCGATGGCATCCACGATATAATCATACTGTGAAAAGTCAAAACGCTCCGCCGTATCCGGCAGATAGAAGCACTGATGCACATTGACCTGGGCTCTGGGATTGATCTCAAGAATCCGCTCCTTCATGATATCCACTTTATATTTTCCTACGGTTTTAATCGTCGCTATGATCTGGCGGTTGATATTCGTAATGCAGACCTGATCATCGTCAATCAAGTCGAAGCTTCCGACTCCGCTTCGCGCAAGAGCCTCCACCGTATAACCGCCCACTCCTCCGATGCCAAAGACCGCCACTCTGGACGCTTTCAGCTTGTCCATCCCTTCCCTGGCCAAAAGGAGCTCTGTTCTTGAAAACTGATTCATTCTTATGTCCCCCCTTCATCTATATATTCCATTCCTTTTAACCTTCCTACACTCTCTTCCTATAATAAACACAGATAAAATCTGTCCATCCATTTCCTTGCTCTATAATAAGTTGAAATCCCAGCCCTGTCAACAGGTTTTCTCTATACGACAAAAAACTGCCTCCCCGCAAAGGAGAGACAGTTTGTCTTTTATTCTTTAAACCTCTTCAAACGCGTCCTTACCAACGCCGCAAACCGGGCATACCCAGTCATCCGGAATATCTTCCCACTTCGTTCCGGGAGCAATTCCGCCGTCCGGATCGCCTAGGGCCTCATCATAAATGTAACCGCAAGCTGTGCATTCGTACTTTTTCATATTATGACCTCCATTTCAACTAAGTAGATTTGCATATTCTTATGCTTTATGCCATAAGCTACATACATAATAGGATGATACCATAATTTACTTAAAACCTCAACAGTAAATAATAAATCGTCAAAGATTTTGAACCGGAACAGGGCGGCCTCCGTCCAGCCGCCTCCGCCCTGTAACTACTGCTTTACCCGTTCCATGCCGATGGGGGCTTACCACGGATACTCTCTCTCAAATTTATCCCGGATCACGATTCTTTTCTCGTCGGAGTGTAGATGGGATTCCTCTTCCATGCTCCTGTCCTGCAGCATATAGCTGACCCCATAGGAGGCATCGGATAAGCTGTCATAATCATCAATTCCAAACACGCGAAAGGTAAAGCCCAGGGGATTCAAACGGTTAAACAGCGTTCTTACCGCCATATTGCAGGCCGCCGCAACAACGCTCTCCCAATGACCGCCCTCCCTCGTATTATTAATACTGGAACGAAGAGTTGTAACAAAGCAGATTCTTTTCTTTCCCTTTTGCAGCAGGGGGAGATATTCCGATACCACCCTTAATAATTTAAGCGAATTGTCTTCATAGGCTTTTAATAAAGCCTCGTAGTCCGCAGCCTCACATGGCTGTGGATTGATGCAAAACACCAGCATATCCGCCTCTTCTCCCGGAGAGGCCATCCGGTGCCCCGCCAGCGAAAATTCCTTCTCCAGCTCCCGGATAAAGGAAGCTGCCTGGCCTTCCAGTGCAATTTTAAGCTCCATTAACCTTCCCTCCTCCTCTAAAACGGCCATACCGCTGCTTCATTATCATACATTTTCAAAACATCTTCCTGCTTCAGCTCATTGATAAAAAACCTGACCGCAGTCGCTGCGGATTCCTCGGGTTCGAATTTCCCGGCCGTGCTTTTCCTCCCCGACATGTAGGATTTCACCCAGCCGGGATGGAATAAGCGGAAGGTGTACCCCTTCGGATTTAACTCTTCAAACAATAAGCGGACTGCCATATTCAGTGCGGTCTTGGACATGGGATAGATGAAGCCCTCCGACCGGTGGCATACGCTGATGCTTCCCGCTTCAGAGGACACAAAGCACAGTCTCTTACCCTGCCCATTCCCTATCAAGGGCAGAAAGGCCCGCACCATCCTCATGGCCCCCAAACAGTTGGCATTAAACACCGTCAAGCCCTGGTCCGTACTGCCCAGATCAAAAATATCACCGGCAGACGCTGATATTCCTGCATTGTTCACCAGGATATCGATGGAATCGGTTCTGGATGATATGATATCGTATGCATTTTTTACGGAAAGATCACTCGTTACATCCAAGGGTACAAGGATCAGGTTCTCACCGTACCCTTCCTTTAGTTCCTCCAGCTCCTTCCATTCCGGCAGATACTGGCCTGCATAAACGAGGTATTCCTCCTCCAGAAACTCCCGTACCAGGGCAAAGCCCAGCCCCCGGTCAGCTCCTGTTATGATTGCCGATTTCTTCATATTTATGTTCATGCCCTTTGCCGCACAAATCGCCAGGAAAGTGCTGGCATGAACCCGGTCCCCCCTTCATTTTTATTTTCTGTTGCTCTCCTGCTTTTCTCCGTTTGTCTTCCTTCCAAGTATGTATAAAAAAATGATAGAAATACCAATGGTGATTGCGCCCAACCGGTACATCGCCTGAAATCCCAGCTTTGATATTATCATACCTCCCAGATTATTCCCCGCAATGCCGCTCAATCCAAAATAAACCCCATAGGTGATGGTCTGATACGTCGTCCTGACGGAAACCGGCGCTCTTTCATCCAGATAATACAAAACCCCCAGGGTAAAGAAGGCATAGGAGGGACCGTCCAGCAGGGCGATTGCCGCCACATGCCAGGGCAGGGAAGCGATGCTGTACATAAACTGCCACAGGAGGAAGAATACCGCGGATATCATGATAACCGTGCGGGCTTTGAACCGGTCCAGCATCCTTCTTGAAGCAAACATGCAGATGCCTTCCGATGCAAACATTACTGCGCTGGTATACCCTACCATCATTTTATCCCCTCCGAGGGAAGATATCAATAAGGGATAGAAAGTATATGCCGCCCTGTGGGGAAGCTGCATGAGGAAAATAACCGGCAGGAACAAAAGAAATCCCGTATCCTTAAATACTCTTTCCAGATGAAGCTCCCGGAAGGGCACCGCTTTTTCCGCCTGCGCATTGGTTTTAACCCGTGAAAAGAAAAGGGCCAGCAGGAACAAGACCGCCGCAAATACCGGAAGTATTCTGTCGGTATTGTACTTATTTATAATGTAGCCGGAGGCTATGCTGAAGGCCGCGTATCCGAAGCAGCCCAGAAATTTCATCTGCCCCGCACCGTTGCGGAGGCCGTTTTCCTTCAGGCTTTTCAAGCACCAGGTATCAAGGAGCGGCCCCTCCGGGGAGGAAAAGAAGCTGTACAGGCAGAAAAGAGCCGAGATCATAAGGAAGGCATTGCAATATCTTAGGGAAAGAGCCATAATCCCCTGCAAAAGCATGCATATTACCAGGGTCAGCTTCACAGAACGAAGCTTATCGGATATAATTCCCCAGAATGGCTGGGCAAGAATTAATACCAGAGAGTTAGCTCCCATAACCAGGCCGATTTTTTCCGCCCCAAGGCCTTTTTCCTGGAGATAGACGGTGATAAAGGGATTGAACAGCGCTCTTGCCGACATAAAGAAGAGATAAATAATAATAAAAGTAATAAAAACATTATCCGGCTTCCGAACATATTGCTTTTCTTTAGCATAACTCATGATAGTTCTCCTTCTGCAATATATAATATCCAGTATCCCTTTAGTGAACCTCCTTTGTATATTAAACAAAAATCCGTATCCGGTCTAATACATAATTATCTATAGAATTCATACCCCAGGGGTTATCTATTTCCCTATGTTATACAGCTTATATTATGAATCATATTTTCTATTGCCGTGCTTAATTTCTGAAATAAGATTGACTTTTGATAAATCATCTTTTAGTCTATTAGATAAGAATTGATTATTGTACTATCATAAAAACCCGCAAAGGACATGTGCAAGCATGCAGGTAAGCCTATGGAATTATTGCAATTAAGATATTTTTGTACCGTGGCGCAGATGGAGAATATTACAAATGCCGCCCAGAGCCTGAATATTTCACAGCCCTCCCTGAGCAAGACCATCATTAATCTGGAACGGGAGGTGGGGGTCCCCTTATTTGACCGCCTGGGCAGGCATATCTATCTGAATTCCCAGGGAAAGCTGTTCTACGAAAAGATCCGGGACGGTCTGGATCTCATCGACAGCGCCCGGAACGAGTTGCTGGATACCTCGGCTAAACCCAGCGGTGATATCAAGCTCTTCGTCCTTGCCGCCTCCTCCCTTGTTCCTGGCATGCTGGCAGGCTTTGTTTCCTCCTATCCCCAGATCAGAATCAATCTATACCAGCAGACAAGCTATGATCTGCGGTATTCGGATGAATATAATTTCTCCATATCGGCGACCCCTATGGATTATACCAATCTGGAGGTCTATCCCCTCCTTACGGAGGAGATTGTTCTGGCCGTACCTGCCTCCCATCCTCTTGCCGGTAAGGACGAGATCCAACTCTCGGATGCCGCCGACTGTAATTTTATTGCCTTCTCCCACGGCCCCAGTCTCCGGGTATTGACGGACAGCTTGTGCTATATGGCGGGCTTTGCCCCCAGAATCATCTTTGAGAGTGACGGCATCAACACCTTATTTACCATGATCGAGGCAGGCGCCGGTGTCTCCCTCATTCCCGCCGAGACCCACCGCAGAATCGATGAACAAAAGATAAAGCTCGTCCGCGTCCGTGAGCCCTATGCATCACGAACCGTGAATCTGGCCTGGAGAAGGGGGAAGAATATGAACAATGCCTGTATGCTTTTTAAGCAGCATTGTATCGATTTCTTCTATGAACACCTTCACAAGCATAACGCTCAGGATATGAGTTCCATAACCTAAAATATATTATACTTGCCGCTGCAATTCGTTTATCATCGAAGCAAATGGATTCATTTCATCCGGCAGGCGATCATACGAAAAGGAGCATATTTATTATGGATCTCAGAATATCAAATGGAATTATACGGGGAATGCGGGAACATGGATGCATTTCCTTCAAGGGCATCCCTTATGCAAAGCCTCCCCTGGCAGAGCTGCGCTTCCAGCCTCCCGAGCCCTGTGAGGACTGGTTCGGAGCCCTGGACTGTACCTGTTACGGCCCCCGTCCTATACAAATGCCCCCTCCCTGGTGCCTGGACCGTCATCTGGCGGTATACGGCGAGGACTGCCTCAATCTTAATGTATGGACCCCGAATATCGATAACAAAAAACGTCCGGTTTTATTTAACATCTATGGCGGCGGTCATATAGAGGGCTCCAATTCAGAGCTGGGAAGCGAGGGATACCGGCTGCTGCCCGGCCGGGACATGGTTGTGGTGGCGCCCAATTACCGGGTCGGCGCCCTGGGCTATTTATATCTGGGCCATCTGCTGGGCGGCAAATATGCTTCTTCCGGCAATCTGGGCCTGCTGGATCTGATTCTGGCATTGAAGTGGGTGCAGAAGAACATCGCATATTTTGGCGGTGATCCGGACCGTGTGACCATCGTGGGACAATCCGCCGGCGCTAAATCGGTGATCAACTTACTAGCAGCTCCCGAGGCAAGGAACCTGTTTCACGGCGCCGTGGCCATGAGCGGAGGGCTGCAGTCCATCAAGAGCATCCGGACCGAGATAAAGCTGACGAAGAATTTCCTTCATGCCCTGGAGCTTAGGGAGGAGGATGCGGCAAAGCTGCTGACCTTACCGGCGGAGGATATCGTTCAGGCACAGGAACGGGCCAACCAGGTATACTTTAAGGTAGAAAGCTACGGCCCCACCGCAGACGGCATCGTGCTGCCCCTGGATGTGGAGGCGGCGGTAAGAAGCGGTGATATTGCCAGAGTGCCCGTCATTATGGGGCACACGAAGGAAGAATTGTTCTTTCCTCCGGGCTCCGATGGGACGGATATCGGCAGGGAGGAGGTCATGAAAAAGCTCCGCTGGAAATTCGGCGATAATGCCGAACGGGTTATGGAATGCTATGACCGGCTCAGAAGCGAGGCAGAATACCCGGAGGCCTACGGCTTTGCCGTTACCAATTACACCTATGCCCAGGCTTACCTTCGCACTGCCTCTCTGTTAACACAGCAGAAGCTTCCCCTGTGGCTCTACCGCTGGGATTACAGCGGCGGTGATATTGCAGGCCATTCCTCCGATAATGAAGCCCTCTTCGGAAGGACCCTGCCCCAGAAATTCAAGACAAATCCGGGGGTTACTAAGCTTGTGGATCAACTGTTCCGGGATGCCATCCTCAATTTTGTCGAGACCGGCAATCCCAATGGCGGCATCGTCCCTCATTGGCCGCCCTATGACGAGGAGCATCGGGAGCGTTTGCTGATCGATGCGGAGTGCCATACCGAGCATCTGGAGCTTGATTTTGATCCTTCCTTCCCATTACAGGTTTTTAAATAAGAATTCCGAGGAGTGATAGAAATGAAAGATGTTCTGCTGCTATGTGACGACCATTGGCATCCGGCTGAGATTATAGAGCTGGGAATAAAGCCTCTTGAGCACCTGTTTCACTTTACGGTAATTAAGACCGCCAAGGATATCCTGACACCGGAGCTGCTTGCAAAATATTCTGTGATTGTGTGCTGTAAGGGAAATGCAGTGAACTCCTCCAATACGAATCCCTGGTTCGAGGAAGGGGTGACCGAGGTCTGTCCCCGTGAATTTGAAGAGTATGTCAGAAACGGGGGAGGCTTCCTCTCCCTGCATTCCGGCAATACCTCCAAGGAGGGCGAAGCCTATACGGATTTCGTGGGAAATTACTTTGTGGGCCATCCTCCCCGCTGTACAGTGGAGGTGAAGGTAACCTCCAGCCATCCTATTACGGAAAACATAAAGGATTTTACCATACGGGATGAACATTATATCATTAAAGTAACCGCGCCGGACGCCGATGTTTTCTTAAAGACTTATTCAGAAACCGGCGGCGAACAGGTCGGCGGTTACACCAGAAGTCTCGGCAAGGGCCGCCTGTGTGTGTTGACCCCCGGCCATACCTTGGGTGTGTGGCAGCAGGAGGCTTTCCGGCAGCTTCTGATTAATGCGATAAACTGGTGCGGGGAAGTTATTAATTAGTAACAGAAATAATAAATTATCCATTACAATTCAATACAAGTATGGTATAATAAGGCTGTAATGAGCAGGTCACCTATTTGCTCATGAAAACATCGATTATATACAATGAATTGAAATGGAGGAATTTTCATGAAAGCATTTGTTGAACGTAATGGATGTATCGGATGCGGTCTGTGTGCCGATACCTGCCCCGAAGTATTTCGTATGGATGCCGATGGTCTTGCAGAGGTTTACACCACTCCCGTACCCGCCGATGCCGAGGATTCCGCCAAGGAAGCTGAGGACGGCTGCCCTGTAACCGTTATTATGATTGAGGAATAATATCTGCCGATATTATTTCGCACCGGGCCAAAGAAGAGCGCATCCTGCTATGAAGTGCCGCATATCACAGCTGTTTTTCGGATATGCTATAATGAAAACGCGGACTTAAAATACAGACAGAAGAAAGGATGATATCAGATGCTGAACAAGGAAGTAGTACAATTATTAAACGAACAGATTACGAAGGAGTTTTACTCCGCTTATCTTTACATGGACATGGCTAATTATTACGCCGACCAGAGCCTCAACGGTTTTGAGAACTGGTTCTTCATTCAGATGCAGGAGGAACGGGATCACGCCCTTCTCTTCCGTGAATATCTGCTGAATAACGGAGAGGTTGTCAAGCTGGCTGAGATTGCTGCTCCGGATAAGACCTACGCCAGCTTCCGCGATCCCCTGGCCATTGCCTATGAGCATGAGCAGTTTGTAACGGCCTCCATCAATAATATTTATGAGGCGGCCTCCCGCTGCAAGGATTTTCGCACCATGCAGTTCCTGGACTGGTTCATCAAGGAACAGGGCGAGGAAGAGAAGAATGCCGACGATAATGTCAAGAAATTCGACCTGTTTGCCGGTGATCCCAAGGGCCTATATATGCTGGACAACGAGATGAAGGCCCGCGTATATTCCGCTCCTTCCCTGGTGCTGTAATAAGCTTTGCAGGATCAAAAGGTTGGTACTTAGAGTCTATATTGAAGCAACGGGCGGCACGCTCTGTGTGAGCCGCCGCTCTTATGTTCCACAAAAGGGCTGTTCACCGGCAGTTGTAACTGCTGGTGTAACAGCCCTTTTGAATCCACAGCATGAGGATAATGTTTCAAAGTCTGGTTAGAACCTTGCAAATATAAGATTTTTATCAACTGAGCCTTTCTATAAGATAATCCTGCCTCTTCTATATGCCATAAGCGATCAAACTAATACGATTATATCATACAAGGCGGCAAATTCCATTGTTAATTACTATAAGCTAATTTTAAGAAACCAGATAAATCTGAATATCAAAGCCTTGCCTGGTGAATACCGGAATTCTCTCCAGAGGTGCTGCTGCGGTCACATATCTTCCGCCCTCCAGCTCCTCCCCGGTGCATGCATTGATCCATACGGTGCCTGCCGGAAGGTATACGCTTCTTTCTCTGATTCCTTCTTCCATGACCGGAGCCACCAGAATATCCGGACCAAACATATACTGGTCCGTCAGCTCCCAACACCGGGAATCCTCGGGAAATTCATAGAACATGGTGCGAAGCAGCGGTGCTCCCTTCTCATGTGCTTCCTCCATCAGTCTCCTGGTATAAGGTCTTAGCCGCTCCCTCAGGAAAAGATACTCCGAGAATATCTCCAGCTTATCCTCCCCATAGCTCCATACCTCATTATCCTGGCCGGAGGAGAATTGCCTCACACCGTTGCGGAATTCTTCCTTCAGCGGATGGAAGGGCGGCCTTTCTCCGTGCAGCCTCATGACGGGGCAGAAGGCGGCCCATTCAAACCATCGCACCAGCAGCTCTTGGAAGCCTGCACCCGTAATATTACCGCCTAAGAAGCCTCCGATATCCGTAGTCCACCATGGAATTCCGGCAAGCCCCACATTGAGCCCGGCCTGAAGCTGTTCCCGCATACTGCGGAAGGAGGAATGCACATCCCCTGACCAGACCAGGGCTCCGTAACGCTGACTGCCTGCCCAGGCACAGCGCACCAGATTCACCGGATTATCCATTCCCTCCGCTCTCATCCCGTCATAATAGGCCTTGGAATAAAGCGCCGGATAGATATTGCTGCATTGCAGTGCAGGCCCCAGATGGTAGCGGTAAATATCAAAATCATAGGGGCCGTATTCCGGTTCCGCCTCGTCCAGCCAGAAGATCCGAATCCCCTTGTCAAAATAGTTCTCCTTGCACCGGTTCCAGACGAATTGCCGGGCTGCCGGATTGGTTGCATCAAAGAAAGCAGTCTCCCCCATCCAGTTCATATGTATTCCCATCCCCCGGTCCGTCCGCACCAGCATTCCTTCCTCTTCCATAGCCTTCCTGTTCTCACTGGCGGCATCGATGGTGGGCCACACGGAGACCATTAATTCAATGCCCAGCTCCTTCAGCTCCGCCACCATCCCTTCCGGATCGGGCCAGTCCACAGGATCAAAACGGAAATCCCCCTGCCTGGTCCAATGGAAGAAATCCACCACAATGACATCCATGGGAAGTCCCCGGCGCTTGTGCTCCCTGGCTACCTGGAGCACCTCCTCCTGATTCCGGTATCTTAACTTGCACTGCCAGAAGCCCAGCCCATATTCCGGCATCATGGGAACCCTGCCCGTCACCCCGGCATACTGCTCCACGATCTCAGAAGGAGTATCCCCGGCTGTAATCCAATAATCCAGCTTTTTCGTATTTTCTGCGATCCATTCCGTTTTATTGGTTCCGAAGACCACACTGCCCACCGCCGGATTGTTCCAGAGCATCCCATAGCCGCGGCTGGACACCATAAATGGAACGCTGGCCTGGCTGTTTCTCTGTGCCAGCTCCAGAACCGCTCCCTTTTTGTTCAGGTTACCCTCCTGGTACTGGCCCATGCCGTAGATTTTTTCATCCTCAAATGCCTCAAACCGGGCTGTCAGCCGGTAATCCGAGGTTCCTGCAATGGGCTTTAATTCCCTGGCTCCCACCCAGATGGGAACCGCGTACCGGTCAATCCGTGCCCGGTTGCGCCAATATTCCGCTGTCAGAAGCTCACCTTTTTCATTTTCAAAGGACAGCCAGCCTTCGATGTTGAAGCTGGCGGTTATTCTGCCGTTGGTAATGCTGGCAACGGTGAATTTCTGCATATGCTCCTGGGGCGCGTTCCTGTACCAAGGCTCTACCACATTCGTCTTCTCTATCCGTATCACCGGCTTGCAGGCTTGGGGCGTCTCGAATAATGCCCAGTCATTCTGATCCATATGGGCCTCTTTGGTCATGCGGATGCGCAGTGAATTCTCTCCCCAGGGCTCGATCCAAATCGTCTGCTCTCCCTCTCTGGCAATCAAGCGGTTATTCTGCACCTCATACTTCATTATATACTACCTCCTTTTCCCTGATTATTTACTGTATCGGAACAGGTTCTCCCCATAACACTCCCCTGGAGCCTGTTCCAATATAGAATCTTCCGTAGGTGCGGGGATCACCCGCTATGCTTCGGATATCTCCGTACATCTGTTGTCCCGTATTAATTCTCTGCCAGCTCCTCCCCTCATCCATGGAACGGTAGAAGCCGTATTCTCCACTAAGAATTCCGTTTATGTACAGGGTTTTATATTCGCTGAAGGATGCCGCCATTCCCATTCCCTGGCGGAAGACGCTGTCCCCCTCCTGGGTGATTCGGTTGAAATCAGCATATCCCTCCTCTGTATGGAAACAAAGTTTCCACAGTCCGCCTGCTCCGGTGGATATCCATACCACTCCCCTGCGCCCGGACTCTACCCGTATTTCCGCCGGCATGATATTATCCACACCGCCCAGCTCCAGCTTAGGGAAATGTTCCGGCACTGCGATCTGTTCAAAACTCTCTGCTCCGTCCGTGCTGAGATACATTCTGCTGTCCGAGCTAAAACCATAGAAAACATTAGGATCTACCCGATCCGCCATTACCTTAAAGGTAAGTCCGCAAAGCTCCTCCGCTTTCGGGCTGTTTCTGTCTTCTTGCTGACCATCGCCGGCGGAACTCTTTATGAGGCTGGGGTCAATCAAGCCAGCATCAACCAAACTAGCATTTACTAACTCAGCATCTTCCAAATCAATATTTACTAATTCAATATTTACTAGTTTAGTATTTACTAGTTTACCCTTGAAATCATAAATTCTTGGAACCTTCCAGCTCTTCCCCTCATCCCTGGAATATACCACCGCCTCCAGGGGCAGGAGCTGTCCGTCGGCCACACACCAGACCAGCGTCCGGGTATCTGCGGAGATGGCTGCCCAGCCGGAATTGTTATTCGGCCTTCGTATGGTATCAATCAGGCTATCCAGATAGTTCGAAATACCCTTCGGGTCCGGCAGCCTCTGCCAGGTTCTGCACTGATCCCTGGATAAAATCAGTCCTCCGGTGGTGTGTCCCGTCCAGTTTCCCCTGGCGGTCACTACGACCCGCTCCGGTTCATGATCCGGATAATCCGCGTTCAGACAGGTAATATAGCGGTGATTCTCCTCATCTGCAAAGGAGTTGCCTGCGGGCTTTGTTAAATCGGTAAAGGCAAAGCCCCCCAGATCCCCCAGGATATCAATCAATCTGACTTCACCGGAAGGGGGGCTGTAGACATTCAGATGGACCGTTTCCTCCAACCCCTTGCAGCACTGTTTCCAAATCACGCTTTTCTCTTCCCGGGACTGAAGCAAGTTCTCTGTCATGAAGATGCCCGTACCGGTATTAAATACAGCCCGGTTTGAATCAAAAGGATCAAGCTTGATATCGGACAGCCAGTGGATCAGGTTATTGTGATTATTATATTCGGGCATCATATAGGGCGCCCCTTCATAATCCATACGGCCTGTTCTAAGTCCTTGAAGGACCGTGGTCCAGTGCTCTCCGTAATCAGTGGAGTAGAATACGGTCTCATCAACGCTGCAGCACTGGGTGGAGCATATAATATGCCCCGGCAGATTCCGGTCCGCACAGATTCCTCCAAAGCCGGTGCTTCGGTTAACTCCGTCCGCCTCCTTCCGGCTGATTTTGGAACCGCCTGTTTCAGAAGCAGCTTCTTTCACCGCTGTCTCTCCGCTGATCCCGGAGCTATTTCCCAGCTCCGGTGTAATATAGGAATAATCCATGACTTCTCCCGTATCAGACAATTCATACCGAAGCACACAGCCCCATTGGGCGCCGCCCATATCACAGGCATATCCCTTCCACCCATTCCAGGAATATCCCACCGAGGCCATGGTGATAAACAGGTATTTTCCTGCGGCGGAGGCTCTTTGCCCAACAAAGCCGGGATAACTGCCATAGCATGTATTCTCCGGCTGCCCGGGCATCACACGGAAGGTCCTTCCTCCGTCTGCGGATAGATACAGGCTGGGTCCCCGGACCGTTCCTCCCGGGGAATTCGCCTCACCGGAGGCAGCGATCACCATGGTCTGGCAGCGGTCTCCCCTGGCCGATCTGGGGGCCAGCCACACAAAGGCGATATCTTGCTCAGTCCGGCCCCCTTGCCGACACAGGGGCAAGGCTGACCAATGCTCTCCGTAGTCCTCCGATCTCAATAACCCCTCCGATTGGGAGCCAAAATAAAGTATGGCCGGATTATGCGGGTCAACTGCCAGCCGCTCGCCGGTGCCCCTCCCGGAAGCATTCCCATGAACTCCTGCCGGAATAGGAAAATACTCAAAGGTTTCCCCCCTGTCCTTCGAACGGCACAGATAATTATTCTTCCAATCCCCGCTGGCGATATAGAGCCAATCCGGATGCTGCTCATCAATGGCGATAGAAAGGGGAAAGGTTTCCCATATTTGCGTCGTTTTGACATGATCCATCAAAGAATGCCAGCATTTCCTTTCAAAGTCATACCGGTATACTCCTCCGATATCTGTCCGTGCATATAGAATATCCTTCTCTCCCGGATGGAAGCAGAAGCCCGTAACAAAGCCCCCTCCCGGTATCGGTGCATGATGATATTCATATGGTATTGTTTCAAATCCATTCTTCGTTGTCAAAAAAATACCTCCCTTATAAGATTCCTGTTTCTGTAACTTCCTGTTCCTGTTGCTCCCCTGTTCCCGTTTCCGACTCTCCCTTAATACCTCGCTTACTCCACACTGACCCCAGTATTACATTCATTTCCCATATTGTACAATAGCTGTCATAAAAATTCACTCTTACATTTTATTTCATTTTCATCCTTGAAATTAGTGATTAGTTATGATCAAATACGGCATAGGTTCCATTTTAATAACGCTGCCCCAAAATACACTATATTTTTACGCTTCTTTGTGGTAGTATTAAGAAATCAGAATTTTCCGGGCCGCTTTTTATCTGCGACTACTACAATTACCTCGGAGGGCTATATTATGCAAAAGATTACCTTTGTTACCGGCAATAAAGGAAAGGCCGCTACTGCACAGCAGTATTTTGATGAGTTGAACATAGAGTTGGAAACCTATTCCTATGAATTGATTGAACCGCGTTCTGATGACATAACAGAAATAGCAAAGTCAAAAGTAATGCAAGCTTACAAGCTGGTAAGGCAGCCGTGTATCGCTCAGGATTCCGGCTTCTATATAGATTCTCTGAATGGTTTTCCAAGGGCTTTTGTTAATTTTGCCTTGGATACCATTGGTGTAAACGGCATACTAAAATTAATGAACGGTATTGAAAACCGAAATTGCAGGTTTAAAGAATGCCTGGCTTATTATGACGGCAATGAAATTGAATATTTTTACTGCAATCACGAAGGCAGGCTTTCAAAGGAAATGATTGGAATTGAAAATCCTGAAAAATGGAGTGATTTATGGTATGTTTTTATTCCCAGCTACTCGCTTGACGGCAGAACCTTCGCACAATATACCATAGAAGAGACATACGAGAGACGGAGAAATGCAGATTCCTCAATAAAACAGTTCGCCGATTGGTACAAGACATGCGAATGCAGCAAATAAGAATGATGGATTAAGAAAGAGGAGCTTCTCACAGCTCCTCTTTCTTATCTTATATGAAGTTTATTATCCTTTCTTCTTAATAGAAAAGACAATCTCCCGCATTATTTTGTTTCCAAAATATATTGATTCAGGATGCTCTCAAGCATTTCCTGCCTGCCGGATTTGTTGGGGCTGGTTCCGTTCTTCATGGCATAAGCCTCTAACTCCTTGAAGCCAACCTTACCTTCCACAATATCCTTGCCGATGCCTTCCTTATAACTGGCATAACGCTCCGCCTTGAAGTTCTCGAATACGCCGTCCTCCAGAAGTCTTGCAGCAACCTTCAGGCCTTTTGCAAAGGCATCCATACCTGCAATATAAGCATAGAATAAATCATCATCCTCAAAGGATGCACGGCGAACCTTAGAGTCAAAGTTCAAGCCGCCCTTTGTGAAGCCTCCGTCCAGGAGAATCTCATACATTGCCATGGTGGTATCATATACATTGGTAGGGAACTGATCGGTATCCCAGCCCAGCATCGGATCGCCGGTGTTGGCATCCACACTGCCGAGAGCGCCGTTGATTCTGGACATGTTCAGCTCATGCTGGAAGGTGTGCTGCGCCAGTGTTGCATGGTTTGCTTCGATATTCAGCTTGAAATCATCCTGTAAATTGTATTTTCTTAAGAAGGAAAGCACGGTTGCCGCATCAAAATCATACTGATGCTTGGTAGGCTCCTTCGGCTTGGGCTCGATTAAGAGCTGGCCGGTGAATCCGATCTCCTTGGCATAATCCGCTGCCATACGAAGAAGTCTGGCGAGGTTATCCAGCTCCAGGCCGGTATCGGTATTCAGCAGGGTCTCATAGCCCTCACGGCCGCCCCAGAATACATAGTTCACACCGCCTAAATCCTTTGTGATCTCCATTGCCTTCTTGATCTGTGCCGCGGTATAAGCGAAAACGCTGGCATTGCAGGAGGTGGAAGCGCCATGGACGAATCTGTCATCACCAAAGGCATTGGTGGTTCCCCATAAGCACTTGATGCCGGTGCGGGCCATCTCTTCCTTAATCACTGCTACGATCTCGTCCAGTCTCCGGTTTGTCTCCTCCAGAGTAGCTGCTCTGGGAGCGATGTCCTGATCATGGAAGCAGAAGAAAGGAATCTGCATCTTCTCCATGAACTCAAAGGCTGCATGTACTCTTTCCTTCGCCTTTACCATCTCCTGATCCGTGTTATCCCATGCACGGTGCATGGAAGCGCCGCCGAAGGGATCATTTCCCATATAGGTGAGGGTGTGCCAGTAGGACATAGCAAAACGGAGCTGCTCCTTCATGGTCTTCCCCATCACTACTTCCTCGGGATTATAGTACTTGAAGGACAAAGGATTCTTGCTCTGGGGTCCCTCGTATTCAATCTTGCCAACCTGAAAATATGACATTTTAATATCCTCCTTTTGTTATATAAATTACTTTTTCTGTACTTGACTACCTGCTCCATCATAAATGAAAGCCTCATTCATGATCTTGTTATTATGAACACAACCATGTCCATGATTTTTCGCTCCGCTCGGCAATCACAAGTAAACTTGCATTCCCTCACTGCGCTTTTATTATATTATAAATCCTTTCTTCAAATATTACAATAACTAATTTGTAAATTAATTAAACAAACTTAATAGTATTGTTTTAATAGATCCCGTATAGAAGTAAAAAATAATTTTTTGATTTTGTTATTGACATTATTGTGTGTCACACAGTATAATATTATCAACAGTAAGTGACAGTGCACAATATTATAGGAGGGAGGCTATTATGTCTAATAAAACTGAATTACTATCGGGGCTCCTGCTGGAGCTGAGGCGGGGAACCACCGTCCTGAGCGTACTATGCCGGCTGTCCGCTCCTACTTATGGATATTCCCTGGTACAGGATCTGAGCGAGAATGATATCCCCATGGAAGCCAATACCCTGTATCCCCTGCTGCGCCGGCTGGAGAAGCAGGGACTTCTGAAAAGTGAATGGGAGACCTCAGGCGCCAAGCCGCGCAAATACTACATGCTCACCGAGCTGGGTCAGGAGGTATATCAGCAGCTGAGACTGGAATGGGATAAGATGGTAACAGCGATGAATCACCTGATGGAGGACACTCCACAGAATTCCGGCCAGACGGAACAGCAATCAAATATTAGTCCAATAAAATAGCAAATTAAATTAATAAGGAGGATGTAAGAAATGAAGAAACATACCATCAAGCATGACTTCGATTATATTGAAGATAGAATGAACCGTTACATTTACCAGGTAACAAAGCATATGACTCCTTCGAGCCGGAAGGATATTGAAATTGAATTAAAGACCCTGATCTACGATATGCTTGAGTCTGGAAATCAAGGTATTCCCGCTGCTCTGGAGGATCTGAACAAAGTGCTTAGGGAGCTCGGGAACCCCAGGGACCTGGCGGAGAAATACCAGGATACCTCCAGGTATCTTATCCGCCCGGAGAGCTTCCCCATCTACCTGATGGTTTTAAAGATTGTGCTGGGAGCAGCTCTGATAGGGATAAGCATTGCCACCTCCCTGGAGCTTTTCACTTCCGAGATCAGTATAGGGTATCGCTATATCGGTACCTGGCTTGGGAATTTATTCAATACCGCTCTGTCCGCTTTTGGCTTTGTCACCCTGATTTTTGCATTGGCAGAACGGAATGGGATGAATATAAAGGATCTTGAACCGGAGTGGGATGCCGACTCCCTTCCCCCTGTCCCTGTCAAAGAGTTTCAAATCCCTATTTCAGAGCCCATTGCAGGGATTATCTTCACAACAATAGGCATCACGGTCTTTGCCTCGCTGCCGCATTTATTCAAATTCTATCATCATGCTGATAACGTTCGTACTGTCATACCGCTGTTCAATTCGGAAGCCTTTCAAATGGCCCTGCCTCTTTTTTTGATCGCCATGAGCCTTGGCCTCCTGAGAAATATTTGGGAACTGATTGACAGGAAATACTCCATTCCTTATGCCATATTTGCCTTCGTCCTCAATACTGTCAGCACAATTTTAACAGTGGTTGCCTTCACTGCCTTTGATGTCTGGAATCCGGACTTTGGAACACAGCTTGATGCGCTTCGCTACTGGGGTTCTGACTTTTCTGTTGCAAGCGCCTGGAATATAATAACCTCTAATTTTGTTGCATTCCTAATTATTATTTATATCCTGGAGACCATATTTGCAGTCATCAAGGCCCTGAAATACAGCCGCCCCTTTAATTTATAATTTACGGCCTTTTATTATGGCTGTTCCAGCAGATTTGGTGTCAGGCACCGCTCTTCCGATAGGTGCCTGACACTGTCTTTATTCCGGGTCAATTCTCAGCTGATGAAGGGTTATCCGGGCATCAGCCTGATATACCCGAATCAGCTTCTCCTCATTGGGCAGCAATTCAAAGTAATTATCGCTATAATGAATCCGGTCATCTTCACAGGCCAGATAAGCAACCGGCACATAGGTGCCTGACACCACTCTTACATCTACGTATTCCCCTGTTCGGTCTGTGATGGTCATCTCCGGCTGGGCCTCCGGTAATTGAAGCGCCCTGTAATAAGGGCGTATCTCCGAAGCCGCAGTAAATTCCGGGTGATTTAACGCCTTTATGTAGTAGCAGCCGCTCTGGAAATCCTCATGCTCCGCAGGAACAGAAAATTCATGCCTTGCATGGGCAGCCAGCTCAATCTCTGCCGGTTGGGTGAAGCTCTTCTTTCCGTTAAATCTGACATATCCGTATTCCAGGGAAAGGGACAAGGCTTCTCCGCTCTCATTAATAATGATAAACCGGATCAATCCATCCTGGCGTTTGACCAGGAATTTCTTAGGCTCGTAGGCACGCTTCAGAAAATAATAGGATATTTTTCTGGTCAGGTAATAGTCAATGACGGTCCAGCCAGTCTCCGGCCAGCAGTCATTATACATCCAGATCAGATTCCCCTGGCAGTATTCCTTGCTTCGTAAGGTCTCCGCCAGGTCTTTGTATAAGCATCCCTGTAAGATACCGCTGTACAGAAGATAATCCCCGGCACAATTCTCCTTTGGTTCCGCCAGGTGCCTCCGGATTCCTTCCATAATGCCCTGATGCTTTCTGGGATATTCGCCGTGATGCTCCCACACCGGGCTGCCCATCCGAAGCTTCTCTCCGTCATGATAGCGCTTCACGGAGCTGTGCATCAATGCGCCGTAGAAACCGTATTCGCTGGAGAATCTGGTCTTCAAACGGTCGAAAGCCTCCAGCTCATACCGGAAGTTCATCTTCGTCTCCTCCGCATGGCCCATCCATTTCCAGATATGGGAATCCCCGGCGTCCATATCATTGGGCAGCCTGCCGAAATAGGGGGAACCGGGCACATAGGGAATGCAGGGGGAATTATCGCGTACCGCTTTCGGCTGAATATAGTTAAATATTTTGGCGCCGTAGAACTGCTTCGGCTGAATCTGATCAGGAAACCATTCCGCCATGGATTCATGGATCTCATTATTGCCGGTCCAAAGAGCCATGCAGGGATAATGGGCCAATCTCTTTGTCTGGTACTCCGCCTCCAGCATCGCCTGATGCAAAAACCAGGGGAGATGGTCGGGATACAGGGCACAGGCATACATGAAATCATGCATAATAAGAATTCCCTGACGGGAGCACTCCTCGTAGAAATAATCCGGCTCATAGAGCCCGCCGCCCCACATGCGAAGCATTGTAAAATTCGCTTCCTTGGCCTCACTAATCAATGTCTTGTAGGTTTCCATGGGTGTCCTGAGATAATAGGAATCCGCAGGCACCCAGTTTCCTCCCTTGCACCATATCTTTACTCCGTTGACAAAGACCGCATAATTTCTGGTGCCGTCCTCCCTTTTGCTGAGATCAAGGGCTACGGTACGGATTCCGGCCTCCCTCTCCTTCATCCGGCAGACTTCACCCTTATATTCCATATAAGCCCTTACCTGGTATAGCTTCTGACTGCCGTATCCATTGGGCCACCATAATTCGATCTCCTCTAATTCAATTTCTTCCTCAACAAAATTCAAGCCCCCAGCAAAGTAATGCTCCCGGCTGCTCTCATATAATACCCTGTCTCCGTCATGAATGGAATAATGCAGCGTTACCTCTTCTGCCTGACACATCCTCAGCTTTTCTATTTCAAAATAGATTCTGAGCTTTGCCCGGGTTCCTTCTATTTTCAGAGTGTCCATGCGAAATGCTGCGATCCTTGCCCCCGAGAAGGCTTCCAGATACATCTCCCCTCCCATGCCGCAGGTGGGCAGCGACTTGCACCAATCCCAGCCATAGGTATATTGGGGCTTTCTGAGATAGATTCTTTGATTGCAGAGGGGATTGGAGTTCATTCCGTAGAAGGAAATGCTGTCCCTCTCATGAAATTCCTCCACCCCGGAGGTCAGCCGGATTACCAGCTGGTTTTTCCCCGGCTTCAGAAATCTTTTCACATTTTGATAAAAAGAAACAAAGGTATTCTTATGCTTCTCCACAAAATGATGGTTAATTATAATATCCGCATTATAATCCAGCTGTTCCAGAAAGAGTCTGACCTCTTCCTTCTCCAGCATTTCCTCCTCCACATGGAATTCCCTGATATACCACCAGGACAGATCCTTCACCCACAGAGCTTCCTTTGAATTATCCTTTAACAGCGGATCTTTCATAAGCCCGTGCCGAAGAAGGGTATCCACTACATCCCCCGGCACTACGGCCTCCAGGTATCCGCAGCGGTGAGGAAAGGGAATCGGCCCCTTGCTGGAGAATTCTATCCCAAAGGTTCCTTCTTCCCGTTCCGTCACCTCCTTCACATCCGCCGCTGCCACATCCAGAAACTCTCCTCTCAGTCTCCAATGATCACTTAATTTTTTTCTTATCATTAGCTGCCTCCGTTTCTTAAATTATAAGTTATCCGCTATAAGTCATCCATCCTGTCAGTACCGCTGTAATAATTGCTGTACTAACTGCTGTAATAATTGCTGTAATAAACGCCGTAATAAGCGCTGCAATAAACAAGGAGGGCTCCCTCATACCGGATGGAAAGGGCATCTTCTCTTATGCCTTCCAACCCGTATGAAGGGAAGCCCGTTATACCATTATGGTAATTCCTGTTCCTTATTTTTTGCTTTTGTAGGTCTCATACTCAGCAATCTGCTCCTTATAGAGCTCTGCTGCTTCTGCCTCCACTTCTTTTCCGCCGATTGCATAGAATTTCTCAACAAATTCATCAAAGGCATCGATGGGCATTGCACCGGAAATGATACCATAGAGATACTGGTCACGTAATGCCTGCAGCTCTCCGCCGTACTGCTTCCAAACAGGACGGTTTGCGCTCTTGAATTCAATGCTTGTTTCCTTGACTACCTGTGCATAGCCGATGGATTTCTCAAAGAGGGAGATAACCTCAGGAGTATTTACGATGTTGGCGCCGTCCTTTCTTGCGAACAGATCCTTGAACAGTCCCAGGCCGATATTATCCGCTTCGTTCTGACCGTCAGCCAGAAGGCTCTTGAATACGCCGTCCTCGATGGCATAATGCTCACCCTCAATACCAAATACTTTTTCCTTCCAGTGCTCTTCCGTTGCCAGATCATCAAACATTGCAAATACGCGCTCCGGATCATCACAGGTGTTGGTGATGGCAAAATAACACCAGGATGCACTTCCGGCAAAATACTCGGATTTCTTTCCGTTCGGTCCTGCAACCGGCTCTATTGCCATCAGCTCAGCACCGGGATTGTTGGCCTTTAATGCGCTTGCCTGCCCGTCGGAAGGATTCATGGCTGCAATCCAGCGATAAACACTTCCCCACTTGCCGCCTGCAAATATTTCACTGATATTGTTCTGTGTTACAATGGCAGGATCAATGATACCATCCATATATAATTCGTTGATTACCTTCAGCGCTTCCTTTACCTCCGGCTGAGTTGCGCCGTATACAGCAGAACCATCCTCTTTAATGACAAACTTCTCGGGATTTGCCCCATATGCTCCGTAGAAGGGCCAGAAGCTGCGGATGCTCAAGCCTTCTCCTGTAAAGCCATAGGTATCGTTCTGTCCGTTTCCGTCGGGATCATTGAAGGTAAAGGCACGCAGTACCTCCTTATATTCATCGATGGTGGTCGGTACGGAAAGTCCCAGCTTATCCATCCAGTCCTTTCTTAATAAGGTAACGGTACAGGATTCCTCCGCTACATCGCCGGGGATTCTGTAAAGGCTGCCGTTTGCTTCCTGCGCGAAGAATAATGCATCGCCGGTCTCGGAATAATATTTCTTCATGTTGGGGTATTTATCCATATAGGGTGCGACATCGATCAACAGCCCTGCGTCAACCCACTGCTTATACTCCTGCTGCAGGCCCCACCACCAGATTACGTCGGGTCTCTGCCCTTCGTCGGCCATCAAAAGGTTAACCTTTGCTTCTCCGTCACTCCAGCCGGGTAATACCAGAACCTCGATATTTACATTATAACGCTCTTCCCAAAGCTTCTCCAGCCAGCTGTCCGGCTGTACAAAGCCCTGCATGGTTACGATGGTTACATCAATCTTCTTCTGCTCCTCAGGCGCAGCTTCGTTGTTTTTCTCATCGGTCTTATCTGCCGTATCGGTCTTTCCTGTCTCTGTTTTCTTCCCGCTGTCCGTTGATTTGGGATCACTGGAGGAGCATCCTGTCAATAAACCAATGCTCAAAACCAATGCCAAGCCTAACGCCAGTATTCTGCTACCCAACCTTTTTTTCATACAATCCTCCTATAATATTTATTCTTTGTTCTATATCAAACCGCATCCGTGATACTGCTTCTCTTTAAAATACCACTCTGCGGATATGACCGTTTAGCCCTTTACGCCGCCTATCATAACACCCTTTACAAAATACTTTTGCAGGAAGGGGTATACCACCAGGATGGGAACCGTCGCCACGATGATGGAAGCGGCCCGGATGGTTGTCGCATTGATGGCAGGCGTCATATTGATATTTACACCAACGGCGTTCATTGCCTCTGCGGTGTTGGTCAGCATATTACGAAGATATGCCTGCAAGGACCACAGCTCCTTCTTGTTGATATACATTACGGTGCTGAAGAAATCGTTCCAATACATAACTGCATTGAATAAAGCAATGGTTGCAATAGTTGCCTTTGACAGAGGAACAATGATCCCAAAGAAAATCCTCACATCATTGGCGCCGTCAATTCTCGCCGCCTCTTCATAGCTTTCGGGAATTGACTGAAAAAAGCTCTTCATAATAATTACATTGTAGGCGCTGATTAATGCGGGAATAATCAATGCGAAAACACTGTTCAGCAGCTTCAAATTCTTAATCAGTATGTAATTGGGGATCATTCCTCCGCTGAACAGCATGGTGAACATAATCAGAAACATCACCAGCTTCCCGCCTCTTAACCGGCTTTTGGAAAGAGGATATGCCGTCATGGCTGTCAGGAGGGTTCCGGTCAGGGAGCCCGCTATGGTGACAAAGACCGTCACTCCGTAAGCCCTCCAGATTTCCCTGTTCTTGAATACGCTCTGGTAGGTGCTTAAGGTAAAGCCCTTGGGCCACAGGAAGATGCCTCCCGCCGCTGTTTCATTGATCCCGCTGAGAGACTGCATCGCAACATGCCAGAAAGGATAGATCATAATCACCGCGATCAATGTAAAGAAGATATAATTAAACACTGAAAAAATCTTACCTCCGGTGGTTTGTTTGATGCGGTTTTTTTTCGATGTTTTATTCATAATGTTATGTAATTACTCCTTTCCTGTCCTTTATTCTGGGCTCCTTAATAAATGCCTTCCTGACCCGCCGTTTTTGCAATCCGGTTGGCGCCCACGATCATGATCAGGGCCACCACCGATTTAAACAGCCCCGCCGCGGTACTGAAGGAATAATCACTTCCGATAATACCTGCCCGGTAAACAAAGGTGTCGATTACATCCGCCACATCATATACCAGCGGACTGTACAGCAGGAAGATCTGTTCAAAGCCTGCGTTTAAAATATTGCCGAGGTTTAAAATAAATACTATGATAATTACCGGACGGATTGCCGGAAGCGTAATATGCCGTACCCTGTGCCAGCGGTTGGCTCCGTCAATGCTGGCAGATTCATACAACTGCTCGTCCACGCCGGAGATAGCGGCAAAGTAGATGATGGTTCCCCATCCCATGCTCTTATAGATTTCCGTCAATACCAGCAGCGGAACAAAAGCCGAGGGATTGGTTAAGAAATCAATTGTTTTTCCGCCCATCTGGGTGATCAAAACATTAATTAATCCGTTGGTAGGATTTACAAAGCTTCGGATCAGTCCCGCCATAATAACCCAGGAAATAAAATGGGGAAGATATAATACGGTCTGTGTAAATTTCTTAAACTTTAATACCCTCACCTCATTCAGCAGCAGCGCAAGAATAATCGGAACAGGAAATCCTACTAAGGATTTCAGCATACTGATCTTTAAGGTATTCCAGAAAACCTTTGGAAATGAGATTGAGGTAAAGAGCCTCTTAAACTGATGCAGTCCTACAAAGGGGCTGCTGGGCGGATCAAAGGGATTATAATCCAGAAATGCGATCCGCAGGCCAAACATAGGCACATACCTGAAAATGATAAAAAATACAACTCCCGGCAGCAATAAGAAATACAACCATTTATCTCTAAGAATATCCCTCAGAACCCGTTTCCCCCGCGTCCTTTTTATCGCCACTTCATTCATACTGCATCCTCCTGTTTCTTTTCTTCAGCTTCTGTAATTATGCTACCACAAGAGGGACGGCTCTTTAACTGCTCCCCTTTGGATTTATATACAATTTTTTAGAACCGGAAAACATCTTCCCTATACGACAAAAAGCTCCCCGTAACCACCGAAGCTGTTTCTGCTTCGATGATCTCGGGGAGTTGTAAAATAAAATAAACCCGGTTTACGGCTGCTCCAGCAGTCTGCGGACATTCAGCAGCCCCCAGCCCTGCTTCTCCCAATGCTGCCCCAGGTTGATCGCACAGCTGCGCAGTCTCAGCTTCACCTCCCTGTTGGAGAGCTGGGGATGGGCGGACAGAAGCAGGGCAATGGCACCCGTGACTACCGGTGTTGCCATGGAGGTTCCGCTTTTGATGGTGTATATCATGGGCGAATCCACTGCGGAATGCCGTAGCTCGCTGCTCTTTGCCCTCGACGGGTACCGGCAGATATTACAGGATATAATATTGGAGCCCGGTGCGACAATATCCGGCTTCTTGATACAAAAAGGGGTGGGCCCCCGGCCGGAATAGTCCTTGGTGCGCCCGCTTCCGAACACCTCCACCGCCACATTGTCATCCGAAGAGCCGACGGTTATTACCTTTCTGCTGATGCCCGGGGTGGAGATGGACATGGGACCGGGACCGTTGTTCCCTGCAGCCACTACCACCACTATCCCGCTGTCCCACACCGCGTTGACCCCCTGCACCAGGAGAGAGTTCTCATCCAGGCTTTCCTTGGCGGAGGTTCCCACAGAGATATTCACAACCCTGATATTGTATCTTTTCTTATTATCTATAATCCACTGGAGTCCGGCAAGCACATCGGAGATATTCCCATCCCCTCTCTTATCCAGAACCTTGACCCCGATCAGATTGCATTCCGGGGCAAGACCCTGATATCTTCCTTGGGAAGAGAAACCATTGCCTCCCACAATCCCTGCCACGTGGGTTCCGTGTCCGTTATCGTCATAGGGCTCCGCCCGGCGGTTGATAAAATCCACAAAGCCAATCACCCGGTTGCCTCCGTCTACAAAATCCTTATGTAAGGTAATTCCGGTATCCACGATTGCCACTCCTACTCCGCGGCCAAAATATCCGTGATCATGCGCCCATTTACTCTCAATAATATCACTGACCCGGTTCATCTGCGCTGTAATATGAGTGTCCAGCTCGTAGCTGATCATCCCTTCCATGGATATGATTTTGTCCAGTGCATCTTCGTCTATCTCTATTACACAGGCACCGATCATCGGGAGCCAGTATTTGATCCGTCCCAGCTCCTCCAAGGTCCTTCGGCGCTGCTCATAATCTTCAAAATACACAATCACCTGGATTTTTTGTTTTTTGACCATCCGATTGCTCCACCTTTTTTGTATTATCCTATTCCGAGGGCTTAATCAATATACTTCTATTCGGGAGCCTCGGGGAAATGCTGCTCCATAACCGCAAAAGAAAAAAAATATGTGCATAATTATATGAAAAAACAGGAAATCAGTCAAGCAATCCTTCATATGATACATTGTAATTATTATTAGGAGGAACAATCAATGAGTGATTTAGCAGCAACAGGTTGCGACAGAGGCTGTGATAACGGCTGTGGAAACTGTGGAGGCGGAAGCAATAACGGATGCCTCATCATAATTCTTTTATTGCTCTGCTGTGGCGGTGGTAATGGCCTTCTTGGAGGCAATAGCTGCAATAATGGCTGCGGCGGTGGCTGCGGCAATGGTATCCTCGGCGGCGGCGATAGCTGCGGAAGCATTATCTGGATCATCCTTCTGCTCAGCTGCTGTGGTGGCTGCTTCTAAAGAGCCGTTTTCCCAACAGTCCCAAGCATCCGATGGCGAAGTAAAAGGGCCTCCTGACAGGAGGCCTTTTACTTTATTATTCTCTTCTCTTCTTCTGCTTCAGCCGCTCAAAGCAGGCTCTGTCGATTTCATAAATTGTATTATCCTCGATGATCAGATCAGCGTCCGTATCCTCCCCGGTATAGTGGGAGGTATTTCTATTATCATTGTTCCCCTTGGAAGGCGCAGTTGGTTTACCATATTGAAATCCGGATCTCCCGGAAGAAAAAAAACGATCACTCATATACTGCCTCAAATTATTTTGTCATTTTAATATATGATTATTTTACCCAAACGTCCTTAAAATGATTGAATCTATAACTACTTTCCTATATACTATTGATACATTCTCCCAGGCGGCACTATCTCTTAATTTCTTACTGCATCTGCCCTTCGGAAGACATAATCAAGATAAAACAGGAGGAAAACTATGTCAGGTTCTATCTACGGTACTCTGTTCACCATAACAACCTGGGGAGAATCCCACGGCATCGGAATCGGTGTCGTCGTGGACGGCTGCCCTGCCGGCCTCCCGCTGGACGAGGAATATCTACAAACCTATATGAACCGCAGGAAGCCGGGTCAGACCAAATACTCCACCCCCCGCAAGGAAGGGGACAGGATCACGATTCAGTCCGGTGTCTTTGAAGGCCGGACCACCGGCGCTCCCATCTCACTGGTGGTATACAATGAAAACCAACGCTCCGGCGACTATTCCGAGATTGCAAATTATTACCGTCCTGGCCATGCGGATTATACCTTTGATCAGAAATACGGCTTCCGGGATTACCGTGGCAGCGGACGCTTCTCCGGACGGGAGACTATCGGAAGGGTGGCCGCCGGTGCCATTGCCGCCGCTATTTTAAGGGAGCTGGGAATTGAGGTAAATGCTTACACCCGTTCCATTGGTCCTGTCTCCATCGATCCCGCCAAATTCGATCTCCGTGAGGCCCGGGTAAGCCCTTTTTGCATGCCCGATCCCGATGCCTCCAGGCGCGCGGAGGATTATCTGTCGGAGCAGATGGAGGCTTACAATTCCTCCGGCGGAATCATCGAATGCATTGTGACCGGAATGCCCGCAGGAGTCGGGGAGCCAGTCTTCCAGAAGCTGGACGCTTCCCTGGCCAGAGCCGTAATGTCCATCGGCGCGGTGAAAGGGGTAGAGATCGGTGACGGCTTCCGCTGCGCCCAGATGACCGGGGCGGAGAATAATGATCCTTTTCACTATGATGAAAGCACAGGCATCACCAAGATGACCAATCATGGCGGCGGTATCCTGGGAGGTCTCAGCGACGGCTCGGATATTATTGTTCGGGCGGCAATCAAGCCTACTCCCTCCATCTTCCGCACCCAGAAGACGGTGAATAAGCAGAATGAGAATATTGAGATTCAGATCAAGGGCCGTCATGACCCTGTGATTGTTCCCAGGGCTGTAGTGGTTGTGGAATCCATGATTGCCGTTACCCTTGTGGATCAGCTCTTCCTGGGCATGACCTCAAGACTGGATAAAATTAAGGATTTCTACCGTTCTGAATAAGGAACTGTTACATTATAGTTCATAAAATGCTGCAGCAGGAAGGTCCAATCTTCCAGAATGATTCCTGGCCTTCTTGCTGTATTATTCTGTACCCTTCTTTTTCCCTGCTTTTCGGCTTTCTCCTAAATCTTTCTCATTCTATGCACAATTTGAGCTCGTTACTGAAGGATTGTTTTACCGCTTCCATCTTCTCCCCAACCTTCCGGCATCGTCTTTCCCTCTTTCTTGCTTCCTTTTATTTGCATTTATAATTTTCTACAAAATTATACACGTAATTTTTATAAAAATGATTGACAATATGAATTATACTAGTATAATTTATATTGTTTGCTGTTTAGCGTAACTAAACTTTGAGTTTATTCTCAGTAAGAATCAGAAAGGACACCCCCATGAATATCGGATCAAAAATCAAGGAATTGCGCATTCAGAAAAGTCTGACCCAGGAAGAGCTGGCAGACCGGGCGGAGTTATCCAAAGGCTTCATCTCCCAGCTGGAACGGGATCTGACCTCACCGTCCATCGCGACTCTCATGGATATCCTGCAATGCCTGGGCACCAACCTGGAGGAATTCTTCAGCGGAACCTCCTCCGAACAGGTAGTGTTCAAGAAATCAGATTATTTTGAAAAATACGATTCCGAATTGAAAAATGAAGTGAAGTGGATCATTCCCAACGCTCAGAAGAATATCATGGAGCCCATCCTGCTGACCCTGGACCCCCACGGATCCACCTATCCCGATAATCCCCATGAAGGGGAGGAATTCGGCTATATTTTAAACGGAAGCATCACCCTGCATATCGGCAACCGGAACTATAAGGTCAAAAAGGGAGAATCCTTTTATTTTACCGCCAATAAGCAGCACTACATCACCGCTTCCGAAAAAACAGGCGCTACCCTATTATGGGTATCTACTCCGCCAAGCTTTTAATTCAAAATAGGAGAAGGCTTCCAACCCGGCCTTTGTGATAATTCAGGAGGATCCCAGGATGACGGATAATAAGTTAATCAATCTAGTGAACATAAGCAAGTCCTTTGGTGACACCATGGTACTTGATGAATTGAATTTATATATACGGGAGAATGAATTTCTGACTCTGCTGGGTCCCTCCGGCTGCGGCAAGACCACGACACTCCGCATCATCGGCGGCTTTGAAACCCCCAATGTGGGTCAGGTTATCTTCGAGGGCAAGGATATCACCAAGCTTCCTCCCAACGAACGCCAGTTAAACACGGTTTTTCAGAAATATGCTCTTTTTACCCATATGACCATAGCGGAAAACATTGCCTTCGGTCTGAAGATAAAGAAGAAAAGCAAAGCTTATATCCAGGATAAGATTAATTATGCCTTAAAGCTGGTGAATCTGGAGGGCTTCGGCAACCGTATGCCGGATTCCTTAAGCGGCGGCCAGCAGCAGCGGATTGCCATCGCCAGGGCCATCGTGAACGAGCCGAAGGTTCTTCTCCTGGACGAACCCCTGGGCGCGCTGGATCTGAAGCTGCGCCAGGACATGCAGTATGAGCTGATCCGTCTGAAGAACGAGCTGGGAATTACCTTTATCTACGTAACCCATGACCAGGAGGAGGCTCTGACCATGTCCGACACCATTGTGGTTATGAACCAGGGTTATATCCAGCAGATCGGAACACCGGAGGATATCTACAATGAGCCGAAGAACGCCTTCGTAGCCGACTTCATCGGTGACAGCAATATTATCCCCTCCGTCATGGTGGAGGATAAGCTGGTGAATATTCTCGGAGCGAATTTCCCTTGCGTGGACGTCGGTTTTGGACGGAATAAGCCTGTGGATGTGGTGATTCGTCCCGAGGATATCGATCTGGTGAAGCCGGAGAATGGCATCCTCAGCGGAAGGGTGACCTCCCTGCTCTTTAAGGGTGTCCATTATGAGATGGAGGTAACTGCGAACGGACGGGAATGGCTGGTGCATTCCACCGATCTCTTCCCCGTCGGCAGCGAGGTCGGCATCAGCGTCGATCCTTATGATCTCCAGATCATGAATAAACCGGAATCCGAGGATGAGGAAGCTGCGGAAATCGCTGAATAGTTGCTACAAACCAGCAACTGTAAAATAGTATATCAGGAGATGAAGTCCTATGGCAGTTATCGATAAATTAAAGCATCTTACGGAAAAAAGCCCAATTCCCGCTCTGCGGTTTTCCCATGCAGATAAAACGGAGGCAGGCGGCAGGCATCCTGTGTCGTCTTCCATGAAATGGCTTTCCTTTCCCTATATTATATGGATGGTCGGATTTATCATAATCCCTTTGATTATGATTATCTATTACGGTCTGACCAGCAGCAAAGGCTTTACCCTGGATAATGTGGCGCTGATCGCAGATCCGGTCAACCGGCGGGCCCTTGTGCTTGCGCTGGAGCTTTCCGTCGTCAGCACCATATTATGCCTGCTTCTTGCCTATCCCCTGGCAATGATATTAAATAACTCCAAGCTGGAGAGCAACAGCTTTATCGTGCTGATTATTATTCTGCCCATGTGGATGAATTTTCTGCTGCGCACCATTGCATGGCAGAATATTCTGGAGAAAACCGGTGTGCTGAATAAGATGCTGGAGTTTCTCCATCTTCCGCTGCTGAACATTATCAATACCCCTTCTGCCATCATTCTGGGTATGGTATATAATTTCCTGCCCTTTATGGTGCTTCCGATTTATAATGTATTGATTAAGATTGACAGGGACGTGGTGAATGCGGCCAGAGATCTCGGCGCCAGCAGCTCCCAGACCTTTTTGAGAATTATTCTGCCCCTGAGCCTTCCGGGAGTGATAAGCGGTATTACCATGGTATTTGTCCCCTCTCTTACCACCTTCGTCATCTCCACCATCCTTGGCGGAAGCAAGATCGTTCTCATCGGCAACGTGATTGAGCAGCAATTCCGCCTGGGGAACTGGAACACCGGCTCCGGGCTGTCCCTGGTACTGATGATTTTCATCCTGTTCTGTATGGCGGTTCTGTCCAAATACGATAAGGAAAAGGAGGGAAGCAATCTATGGTAAAAAAAATAGTAAGCCGTCTCTATGTAGGCATTATTCTGCTGTTTTTATATGCACCCATTATCATTCTGATTGTCCTGTCCTTTAACGCCTCCAAGTCCAGGGCGAAGTGGGGCGGCTTCACCCTTCACTGGTACAAGCAGCTCTTTCGGAATGATGATATTATGGCGGCTCTCTCAACTACTTTGATTATTGCCTTTTCCTCCGCACTCATTGCCACACTGCTGGGTACTGCGGCGGCTCTCGCAATGAACAGCATGAAGAAGACACCCCGGGCCGTATTGATGAGCATTACCAATATTCCCATGCTCAACGCGGATATTGTGACGGGTATTTCCCTGATGCTGATCTTTGTTGCACTGAACTTTACCCTGGGCTTTACCAGCGTATTGCTGGCTCATATTACCTTTAATATTCCCTATGTGATTTTGAGTGTCATGCCAAAGCTAAAGCAGCTCAATCCCCATACCTTTGAAGCGGCTCAGGATCTGGGAGCATCCCGCTCATATGCTTTTTTCCGGGTTATTCTGCCGGATATCCTGCCCGGGGTCATGTCAGGTTTTTTCCTGTCCTTTACCATGTCCCTGGATGATTTCGTGATCACCCATTTTACCAAGGGGCCTGAGATTAATACACTGTCAACCAAGATCTATACCGAGGTGCGCAAGGGCATCAAGCCGGAGATTTATGCACTCTCCACCCTGATGTTCGTAACGGTATTATTACTGCTGATCTTCATTAACCGTAGAAATGCAGGAAAGAATGCACCGCTTCGCAAGCTGTAATACACTCATAAGGTATCTGCTTGCATTTCAATCACAAAATCAAAACGGAAAAGCAATTAACCGGAAGAATAAGATCATGTCTTAAGGACATGGCAAATCAAGAGGAGGAACAAGAATGAAGAAAGTAATTGGATGTTTTGCCCTGCTGGCCTTTTCCCTCAGCCTTCTGGCAGGCTGCAGCAAGGATGAGGGGGAGAAGGTCTATGTGTACAACTGGGGAGAGTATATTGACCGGGAGGTTCTGGATCAATTTGAGGAAGAGACCGGTATCAAGGTGGTCTATGATGAATTTGAGCAGAATGAAGAGATGTATCCCAAGATCAAGGCAGGGGCGGTCCAGTATGATGTGGTATGCCCTTCTGATTACATGATACAGAAAATGATCCAGGAAAATTTGCTTGCAGAAATCAATTTCGATAATGTACCCAATATCTCCAATATAGATCCTGCCTATCTGAAAAGCTCCCAGAGCTTTGATCCGGAGAACAAATACAGTGTTCCTTACTGCTGGGGAACCGTTGGAATCCTTTACAACAAGACCATGGTGGAGGGTCCCATTGACAGCTGGGGCGCCCTCTTTGACGAGAAATATTCCGGTAATATTCTGATGATGGACAGTGTGCGGGATGCCTTCGGCATCGCTCTGACCTATCTGGGCTATGACATGAACAGCACTGACAACGCCCAGCTGGAGGAGGCAAAGGCACTGTTAGCCAGCCAGTATCCCCTGGTACAGGCTTATGTGGTTGACCAGGTACGGGATAAGATGATCGGCGGCGAGGCTGCCCTGGGCGTCATCTATTCCGGTGAAGCAATCTACACCCAGAGGGAAAATCCCGACCTGGAATATGTTATTCCAAAGGAAGGCTCCAATGTATGGATCGATGGCTGGGTTATCCCGAAAAACTGCCGGAACAAGGAGAATGCGGAAGCCTTTATCAATTTCCTGTGCCGCGGTGATATCGCCCTGAAGAATTTTGAGTACATTACCTACTCCACACCTAACACTGCTGCCAGAGAGATGATAATGGATGCGGATATCAAGAACAGCAAGGTAGCCTTTCCCGAGCAGTCCGTCCTGGACCGCTGCCAGACCTATCAATATCTGGGCGAGGAGATCGAATCATCCTATATTGATAAATGGAATGAGGCAAAATCGTCCCATTAATTCTACGTTCTGCTGCTATTGGCAAGCTTGAACGGCAGGAATAAAATCAACTATATAGAACCTTACCATATCAGCATGATAAAATGATGCGGAAGAAGCTCTGTGACCAGGTCTTCTCCGCATCATTTTTTAGTATTATTAAGATATTTTTAAAGCGTGACATGTAGCTGCCATATTTGTATGCTACGCTGATTTTGGTGATGAAATATGAACAGATTATTTGAAATTACATATCTTCTGATGAATAGAAAAACCATAACCGCCAGGGAGCTGGCGGAACATTTTGGCGTGTCCCAGCGCACGATCTACCGTGATATTGATGCGCTGAGTTTGTCGGGCATCCCTGTCTATACCGAGAAGGGCAAGGGCGGCGGCATTCGCCTTCTGCCGGATTTTGTTCTGAACAAATCCATTCTGAGCGAGGAAGAACAGAATGAGATTCTGTATGCCCTGCAGGGCCTTTCCAGCGTAACAACAGCAGAAACCAATCAGGTATTACAAAAGCTGTCCACCATTTTCAACCGGAATACTGTTCCCTGGCTGGAGGTGGATTTTTCTGATTGGAGCTATGCAAACGGCCAGTCCTTTAATGATTTTAAGACAGCGATTCTGGAGCATCGGATTGTTGAGTTTGATTATTATAGCACTTACGGTGAGAAAACCCACCGGCGCATTGAGCCGATTCAGCTCTGGTTTAAATCCAAAGCCTGGTATATCAAGGGCTTCTGTCTGACTCGGCAGGACATACGCCTGTTTAAGCTGTCGAGGGTGAAGAAGCTGACCGTGACGAATGAACTATTCACCGAGCGCAGTATGTCAGATCTCCGCCCGGATACCAGTCCCGCCGGACACCGGCGGCCGGATGTGAGTCTTCGGCTTAAAATCACACCGGAGATGACCTATCGCGTCTATGATGAGTTTGATGAAGATATGGTGGAAAAACAGCCGGACGGCAGCTTCATCATATCGGTGACATGGCCGGAGGATGATTGGGTGTACGGAACCATCCTCTCCTATGGGGAATATATGGAGGTTCTGGAACCGGAGCATATCCGGGAGATTATTAAGAAAAAAGCACAGAATACAGTAAGAAAATATTTATAGCAAAAAACATTTATATTGCAGGAACATAATGTGCGTTCCTTGTAATCGAGATGGACGGCACAGAAGCAGCGCCTTTTATCAGAAGTTAAAATATAACTTCTGATAATTTATAATATGACATTACGTTGTCAGGTTACAGGTTTTATAATTGAAACAAACGCAGAAAAGGAGTAACCGCAATGACTACAAAACATATTTACAAGGACATATTCTCTGTTATCGGAAAAGCCGGACAGGGCCCGGCAAACAGCCCCCAGGAATGGATACCAACCTTATGGAACGACGCCAATTCTCACTTTGCAGAGATTGCGGATGTTATCCGCACGGATGAAAATGGCTTCCCTTTGGGCATATGGGGCGCAATGAACGATGCAGAGGAAAGCAACAAGCGCTGGAGCGAAACCGGCAAATACATGGCAGGCTGCGAGGCAGATATTGACGCAGCGGCGCCGGAAGGCTGGACAAAGTGGATCATCCCGGCACAGACCTACCTGGTGGCGGAATGCACGGCGGAGGAATACGGGGAAGTATTTGGAAAGATTACTAATGATCCCAACATAGAAATCGTTGGCACCGTTCACGAACGCTATCCCGTACCGGGCAACTCCGATCTTCTTGAGTTATATTTTCCTATTGCAAAGGGGTCCTCTTATGCCTAAATCAGATCACGCCCACGCAATCAAGCTGTATCAAAGTCTGAAAAGGCATATTGGGCCCGAGGCGGCGGGGGATTTCCTTGAAAAGCTGCCCTTGTCCAAATCTGCCGATTATAATAAAAAATTCAAATGGGCCAATGAAGTCTGCTCCTATCTGGAAGAACGTTTTTCAGAGGAAGAGATACGCAAGATCCGCATGGACTGCTGCTGCCTGCCGGGAAGTAAGGCGGAGGAGGCAAGGATACTGTATGAAAGCTCCGCGGATTACGGCGAGTTCTGTGAGCGTTTCAATAAGAAACACGCGCCCGGCAACAGTCTTTCCCATGACGGCAAGGCGCTTTACTTCTCCTACCCGGCCTGCTACTGCTCCTGTATCAAGCGCGGTGACGGAAATGTATCCGGTTCCTGGTGTGCATGCACCCTTGGCTATACCCAGAAATTGTTCTCACACGCACTTTCCTGCAAGGTACAGGTGGAATTGCTGGAAAGTGTAAAAACCGGCGGTGAGAAATGTGTGATGAAGATTATACAAAGCTAAGAATAACACAAGCCATAAACCTTTTCGAAGGCTGATGCAAAACGAATATCTCCCGCTATACAATTGTGTACGATGAAAGAGAAACCCATGTCATATGATAGATTAAATCCTTTTTTGTAACGACCTCCTTTCACTAATTGCATAAATGCGCGCCATCTTTTTTAATAAAAGAATCGGCGCGCATTTTTCATTACATTATATCGTAAAGTCACGGGAAAACATTTTCTAAAATCTATTTCATTATTTTTTTCAATACAGATAAATTATTCTTAAAGGGCGGATAGCGTAGATTTATATCCAAAATATTTGATTTTTTGATAACTCCTTTCCGATGCGTAAAAGTATCATAGCTGTTTTTTCCGTGATACTGCCCCATTCCGCTTTCACCCACTCCCCCAAAGGGCATATTCGGATTGGTCAAGTGAATTATCGTGTCATTAACACACCCGCCGCCAAAGGAAACATTCTTCATTACATATTCTTCCCGTTTTTTACTTGTTGTAAAAAAATAAAGAGCAAGGGGCTTTGGACGTTCTCTGACCATTGCCAGCGCGTCACTTAACCTTTCGAATTTCATGATTGGAAGCAAAGGCCCGAAAATTTCCTCCTTCATTATGGCACTTTCCCAGGTTACATGATCCAAAATAGCAGGCGCAATTTGTAGGGTATCCTTATTCCATTCCCCTCCGGTGATAACCTCGATGTTTTCCATTAAGCCCAAAAGCCTGTCAAAATGTTTCTGATTGATAATTTTAGGATAATACTCGCTTTGCAGAGGGTCTTTCCCGTAAAATACGGTAATATAATTTTTCATCTCAATAATCAGCTTATCTTTCACCTTTTCATGGACAAGCAGGTAATCAGGGGCAACACAGGTCTGCCCCGCGTTTAAAAACTTACCCCAGACAATCCTTTTTGCCGCCAGTTTAAGATTAGCTGTTTCATCCACAATACATGGGCTTTTTCCGCCCAGCTCCAGGGTTACGGGCGTAAGGTGCTTTGCTGCCGCTTCCATAACGCTTCTTCCAACCTGCGGGCTTCCGGTAAAAAATATATAATCGAATTTTTCATCCAGCAAGGATTTATTAGCTTCGCGTCCGCCCCGGACTACTGTGACATATTCTTCCCTGAAAACCTTTTTTATTATTTTTTCTATAATCTCCGAAGTGTGAAAGGAGTACTCCGAGGGTTTTAATACACAGGTATTCCCCGCCGCCAGCGCGCCTACAAGGGGCACCATGGTTAATTGGAACGGATAGTTCCATGGCGACATAATAAGAACCACGCCGTAAGGCTCCGTATAAAGAACACTGGAAGAAGGAAAATGCATCAGAGGGGTTTTTACCCGCTTAGGCCTTGTCCAATTGGATAAATGCTTTATCACATATTTAATTTCTTCTAATACGATTCCGATTTCTGTTTCATAAGCTTCGAATTCCGATTTGTTTAAATCCAATTTTAAAGCCGACATAATTTCACTTTCATGCTTTTTAATCGCGTCACGCAAACAATTGAGCTTTGCAATACGGAATTTAATGTCTTTCGTTTCTCCTGCCGAAAAAAATTCTCTCTGCGATTTGATTGCTTCCTTCCTATCAGATATAATACATCTCCTCCTTACTGTAAAGTTTTATTATTCCCTTATTGATAGCTTATACCCTCTTTCATCAACCAGTCAAGTAAAAGGATAAAAGTTTTCTGCTGCCACTATTAATCAGTATTCATAAATAGAGCAGGCAACCGGCGTATTATCCTCTTTTTCAGGAAGCGCGAGAAAGCCTTTGTTATATAGTGCCTCATAAAAATAAATACCGGAATAAAAACTGATCCAGGTTGTAGCAAATCCGTCGGCATATCCCTTTAAATGCTCCGGGATCGTGTTTTTAACAATCCGCCGTATATTCGCTGCCTTCTCTCTACAGAGGGGGCCCAGCACCCTTTTCATTTCTGCATTTATTTCGTTAAACAGTTTTCTGCTTTCCCTGGTGCTAACCATGACATTGCAGAAAAGTTTGCCATCCGCTTTTACTACATACCCCTCCTCAATTAACTGTGCATAAAGGAGCATGTCTTTCTCTTTGACATTTTGACTGTAAACATCGTAGAGCGCCTGTGCTTTTCCCAAATTGCAAAGCTCTTTTTGATGATGGTATTCGCCGAATACAGCGATATCCTTTGCCCACACCATACATTTTTCAAGTTCGGTTGGTGTCTGCCCCGAACTCCATTGATAACCTGCCGCTTCTTCCGCGAAGAGAAAGGCCCGGGAACCGCAGGATAAAATTTGGGGGAAATCCTCGCTCTTTACAGGAAAATTGCCATCCGAAGCAAATGCGCCGTCGAAGTCAAAGAAAGCGACGCCATCTGCCCATACCCATGTATAGCGGTAATCCTGCACCTCCTGGCGAAATATATTGCATTGCTTCAGTTGGGGAAGATACCTTTCATATGCTTCCAAAACAACCGGAACGAATTGTGCGTACAAGGCTTCAAATTGTTCCTTTGCCTGTTTGATCGCATTGGATTTCATGATGTGAAAATTAGTGCGGTATTTATTCTTTTCATTTTTGACCATTACACCCGCATCCAGAAGGAGCTGAAGCTCCTCCTCAATGTAAACAGCCGGAATACCTGTTTCAATTGATATCTCGCTTACGGTTCTCCATAGATCATGACAAAATATTGCGATCTGGCACGGCAGCTTCCGCTTAAGTACCTCCCATATATTAATTCTTGAAAAATCAATTGCTGATTTATAAATGCTGAACTCCTTCGGCCAAAAACTCTTATTCCCTATCTCCATAGCTACTGCCTCCTTTAATTTCTGCTTACCTGCCTGAAGATAAAACTTAACCATTTCCTCGCTTATGTTTAACCTCAATGCGGTTTCCCGGATGGTAAGCTCTTCATAGTAAAAACAGACGAGAGTCTCACGGTAAAAGCCCCAGAGCCTGGACAGCTCCAGCCTGATTCTATAACATTCCTCATTATGGATCATGGTTTCAATAATGGGTATGTCATTGGAAACATTGGAATAGACATCTGTGTTATCGTCTATTTCCAGCGCCAGTCTGGATTTTTTTCTGCACCAGTTTTTAAATGTATTATGGGCAATGCTCCACATAAATGCATTAAAATTATGGCACACCGCCCCTTTTTCGATGGCGGTCACGCACTGGCAGCTGATTTCCTGCGCCAGCTCCTCAGCTTCATCATAGTTATTCATTTTTTTGATTGCAAACCCAAGGAATGCATTCAGGTAGGTTTCTTCTAACTGACGCCGTTGCTCTTCTCTGTTCATGTTCATTTCTCCATTGCCTATGTAAGCTGCTTACAACAATATAGTAACCAGCGCCAATGAAAAGATAAGTAAATGAGCAGCTATATTTATAAAAATCGGCAGGCAATCCCATTCCGGTCTTGCCTGCCCGAAAATAATGTTACTTGGCACCGATTGTCATGTCCCGGTTACTGGCACTTGACACCGTTTTTTAAGGGTTCCTGACACCTATCTTGACACCTATCTGATTCTCTCCGGGAAACCAACCTTCTTCTGAACCCTTCGAAGGGTCTTGGTTGCATAATAGTTTGCCTTCTCCGCATTGGCCTTGATAATTCCGTCAATATAGCCCTTATCCTTCTCCAGCCGGGAGAATTCCTCCTGAATCGGCTTCAGCAGATGAACCACGGCTTCTCCCACGGCTAATTTAAAGTCACCATAGCCAGAGCTTGCAAATTCCGCCTCCGTCTCGGCCACATTCTTGCCGGTAGCGATGCAGTAGATATCGATGAGATTTTTGATTCCCGGCTTATCCTCACTGTAACGGATGCTGTTCTCCGAATCAGTCACCGCTCTCTTGAACTTACGGATAATGGTATCCGGATCATCCATCAGGTAAATACTTGCGTTGGGATTTTCATCGGATTTGGACATCTTCTTCTCCGGCTCCTGGAGGCTCATGATCTTAGCTCCCTGCTTGCCCAGATAGGGTTCCGGTATCGTGAATACATCCCCGTAGATTCCGTTAAAGCGCTCCGCAATATCCCTGGTAAGCTCGATATGCTGCTTCTGGTCCACACCCACCGGAACGATATCCGACTGGAAGAGCAGAATATCTGCCGCCATAAGAACAGGATAGGTGAACAGGCCGGCATTGATATTATCGGCGTGCTTTGCCGATTTGTCCTTGTACTGGGTCATGCGGCTCAGCTCACCCATATAGGTAAAGCAGTTTAATATCCAGCTCAGCTCTGCATGGGCTGATACATGGGACTGATAATAAATGCAGTTCTTCTCCGGGTTAAGGCCGGCTGCAATATACAGGGTAAGAAGCGCCCTTGCCCTCTTGCGCAGCTCTGCCGCTTCCTGACGAACCGTGATGGAATGCATATCAACCACACAGTAGAAGGTCTCATATTCATCCTCAAAAGCAACCCAGTTCTTCAAAGCTCCCAGATAGTTTCCCAAGGTGAGGGTACCGGTTGCCTGCATCCCGCTAAATAATGATTTTTTTCCATCTAACATATTGTCACTTCCTATTCATTAGTCAGAGACTTAAATACATCATGCATTCTGTCGTAATCATATCAGATGCATTCACTCTCTGCTGGTATCATACTTATTATGCTTTACTATATCATGAATAAAAAAACAGGTTCATGATCTTTCGCTCCGCTCACATGATTGCAAACCGGCTTGTCGTGCGAATGCTCTTTCCGCACTGTTTACTATGCTTTACTATATAAAGAATATCTAAAAATGTCAATGTTTCCTGCTAAATAATTTGGCAGGCTGCGAAAGCTTATCATCTAAACTGCTGCACCAATTCTGTCAAGGAATCGACTACACCATCATACTCCGCCACATCCCCAAAACCATATCTTGCAAAAATGAAAGGCACCCCGGCCTCTTTTGCGGCATTGGCATCTCCCTGGGTATCGCCTACGTAGACCGGATTCTCCAGCTTGTTGCGCTCTACCACCATGCGTATGTTGTCCGCCTTTAATTTACCGGAACGCCCCGGATACTCATAATCCGTAAAATACTGCTCAAGCTGGGGATAAGCAGCAAAGAAACACTGGATGTAGCCTTCCTGACAATTGCTTACTATAAATAGTTTATATTTCTTCGTCAATTCTCTCAAGGCTTCTTCCAGCCCTTCATATAACACTGCTCCATGCTCCGCCAGATATTCGCACTCATATGCGCAGCATTCCTCCATCACCTTGACCGCATGCTCCCTGTTCACGCTCCGGTACAGCCTCTCCGCAATCACATCCAAGGGCAGGCCGAATAACTCCTGCAGCCGTTCCGGAGTTACGACCTCCTTCACCTCCGGATGCCGTTCCGTCAGCACCTTATTAAAGGCATCCGCTACCTCGGCTGTTGAATCCCATAGTGTTCCATCCAAATCAAAAATAATACTATCTGCCATGTTATACTTTTTCATCCTCTTCATTTCATTTTATTGATTTTCCATGGAACTATTTTACCATACATCGCCGGTAATGTATACTCTGTAATCTTCCGTAATTCCTGCTTATCAGTCTTGTTTCTGCCAGAACCTCTTCTTTCCTGCATTCCCTTTCCTGCCTTTGCCTCATTGGACAAAATCCTTTCCCCATGCTATAATCTTAAATAAAACACCAGGAAAGGCAGGTAACAAATGAAGCAAATCGCAAGCTTTACTATTGACCATATGAAATTACTCCGGGGCTTCTATGTCTCAAGGAAGGATAAGATCGGAGAGGAAACCATTACCACCTTTGATATCCGCATGACCCGTCCCAATTATGAACCGGTGATGCAGACCGGGGAGATGCACACCATCGAGCACCTGGCCGCAACCTATCTGCGCAATCATGCCGAGTACGCCGGGAAAGTAGTTTATTTCGGCCCAATGGGCTGTCGCACGGGCTTCTATCTGCTTCTTGGCGGTGACTATGAATCAAGGGAGATTCTTCCCCTTTTGATAGAGACCTATGAATTCATCCGGGATTTTACCGGCGATATTCCCGGCGCGACTCCGGAAAACTGCGGGAATTATTCGGATATGAACCTGGAAGCAGCTAAGCTCTGCGCCAAAAGCTTTTTGGATGATATTCTTTACAAGATCACGGACGCCAATCTGATTTATCCAAATTAATAACGCCGTCTGATCCGCAGGCAGCAAAGCGATTCATTTTTCACGGCTTGATGAATATACTGTATTAAGTATGTATAATGGGAGAAGCTATGGCACACCAAAACTATTTACATATAGCCGAGATAATGAAGGCATCCCTGCCCTATTTTGACTCGGCGTCAAGGGTACGGCTGGAGTTCTTCAGCAAGCTGCTTGATCTGATGGGAAATCTGAGTGCTATCAGCCGCAATAGTATGGTTGCCTGTGGCTACGAAAGTACACATGTGGATGTCGAGGGTCTGTTAAACGGTATCCGCCCTGTATGCAATAACAGGGAACGAGACTTTGTTGACCGCATTCTGAACATATTTAATATGAGACGAATGTTTGAGATGTATAATAACATCATGAACATGATGAACGCAATGAATGCCATGCAGGAATTTGAAGGCTTTTCCTTTACTGACGACATGCCGAAGGATGATACGGATAACGTCACAAGCAATTTCACAAATACAAACTTTGAATCCATTTTCCGGGCCTTCAATCAGGGAGGCTCTGATACACAGGATGCATTCTCCCAACACCGGCAGGAAGGGGATGATGTTCAGGATACTTTCTCTGCCCGCCGGGATGAGAATGACCTCGGCTCAAAAGATGATTTCTCCCAGAATGAAGATGGCTTCGGCTCACAGGATGATTTTTCCCGGCAGCAGCAGGAGGCTTCCTCCCGGCAGCAAGAGGCTCCCTCCGGCAAAAATAATTCCTTTATGCCGAATAATGCCATGTTTGATATGCTGAAGACTATGGTTCCGCCGGAACAGGCAAATACCTTTGAAAACATAAGAATGCTTTTGAATACAATGTCATATGATGGTAATAGTAAATCTGATAATAGCAAGGAGCATGAAAATGGCTGACACATCCTGGACCAATAACCCCAGATTAAATAACATTGATCCCCGGAAGCTGTCCATCCTCTTGGATTTAATGAAGGAAGTCGAAGGAAAGTCAATGGATCAGGTATTTCCCCTGTTAATGAATACCAATAAGCGTCTGCAGGAACAAAACATGGCATTTTCAAAGGATGAGAGCGATATTATGATCGAAATACTTACCAAGAATATGACCCCGAAGGAAAAATCCCAGTTTGAAATGGTAAGAAAAATGATGGCTTCCAGGAAAACCTGATGCCATCGAAAAATATGTAAATAAACAGCGGAACGGTAACCGCTTCGCTGCTTATTTGTAACCAACTAAAAAAACATTGTTGCTAAATTGCGTAAATACTATATAATCAGAGTTACAGGAAAGTAATTTCAAGCCGGCCGGCTGGATTCAGATAGAGAATAGAAAGAGGTTACACCATGCGTAAAAAAGAAAAGGGACATTTCATAAAAACAGTTACACCGGATTCCATCGGCGCGGAAATGGGAATCGAGCCCGGTGACTATCTTGTTGCCATCAATGAGGAGGAAATCGATGATGTATTTGACTATCAGTATCTGATCAAAGACGAATATCTTGAGATTTTAATTCGAAAAAGCAACGGGGAAGAATGGCTCCTGGAAATAGATAAGGAATACGATGAGGATCTGGGCATTGATTTTGAGAACAGTCTGATGAGCGATTACCGCTCCTGTCATAATAAGTGCATCTTCTGCTTCATTGATCAGATGCCGGAGGGGATGCGCGATACCCTGTATTTTAAGGACGATGATTCCCGGCTGTCCTTTCTCCAGGGAAATTATATCACTCTGACCAATATGAGCGATAAGGATGTTGACCGGATTATCCGCTTTCATCTCTCTCCCATTAATATATCCGTCCAGGCTACCAATCCCGAACTCCGCTGCAGGATGCTGAACAACCGCTTTGCCGGGCGGGCCCTCCAGAAGCTGGACAAGCTGTACGAGGGACATATCGAGATGAACGGCCAGATTGTTCTGTGTAAGAGTGTCAATGACGGTCCTGAGCTGAAACGCTCCATTGAGGATCTTTCCAAATACCTCCCCTTTATGAGGAGCGTCTCCGTCGTGCCTGCCGGGATCACCAAATTCCGCCAGGGATTGTATTCCCTGGGATTATATAATAAGGAAGAAGCCAGGGAGGTCATTGACATGGTGGAAAGCTACCAGCAGGGCTTTTATGAGGCCTTTGGACTTCATTTCATTCATGCAAGCGATGAGTTCTACATCACGGCAGAACGTGAATTCCCCGAGGAGGAACGATATGACGGTTATATCCAGCTGGAAAACGGCGTGGGTATGATGAGGCTTTTTATCAATGAATTTCATGAGGCTCTGGATCATATTCTGAATTCGGAAGAATACAAAAATCGAAGGACGGATGTCTGCCGGAACATCACGAGTGCCACCGGAAAGCTGGCCTATCCGACGATCTGTGCCTTTGCAAAGGAAATCATGGGCGCTTTTCCTAACATAAAACTTAATGTGGTATGCATCCGGAATGATTTCTTCGGTGAAACCATCACCGTGGCGGGGCTGATCACCGGGCAGGATCTCATCCGTCAGCTGAAGGAACGAAAGGAAGAAGGCTGTGATCTGGGTGATACCCTCCTCATCCCATCCTCCATGCTCAGAACCGGGGAAAATGTATTTCTCGATGACATTACTGTAGAAATGGTGGAGCAGGAGCTTGACCTCCGGCTGATTCCCGTAGAGTCCAGCGGACAGGAATATCTCCGTTCCATCCTGGATAAGGACCACCGGATGACAAGGAATAACGAAGGCTTCGTATATGTCAAAGCCTACGAAGAAACTCCACCTGTCTGATATCACAGAGTGGCCCCTTCCATTAAGCCTGAAGTATCACACGCTTAGCTTAATGGAAGGGGCCGATTTATTCTACTATATTTTTTGAATTACTTAATTCCCGAATGTGCCATTGTATTCATTACCTTGCTCTGCAGCAGAATGAACAGCAGTATATTGGGAAGGAACATAATAAGTGCTCCTGCCGCCGCCATTCCCTGACCGACTACCGTATTGTTGGCATTGATCAGGGTGCTCATGTAAAATGCCAGGGTTTTCATATTCTCCTGGGAGGTGAACATATTGGAGGTCTCCAGGTTCCCCCATACCTGCTGAAAGGACAAAATGCATACAGTAGCAACCGCGGGCTTGATCAGCGGAAGAATAACCTTGGCATATACCTTGAGATTGCTGGCTCCGTCCATGTAGGCGGCCTCCATCAGCTCATTCGGCACCTGGTCGATAAACTGCTTTAACAGGAACAAACCGACAGGCATGGCCAGCAAGGGCAGGATATGGGCAAAATAGGTATCCATAATCCCCATCTTATCAATAATCAGGTATCGTGGAATCAGCACCGCAGCCGGTACGAACATCATGGACAGGGTATTGGCTTCGAAGATCAGCTTCTTCCCCTTGAACTCCAGCTTGGACAGGGCAAAGCCCGCCATGGAGCCGATGATCACCGTCAGCAGCACCACCAGGAAGGTGACCGCCAGGGTGTTAAGCAGATACCTGCTTAACGCCACGGATGAGGTCTGCGCTGTCTGGGACAGCTTTGTAAAGTTATCCAAAGTCGGATGAACCGCAAAGAATTTCGGAGGAAAAGCAAACAATTCTCCCAGGGGTTTAAAGGCATGATTGATGATGTAAACAATCGGCAGCGCCATAAATAATGCCAGGGGCACTAATACGATATAGAATTTTAACTGGCTTTTTTGAAAGCCCTTCGGATTAATTGTTATACTTCTCTTCATAAGAACCTCTTCCTTCCGGATATACTGAAATAATGAATAATAAATTATTTATTAATTACGGCATATTAGCCAGCCACTCATCCTTGAATTCGTTGGCCTTCTGGGTCAAGGTATCCGCCATCTCGGCAGGGGTTACTTCCCTGTTATCCAGCTGGGCCCAGATACCGTTCTCGGTTGCCCAGGCATCAAACTGGCTCCAGCCGGGTGCTACGGAACCTACTGTAGGAACCACATTGGTCAGTCTCTTATATACTTCCTTGATATCTTCTCTGTCCGTGAAGGCCGAGACTGCATCCCACACCTTCTGATTGCTGATAACCGGCATACGGCTTACCATGGTAACTCCTGCCGCCTTGTAGCCTTCCAGACGGTTCAGACAAGCTTCTTCACCCCAGGAGGTCCACTTCTGAAGCTCCCATGCCTCTCTCGGATGCTCTGTTGTTGAAGAAATCACACCATAATCCACGATAGCCATCTGTCTTCCGGAAGGCCCCGCAGGCTGGGGATAGTATAAGAAATCACAGCCGGACTGCGCCTTTACGGCATCCTCAAAGTAAGCAATGGTCCAGGTCCAGTCAAAATGCATTGCACTTCTTCCGAATCCGGGAGGCCATGCGCCTTCATCGCCAAGCCATTTCAGCTTATCTTCCGGGGACTCCCACTCACAGATATCCCTGTCAATAAAATCGTATTTGAGATTCAAGCCGTCAATCCAGGACTGACCAAAATTATAATTGCTTCCGTCCCAGCCTCTCATGGATTCATTATCCGTATACTGGGCGGGAAAATAATCCGCATAGTTGGGATTGGAGGTTCCAAAGTTAAAATCCTCGGGATGGGAGATTCTGGCCGCAATATCTTTGAATTGATCCAGGGTCCAGTCATAGGACGGAAGGGGCTCGTTATACTTCTCAAACAAAGTCTTGTTTAAGAACACCAGATAAGGGAACATAACGACGGGCATGCTGTACAGCCTGCCGTTAATTCTGGCATTTTCCACCATGGAGGGATAAACATCCTTGGCATCCGGGTCCTTTTCAAAAAATTCTGTTACATCCATGGCCCACTGATTGGAAATAGCGTCGGTTACCGAGAAGGTCCAGAACACGTCCGGCAGGGTGCCGGTTGCCGCCATGGTGGTAAGTCCGTCATTCCAGGCCGCCTGGTCGATGGTTACAAATTCCACCTTGATGTTGGGATACGCCTTCATGAATGCTTCAATCTGTTTGTCCTTCGCTTCGGTTTCCCCTTTTTCCCCAAGACCCCAGCAGGCATAGGTGAGAGTGATATTCTCGGTTGTCATAGGCCCCAGCAGGGAATCTGCATCTGCATTGGCATCCGCATTGGTATCCGTGTCTGTTTTGGCATCGGCATCTGCATCCTTATCCTTCGTGCCGCTTCCCTGGTCTGTTGCTTTTGTAACATCTGGATTTCCGCCGCCCGTGCTCTTTTCCTGGCAGGCGGTGAGGGTTGACAGTATTAATACCATAATCATTAATACCGACAATAGTTTTTTCGCCTTCATACAAAATCCTCCTCTTATAATGATTTAAAAGCTTTCCCTATGTGATCTTAAGGGCCGCTGCTTCCCGGCTCCTTAAGTCTAAGGCATTCCTGTTACTCCCCGGTAATACCGGTTCTGTCGATCCCTTCCACGAAGTATTTCTGCAATACAAAATACATCAGCAAAAGGGGTGATATGGTAACCACCGTAGCGGCCATCTTGATGGCTTCGTTGGCGACGGAGTCGCCCATTACGGAAGCCCCCCATCCGGCTACCATCTGCACATGCTGCTTGTAGCTGATGTCAAAATTCTGCAGCTCCAGCAGCATGGTCCTTACCACGCCGGTATCCGTGGCGCTGGTAATCCCCATATACAGGGCGGTAAAATAGGTATCATTCCAATACCATACAAAGGAAAATAAAAAGCATATGATAAAAGCCGGGACCGCCAGCGGCACCGCTATCCCAAGGAAGATCCTCGCCTCGGAAGCGCCGTCCACCCTGGCCGCTTCATCCAGGGAGATGGGGGTCTGCTTAAAAAACTGCATAAAGATCAGAACAAATATGGCGCTCCTGGTTCCCTGTCCCAATAGTGCGGGATAAATCAGGGTTTTCATGGTGCCGATCATATGGTAATCCGAGAACATGGTGTATCTTGGCACCATCAGCACATAGGGCGGCAGGATAAAGGTGATGAGAATCAGACCGAGAATCAGTTTTTTAAAGGGAACCTCGTACCTTGCCAGCCCGTATCCCGTCAGCGCGCATACCGCTGTCTGGGCCAGGGAAGGAAGAAGGGCGCTTAATACTGTGTTCCAGATGGTCTTATCCACCTTCATTACTTCAAAGGCATCCTTATAATTCTTTAAGGTGACCGAGGTGGGAATCCATTTTACCGACGCATCCAGGAGGTCAGGCAAGGACATGAGACTTTTTACAATCATCTCAAGGATCGGATACAGATACACGAACCCCATTGCAACCAGTATGATGTATACTCCTGCCATATATAACAGGCCCCTTTTGCCGGTGCGTCCGATGAGCTTTGCCTTGACTTTATGTAACCGGGCGTAATTCATATCATTCTCCTGCCTTTCCTTCAGCGGATATCACTCCTCCGCATCTGCTTTTTCCAAACTAATTTTTCCTTCTCATTACTCCTGCATGTATCTCCCTGCTCTTAGGCTCCCGCCCGAACAGCAGATAGCATACCAGGAGCAGAAGGCCGATGCCCAGGGAATAGATCCAGGCGGCTGCGGAGGCTACCCCGAAGCCCCTCTTGGTGGCATCCAGCATACTTTCCCGAATCCACAGAATTACTGTGTTAATCTCCGAGGTAGCCAGGAATACAATAATATAAATGGCATTGATCAGGATCATTCCCCGGATGGAAGGCAGCACGATCTTCCAGAAGGACACCCAGGAAGAGGCTCCGTCAATGGAGGACGCTTCATACAGGCATTGGTCGATTTTCTGCAGACCCGACAGGAAGATCAGAATCGGCACCCCGGAATACCACAGGATCAGAATCAGCTCGCTGAATAATGTGGACACCGGCTCCACCAGGAAGTAAGGTAGCTTGCTATTAATAAAATCATAGATCCCATACTGCTCTATTAAGGGTATGGTGGATGCTCCCTGGCTCATGAGCATATTCATGACCGGCCCGCTCACTACCACGATGGGCAGAAAGAACAGGGTTCGGAACATCCCCCTCAGCTTAATCTTTTCATTCAGCAGCAGTGCCAGCACCAGGGAGAATACAAGGATTAAGGGAAGCTGCATTACGATGTTTTTAAAAAATGCCGCCAGCCTCTCCAGAAAATACGGATCCTTGGAAACAAAGTATTTAAAATTCTCCATCCCCACAAAGATGACTACCCTGCCCTTGCCGGTAAATGCCACTTTGCTGAAGCTGAATAATACGGACTGGACCAGCGGATACAAAAAGAAGATGAGAAACCCTGCAATCCAGGGGGTCACAAATAAGAGACCCGTTAATTTCTGCTTATTGAAAACTGTGAATACCTTTTTTCTCTTTTTCATACAGCCTCTTTCCTGATACCTTATTATCAATAGATGCCCTGCTTACAATCCATATCTGTGTCGACCAAAGGAAGTCCGCCCAACTCAGTGAGTGTACCTCCCGGTACGCAGTGCCGTCAGCATGGCCGCTTTCCGACATCCCATCATCGCTCCTGCGGGATTACCTGGAAGCTCATGGCTTCGACGGTAACCGCTCCGCTCCGATAATCGGAAGCCGAATAATTAATCAGAAGCTCCACTCCATTGTCATATTCCACAGAGACCACGCTGTCCGTCAGCCAGGCATGTTTCCTGATTCCCACGCCCTCCACAAGCCGCAGTACGGAGCCGATCCGGTTATAATAATCCGTAACCATGGGTTCCAGCACCTCATACTCCGAGGTGTAGATATAATCGGAATTGGTATTCCTCAGCTTCTCCGGAGATTCCCCAGTAAGGAGAAAGTCAGGATACGCGCCGTACTCCAGCATTTTCAGAAAATACTCCGTCTCATTGGCTTTAAAATTGCTGCATTCGGCCCAATAAGGGAGATAACCCCTTAATACTATGGGCAGGAAGGGAACCTCCTTGCTGATATAACTGTAGTTGGAGGTGGAAAGAGGCAGGTCGTAGTACTGGCTGGTATATTTCCAGAGATACTCATAGGGATTCTCCATGGAGATCTGAAAATCCCCCAGCGCCTCCATTGTCTCCTCATACATCCGGGCCGTGTCCCCTCTAGAATAAATCTTCCCGCCGGAGTAAAAAGAAAATAGGGTGTCAGGCACCGAGGCAAGTGCTATCGCGCTTATGTTCCCGGTTTTGTACCGACCTGCCCACTTTTTCGCAAGGCTTAAGGTCTTCCCCGGCGTCAGGTAATACATATAGGGGAATACTCCGGCATTGGTGGGCTTTTCTACCAGCATCTGGTTGATCCCCTTTACAATGTCCCTGGCCGTATTGTAAAACCGCTTTGGATTGGCCTGAAGGAAATCCTGCTGCAATACCAGACGGATCTCCTGCTCCTCCAGCTTTGCCGCAAGCGCATCCAACTCCTTCCGGCTGCCCAGCTTTCCTTCCAGCTTGAAATTGCCGCTGCCGTAATTTAAGGAGATGCCTTTGGACTGCCATCCCGTATAAACAGGCTGGATATCCGTAATCCCTTTCTCCCGCAGCTTGTCAATGATCTCTTCCATCTTAGAAACTGTGGTCATGGGTACTACCCGGTTAAAGATAAACCATTTTTTCGTATCCGCTCCGAAGAAATCCAGCTTAATGCGGAATTGGTCTTCCTGCTTTCTTAAGTCTCCCCGCTGAACCAGGTATTGCTGATACCGCCGGGCCAGCCCGGTATAATCCGCTTCATTCCCGTTTACCAGCTTGTAGCTTACGGAAAGGTCCCTCATGTAGGGATTTTTCTCAAAGGCAGGGACGCCGGAAGAGGCCGCCGTCTGCATGGTATAGACCTCCCGGTAATTATATTTGGCGGTGACCCAGTTATAATCCGTGGTTACGCCATTGGGATAGGCCAGGATATCCGCATTGTACTGCCCTTCCTCGATAATTCCCAGAAAGCCCTGCTTCTCTCCCGTATAGGCCATGCCGAATACCGGTACGGTAATCCTCTTCGGTTCCTTCACAAAGAGGCCGTTAAAATAATTGTTATTGGATGTCTCCGTTCCCACATTGGGCCCGTATATTTTCTTGGAATAGGGGGTCTTGAATTTTCCGTGGTTATCCTCCAGGCTGATGATTGCCCCGGAGCCTTCCGGGATCAGCAGGTAGCCCTCCTTCTCCGCCTTTTTGGTGGCCCCGAACATGGGATAGAGGTATACCGCCGCCAGCATGTAATTTTCCCCCTCCCGGATGCTCTCCTGCTTCACGGAAGCGAGGAAGCCATCCTCCTTCAGCCTTACCTGAAGGCCGATGCTAAAATCATAGGAGGGAAAACGGATGTCCGCATCGAAGCCGTCCTCATAGCTGGTGATTACCTTCTCGGCTTTTCCCTTCACCAGATCCACCCGTTCCGGCATGGCACCCTTGCCGGTGCACAGCTCAACGGAGATTCCGGAGCTTAAGAAGCCCTTCCAGGAATCATTGGAGCTTTCATCTTCTATCACGGATTCATAGACATAGCCTGTTTTCCGGTCGGTGAGAGTGATACCCAGGGTTTCCTCATCCAGGTTCATGATGTAATTCTGATTTTCAAAGGTGTTCCTGCTCTCCTTCTTTGGGGAGGAAGTATCCGCCGATGCCGCAGCCATGCCTCCTGCCGCAAGAGCCGCGGCGGCAAGAACCGCCAGCAGGCCTCGTGCCATATGGCACCGGAAGTTTTTTCTATCTGCCACGATAGTATCCCTCCTTTACAATCGAAACGATGAAATCCGTCACCTGGCTGATGAGCGCCGCCAGGATAAAGCCCGCGGCCAGCATCAGTACCATGGTAAAGACCGTCAGAAAAATGCATTTAAAGGTCTTCTTGTAGGTATAAGCCTGTATTTCCTTGATCATCACAACTACCAGCACCGCCATTCCGGCAACAATGAAGAAATTCAGGAACTGAATAATAAAGCGTTCGTTCAGGCTCAGCACATGCCCCAGAAGAATTACCGCCGGTTTCAGGAACAGATAGGGCATCAGACAGTAGGCGTATGCACAGTAAAGATTTTTCAAAGAGCCTTCTCCGTCCTGGATGGAGCAGATCAGATTGCAGCAGATCATACTCACCAGGAAGAACCCGAATACGGTCACGAAATCCGTTCCGATCTCATAGTAGCCGTCGGCTATTCTTTTAAACAGGAAGCCGCTGTAATACTTATTGATTACATACAGAAGGAAGAACAGCACATAGATCAGTGTGGAAGACAGAATACTGACCTTTCCTTCCAATTTGATGCCATAAAAGGCATCCGCCGGATTCTTGGGCATGTATTTTAAATAAGCCATCTCGCGGGAGAACTTCTTCCCCTTCACCCGTTCCAGCCGCTGTGAAAATCCGGCTAACAGAGGCACTCTGTTTTTAAGTCTTTTATAAGCCTTTCGCAGAAGATACAGAAGCAGCAGGCCAGCCAGTACCGCCATTACATTTTCCCGAATCCAGGTGTTGCGAAGCTCCCAGAACGCATCGGAATAGCCGGTATAGTCTCCGCCCTGTCTTGCGGCTGTCAAGGCTCCGCCATAGTCCTCCAGGCGGTAATATGCCTTCCCGATTCCCCGCTGTGCATAATCGAAGAGACTATCCCTGCTTAACACCTTTTCCCATGGACCCTGGCTCTCCGTGTAATAGCCCTCCTGGAACAAATTCAGGGCTTCATGGACGGTTCTGGCGTATTCCGTCTGCTGGAGCACCGTAACCCTTGCCATCTCCGAATCCAGCACATAGAGCCTGCCTGTGCTGTCAGCATCAATGGCGGAGGGGGCCGTGAACAAACCCGTCCGGTTATTGCCGTCATCCCTGCCGCCGAATAGGAACAGCAGCGCATGATCCCTTGTATATTCCGCAATATAACCCTCTTTGGATATGGTATAGATGTTTTCAATATTCCCTACGGCAACATCCGTCACAAGCATCTCGAAATAGCCCGTATCCAGCATGTTCTTGCCGGCCATATTGAATTTCTTCAAGCTGTCCCGGCCTGCCCCCTGGGTTACGGTATAAATCAGTCCGTTCCCGTCAATGGCAATATTGCTGGCTGCCGCAGGCACATTCTTCTGGAGACTTTTCTTCATCTCCTCCGTAAAAGCCAGTCTTTTAAGAATCTGGGAAAGCCTGGTGTAGGTGTAGTTGGCTCCAAAATATCCGTAGAAATCCCCTTCTGCGCCAAAGGATAGGATGCCGTTGCCGTTTCCCTCGGAAAGGGCATAGACGCCGCCCGCTCCGTTCACCGCAAGCTTGGAGGGCGCATACCGGCTCTCCTGCGCAAACAGGGGGCTGACCGGTTTTTCATAGGCTTTTACCAGGGTGCCCTCCCGGTCATATACCATAATCTTTTGCAGCTTCGGGTCCGCCACATAGACGGTTCCCTGGGCATCCACATAGAGTCCGGTGGGGGAATTCAAATCACCCTTGATGGTACCTATAAGATTTCCCTCCATATCACAGATCAGCACCCGGCTGTTGCCGGTGTCCGCAATATACATTCTGCTGTCCTTCCAGATAAACAGGTCCGAAGGATTTTTTAAGCGTTCCTCCCCGAATTTATCATATACCTGGGAGGGGATATAGCCGTCCTGGGTATGGGCCAGATTGCCATTCTTGTCAATGGTCAGGGTGGTGTACGGCGCTTCTGCCCCCTTTGCGGAAGAAGGATACAGAATGAGGGCAATTGCTGCCAGAATTCCCGGCAGGCATTTTCTGAAATTATTAAGATGTCTCATTGGTCACCTCCATTTTTCTCCTTCCGTCAATCCTCCTGAAAGATCCTGCGGGCAAATCTTGAAATGCCGTATATGACCAGCAGCAGGACAAGAGAGACACAGGAGGCATAGCCCATTTCATAACGGATAAAGCCGTAGTCCTCGATGTGGTTTACAATCAGCTGCCCCGAATAAAGGGGCGTGGGATTGGCTCCGCTGAGCTGTACCCCGATGGCTCCCACCGAGAAGGTGTTCACCACTGCCATAACTGCTGCGAAAAGCATCTGCGGCTTCATCATGGGGATGGTGATATAGAACATTTCCTGGAAACGGTTGCGCAGGCCGTCGATGGCCGCGGCTTCGTATACCTGGGTGTCAATGTTCAGGATGCCCGCCAGAATTGCCAGGAAACCAACTCCCATGCTGCTCCAGAGAGATACAATAATCATAATGGCCAGCAGGTATTTTGCATCGGTGAGAAAGAGAACGGGCTCATTGGTAATTCCCAGCTCCATCAGCAGATAGTTGATGTATCCCATCTGGTCCCCCGCAAATATGATCTTCCACACCACCGCCATGGCAATACCGGAGGTCATGGAGGGAGAATAGATCAGCAATGCCAGTATGGTTCGGGGCAGCCTGCTGATCTGCGCCAGCATCCAGGCCAGCAAAAAGGAAAGGGTATAGCCCAGCGGGCCCACGACAAAGGCAAAGATACAGGTATTGGGCAGTACCTTCTGCATAAAGACATCGTCCTGGGTCAGAAGGTTGATATAGTTTAACACCCCCACAAAATCAGGCCTCTGCACTGCGTCGTAATTGGTGAAGCTCAGCACGATGGCCGCACCGATGGGCACGATGATAAAAATTGCAAACAGCAGCAGGTAGGGAAGCATAAACAGGTATGCTGAATTTATTCGGGATTTTCTCTTCATTTTAACCATTCCTCAATCATCTGAATGTCGGGGACTACCAACTCCTTCATCATGCTGCCGTTGGAATCCAGGTATCCGAACTCTTCCATCTTCCGGCTCAGTTCCCGGTTGATCTTCTTCTGGGCACTGTCCACCGCACTTCGTAAATTAGCGTTCTGGGTCACCGCCTGAACCAGGACATTGCCCAGCTCCCGCTCGATAATATAGCCCCCAGGCACTCTTGGAGCCTCATAGGTCCAGGATATCTGCTCTACTATGGTATCCTTAAAGCGGGAGCTCCAGGGGGAAGCCTTGATAGCGTCCAGATTGGCCGAATTCCACAGGTATTCATTGCCCAGGGTGGATTGCAGGGTGAAAGCAAATTCCGTCTGCACCTCGGTGGAGGTCCACCAGTCAAGGAATTTCCAGGCAGCCTCGGCCTTGAGGTCATTCTCAAAGACCACGCAGCTCTCCGCCGCTCCGGAGGTATAGCGAAGGACATTCCCTTCCTCATCCGCGATGCCCGGATAAGGTGCGATATTCCAGGCATCCGCCAGCTCCGGCGCCGCGTTGGTCAGCAGATTAAAGGTGCCGTAATCGGAGGTTCCGATGGGCAGGCGCCCGTCCCGGAATGCCTGGTAGAAGCTCAGTACCTCATAGTCCATGTCATAGATCGTAAAGTTTTCCGTCAGAACCTTCATTCCCCCCAGAACGCCGGGTGTCTCCAGGTCAATCTGCATCTCGCCGCTCTCCATCAATTTTCCTCCGCTCTGAAAGATAAAGGGGGCCGTGGTATTATAGCCCTTTACAAGGAAATTGGCCACATGGGTGTTAAAGCCCAGACCCATCCGTTCCAGCTGGGGCAGCATCTTCCTTACTTCCTCCATGGTGTCAGGCACCGTCAGTCCCAACGACTCCAGTATATCCGTCCGGTAGAACAATACATAGAAGTTAAAGGTCTCCGGCAGCGCATAGATCCCGTCATCACAGACCCCCGGAATCAGCATTCCCGGTGCGAACCGCCTGCCCACTTCCTTAAAATTATCATACTGGCGCAGGTTCTCTAAGGCTCCCCGGAGGGCCAGGTCATATACATACCCGGAGGAAATTCCGATTGCGGCGTCGGGAGCCTTACCGGAAGCATTGGCAAGAATTAATTTCTGCTGGTCGGGTACAATAGAAAGATTCACATTGATTCCATACCTTTTTGTAAAATCCGCATCCGCCATACGCTGCATAATCTCCAGGTACTGTCTGGGACGGGCTACCCAGACATTCAGGGTATCCTTGTCTTTATCATAGGTAGGAGCGTAATCCTGTTTGGTGAAGGAGGAGAAGAGCCGCTTCAGGCTGAGGAATGCTTTCTTTATCACAGCCGGCTTGCCCGGCAGCTTGGCGTCCTCCTGGTACAGGAAGAGCTTATCCAGTCCCAGCTGTCCTACGCTTAATTTCTCAATCACATTATTGACACTCTGCCTGGCGGAGCTGTTGCCGTAGGAGAACAGGTTCAGCTTCTTGGGCAGCTCGTTGGGCTTCTCGGCCAGCTTTCTCAGATTCTTGGATGCCACGGTCAGTTGGGCAATCTCACCCACGTTGCCCTCTCCGGGATTGAGTTCCGACAGGCTGCTATGCACCTGCTCCAGGGTGCCAGCCCAGTCTAAGAGCTTCTGCCGGATGTTGAAGCCGTAGGGCTCCAGGTCAAAATCCCGGTATTTGTCCGAATTTCCTCCGGTGATCTTGCTGACCTCCAGGGCCAGGGTATTCATTTCCTTTGTCACTGCATTTAATATTTTCACCGCATAACGTACCTTATCCAGGGACACCTCCAGGGTAATGGTGTGCATCCCCTCTTCCAGGTAGATGGCATTTCCCTCTTCTTCCGGGATCAGCCTGGCGAACTTCTTGGCGTAGGGAAAGGCAAAGTCCTCGTAAAAAGCGGAGGGTATCCTGCCGTCTATGTAAATATTGCGATACACGCTAAAGCCCGGCTTGGCGCTCTGGCGGTAGTCGAAGGCCAGATTATAATATCCCGGCTTTCCGACTTTAAACTCGTAGGTAATGCTGGTTCCTCCTGTTTTAAAGGATTCCTCCGCTACCATATTAAGCACCTTCCGCTTGGGATCATAGGGAGTAATATCCGTAACGAATTCCGACGCCGCCCTTATATTGGGGGAATTCCGGCAGGTCATATTCTCCGCCTCTATCACAATCAGCTCATTACCGGAGGCTTTCTCTCCCGGGGCCGGACCGGCCTCTTCCCTTCCTTCCAGGTACAGGCTTCCTATGCGGATGGTGCCCTCTCTTGCCTGGAAGGTCAGGATATTCTCTCCCGCCTCCAGATACAGGAGCATGGGCTCACTGTACAGATAGGCCGTATCATGGATATAGGCTTTCTTCCACTCCTGCACCTTCGTGGGCATGGCAAGGCATTCATTGCCGTACCGGTCATGCTGAACCTCCCCGGAGATCCAGGTGTCGCCCAGAAAGATCCGTTTCAGTTCATCATAGGGATATTCCCCGTTTACCTTCAGGGCCAGATTTGTCGGAAGAATATTCTCCCCCAAGGTCTGGTAGTCAAAGCTCAGGACATAGGCTGCAGCCTGTTCTGCCCGGATGGTTACTTGCACCTCTTCGCTCTCTTCCAGCAGAAAGCCTTCCTGTTGGGTGCTCTCCGCCCATAGCTCCTCGGCTGGATAGGTAATTTTCTTCCCTTGATAAAGGCTGTCTCCATACCGTTCCAGATATTTTTCATAATCCGTATCCGGGGTATTTTCCATGCCCAGGTAGAGATCCTTCAATACCAAAAGCCCCGCCCCGCAGGCCGCTGTGTTATTCCCCGCCCGAAGGGAACAGCTTCCCGCTCCGGCCAGGATTACGGCCGCAAGGCACAACAGCGCCGCTCTATATTTTCTTCCCATAAGTTTCTCTCCTTCAGGATACGCCGTACACTGCGAACTCTTCAAAAGCAAAGCCTTCTCCCTTTGCCTCCAGCCCCGCTTTGCCGCTCAAGAAGCCATCGGTATCGGTATAAGTGAGAATAACCTCCCCTTCCGCCGCCAGCTTCAGCACTCCTTTCGCTGCCGCGACGGAGAGCTTTAAAATCCCCGCCTCTCTGCTGGGGCAGGCATAGAAGCCAATCTGCTCCTCTTTGTAGCAGCAGCGGTAGAGATAGATTCCATCGTGATCCACCTTCACCTTGTAGCCGAGCAGGGATGCTTCCACCTGATCGGGATACCAGGATTCCCTTGACGCCATCACGTAGACGGAGACCTCACCGGTGGGCGCGTTGTTTCTGTAAATCGCCGCTTCCACGGCATAGGCGCCCCAGCCGCTCTCCCCTGCAAAGGCCCTTCCGAAATTCTCCGCACAGGTAAAGCCGGAATATTTGGTCAGCATGCTCTTGAACCTCTTATGCCCGTATATTCTGATTTTATCCATGGCCTCCGCCGTCAGTACTCCAGCCTTTATCACCTGGATATCCCGAACCTCTGCTGCTTTTTCAAAGATAAAACAATCGATGAAGGCTTCGTCCCGGCTGCTGATCTCCAGCTCCTGGATTCCCCCGGTAAGCCGCAGGATACCGGCCTCCGCTTGCTCAAAGCCTTTGGCATCCTTTCTTCCTGGCAGGGTAAAGGTGAGGAGAATTTCTCTTCCCTGACAGGAGACTGTGAGACAGACCTCCCTTGCTTCGGAAGAAATTCTGGTAATCAGCCGGTAGGATGCATCTTCTTTTATATTTACATGATAAACAAGCTTTTTGTTTCTTCTGAAGACCGCCGCTTCTGTCTGAAAGCCGGACTCTGTTACAGGACGGCTCTCCACCTCTCCCAAGGCATGAATTGCATCCATCCTGCCGGGAATGGCCTTGGCTGCGGTCTTGTCGCCCCTTCCGCCGACGGTATGGGATATTCCGTAGAAGCCGACTTCCTGGACTCCTTCCTCTCCAATACAGAGGCTTCCCTGACCGGTACATGTGGAATAGCTGGTCAGGAGCATATTGTTCAGATAGATTTCCATCGTGCCGTCAATCTCTTTGGCAAGCCTTACAGTCAGCAGCCCTTGAAAACTGACAGAAGAATTAATGCTGCCTTTCACGGTTTCCCTGCCGCATTCTCTTATCTCATAGGCACCTTCCGCACAGAGATGTATTTCACCATATCCGTAAGCACTTCCTACACAGAGACCTCTTCCATCATGCCCATGAGTACCTTCGGCATGAAGACTTGATTCTCCATGTCCATAGGTATCTCCGGCACAGAGACTTGTTTCACCACATCCGCAAATGTCCTTACTTATGGAATGTTCTACTGTTTCATGAGAAGTGCCCGCCTCATCCGATGTGACACAATTTTCGCCGGCTTTATAGCCATAGAGCAGAACAAGATCTCTGCCTCCGGTATTTACATTGATTTCAACCGTATAGGCATCGGGAGTCTCCGCTCCCAAAGCAAGGTATTGTTCATCACCTATGGTTACTGTCTCCAGCTCTTCCTTCCCTCTTCCATAATAATCCGGCAGGGAAGACGCTTCCTGTTCCCACCAGATGGGATTGCAGTACATTCTGGCTCCATTAAAGAAGAGACGATCAATATTCGTGCTTCTCTTCCTGGGCACTGAGTCAAGATTGATGTTATGATAGGCAATGCAATAGCTGTCCAGATCCGGCGCCAGGAAGCTGGAGCTATGGCCCAGAGCATGGAATTCATCCCCTGTTTCCAGCAGGAGGGTATTATCCCGAAGGTTCACATAGCCTTCTTCCGGGCTTTTCTCCGATACACTGTAGGCGATGCGGTAACCCCTGCTTAACAGGTGGTTCCCCGTATAAGTCAGATAATAGACGCCCTTGCGCTTAATGATCATAGGCCCTTCCGTCCAGTAATTCAGATAAGTCTCCGGAATCGTCGTTCCGTTTACATCAATTTCATTCCGCGCCGTCATCCTGTGGATGACAATTCCCTTATGACCGGCCCGCAGAAAATACTGGCTTCCGTCATCGTCGATGAAAAAGCTTCCGTCAATGAGCAGGCCGTAATTCTTACTGATGAGATGGAAGGGTCCTTCCGGCTGATGGCTTTCCAGCAGGTAGTGCCCGCTTCCCACCGGGGAAGTTACCATGTAGAATTTCCCCCGGCAGTAACAGACCTCCGGCGCATAAGCCCCTTCAATCTCCGGCTCGTCACAGACGCTTCCAAGATAAACAAAGTCAATGAGATCCTCCGATTTCCAGGCTTTGATATGGTTTCCCGCACTGGAGCAGTAGAGATAATAAGATCCGTTGAATCTCATAATAAAGGGATCTCCGCATTCATTTTCAGACCACTGGTGTTCAAATAAAAATGGATTTTTATATGTTCTCATACAGATCTTTTCCTCCCTGCTTCTATCTCCGGTTAATCTCTCCGATTCTGCCGATATCCACCTTCGGCTCCCTTTTCATGGTATACAGGCCGTTGATCTCCTGCTGCACATCCGTCAGCTGGGTGTAGCAGAAGCCGCAGACATAGTCCAGGGATTTGATGGCTGAAGTAATGACGTCAAACCGCTTTATAAAATCCTCTTCCGACTGCACCTGTTCCCCGTAGCCCCAGCCCCGGTCATCCCGTAGGGCAATTCCGCCGTACTCGCTGATGATCACCGGCTGTCCCTGATAGGCATAACCCCTGGCGAAAGCATAGAGGGAACGGTTGAAGGGAATTTCATTCCCCAGGATTTTGTCCTTGCCGGAATATCTTTCAAGGAGCTCTCTGCCGCCCTCCTCATAGTCGTGAAGGGTAATAATATCCGATACCGTATGCTGCCATCCGTCATTTACAATAACCGGCCTCATATTGTCAAAGCTCTTGGTAAGGTGATAGATGCCTTCGGTAAACTGCTGCTGGGAGACATCCGTCGCTACGGCTTCGATTCCCCAGCTCTCATTAAAGGGCGCCCAGGTAATAATGGAAGGGTGATTGTAGTTCTGTTCCACTACTTCCATCCACTCCCTGGTAAAAAGCTGCATCCCGCGGTCACTGAAGGCATATTGGGAGGCCATCTCCGACCAGACTAAGAGTCCCTTTCTGTCACACCAATACAAGAAACGCGCATCCTCTACCTTCTGATGTTTCCTCAAGCCGTTGTAACCGGCCTCCAGAATCAGATCAATATCCTTTCTGATGGCTTCCTCCGAAGGAGGGGTTAGATGGGATTCCTCCCAGTAGCCCTGATCCAGGATCAGCCTCTGGTAAATGGGCCGGTTGTTCAGCAGAACCCTGCCCTCCTCGATAGATATCTTACGCATACCAAAATAAGAATCCACCTCATCCATTACCGCTCCAGCCTCCAACAGCCGGAACTTTATATCATACAGCTTCGGAGACTCTGGCGACCAGAGCTCCAGGGTCCAGGGCACTTCTGTTCCCCGCAGGCTGGCAGAAATCCGAAGTCTGTTCTCCAGCACCTGCGCCTGCTGCCTGCACACCAGTCTGCCCTCCAGCCAGATCTCCCATTGAAGGCAGGTCTCTTCCTTCCCGGGCGTACCGGAGAAGCTTGCCGTAATATCGATCAATCCCCTGTCAATATCCGGGGTCATCTTGATCCGGTCAAGATAGAAATCAGAAACCTCTTCCAGCCAGACGGTCTTCCAGATTCCGGTGGTCTGTACATACCAGCAGCCGAAATTATCATCCTTCCATCTCTGTTTTCCTCTGGGCTGCTCGCAGCTGATGCTGTCCTCCGCCCGTACGGTTATGCGATTCCTTCCCAGCCTTAGAAACCGGGTAATATCCAGGGCAAAGGCTCCATAGCCGCCTTGATGGCCGCCGGCAAAGCTGCCGTTGACCCAGACCCCGGCTTCATAATCCACACCTTCAAAATGTAAGAGCAGGCGTCTGCCGTCCCTTGCCTCCGCTTCAAACTCTCTTTCATACCAGAGGATATTATGATGCCTCTCATCCTCAACTCCGCTTAAGGGGGTTTCATAGGTATAGGGAACCAGAATGGTCCTGCTTTCGGGGAATTGCCGGTACCACTCTTCTCTCTCCCCTCTGTTGTCATCATCAAAAAGAAAATTCCATTCACCATTGAGATTCGTCCAGCTCTTTCTTGCAAACTGGGGTCTTGGGTATTGTGTCAGCATTGTAATAGCTCCTTATTCTTCGACATTATAATTGTTTATACATAATAAATGTATTAATAAAACTCTAAATTTATCTATTATTTATGTATTAATACTTTTGTTTTTCTCAATATCTTTAGTCAAATAATACTACAATGCTGATTTTATGTCAATGCTTTTGTTTAGTTTTTAGTAAATAATATTTTTATATACATTTTTAATGTACAAAAATATTTCTTTCTCATTCCGATTTCTACATTTTAATTGTATATATATTGCTTTTCCTTTCCTTTTATGTTAGGATGAAATATAACCGATACAATATGACTTTAAGAAAGACGAGGGTTGTTCCATTTATGAAAGATAGTCTGAAGCTTAACCTTAAGAATAAGGAAGAACTGGTCAATGTGGGGAAGGCTTTTTCCTCCGCCATCCGCATCGACATTCTGGAATTCCTCTCCGCGAAGCCCGCCATCATAACCGATGTAGCTTCCCATTTCAATATCCCCCTCTCCAGTGCGGCTCTCCACATCCGAACCCTGGAGAACGCCGGGCTTATTTCCGTTCAGCCCATTCCCGGCTCAAAGGGAGCCCAGAAGCTCTGCGGCGTTCTGGTCTCCAATGTGAATGCGGATATCTGTCCGGACCCGAACAGGAACGCACGCTGTCTGTTCCGGGAGGACATGCCCATCGGCTGCTACCTTGACTACCATGTATCCCCGCCCTGCGGTATTGTGTCCGATATCGCCGACCTGGGTGCGGAAGACAGCATCTGCGGGTTCTTCAGCACCGAGCGCTATAAGGCCCAGTTGATCTGGCTGACCTGCGGATATCTGGAATACCGTTTTTCCAATACTATCTTGAAATCCAATTCCGCCAACAAGATCCAGTTTACCTTTGAAATCTGCTCCGAAGCCCTGGGCTATAACCCCAACTGGCGTTCGGACGTCAGCATCTGGATGAACAACACGGAGATCGGCATTCTCCAATGCCCGGGGGATTACGGCGGCAGGAGAGGAAAGCTGAACCCCTACTGGTGGAGCGATACTTCCACCCAGTACGGTGATTTAAGAAAGATCTGGATTACGGAAAAGGGATGTTTTATTGATGAAAAAAAGGTATCGGACCATACTATTTCTTCCCTCAGTCTCAACAGGAACAGTTTTATCTCCTTTAAAATCGGAGTAAAACCGGATGCCGAGTACCTGGGCGGAATGAATCTCTTCGGAGAAAAGTTCGGGGATTACCCTCAGAACATTGTAATGGAGGTATTTCATGAAGAACCCTAGAAAATTCGCCGCAGCCCTCCTTTGCTTCCTTACGGCAGGCGCCGTGTGCGCCGGCCTTGCAGGCTGCAGCAAAAGAGCCGTTCCCCATACTCTGGAGGACGGCATCTATAAGATCGTCAACAAGGCCACAAATCGGGCCCTGAATATGCAGCTCAGCGGCATGGCGGACGGCGCCGCACTGTGGCAATACGGGGATACCGACAGCTTTGACGAGCTTTGGCGTGTTGAAAAAAACGAAAACGGCTACATAATACAGTCCCTCCTCACTCCAAGGAATCTATCCATCCGCAAAGCTTCCAAGGATGCGGGAGCCTTGGCAGAGGTGCGCATTCCCGGCGAGACACAGGATCAATCCCAGCTTTGGACTCTCCAGGAAACCAACGGATCCATTCAGATCATATCCTCCCTCTCCGGCTATACACTGGGACTGGAAGAGAAGTCTCCAAAATCTTCCGTACCGGTCAAGCTGCTGGAATATACCGGGCAGGACTGTCAGCTCTGGAATTTCGAGAAGGTCTCTCTTATGAAAGACCTGCCTTATCTGCTGCCTTTAGAGGGAAGCCTCTTCCATTCCTCCTGCCCGGAAATCATCCGTTATGGGGATACCTACTACATGTTTATCATGGCACCCCATATCAGCATCAAAACCTCCAAGGATCTGATTCATTGGACCATCGCAGGCACGGTATTTGGGAATCAGGACCCCTCCTGGATGAACAAGGAGGTTCCCGGCTATGGCATCTGGGCCCCCGGTGTATACCAGATAAAGGATAAATACTACCTGTATTACTGCATTTCCACAGTAGGCAGCCAGAATTCCGCCATCGGCATGGCCGTGAACACCACCCTGGATATGGATTCCCCGGATTACCGGTGGGAGGACAAGGGCGTCGTAATCCGCTCCTACACCGGAGATGATTACAATTGTATCGACCCCAATATTATCACCGATGAAAACGGGGATGTGTTCCTTACCTTCGGTTCCTACTGGAATGGAATCTACCAGCGCCAGGTCGACCCGGATACCGGTCTGCTTCTGGAAAGCAATCCCCAGTTCTACCATCTGGCCAAACGCTATGCCAATAACGGGGCCATCGAGGCGCCTTATATCATCAAGCACGGGGATTATTACTATCTTTTCACCGCTTTTAATCCCATGGATAAGAGTTATCACAACAGGGTAGGCCGTTCTTCCAGCGTACACGGCCCCTTTGTGGACCGGACAGGCAAATCCATGCTGGAAGGCGGAGGCACCCCTGTCACCCAGGGTCTGTCCCAGCTGCTGATGCCGGGGCACGCCTCCGTATTCCAGGACGAGGATGGGCAGGACTATCTGGTCAGCGAGTATTTCCGCGAGAACAGCGCCAGCATCCTGCTTATCGGAACCATCCGCTGGGACGAGGAAGGCTGGCCCATCACCGCCCTGACACCGGATGCGGTACGCTTGCTGGCGGAGTAATATCCGTCCAAAAAGCGGCTTAGCCCCATACCTCCCTGGCAATTTCCCGTACCAGCTTCAATTTATCCCACTGCTCTTCTTCTGTCAGCTTATTTCCTTCTTCCGTGGAGGCAAATCCGCATTGCGGACTGAGGCACAGACGTTCCAATGGAATGTAGCGCTCTGCCTCCCGGATGCGCTTAATTATATTTTCCTTCTCCTCCGGAACCGGGGATTTGGTGGTAATAAGGCCCAATACCACCTGTTTATCCTTGCTCACATATTGCAGGGGCTCAAAACCGCCGGAACGGTCATCGTCAAATTCCAGATAAAAGGCATTTACATTTTCCTTCGCAAAAAGATCCTTCGCTACCCGGTCATAGCCGCCCTGGCACGCCCAGGTGGAATGGAAATTGCCCCGGCAGATATGGGAGTTGATTACCAGATCCCCGGGCTTGCCCTCTATGGCGAGGTTATTGACCCTGATCAGCAATTCAATCCACTTCTGCAGGCCTTCCTCATCCGTTCCCAGAATGAAGCATGCATGGGGGTCCACGCATACGCCCCAGGTACAGTCATCAAACTGGATATTCCGGCAGCCCGCATCGTATAAATCCCGGATTACCTTCCGGTAGCCCTTCGCAATGTCCTGAACCAGATCCTCTTCCTCAGGATAGATGGCCTTTGTGCCCTCCAGGTTCTGGGGAATGAGCGTCTGGAACAGGAACTGGGCCGGCGCCGGTATGGTCTGGCGCGCCCTTGTGTTCTCATCCTCGAATTGCTTTACAAATTTGAAATGCTCTACAAAGGGATGGCTGTCCACCGATACCTTTCCTGTAAGGAAGGTATCATCGATTAAGGCATCCTCCCCGTGGAAGGGAATTCCGGACTTCGTCTTTTCATGTCCCACTCCGCCAAAGGCCCACATAAAATCCAGATGCCAGGAGCTTCTTCTGAATTCTCCGTCCGTGATCACCTGGTATCCGGCCGCTTTCTGCTTTGCAATCAGATCCGTGATCGCGGCATCCTCTGTTTTTTTCAGTTCTTCTGCCGTAATCCGGCCCTTTGCATACTCTTCCCTGGCCTGCTTCAGATTCTCCGGCCTTAAGAAGCTTCCTACGATATCCCATTTAAAAGGTGCATTTTTACTCATCCGCCCTACCTCCTGTTTTTTAATATAAGAAACATGTCTTTTGTTTTCTGTATTATAGCTCTGTTTGGCAGAAATGAAAAATACAAAAAAACATGTGTCTGATATAGTTTTAATCTATATCAGACACATGCTTTCTTAAAGCCTCCATATATGCCTTCCCGTACCGGCTGAGGGGCATTTCCTTCTGCTTTATGGTTCCCACACGGATATGCTCCTCCACCATGAGGGGTCTCGCAATGATATTCTCCCCATTGAGCTCCCTGCTGATTACACCGGTGCTGACCGTATATCCGTTCAGCCCCACCGCCAGGTTAAAGAGCGTCGCCCTGTCTCTCACCTTGATATTCTTATTGCGGTCAATGGTGCTGAGTATTTCCTCTGAAAAATAAAAGGAATTATAATCTCCCTGTTCAAAAGACAGATAAGGATATTTCTCCAGCTCCTCCAGCGTAATCCTCTCCCTGTCTGCCAGAGGGTGCTTTGAGCTGATGAATACATGGGGCTTCGCTACAAAGAGCTCCTCGAACTCCAGACCGTTCTGTTTGATTAGCTTTTGGATTATCTCCTCGTTTTTTGAAGAGGTGTATAATATCCCGACCTCACTCTTCAGCCTGCTCACGTCTTCGATAATCTCGTAGGTCTGAGTCTCCCGGAGAGTAAAATCGTACTGGCTGCCCCCAAATTCACGGATCACATCCACAAAGGCATTCACCGCAAAGGAATAGTGCTGGGCTGAGACGGAGAATCTGGGACTCTGCTTTTTCCCATTCAGGAATCGCTCCTCAAGGAGATTCGCCTGCTCCAGAACCTGTCTGGCATAGGCCAGAAATTCATCTCCCGCATTGGAAACGGTGGTCCCTTTCTTCGTCCGGTTAAATATAGTGATCTGCATTTCATTCTCCAGTTCCCTGATTGCGCTGGTGAGGCTGGGCTGGGAGATAAACAGCTCCTTGGCAGCCTCGCTGATGGTTCCCTTATCCGCAACGGTCACCGCATATTTTAACTGCTGTAATGTCATCCGCTTCTCGCTCTCCTTCTACACAGCTTTGACTTCCGCCGGATTCTCATATGGCCCTGACACTGTCCCGTTCCACGAATTCCGTACACACCTGTATCTTTGTTTTTATTCCGTCATTCTTTTTAATCAGTTCTATCATTCTGCGGACCGCGAGACGGCCCATCTCCTGCTTCGGCACACGAAGGCTGGTGAGGCGCGGAGAAGATATCTCACAGAAGGGCAGATCATCAAAGCCGATGACCGAGATATCCTCCGGTACCCGGCAGCCCCTTTCCTCCAGTGCCTTCATCGCCCCCAGAGCGATCATATCATTCTCGGCAAAATAGGCCGTGGGAAGCTCCGGCTTCCCTCCCAGATACTTCAGCATATCCTTGTAGGCGCCGTTCATGGTGGTATTGAGCTCCACACAGTACTTTGGATTGTATTCTATGTTCTGCTCCCGGAGCGCGGAACGGTACCCGGACTGCCGCTGCTGGAAGCCAAGGATACGGAAGCTTCCCTTCAGATAGCCAATCTTCTTATGTCCCTTAGAACACAGATAATTGATTGCCATTCTTACCGAATCCGCATTATTGATAATAACTCCGTTAAAATCCATGTCAAAGCTCCAGTAGTCCAGCAGAAGAATCGGACACTGGGCCGCCTTGTACAGCTTAAGCTCTTCCGGAGACAGCTCCGTGCCAAGAAGGATAATCGCTGTTCCGGGTTCATTCATCATCTGCCTGGCCTGTTCCGCATAATCGGGATGCCGGATATCCAGATTCCCCATAGCCATCTCATATCCGGATTCACGGCATTCCTGCTCTATGCCGCTGATCAGGGACGGGAAAAACGGCGTATCATCAATGATCATTCCGTTCTTTTTATAGATCACCAGCCTTATCTTCGCTACAGAACTGCTGTCTATATATCCGACTTCCCTTGCTACCCGCAGTATTTCCTCTGCTGTTTTTGCATTCACACCTTTTTTTCCGTTTAAAGCGTTGGATATTGTAGCCGCAGAAAATCCGGTAATATCACTGATCTGCTTAATCCCTGTCTTCAATCGCTCACGTCCCATCTGTTTTTATTTCATAAAATCGTATGATGAAAGCGTCAAAAGGTGCTGCGCACACTTCCGGATATAAGATATTGCTATCACAAGCAAGCTTGCATAGCAATATCTTATATCCGGAAAGCACCTTCGGTGCTTTTGACGCTTTCATCATCGCATATAAATAATATTATAAATTATTTATATAAAATATCAAGTAAATATTTTTCCGGTATATCCGATTATGTATTATTTGTTACAATTCAGAGGGGGTCAGAACAAAATCAAGACCACCAGTTCAGCCAGTGGTCTTGACTTAAGTTTTTATCTGAAAATTACAGGAGAAGAATCTCCGGTTTTGGGTCTGAGGAAATTATCTCCGTTTCGCAGCTCTCTGAAGCGCCTTGATAATCTCAACAATCGGAATAACACTGACTGCCAGCAACATGGCAATACCGTATTCCATCAGGCTGATGTGTGCAAAATCAAAGAGATCGCTGAGGAAAGGTACATAAATTACAGCCGTTGTCAGCACAAAGCTGGCCACTCCCGCAATAATTAGCGCAGTATTCTGCGTGTTCATGCGGAAGATGGAACCGCGCTGGCTCCTCATATTGAAGCCATGGAAGATCTCCGCCATACTCATGGTTAAGAATGCCATGGTCATACCATCGGGACTGTTAACAAATTCCCACCGGCCGGATTCAATATAATGTCCGATAAAATACGCCGTCAAGGTAAGCACCGATACCATCAAGCCCTGGTATGCAACATCAACGCCGACTCCGCCGGAGAAAATACCATCCTTGGAGGAGCGGGGCTTACGCTGCATCAGATCCTTCTCACCCTTTTCCATACCCAGGGCCAATGCCGGGAAGCTGTCCGTAATCAGGTTAATCCAAAGGATATGCACCGGCTTTAAAATGGTAAAGCCCAGCAATGTCGCAACAAATATGGATATTACTTCACTTAGATTGGAGGACAGCAGGAACTGAATCGCCTTACGGATATTGTCATAGATTCTTCTTCCCTCTTCTACTGCCGAAACAATGGTAGCAAAATTATCATCCGCCAATACCATGTCGGCTACATTCTTCGTTACATCCGTACCGGTAATACCCATTCCGACACCGATATCGGCACTTTTAATGGACGGAGCATCATTTACACCGTCTCCGGTCATTGCAGTAATCATCCCCTGCTGCTTCCATGCCTTTACAATACGCACCTTATGCTCCGGCTGAACACGGGCATACACACCGTAATTGCCAATGGTCTTCTGGAATTCTTCCTCTGATATATCATTGAGCTGAGCACCGGTAATGGCCTGCTTCGGATCATTGATAATACCGATCTGGGTAGCAATTGCAATTGCCGTATCCCTGTGGTCACCGGTAATCATTACCGGACGAATACCTGCGCTGCGGCACTCCTTAATTGCGTCAATAACCTCAGGACGGACAGGATCAATCATACCGGTCAAACCAATGAAGACCAGCTCCCGCTCCAGCTCCTGGGGAGTGAATTCTGCCGGAACCGCCGCATGAATCCGATATGCTGCCGCAAGAACACGAAGAGCCTTATCCGCCATCCGTTTATTCTCCTTCAGTATCTCGCTGCGCTTCTGGTCGGTCATGGGCTGAAGCGTGCCCTTCTCATAATAGGAGGTACACAGCCGGAGCACCTCATCCGGGGCACCCTTGGTATATTGAACAATCTCCTGATGCTGATGAACGGTCGACATCATCTTCCGTCCGGAATCAAAGGGAGCTTCACCAATACGGGGATAGGCATTCTTCAAATCAGGCTTTTTGAGATTCAGAGAAGCAGCATAGTTCACCAAGGCGCACTCTGTAGGCTCACCTACGGCATCACCGTTCTCCAGCTCCGCGTCACAGCAGAGAGCCATGGCTCTGGCAAGCAGTTCCTCATCCGAAGCATAATGATCCACTACGGTCATCTTATTCTGTGTCAGTGTTCCGGTCTTATCGCTGCAGATAATCTGGGTACAGCCCAGAGTCTCCACCGCGGTCAGCCTGCGGATTACCGCATTACGTCTGCTCATATTGGTAACACCGATAGAGAGTACGATGGTTACCACCGCCACCAGACCTTCGGGGATGGCAGCAACCGCAAGGCTTACAGCAATCATGAAGGTATGCAGGATGAATTCTCCGCTGAAATCTCCGGCACGGATCAGACTGAAAAGGAAAATAAATACGCTAATTCCAATTACCAATACGGTAAGGAGTTTACTTAACTGATTTAGCTTAATCTGAAGAGGAGTCTCACCCTCCTGCGTCTGCGTTATCGCATCCGCAATCTTACCCATCTCCGTATCCATACCGGTAGCAACAACTACTGCACGGCCGCGGCCATACACAACGGTACTGCCCATGTATGCCATGTTTTTACGGTCACCCAGCGGTACCTCTTTCTCATCGGCTTTCAGACTCAGGATGTTAATCATCTTGTTGACAGGTACGGATTCGCCGGTTAATGCCGCTTCCTCAATCTTCAGGCTGGCACTTTCCAGGATACGGCAGTCTGCCGGAACGGCATCACCTGCTTCCAGAAGAACAATATCGCCCACTACCAGCTCTTCGCTCTTTACACTGACAATGGCCCCGTCACGAAGAACCTTGCTGGTGGCTGCGGCCATTTCCTGCAGTGCTTCGATTGCTTTCTCCGCCTTGTTCTCCTGGTATACACCAAGAACTGCATTAATGACAACAACGGCTAAAATAATAAATACGTCAGCCTCAAATCCTCCTTCATAGATACTGGTGGCTGCGGAGATTGCCGCTGCTGCCAGCAGTATCATAATCATCGGATCCTTCAGCTGATCCAGAAATCGTTTAATCAGACCATCCTTCTTCCCTTCGGCCAGCTTATTCTTACCGTTCTTCTCCAGCCTTTCCCTGGCTTCGGAAGCAGTAAGACCCTCCATTGTACTACTCGTTTGTTTTAGAACATTTTCCGCCTGTTCGAGATAATACTTCATTTGCGATAAGTTCCTTTCTTTTTAATAATTAGTAGAAGTTCGTGACAGAGTGTAATCCGGTCTTATTATCTCACAGAATATAGTATATCATGCCCAGGGCGGACATAATCATCTGTATTACCATAATTCTATGAAAAAACTCATGTATGTCTTATTCCATAAGAATAAAGAAATACATGAGTCTTGTCCTTTCCGGATAAGCCAGACGTTGCCGCCATGTTTGTTGACTTAGCCACGCAAAGATTGCGCGAACTACTCCCTCACGATAATTCAATTGATTATTTCTGTCAATATCATACCATAATTAGACTAGATAATCAACCCAAAAAATTGTTGCAGCGACCTCAATATACATTCGGCTGAATTAGTCTATAACAAAAATATTGTAAATGGCTCTCATTGCTTCCTCGAAGTCCTCTTCATCTACGCCAATGACAATGTTCAGCTCTGAGGAGCCTTGGTCGATCATTTTAATGTTGATCTTCTCCTGGGCAAGGGCGGTGAATATCTTGGCCGCCGTACCTCTGGCCTTTCTCATGCCGCGGCCCACCACGGCCACCAGGGCCAGGGAATCTTCAATTTCCATATGGTCGGGATGCGTCCGGAAGGTGATCTCGTCCAGGATCGCCTTCTCCTTGCCGCAAAACGCCTCTGTATTTACAATTACACTGAGGGTGTCGATGCCTGAGGGCATGTGCTCGAAGCAAAGATTGTTCTTCTCCAAGGCCCGGAGAACATTTCTTCCAAACCCTACTTCGGAATTCATCATGTCCTTCTCGATATTGATGACGGAGAAGCCTCTCTTTCCCGCGATACCGGTGATGACATAGGGACTTGCTTCCACCGTCTGTGCCACAATCATGGTACCTGGATCCTCGGGGTGATTGGTGTTCTTGATATTGATGGGAATCCCCACAGTGCGGACCGGGAAGATGGCATCCTCATGAAGCACCGTGGCACCCATGTAGGAGAGCTCCCGCAATTCCCTGTAGGTAATGGTTGTAATGGGCTTGGGATTGTTCACGATTCTCGGATCGCAGATCAAAAAGCCGCTGACATCCGTCCAGTTCTCGTAAAGCTCCGCATTTGCCGCTCTTGCCACGATGGAACCGGTCACATCGGAACCGCCACGGGAGAAGGTCTTGACCGTATCATTAGGCATGGAGCCATAGAAACCGGGTATCACCGCATGCTCCATCTGCGCCAGCCTGGGTCCAAGGGTAGAAATGGTTCTTTCCAAATCAAATTCGCCGCTTTCATTAAAATAGAGAAGCCCCACCGTATCCAGAAAAGGAAAGTCCAGATACTTGGCCAATAGGATGCTATTCAGATATTCCCCCCGGCTGGCAGCATAATCGCGGCCCGCACTGTGTGCAAAGGCTGCCTTGATGAACTTGAATTCCTCGTCCAGGGAGATATCCAGTGCCAGCTCCCGGATAATCGAATTATAACGCTCCTCTATGGCTGCAAACTCCGCTTCAAAATCATCCCCTCTGGACGCCTTGTCGTAGCACTGATACAGCATATCTGTAATCTTAGTATCCTTATTATGGCGCTTGCCGGGAGCAGAGGCTACAACAAAACGCCTGTCCTTGTCCGCACGGATGATATCCGCCACCTTTTTAAATTGATTCGCATCAGCAAGGGAACTGCCGCCGAATTTGACTACCTTCGTACCACTCATTTACTGTCCTCACTCTTTTCTGCATTTTTATGCTAAAATATTTATCTTATTATACATGTCCTATCTAAATTTATCAATGTTTTTTTCTAAAGGAAGCGTTGATTCAATAGAACGGAATTGCAGGCTGTGATGAATACTCACACACAGGTTCCGTCCCATTGAAACAGCGCTTCTCTTAATTTCTTATAATTATTAATAAATATCACCCATACCGGACACTATTCTGCTTCACATTCTATCAAAAAGTCCCCCAGCTGTCTGTCCACCTTCATAATATGGTTAGCGAGCCATTTTGTCAAATAGTCCCACATCTCATAATAAAAATCTTTTGGCTGTTCAATATCCAGCACATAGGTATTCTGTAATTTGTCCCGAAATATATTATGCTCCTTCGTATGCTCCATAATGAGGGGGTACGAATGCCGAAGCATCAGCTCTTCCTCATAATCGAAATGAATGCGCACATAGCTCTCCAGCCTCTCCACAATGTCAACCAGATTGATATAGCCGAACTTCTCCCTTTTTATCATTTCTTCAATATCATTCAGCATCCCAATCAGCACCTTATGCTGTTCGTCCATTCCGTCGTGCATCACGGAAAATTCCGCTTTCCACTCGAACACTTCAACCGCTCCCTTCTTCCGAACCTCCAACGCCTTTACCGGCACTCTTTTACCGGTAAAAATTCGCACTGGAATTAATGTAATTATAGCATAAACTTTCTATGGCAGTCCATTACTTTTATTTTTTATTGATTGGCAGATGACGGCAAACGGGATTTGTGCTATGCTTGTCCAGTAATCAAAGTTACAAACGGAACATGAAGGGAGAATTTGAATATGAAAAAGGTGGCAGTTATTATTTACCCATACTTTTCGTTGCAAGAAATTACTACGCTAACCTCTTGCTTAAAGATATGGTTTAGCAAAGATATAGATTATTTGGGCAGTGAGCTAAATATTTTTGAAAGTGAAGAAGGATTTCAAGTCACACCTACAAAAACTTTTAATGATGTAAGTTTAGATGATTACAGCTGTGTAATATTACCTGGAATTATTAATCCTTTACCTGCTTTATATGATAACAGGCTTATTCATTTTCTTTCTGAATTGAAAAACAGAGAGATTTTAATCGCATCCATATCATGTTCTCCGCTTTTGTTAGCGAAAGCAGGTTTATTAAGTGAAGTAAAGTTTACGGCTGGTATCTTTATGCAAATGGTTGATTTATTCTCATTCATAAAAAAGGAAAATTTTATTCATCAGCCTGTAGTAAAAGACAAGAATATTATTACATCAATTGGTTTTGCTTTTAGAGAATTTGCAAAACTTGTTTTAAATGAATTAGGACTAGAGGTAGGTGAAGCATTCATGCTCCCCGTTACAAAAGAATACACAGAAGATGAATTAACATTTTATTGGGAAGATAATGATTATCAAGAATTTTTAGAAGAATTAAAGGAATATCAAAAATAATATGGATCGCAAATTATTTCGGTTAGAATCGATGACGAAGTAAACAATTACCTGGTTAGGAGAGGACACACGTATGCAAAAATATATTGCATTATTACGCGGTATCAATGTTGGCGGCAAAAACAAAATACCCATGCCAGAGTTAAAAGCACTTTTTGAAGATAATGGATATCAGGATGTTGTTACCTACATCAATAGCGGAAATGTTATCTTTTCCAGTTGTAATGATAACGAGGAAGAGATTAGACAAAAATGCGAAGCTGCAATAGCAGATAAATTTAAATTAAATATAGTCGTTACGATTATATCCGCTGGGGACCTGGCTGCTGCTCTGTGCAATGCACCAGTTTGGTGGGATCAGGATATTGAGTCAAAACATAATGCAATTTTTGTGATCCCCCCTGCTACAGCATCAGAGGTAATAGAACAGGTTGGCATCGCTAAACCGGAGTATGAACAAGTTAGTTATTATGGACAGGTGATTTTCTGGTCTGCGCCAGTTGAAACATTCTCCAAAACAAGATGGGCAAAAATTGTGGGCAAGTCCGCATATAACAGTGTTACCATAAGAAATGCAAATACTGCAAAAAAGCTATTACAGCTTTTGGAAGGATATATTAGTTAATCACGGCATCGTTTATGCGGGTCTACGGTGTATTACACATCGTAAACCCGCATTTTTCTATACGGATATATTCCTGTTTTTTTTGAAGCATTGGACAATTCGTCAGCGGATCAATTTCCCCAACATCTCCAGGGACAATTCCTGCCCGGGCACAAATTCCTGTGAATTCATATAGCGGATAATGCTCTTTGTCAGAGCCCGCACTTCAGGATATTCCTGTTTTTCCAGCAGACCCATACTGCTGATCATCAGTTTTCCCTTTCCTGCATTACATTCCAATAAGAAAGCCATCCGGCGAAGACGCGCATAGCAGTCCATCACTGTAACAATGGGCTGGATTTCCCCTGGAATGATCATAGCCCGCCCATTTGACATGGGCCACCATTGCCAATTGGAATGACCTTCTGTCGGAAACCCGGTAAATACCGGATGGGAGGACTCTATGAGACATCCCATGCACCCGCTTTGGTTTGCAAAGGTTCCCACAGACCAGAAGTCCGTGGTAAATTGGGACTGAACAGAGGAAGGAAAATGTTCTTCCTCCGCCGCCGGGGAGTAGAATACCCTCTTTCCTTTCGCTAGTTCTTCTAATGTATCAGAATAATTTCTTGTAACTATGACTTCTCCAAAATCAATATCCTGCTTCTTATCCGGTCCATTGCCTTGCCCGTTATTTGATCCATCGCCTTGATTATTATCCGTCCTATTGCCTTGCCTATTGTCTGATCCATTGCCTTGATTATTTGCCGCTCCATTGCCTTGACTATGATTCGGTTCATTCATCTGGCGGCTGTCTGGTGTGCCGCAGGCAGGGACATCTCCCGTCTTTATCCAGGTCCGATCCTCCGGGTACACCCAGATGGGATATTCATTCCTGTGCCTATCAATCACAACTGCTAAGTTAAGCTTTTTAGGAGACAGAATATCCTTCAGGGATAGGGTAATCCCTCCTATCACTGTAATTCCCCCGCAGGGTATAGTCACAGCCGGGAGACTTCCGCTCTCCAACAGCTCTTCGCCGTCCTTCAGCTCATAGATCGCAGGAGCAAGGATTGTTTCCTTCCCGTAATTTGCAATTTCTATCACCGCAGAGAGCATTTCCTGATTGGTGTAGGTATATCTTTCCAGCAGGATCAGCGGCAGTACCGGCCGAAAGAACTGACGAAAGCGTTCCGGCTGTGCAAAATCAAAGGGCTTCGGGCGCAGATGCGAATTCAGCATTCCCACCAATGCCGTTCCCTGTCCCGGAAAGTCCTGCAGTCCCAGGAGGGAGATGCCGGAAAACTCCCTGGTACGCATGGCTGCCTCAATCTCCTCCCGATACGCCAGCAGAGCAAGCTCTCCGGTGGCCTCTACCCTCTTCTTCCAGTCGGCAAGAAATCCCCGTTCCTCCACCCTCTTTCTGATAAAGCGCAGATTATCCGGCAGTGTTACTCCGTTAAATTCCTCAATCTCGTCAAAATCAGGAAGAACCTCATACTGCCCTACCTCAAAGCTGAAGACCGGACCCGCATACTCCTTTCTGATTTCCTCCATCCCGGAATCATAGTTTGTTCCGGTGTTAGGATAGGCTTCATTGATATGCCCTATCATGGGACTAGAGGTGCCCCGGATCATTTTGTCATAGAAATTGGAGGAGGTATAAAAATCATTGCTTCCCTTTGCGCCCACCGCTCCGTAATGATTATTGGAACCGTTGGCATACATCCTTGTGGGATCCATGTTTCTTGCCAGGGCAAGCAGCTCTTCCATGCGCCGGTGGCCCAATTCCCCGGCCGTCAGCTCATTTCCGAAGGTCAGCATGACAAAGGAAGGATGGTTTGCATAAAATCGCAGGATCTGCACCAGCTCTGTCCGGTAATATTTCCAGCTGTTCTCATCCTCAAAGGCTGTTCTGGGGTTCCAGTGGGACAGCTCCGGCTGCATCAGCATTCCCATTCTGTCCGCTGCTGTAAATGCCGCATCCGGAGGACAGTGGGAATGAAAACGGAGGCAGTTGACGCCATAGGATTTGTAGGTATTCAAAACCTCCGTCCATTCCTCCACGGTTAGAGGCATATGCCCCGCCTCCGGAAAAACACAGCAATTTGCTTCACTTCGTAAAAATATATTTCGTCCGTTCAAAGCCAGGCGGCCCTTTCCATTATCGCTGAAATCACGAATTCCAAAGAATACCTTTCTGCTATCCAGCCCCTGGGCAGATACCGCCAGCTCATACAAACTGCCTTCAAATTCATCCCAACGCTTACAATCCTCCCTCAAAGGCAGGTTTTCAAAAATAATGCTGTGTATTCCCGCCTCAAGGGATACCCTCCGCTCTGCATCGTTTTCTAAGGCCGCGCTTTTCAGGCTCAGACTTCCCTCGTAGGGCATTGCCGCATCCATCTCTACTGCAACCGTGATGTACCCGCTCTTCGGATAGACCCTGATATCGGACAGGAAGACCTCCTTTTCCATTCTCAGGCGAAGATAGCCCAGAATGCCGTTCCAATTGGTCTGGGTTTCATCCGTCGCCGCAGAAGAATACAGAATTGCATCACGGGGCCAGGAGGGATAGGAGTTGTCGCAAACAAGGGATAAACTGCCGGACTTATCCGTCAGAAAGTCTGTAAGCTCAAATATATAGGGAGTGGATACGGTTCCGGGAACACAGGGCTCTACTATCTTTCCATTCAGACGGAGCGTCAGCTCACGGGTACGCTCCGCTTCAAGAAAACATCGTTTCTCCTTATATCTCTTCTCCCGGCATTCCCCCTGGCATCCCTCCTCCTGGCATTCTTCCTCCACGAGAATCTCCCTGGAAAAAACAGCAGCTCCTTCGTATGAATATACTCTGGTAAGTCTGGTGGTAATAACCTCCGGCCCATCCGGCGAGGCTTTTTCCATGTCTGCAGCATTTCCCTCCGCCGACTTCCACTGATTCGGATTCCTGTCTTTGTACCCTATCCTGTTCTCATCCAGGGTTCCCGGCAGAATGGCAGTATAACTCTTCCCGTCATCCAACTCTGTTCTCCATTGCCCGCTTAAGTCTATCAGCTTCATTCTATCCCTCCATTCCATAATTTTATTTTTTCTTCCGCCAAGGGAATGGCTTCTGCTTCAGCCATTCCCTATTGTTTTCCCGGTATCTATATCCACAATACGAAACCATACTGTGAATATCCGCAATGCGGGTGTTATTTGGTCATCTTTTCATAAATTCGGCTCTTCTGATGATTATAATCCAGCTCAATTGCCTCGGCAAAATGCTTTGCCGCTTCCTCTTTCCTGCCAAGTCCCAGCTTTCCGAGTCCCATGAGATAATGGCAATGTGCCTGGTTTTTTATTGTCATATCCTCTTCGAAGATCAAAAAGTCCGGAAGGGACACTGCAAAGAAATCATTCTTTATTTCCTCTTTCAGATGCCGTTCGCCGTAATCCAGAAGCTTATAGAAGCAGGCATAGGCCTCTTTTATCTTGCCCAGCTCCTCCTTAGCCAGCCCCTTATATAAGATCATGTCTGCCGGCTGATCATAATAATACATTACTCCTGCCGGTTCATTCTCTCCCCGTTCGGCTAACCGGAAACATTCTTTTGCTTCTTCTGTTTTTCCCAGGGCCTTTTTCACAAGTCCCAGATAGTAGTACAGATGATTGTCCTTCGTCCCTTCCAGCTTCCCTTCGCCTAAGTTTTCGGGATAGACCAGTGCTTTCTCCAACAGCTCCCGCGCTTCTTCATACAGCGAAGCCGTGCTTTTGCCGGAATGGCTCTGAGCGTCAGAATATTCGCCCTCTCCGCCCACAGTATTCTCTGCGGCATGAAGCCGCTCCTTAGCCATTTCTAAAAGGGCTGTTTTATATTGTTCCGGGATTCGCCCTTCCGCACCCTCCCATGGACGGAAGTTGTGGGACATAATGATTTCATATGCCTTCTGATGCATTCCGGCCAGATTGTGGAGCGTTACGTATTCCAACATAACATCGTCGCGCTGGCTGATAATATCCTTATGCTTTTCATAGTTTTCCAGCCTCTGTGTAAAGGGAACTCCCATTTTCTTATAAAGCTGATCCAGTTCCAGGAACACTCTGGTATCCTTTTGATCCAGAGAAAACGCCTTCTCCAGCTCCATCCTCGCCCTCGCAGCATTCCCCTGCTTGTTATAACAGGCAAGAGCCAGATTACGGTGCACCGTAGGATAGCCGGCGTCCAGTTCGGCGGACTTCTCCCAGAGCCTTATGGCTTCCTCAAACTGTAATTTATCATAATATAGATTGCCAAGATAATAATAAGCCTTCGCACCCGCGGGATTTTCAGCAATCGCATCCCTTAATACGGCGATATCTTCTATTTTATTAGGGAAACAGTATGCCGGAGACCAGGTTTCCGCCATCTGGTACTCTTTCCTGCTTTCCCCGGCATATCCGGCCCGCTTCAGATAATACCCCTTGTAATAGGCCAGCAGGGGATACTCCCTCGTACATTGCTCCAGAACAGCAACGGCCTCCCGGTAACATCCTGCTTCCACATAATCCCTTGCCGCCTGCAGATAATTTTCAGGGAAATCCCTCATGAGAAGATTCATATTTTCCAGCGCAGCCTTGGAATCCCTGCTATGCTTTGCCAATTCAAACCGGGATACATAGTCAAAGGGATCTACCGCCAGATTCTCTTCCAGCTGCTTCGCGAAGGCCTCTTCCTCTCCCAGTCTTCGAAGGAGCACTGCCTTTAAGCCGCGCGCTTTTATATTATGTGCGTTCTTAATGAGAGCTTTCTCTGCAAAGTCCAGCGCTTCGGCATCCTCCCCCCTCTCTGCCGCAATCGCCGCCAGATAATAGAAGGACATTTCCTGCTGTTCACTGCTCCAGGTGGCTTTATAGAACGCGTCGAAGGCCTCCTTTTTCTTATCCTGGTACAGCAGAGCCAGTCCGAGATTATAATACGGCTCGCTGCTGTAGGGGTTGGGGCTTCTCCAGGTCAGACGCTTGACCGCGGTACGGAAGAACTGCTCCGCTTCCGCAAATTGGCCCCTTCGCATCAGAAGCATTCCATATGCATTATTGATACGGCTGTCTCCTTTATCGCGTTTTAACCCTTCCAGATAATACGGATCCGGCGGACAGGTGGCATGGCGGTGCTGCTCTATATGCTGTGCCGTCAGAAGCAGCTCCTCATTGGTCCTGATCTCCTCCGGCTCTCTGGCAGGTTCGGCGGGCTGCGCCAATTCCGGGATATCCTCTTCCTGCGGGCAGTATTCCACCAACAGCTTCTCCCTGCAGGAAACGGACACGCAGAGATCGCCGGGCTTGCTGACGCAAATCGGCAGTTCCTTCTCATAGATATCCACAGGGGACAGCAATATGTTTTCCCTGTATACTTCTTTTCCCTCTATTTTAACAATTACCGAGGCATTTTCATAGCGTTCGGTTCCATAGACGATAATACGAAGGCTTTCCTTCCCCAGCTCCACGTTCATAGCCGCATGAATTGTGGCATTCTTGACTGCTCCGGCTTTCTTGTAGGGCATAAAATACTGCTTGAAGGTTTTTTCTTCAAAGGGCTTCAGCCAGGAGAAATCCGGCTGGTTTTCCGTATATACCCCTGTCATCAGCTCAATATACGGGCCGTCCTCATCCGTCAGGTTGCGGTCCCATGCCCGGCCAAATTCGCCGCAGCCCCAGGTCCACTGCTTCTTTCCCGGAGAGATATGGTGATCTGCCACATGGAGAAGTCCGGCTTCCTTCTGATAGTCATAGCCTCCTACAAAGTCAAACTCGGAGCTTTCCGCCATATAGGAAGTGGGAACCGGGATGTTCCTGTATCTGGAGATATCCACGCCCTCGCTGTAATCATGCTTATAATATACACCGTTGGCAATGGGAAAACGGGATACATCCCTTTTTCCATGATCCATAACGGAATGTACGTCCGGAGGAAAGATGGACTGGGTGTGGTCATTTACCGTTACCGCCGGATTCGCCCACCAGAGAAAGGTCTGGGGCATGGAGGTACGGTTATAGAGCTGTCCCCGGATCTCGATATAGGCTTTGCCGGGATACAGGGTGAAGCCTGCGATTCCCTTGGTTCCATACATCTGGTCCACATCATTGACCAGCAGAGTCTTGCTTCCGTCCGGATTCTCCCGGATAATATAATCCACCGGCATAAAGGTAGTGGGCCTGTGGTGCTGGGGCCAGTTGAATTCAATTCCCCCGGATATCCAGGGCCCGGTCAGCCCTACCAGAGCCGGCTTGATTACCCGGTTATAATATACGAAATCATAATCATTTGTCTTGTCATAGGCCCGCTGAATCCGCCCGCCCAGCTCCGGCAGGATCATAACCCGGATATACTCGTTCTCCAGATAAACCGCCTTGTATTCCTTATCGGTTTTAACCTGGCTGATTTTCTCCGTCGTCGGATAAGGGTATACCTTACCGCTGCTTCCCTGATAGACTCTTTTCTCCAGGAACATGGGATTCTTGTCCGGCTCCCCGACCTCGTAAGTCGGAATGATTACCCGTTCTTCCCAGATCTTCACTTCGTTTCTTTGTATCTGATTCATCACTTTATCCCTCCTGTCTGTTTGAACCTATTATATTCTTTCTCTTCGCTTTAATCATTAAATTATATTGCCTTTTTATTGATAAAAACTGCTATTGATATTTCCTGTTTTATTTTTTTGATTATGGATATCTCTTCGCATTATTTTCGATTTAAGCTGACGATATATTTAAATATTATGGAGAATTTTCAACACATCCAGGAGATGCAGGTAATTGGCTTTATGAATAGATAAAATAATAAATTTTAGATTTATTGCTATTGTAATTGAAGTTTTTATGTCTTAGAATTGAAGAATACTATCTGTCTGTTATATAGAACAATTATCGATCCATACAAGAAGCTATAAGGGAGGCCAGCCATGAAACCCTATGAAGATTTTATCCACGCAGATTCTGACTACTATGTCTATTCACCTAGCATTACAGCGCAGAATATGTTTTTTTATCCCCTTTATACCGGTCATTTTATTTATCAGCAGGGGTATTCCCTGCACCGTGATTCCTATGACAGTTTTCTGCTGATGTATATTCAAAGCGGCTCCCTCACTCTGAGCTATGAAGGACGTACGGAAGAAGTGCCTGCGGGATATTTCGTATTTATCGATTGCTATAAGCCCCATTCTTACTGCTGCCTGAATAGCTGCGAATGCATCTGGTGCCATTTTGACGGGCTGACTGCAAAAGCACATTATTCCAGTGTCGTTGCCCGGCTGGGGAATGTATTTTCTATGATTGACCCCTACCCGGCGGTTACTATGCTGACCGCTATTTACAATATATTTCAAAGCGGCGATGCAATTAAGGAGCCGTTGATCTCAAAATATCTGACCGATATTATGACTTCTTTCCTCCTGTACACACCCTATAAAATAAATTCGCCCGATTATACAGGGATGGCTGAGAGAACCATCTCCTATATAAACGAGCATTTTGCAGAAAAGCTTTCGATTGAACAACTGGCTGGCCAGGCCGGGCTAAGTCCGTATCATTTTATCCGCACCTTTAAAAGGGAGACCGGACTCACTCCCTATGAATATCTTGTAAATACCCGTATGAACACAGCTAAATATCTGTTGAAAAACTCCCGGCTCTCCATCAAGGACATTTGTTTCAACACCGGCTTCTCCAGTGAGAGCGTTTTCTGCAATGCTTTTAAAAAGCACCAGGGAGCCACCCCCGCTGAATACCGGACACTGGCGGGAACATGAAAACCATATGCTTCTTACTCCTTCGATTTAGGAGTGCTTATGGAAGTATTTAGTGCTGCCTTATAATTATAACAAAAAATTACATTAAGGAGTATTGAAATGAACAAAAAATTAATTGTATTTTTTATGGTAGTTTCTTGCTTCACCATTGTTGGTTGTGATAACAAGAATAAAAGCGTTATTGATTTTAATATTGATAATCAAGGAAACTATACTGGTTTTGATAAAATAAAAGATTATACCCGTGCTAAGGAAGCTATTGCTGATGGTTGTTACGTTAAGAATACCGATGATTTCAAAGGAACAAAGTATTGGGAGACTTTCCTTGATGAAGCCTCCAAAGGGAACGACACGCAGCTGCGGATGGTAATATTATTAGAGGATGGCACAAGTGAATATACTGATCTGTTTTATCATGACGGACTTTATTATGCATTTAGGTCAGCAACAGGTGATTTATCCGTAAAAGGATATAAATATTTACTTATACTGGAGGATAGCAAGGTTGTTAATAATAAAACCGCATATACTGTAGTTTTTTCAAATGATGATACCTTAACCTTTGCTGATATAATGGATGATCTTTTTTCAAGCAAGTCTGTCATAACAGATAATCCATACAAAATAATTTTTCATGGAACGAAATCAACATAGGATGCCTCTTCACCGTAAAAAACCCCTTCCATCTCTTACCTGTCATACCATTGTGCCTGTGTGGAATATAGCCTTGCATATTCACCGTTCCTGGAGAGCAGCTCAGCGTGGGAGCCATCCTCGACAATCTCACCGCCCTTGAATACAACAACCCTGTCCGCAAGGGAAGCTACGCTGATCCGATGGGTGACCATAATAACGGTCTTACCCTTTGTCATCGCTATATACCTTTTAAATACCTCGGCTTCGGCAAGGGGGTCCAGATTGCTGGTGGGTTCGTCAAGCACAATAAAATCACGGTTGCGATAATACGCCCGTGCAATGGCAATCTTTTGCCACTGACCGCCGGATAATTCCGTGCCCCCGATGTCCTTCCCCAGCATGGCCTCTTTATCCGCCCCCTCAAATCCGGAGAATTCCAGGGCCGTATCAATCTGGCTTTCCTCCCGTTCCCGCTCCACATCACCTAAGAATACATTGTCCGCAACCGTAAAGGTGTTAAACCTGGCCGGCTCCTGGAATACACAGGAGGAAGAATGATATCTGCCGGAGAAATCCATGGCCCTTACGCTGCCGCCATTGATATAGAGCTCCCCCTCTGCCGGTTCCAGCATTCCCGTCAGCAATTTAATAAAGGTCGTCTTACCCGCGCCGTTTTCACCTACAAAGGCGACCTTCTCCCCTTTATTTATTGTAAAGCTTACATTTCTTAATCTGTATTCGTCCGTCAGAGGATAACGGTATGTTATGTTCCTGGCCTCTAATTTCTCGATATCGATGGGAGTATTGGCGCTGTCTGTATTCTTTGAAATTTGCTCGTTCAGGTCAATCAATTCAAAAAATTGCGCTGATTCATTCTTCTTCGAGATAAAGTTGGCAATTGATCCGAATAATTGGGAGGTGCTGTCCATAAGCGTGCCGATTAACGCCAGCACAGCACCGAGAGCGCCGATTGACAGCCTGCCCTGGGTCATTAACACAATCGCAAAAACATTGGCGGCAATGCTTGCAATATTGGAAATAACTCCGCTCACCGCTCCAAGTACAAACACATTCATTTGGTTTTTCTTCTCTTTGACAAGGTAATCATCCGCCAGGACCTTCCATTTTGCAAAGAAAAAGTCAAAGAGATTCAATGCCTTAACCTCTTTCGCAGAGCCTCCCAGCAAAATCCCCTGATAATATCCCGCTTCCCGCAATACCTTTCCGTTATCCCGTGAGAATTTGAAATTCAGCTTGTTGCCGATATAGGTGGTATAAAGAGTGGGAAGGGGAGCCGCCAGCACGATCAGGCACAGGAGCGGATGAAAAAGATAAAGGGATGCGGCAACCATAACGACGGATACTGCCTTGGCAATTATGACATAGCCCTCGATCATCACGCCCCTCTGAAGGGAGCTCCACTCTCCGCCCATAGAATGAAAGCTGCGGTTTATGATATCATTTATCTTCGGCACTTCCATATAATCCGGGTACAGCTTCGATATCTTAGTAAACAGCCGGGCTTGAAACCTCTCCTGTAAACGGTGATCCTGCACCTTGCTTAACCGCTCGATATCTTCACCCCCATAGAGGTAACGCTGTATCAGATTATTTACAAACCCTATTATCCAGTATAATGCAGCAAGTCCGAAAAGAGAAATCAGCTGAACCGTCTGCTGCTTCGTGCCGTCGGCATAACGATAGGAGCTGTCTATGTATCTTCCCCAAATAAACGCTGCTGCCGGCTGCAATATACTCAATATAACCGCCAGACCTAAAAAGATGCCGCACATCATTTTAGCCGACGAGAAAACATAGCGAAAAAGCCGTATCAGATACGATAATTTCGGCGGATTTTCTTTCAGGATATCTTTTTCAAAAATTGCGGTATTGTCGTTGAATTTAATCTCATACACCGGCTCTTTTTCTGCTCCGGCCTGATCTGTCTTCGCCTTCTTCCTGCCCGCCTTCGCTTTCTCAGACATTTGCAGCGACCTCCTCTCCGCTCTGCTTGTACCATTGCTTCTGCGCGCTGAACATCCTTGCGTAAATGCCCTCCGTTTGCATCAATTCTTCATGGGTGCCGGCTTCCTTGATCTTACCGTCGCTGATCACGAAAATCCGGTCTGTTATCATGGTAGATCCCAGCCTGTGGGTAATGAATACCGCCGTTTTGTTTTCAACCATATCAGCGAATTCATTATATAAGCCGGCTTCCGCCATGGGGTCAAGCTGTGAGGTCGGCTCATCCAGCAGGAGAATCGGCTTGCCGCCCATGAACGCTCTTGAAATCGCGATCCTTTGCCATTGGCCGCCGGATATATCCACACCGCCCTCAAAATCCCTTCCCAGGAGCGTGTCATAGCCTTTGTCCAGCTTTTCGGCAAATTCATCGGCCTTGCCCTTCCTCGCTGCCGCCGCAATTTTATCATTATTTTCAATCTCGTCAATATTCCCGATACCGATATTTTCTCCCAGGGTAATGCTGTACCTGGGAAAGTCCTGGAATACAGGGCCGAAGATCTTTGTCCTGACACTCAGGGGGTAATCCTCCAATTTCCTGCCTCCCACCAGTATCTCACCCCTGTCGGGTGAGAACAGCCCCAGCAGCAGCTTAATCATGGTTGATTTACCCTCGCCGTTTTCCCCTACAATGGATGCCTTTTCTCCGTTTCTTATCTTGAAGGTCAACCCCTTCAAAATATCCTTTTCCGTACCGGGATACCGGAACCAGACATCCTTAAATTCTATGTCAAAGGCCTCCGGCATATCCGTTTCAATCCCTTCCGATTCGTTGGAAAGCCGGAAGAACTTATCATAATAATCATAGGTATTAATGTGGAAGGGCGCCCATTTGAAGATAAAGGCACTTCCGCCGAGGCTGCTGTAGATACCGCCAAACATTAAGCTTGTCACGGCTATGAACAGACCAACCGACATCTGCCCCTTTACAAACAGAATAAGGAGCAGAAGCACATTAACAATAGAGGCAATTTTCGTGAGATTGCCGCCAAATATCATCTTTCGAAGATTCTTGAAATAATACCGCTCATAGTCACGGTTTCTTTCGTTGAGCCGGCTTTTATAGGTATCAATCAGATAGTCCGAATTGCCAAAGGCCTTCAGCTCCTTTGAAAAATCCCTTGATCTCAGATATCCGCCAAGGGTGCTGTATTTGCGTTCCTTTTTCCAGTAGGTCTCAAGCTCTGTGTATATATTATAATTCACCCTGGAGGATATGTAAGTTTCCAGTATAAACGGAAGCAAAACCGTGAGAAGGAGCCACCACCGGATGCTGAAAATATACGCCAGAGAACCGATGCTGGCAATTACAGAGCTCAGCCAATAGTTTACATACATGGGCCATAGATGCCTTGCCGCATTCTCGGCCCTGTTATATGCCTTGTCTATAATTTCCGCCGACTCTTCCCTCTCAAAATGCTCGTATTTCATCGTCTTCAGCTTCATCAGCATGCGCGCCTTGTATGCCGTCCTCAGAATCAACAGGGAACGAGGCTCAACATAGTTATAAACCAGCCCGCTGATAATAGAGGGCAAAAGCGCAGCTGCCACATATAAAGCAAGATAAACAAAGTAATCCGAAAAGGCCATATCACCTCTGGCTACTGCCAGCCCGCCGTCAAAAACATTCTGGTTGACATAAATCAGGAAGGGTCCCAATAACCCGCCAATGACCGCACAGAGAAAGGTCAGCACCACCATTACGGGAGCCTCGGCAAAGATTATGCCAAGCAAATCTTTATATGCGGTCAGTATCCGCTTCATCTCATCGTTCCTCCGTTTTTCCTGTAGTCTTTCCATGCTAAAATACGGATACCTCATACTGCATGCCTGGGTTTTGCTGCTTATTATCCTACCGCAGCTTTATTCCCAGCAGAATCGATCTCATGATTCTTTCAGCCGCCAAAATCAGATTCTGCTCCGAATTCTCCATGGCCTGCTCCAGAGTGCAGGGAGCCGCGACACAGCTTTCCATGGCTGCAATATTGTGATGAAACACCTCATGCGCCCCCCGGCCGATGCTGCCTACAATGGCAATAACCGGCACCCCGTACTTTGATGCATAATTTGAAATACCAATCGGAACTTTTCCATTCAGGGATTGTTCATCAATGCGCCCTTCTCCTGTAATCACCAAATCCGCCCATTCTAATTTCTTTTCAAAATCAGCCAGTTCCAGAATAGTGTTGATTCCTATTTGAAGCTTTGCACCGGTAAAAACCAATAAGCCCATTCCAAGCCCTCCGGCTGCTCCCGCTCCTTTGATATCCTTTACTTCGATGTCCAGTGTTTCTTTTATTACCTGAGCCAGGCTTTGAAGGCCGCTGTCCAGAAGCCTGACCTGTTCCGGGGAGGCTCCCTTCTGCGGCCCGTATACAGCCGCCGCTCCCGTTGGTCCGCACAATGGATTGGTGACGTCGGACAGGACGGTAATGCGGGCCTCCTTCAGCCTGCTGTCCATATGATCCAGATTAATCTCTGCTATGGATGCCAGCTGACCTCCGCCGTATCCGACCTCTTTGCCGTTGCTGTCCAGAAAATGCGCGCCCAGTGCCTGCGCCATTCCCACTCCTCCGTCATTGGTAGCAGAGCCGCCGATACCGATATAAATATTCCTGCAGCCCTTATCTAACACATCCTTAATCAGCTGGCCGGTTCCGTAGGTGGTTGCGCGTAATACATTCTGCTGCTGTCTGGGAACCAGGGTTATACCGGATGCCTCGGCCATTTCAATGATTGCGGCCCCATCCTCCAGAATACCATACCTCGCCTTCACCTTATCTCCCATCGGGCCAACCACGTCACAGTACCCGTAGCTTCCCCCTAGACACTCAATAACCGCCTCAACGGTACCTTCCCCGCCGTCCGCCACAGGGATACTCCTGATTTTCGCGCCGGTACTTACTTTGCGAATTCCCTGGCTGATCCGTTCGGCAACCTGCCTGGAGCTAAGGCTGCCCTTAAATGAATCTGACACTATTAAAATATTCAACGAAGTCTCTCCTTTTTGCTCACATCCGGCATATATCCTATATTTCCAAAGCAGGCAGGAATTCCAGACGCTCCAGACATACCATACCTTCTGAAACCTTGATTCTCACGGCACCTTGTCCTGCTGACAGCTGTGCCTTGATTATTCCTTCCCCCTCTCCTGTCCTCACTGGAACAGAGCTGGTGTCATCTGTCCTGCCGATTTCCAGGGTTCCTCCCGGATAGCCCGGCGCCAGCTTTAAGTGCAGCTCCATCGCGTGTCCCGGATCAGCCGTATAGCAGGCAAATTCCCCTGTCCCCAGAACCAGCCCGTAACGGTCCCATTGGGAGTCGAAGACGCTCCGCTTCTTTCCCGGAGCCTCCAGCTCCACCAGCTTCATGCCGCAGCCCGCCCGGTATGCCAGATCCCTGTCCTCTTCTCCGCAGCCGCTGAAGGCGATCCCCTTTCCGGGGCATTGGTCAAAATCCGTGGCACGCATGGTGAAGGGCGCCCGGCGCATCACATAATTGGTTACCTCCGGATGCTCCCTGCAATTCTCCAGCTTACAGTTCTCCAGATATTCATCAAAAATCTGCTGTGCCTTCTCAAATCCGGGATGGGCACCGCCTCCGATATAATCCAGAATTTTCTGATATTCTGCCGGCCGGTTGATGGAGTAAGGAGAATTGGTACAATCCATCTTCTTCCAGGGCCAGAGATTATAGCCGATCCCTAACGATTCGACCAGAGGATAGATTGCCGTATACCATTCATTGATATTTTCCCCTGATTCACCCAGCCAGAGGGGAATCCCCAGATCCCCGGATTTATCAAGGAATTTCTGCAGGCAGGCGATATCCGGTATCTCCGCATAACGGTGGAAATGCAGAACCATATTGTCATCAAATCTCTTTGTAAAAATACCGATATCCGTGGCCCAGTGAGCCCCTTCGATACTGAACAGATGCTTCCGGTCCATCCTGCGGATCTCGGCAATGGCAGTCTCATAGAACAGCACCAGCTTTGGGATCAGATAATCAAAATCACCATGGCCCCCATTGGGAGGCAGGATCGGCTCATTTAACAAGTCATATCCTCCCACCGCTTCCCTGTCCTTATAACGCTCCGCCAGCCTTTTCCACAGCTCAATCGTTTTGTTCCAGCTGTCTTCATCAATAAACAGACGCGGCACATCATCGATGCAGTCATCAATATTAGCACCGGTCTGACCGCCGGGAGCGCCGTGCAGATCCAGAAAAGCATAGATTCCTGCTTCTTCGCACCAGGAGAGACAATTGTCCAGCAAGCGAAAGCCTTCCTCTTTAAAATGAACCCCGGGTCCGTCCTCCATAAAAAGCCGGTACATAAAGGGAATCCGGACAGAATTATAGCCCAGCTGGGCCAGCTTAAGAATATCTGCCCTGGTTATATAATTTTCACGGAATTTCCTCCAGAAGGCATCCGCATAGGCCTTGCCTGTCAGCTCCTCCACAACCTGTTCGATGCGCCGGGGCCTGTCAAAGCGGCTGCTGTGCGCCTTCCACATATAGCCTTCCTGCAACATCCAATTACCAAGTCCCCAGCCTTTTAAGAGCACTTCCTCTCCCGCTCCGTTGTATATCCTTTTCCCTTTTGCCTGTAAAAATCCCTTAATCATTCTTATGTCCCCCTTTCCTTCAAGAGTAAAGCTGCCTAATTCCACAGCCTGGTGCTGTTTCTTATTACCAGCTCCGGCCGGATCAAGGTAGTCTTGCTGCTGCCGGTATCCTTGTTCTGAATCAGCTTATGCAGGCTGTTAAATACCTTCTTGCCGTAATATTCATACCTTGGGCTGACTGTGGTAATATGAACCGGTGTCATGGTGGTGATACTCACGTCATCAAAGCCTGTAACCGCAATATCATCCGGCACACGCAGTCCTGCCCCAAGGGCGCAGTTAATTACCCCCAGAGCAACATAGTCATTGATTCCGCATATCACCTCCGGCAGTCTGCCCTCTCCTAGGAGTATCTTCATGCTGTCATATCCGGCGCTGTAACTGAACACATCATTACCCGTCAGCCACCTTACGGAAACCTCCAAGCCAAGTTTTTCTCCTGTCTCATAGGCACTCTTCTTCTTCAGCCAGGAGGGATAGTACTGATCCCCTCCTCCCACAAGGCAAATCCTTTTATATCCGCAATTCTTCAGGAAGTGAAGCAGCTCCTCCATACCTTTTTCATCATCCGTATAAATACCCCGGCAGCCAAACCTCCCCGCCTGGGCGCCGCAGGAGACAAAGGGAATACTTTTGGTGATTTCCTCAACCTCCCTGATATAATGATCCGAGAGGTTGATTTCATCCATCCTTCCGCCCATCATCACAATGCCGTCCACACGCTTTTCCTTCACAGCGCCCAACAGCTTTGACTCCAGTTCATAATCTCCCTTAGAGTTTAACAAAATGGTCACATAGCCATGCCTGGATGCCCATTTCTCAAACTCATAATATACATTGGCAAAATACATATTGCCGATGTGGGGAACAATATATCCGATGGATTTGGTAAATCCCGACTGCAAATTCTGAGCAAAGGTATTCGGGATAAAATTATATTTTTGCACCAGCTCCTTGATTTTTTCCTTGTTTATTTCCGAGACATAACCTTTTCCTGATATTGCCCTGGATACCGTTGCGGAAGAGACCCCTGCCTCCCTGGCTATATCGTAAATTGTTATATTCTTCGGCTTGTTACTGTCTTCTAAAATGAGAATCACCGGCCCTTTGATAAAATAATTGTGGTAATGGACTGCTTTGCAGCAGTAATGCCCTCCGAACTATGATAGGCTCCATCCAAAACCTTGGCCAGATCATTGTTTTCTGAGGTTTCATATACACATATACCAGTATATTTCACCGCCTGGGGAATATCAAGCAGAATTTTGGCGTTTTTCTCCGATTGATTGATCAGAACCATCACCAGCTCCTCCTGCCCCTCTGCTCCGGTTCCGATAAAGGCCACAGGCCTTAATTCTTCGGCATCAAGACTTCCTGCTCCCTTACCGCTGCCTTCCATTTCCACCCTTTGGTATCCGGGACGTATAAATTTAGTATAATTTCCATATCCCCACAGCCTCTTTAAAGGGTTGAGGGTCTTCTTCTGTTCATTGACATAGATCAGTCCGTCGCGATAGCCTCCGGGCGCCACACCCACCCAGTTCTGCCAGGCTACCACATCCAATACCGTCAGATCCTCCTGCAGTACCTTGGCAAGGACAAAGGCAGAATCCATGGTAACGTCAGAGCCGTTGACCATCTCACACCACTCGCTCATTCTTAGCTTAACGCCCGGATAATTGGCATCCATCCACCTTTTGAAAGCGATCTTAGACGCCGTATCCGTCCAGTAGGAATGGTTATCTATGGTGTCAAAATGGCTGCTTAAAACGGTGTCATTGAGCAGAGCACTGGTATAGGCGGTGGCCTGCCCCTTCCACTCCCCGCTTTCCGGTCCCGATAAAGCCGCCTCTGAAAGCCCCGGGCGTTTCTTAAGCTCCTCCAGGAATGCCCGGTATACCTTTGCAATCTTGCCCGGCTCATAATGACAGCCCTCCTGCCCCTCATACCAATCCCACTGCGGTTCGTTGATGGGGGACACATATTTTACCGGAATGCCTTCTTCCGTAAAATGCTCTGCCACATCCAATACATATCTGGCAAAATCCCCGTAATTTTCCGGACGAATATTCTCCTTACTGCCTTTGGTAACCTGAGCCGTTCCGTTGATGGTAAGTCTCTCCAAGGGGCTGTTGCAGAACAGAATCACTTCCTCCGCCCCCAGCTCCACTGCTTTTTTCATGAACCAGACCGAATTCTTATCCTTATTCCAGTTATAGGTAAAGGGCGCTGTCTCAAAGCTTTCCGCTCTCCGGTGAGGATCCCAGTAAGTACCCTTTCCGCTGTCCGCGGAGCCTGCGCCCACATTATAGCGGTAGCTGGTAAGCCCGATGCCGTATTCCCGGTCAAAGAGAAGGTATGCAATCTCTTCCCGGACCTCTCTTCCGGTGTCCTTATACTCATTCTCCCATCCTCCCACATACTGGGACCACCAGCAGCCGCTGGTGCCAAAGCTCTCTATGATCTGATGCTTCTTCTCCAAATCCACTGTGAAATAAATCATATCCTCCTCACCTCCTGCTGCACCGTCTTCCTGCTGCGACACTGTATTATCTGATAACTCCGATTTTCCCTCGTCATCCGAAGCATCTGAAAGCTCCCCTCTTCCACATCCAATAAAGAACCCGGCAATCAAAAATAAAAAACCTGCTGCCGCCATACGCCATCCATTTCTCATCTCTGCCTCCTGTATTCTATCCTACCAAACCGGAATTCTCCAGATTCTCCACCAGCCACTTCTGCGCGCCAAAATAAACCAGCAGCAAGGGCGCCAGGAATATCAGCACCGCCGCCTGTTTAATGGCATCAAAGGCAAAATCCGTTGCCAGCGGCACCTTGAACCATACCTTTACCGCATTGAGAATGAACTGTTTGTTAGGTGCAGAAAAGGTTCTGGCAAGAATCGAGCTTAAATAAGGGCCGTCCTTATGAAAATAGCTGGTATAATAAGTATCTCCGTAATTCCATACAAAGGAAAGGATCGCTACTGTCGAAATAGCCGGAAGCGCATTGGGCACCATGATCTTAAAATAAGTTCTGTGAAAGCCGCAGCCGTCAATCAGCGCCGCTTCCTCCAGCTCCTGGGGTATATTCTTGAAGAACTGGCTGAAGATGAAGATAAAAAGGCTCTGCTGGACACCGAAGCCCAGGACGGCAATCATCACCAGGGTAATGGGCTGGTTGATGAGATTCACCTCTCCCGCCGGGATAAGAAGCTTTAACAGCCCGAAGGCATTAAAATGGGTGTAATAAATATACTGGGCCAGCAGAAGGGATTGCCTGGGTATTAAAAACACCAGTATTACTAAAAAGAACACAAAACGGTGTCCGAAGAACTTGACCCTGGCCAGGGAATAGCCTGCCATGGCGGAGAAGAAGATCTGGATCACCATAATAAAGCCTACATACAAGATGGACTTTGCCATGGTCAGAAAGCCCTCCGGCATACTAAAGCGTACGGCGGCCTTAAAGCTGGTGACGGAGAACTTCAGGGGAAGCCAGATCACATTGGGATTGCCCAGATCTTCCATATTGGAAAATATCGTGGGGATCAGCTGGAGCACCGGATACAGAATGGTAAAGCACAGGCCCGTGATGATGCAGAACAAAAACACGGACTGCACCGCTTTTTTCATCTTCTTTTGAAACAGATATACTTCTAATCCCGGGGAGCTTTTATTCACCTTATTTCTCATATCTTTTTACCGCCTTTCTCAATACCAGCATAGCGATTCCCAATACCAGAAGAACATTGAAGATATACACTACCGACAGGGCCGAGCCCGTGCCGATTTTGCTCTTCTCAAAGGCGAAGCTGTAGGCCTCCTCGGATATGGGCGAGGCCAGGAACCGGTCCACTATGGTATATATGGTTACAAACAGGGTTATATGCATAATGGAAGGTATGGTGACCTTCCAGAAGGTCTCGTAGGCCGTCGCGCCTTCGATCTTCGCCACCTCATAAAGGCTTGGGCTGACAGACTGCAGTCCGGCCAGGTAGATCAGCGTCTGAACCCCGGACTGGGACAGTACATCAAAGATCTTATCCACATAGCCGATCACCGGAAGCAGAATGCTTAAGGGAATATCCGTGTACCGCATCAGCATAATGCTGATATAGCTCTCACTGAACAGCCCCGTGCTTTCCTGCGCCCACTCCCCTCCGGTAGTGATGGCAAGCATATCCATTACCACCTCCAGACCAAAGATAATAGGAAGGAAATAGATAACCCGCACAATTCCCCTGCCCTTAAACTTTAAATTAGCCAGCAGCGCCATAAAGAGGCTGAATATTACAATCAACGGGACATTGGTCAGAATCTCCAGGTTCTGATCGGCAAAAAGTCTTGCCATGGGCTGGGCGGCGGTTGTGACCTCACTCCGGAACAAATCAATGTAATTCTGGATCCCGTCGAAACTGAATTTCATTCCTCCCGTATCATTGACACTGACCTTGTGAAAGGAATAATATACCGTATTGAACAAGGGAATGGCAAAGCACAGGAAGAAGCCCAGGAGAAACGGCAGCACATACAGGAAGCCGTTAATTTTTCTTTTGGTCTTGTATTTTATGGTAATATTTTTTCTCATCCCGCATTCCTCCTAATTTCCTGAAATTCGATACGAAAGAGCAGACAGCTCACTGCCCTCCACTGTTACAGGATGCAGGTTATAATTTGTGATAACCGATATCCCCGAAGCATACTCGCTTAAAAACACATTTTCCGCAAGAATACTGTGATTTGTTATCTCCATGGTGCCGATTTGATCCCAGGCCTCCTTGCACTCCGCGTATACCCGGCTGATGATGTCCTTCTGCTTCTGAAATTCCGTGGCATAATAATAGGAATACGCCGTTTGCTGCAGAACATCACTGCTCTTGGCGGTCAGGGTAAACTTAGGGATCACCCCCAGCTCCACCGCCTGCAGAACATAATAGGAATAACTGCGGGAGGACATATTTACATTCTCCGTGGTGGCCTGTATGATTCCGTTCATAACAAGCTGCCGGAAGGGAATGGTGGTATCCATTGTTGCATAACCGCTGCTTTCCCTGGAAATATCCTCCGCATAGGAGCCGTATACCAGATTCTTCATCATGGGATTACTCAGGGACAGCTCATGACTTTCGGCAAGCTTTTGCAGATTCCGGTCTGCAATTTCCGCCGCCTGATAGATGGAGATATTTTGGTTAAACCGGTAATCCGCCGGATTCATGCCTGCCAGGCCGGAAATGGCAAGCTTCGGGTAATCTTTGGCTTCCTTCAGGAAACGGTCCACCACTCCGTCCAGATATCTGGGCGAAAGCAGATAATAAAAATTTGCCTCCGCGCCGGTAATGCCCCTCAAAACCCCAAGAGAGGGAAGATAACGGTAGAAAGATGCCGGGAGATTGGAATAATCATAGATGGCATGCCTCCTGGCCGAAAAGCCATGGCCTTTATCATATACCTTTTCCAGGGCGGCATCAAAAAACAGCTCATCCCCCTTCTTTACAACCAGTTCCCTTAAGGACTGCAGCTCCTTTGCGCTGCCGTTGGCAGCTACGGTATCCGCCCTGTTGTTCAGCTTATTTTCAAAGCCCCCGTTAAAAAAGCCGGTATACTTCAGAACCAGGTTCTTATCCCCAAGATAGTCTATGATTTCCTTCATCTCCCCGTAAGTCGTCATGGAATAGCGGGAGGTATAGGGTATCCCAAGAAATCTCTCCGTCAGAGACACCGTCCCCAGAAAATCCAGGTACAGCTTCGGCTGACTCGGATAGGAAGCCTCTGTCCTATCCCATTCCTTCATCAGATATTCCCTGTATGCTTTCGCCATATCAAAATAAGTCACCTTGCCGGGAAAGAACTTGTAGCGGATGGTATAATCCACCTGCTGCATTCCCGAATCCGCCAGATAGGTGGCCGGATTGTCACTGTATGGCCCATATACCTTCACGCTGCTGTACTGGGTCACATCATAGGAGGCATAGGCCTTGTTGTAGGCGGAAGGGCTCTCCTTATCCGTGGACGCCAGCTTTACATTAATGTAAGAGGTCTCCGCCCCCTTCTCAATAATCGCCAGAAAGCCGTTGTCCGAATCCCCCGCTTCTTTGTAGATCATTCCAAATAGGGGCATCATCAGCTCCTCCGCGTATTCGGGAGCAAAATAATAGTCCTTCAACAGATCATTGTCATATACCGGTCTGATATAATCCGGCACGGCAGAGGTAAAGGTATTAAAGCGAAACAGCGCTCCGGCCCCGTCGGGAACCAATATGTAACCGTCTTCGTAATCCTTGGCCGGTGCGGTTCCAAAGTTAGGGAGCACCTTAATATTCTGAATCATATAGTAGTCATTAAAGCTTTTCATCTCCTGCACGGGCACTCTTACTATGAAGTCCTCCCCGTCCAATACAGCCTCCGCTACTATCTTAAATTTTGCCGGCTCCGCGAAGGTTACCGTAAGCCCCATGGCCTCACTGTCCTCGATCAGCATATCCCTGGTATAGCCCAACAAGCCTGCCAGAGTAATCAAAAGCTTTACCGCACTTCTGGGAGGAGTGCCGGTATAGGATACGGCATAGCACTCTTGTGCAATACTTCTTTTATAAAGGAGCTCCAGGGTCATCTTATATTTATCCCCTGCCGCCTTATCAATCACTTCCGTGTCAACCAGACGGGCAATTCCCTCCAGGAAGAACTGCTCAAACCGCTCGACGGACATTTTCTGGGGATAGTATTCATTAAAGCGTCCCGAATCCCCCTCATTCATATCCAGAGTGAGCCTCACTCCATTCTCTATCCGGTTCAGCACATAGCTTCCCAGCTCTGTGCAGTAGGTATAGGAATCCCATTCGTAAAGATTATTATCCTCTCCCAGATAGGAAAGGGTCAGGAGCGCCAGCTCGGATGCCTGTGACGCACCCTTTACAGCAGAATACAAGGCCTTTCCCGTATTCTTATCCTCCACCTTCAGGCTCATGGTGGAGCTGTTGATGTACAGCCGTTTGCCGGAGCTTTCCGCCACCAGGACCTCTCCTGCATCATGGGCTATCTCCTCCCCGGCCGGAGCCAGCAATACCTCTTCCGGCAAAGGAATGGAATTGGCCCTTACCAAAAGAATGGGGATTGAATACAGAAGACCTGCCAACAGGCAGAACACCCCTATGGTTGCAATCAGCTTGATGACAAAATGCCTGTCATATATTTTGCGGATTCTCTCCCTTATCCTGTCAATTCTATGTCTCAATCCTTCCTTCATACCTGCACCGCCTCCCTATCCGAAGCATTCATAATGCATCCTCCTTTCTGCCGCCGGGCGGCAATTGATTTCCCAACGCATTCATCCGTTCATTCTCCTCATTCCCTCCTGCACCACACTCAGGATAAAGTAATACATACGCTCCAGCAGGGAAAAGAACAGAATTCCCAGAAATACGATGATAAAAGCAGCCACGGCCGTTGCCAGCAGGGTCTTGATATTTCCTGCAAAGGAGTACTCATGTATAATACAGAGTCCGGCAAGAAGAACGAATACGAACCAGACTGCCCCAATTCCCTGCACGGACCGCAGAATAATCACCTCTTCCTCTATGACAAAATTGCTGACAAATACCGTTACCCCGCCCATGATCAGCATGGGCAGAAGGGAATAGCAGATCACGGTGTAAATATCCTTCATGCTTCCCTTTCCGTTAAAAAGGGTGGTAATGGTCCAATTGCTGACGGTAAAAAGCAGAAAAATGGACAGGGAGGAGATAAAGATGGATATGCTGTTCATTTGATAAACCGGATTCAGATTCATAACAAAGCCTGTATACTGATAGGATATGCACTGCATGATTCCATATAATACAAGGATTGCCGTAGCCAGCTTCAGACTCCCCTTCTCCCTGTACTTAATCTCATAGAAACCGTCAAAGGGATGGAACAGTGCATACCGCAGATAATACAGCTTTTCTTTCCTTTTTTCATTTTTCACGCCGGCCGCCCCCCTTTTTATGATATCTTATCTCCGAAAACAGGATGAGGGAAATCAATGCCAGAAAAATCACCGCGATGATCCCAAAATGTTCCTGCAGCACCTCTCCCCGGTAGCCATTATAGGCCTTGGAATAAAATGTCCTGTTGTTGCCCAATTCAAAATAATGCATAGCTTTTTTATACTCATCCTTCATCAGGTAGTTCTTGCCGATTCCCACATAGGCGGTCTCATAGTTGGCATTTAACTTCAAGATATTCTCGAACTGAACCAGCGCCTCATCCCACCTGCCGTAATAATAGTGCTCGCTGGCAAGCAGAGCCGCCTTTCCAAAGTCCGTGGGCTGAAGAATATAGGCACATTTTAAGCTGGCATCCGTCACCACCAGATTGTCTCCCAGCCAGGCAATGCCGGAAGGATTGGCAAAGGAGCCTTTTGTCTTGCCCAGAGAGCCAAAGGCATTCAGCAGCTGTCCGTCAAAATCGTAGATAAAAATTCTTCCCCGATATTTATCAATCACGGCATAGGTTCCGTAATCCGTCACTGCGATATCTACAAACTGGCTCTGATCGGTCATGCTCATCCCGTGGATATCTCCTATTACAGGGGTGCTGCCCTCCTCCCTCAGTACATTTTTCCCGCCGGAATTTAAGCGGAATACCATGAATTGCGCGGAAGCGTCATAGGTTACCGCATAGACAAAGTCCTCGGTATCCACCGCCACATTGTTAAAAGCCGGGGCAAAGGTTTTCTTCATCTGCTCCTTCTGCCGGTCCGAGGATATGGATTTCCAGAAATAATCCAGGAGATTGACCGAGGGGGAATTCACCCCAAAATACCGGGAGAAGCTTCCGTCCGGGTTAATTTCCAGGATGCCCTCATAGCTGGACTGGACTACGGCATAGATACGTCCCGCACTGTCCACCGTCAACTTGGAGGGCTTGAATTCCGACACCCCCGCCATATTGGAGGGCTTCTTAATGGTTCGCTTTAAGTAATAATCCTCACCGTCTAAAACGAGGATTCTCTCCGCACCGGTATCGGCAATGTACAGCTCCCGGGCGCTCTCCTGATAGAACACGCCTTCGGGCGCCTTTAATACAAACTGGGCGCCGGTCTCATCGATTACGATCTTATTCTCTTCGTTCCGGATCACCTTCAGGGATTTCAGGAATTCTCCGGTACGGTCTAAAATATTCACTCTGCTTTCCAGGGTATCCACCAGAAAGATCCGCCCATCCTCACTGGTGCAGACATCGTTCATTCCCTGAACCTTTACACCACCCATATCCCCTTCGTCAATTACTTTGTCCGGCAGAAAGGCTGCCGGGCTGTCTACGGCATCTCCCCAAAAATTATAGGTATAGCCTTCCAGATCGTAGCTCTTGCCGTCCGCGGCATACACGTCCTCCGGCAGGAATATAAGAAGAATACATAGCAATACTGCTGCAAAATATCTCTTTTTCATCTGCGCCTCCTAACCCTTCACACCGGAAGTTGCCATGGTCTCAATCACATTGCTCTGGGACAGGACAAATACCGTAATAGGAACTGCCAGCATGATTAAGGAAATAGCGGAGGACACGCCGGTTCTGGAAATACCGCCGCTTACCAGCTGCTGGAGCACATAAGTTACCGGCTTTAATTCCTCCGTATAGATGAACACTCCTCCCGTGGTTCCCCACATCTGCTGGAAGGAGAGAATAATCAGGGTCATCCAGGCCGGCTTACACAGGGGCATCACCACTCTCCAGTAAGTCTTATATTCTCCCGCTCCGTCTATCTTGGCGGCCTCCAGCATCTCATCCGGAATCTGCACCATGAAGTTCTTCATCAGATATAGTCCCAGGGTTGAGCCTACCGCCGGAAGAATTACCGCCCAATAGGTGTCAATCATTCCAAGCCGGCTCATAATCAGATAATTGGGAATTGCCGTTACCGAGGCATTAAACATCAGGGCATATACGATGATATTGCTCATCAGCCTGGAGCCCGGAAATTCATACTTCGCCAGGGGGAAAGCCGCCATGGACCCCAGGAGCACCGTGCCAAAGGTTCCCAGGAGCGTAATCATGCCTGTGTTAAATATGTATCTGGACAGGGGCACGTTGAAGCTCTCCACAATGGTCGCCAGATCGAAGAAATTGTTTAAGGTGGGGTTCTCCACGCTCATCTTCGGAGGGATTATGAATATTTCGCTCAGGGGCTTAAACGCGTTCACTACTGTAAATACCAGCGGAAAGAGGCTGAACAGGCCAAAGAAGGCAAGCACCAGCGTAATGCCCGCATCCCCTCCGAGGCTTCTGTTTCGTCTTCGTAATTTTCTTGCTCTCAGCTTCGATACAAGAAATCTGTATAATTTTCTCATTTCCCTTTTCCTGCCTTTCTCTAGCCTAATTTGCGAAGCAGCTTCTGGACTACGATATTGCACAGGAGCATAATGAAAAACAATACCACCGCAATGGTGCAGGCATAGCCAAGCTCATACCGGACATTGCCGTAATCGTGCAGATGGGTCAAAATCGTATGTCCCGAATAGCTGACGGACGGGAAGCCCGCCAGATCAATGGAGATCTGGGATACGGACAGGGAGCTGGTAATCTGCATCACCGCACCGAACATCAGCTGGGGCTTCATGGAGGGCAGGGTGATGTACCATAATTCCTGCCAGCGGTTCTTAATCCCCTCCACCGCTGCCGCCTCATACCAGGAGCGGTCCACATTCTGGAGACCTGCGATGAAAGCCAGGAAGCTTACTCCAAGACTGAGCCAGAGCTGCACGATAATCAGGATGGGCATGACATATTTGGCCGTTTCAAACCACAGGACACGCCCCTGGATAATTCCCAGCTTCAACAGCCAGGCGTTGGCCCAGCCATAGGTATCCGAGGAGAAAATCAATCTCCATATCATATAGGCATTGCCTGAGATGGAAGGTGCATAGAACACCAGGGTTATAATGGACCTGGGCACCGGCGGCAGCTCATTAATCATCCATGCAATGAGAAAACACATAATGTAGCTGACAGGCCCTGTAATCAAAGCAAAAAGCATTGTATTTTTGATAGCGATCAGGAATATGTCATCCCGGACAATCAGGTTAATATAATTGATTAATCCGTTAAAACTGGGCGCTTCCACCATGTTAAAGGAAGTGAAGCTCAGCACCATGGATACGATAACCGGAATCAGGGTGAATACCATGAATACCGCCGCAAACGGGGCAATCAGCAGATACTTGTACTTATGGCGCTTCCATATCAGTGCCAGGGATTCTTTCTTTGTTTTCAAGGAATAAAACCTCCATTCTTTACTGAATTATTCCGCCACGGACAGATGGAATTCCCGGCGCTTGTTGGTAAGCTCCTTATCAATGGTCTTCAGGTTCAAATACAGGGTTTCTCTTGGATTGGCCCCTTCCGCCACCACATTATTGAAGGAGTATAATACCATTCTTGTCAGCATATAATTGCCGGGAACTGCCGGTATTCCCACCGTGTTCTCAAACTGTGCAAGTATCTCTTTCAGCTCCGAATTGCTCCAGGGCAGCTGCTTTATAACCTCCGGGTCAGCAGCGGCATAGCGGGCCGAGGTACCCATCACAGCCTCCACTGTGTTGGCATACTGGAGCTGGATCTCCGTGCTGTTCCACCATTTCACAAATTTCCAGGCCATCCCCTGCTTCTCTGAGGTGTTTAGAATAGCACTGTTCACCGTCTCAACCACATAAGAATGATTCGCCTCATTAGCCCCGTTTTCATAGCCGGGAATGGTATGAAAGGACCATAAGCCCTTGATTTCCGGCGCAAAGACCTCAAGCTGGCAATAGGCCGTATATTTTGTAACGCCTATGGGCATCTCACCGGTGCGGAAACGGGTGGGAAAATCCACCTTGGGATTAAAGCCATAGTTGGTGAAGAAATCCGTATAGGTCTTGAAGGCTTTCATGGCCGCATCCGTGCCAAGGTCACAGGCAATTCCGTAATCCCTTCCGCTTCCCTTGTATAAATCCCCTCCGAACTGGTACACCAGGGAAGGATAGAAATTCGGCGCTCCCTGGGCATCGGGAAGGAAGAATTCAAAATTGCTTCTCTTGAGGGCAGGAAGGACGCCCTTCACCTCATCCCAGGTTCCCGGCACCCCGGCTCCGATACGGGAAAGAATATCATCCCTGGTAAACAGCATCATAAAGTCTGCCTGCTCCGGCACACCGTATACCCCTCCCTGATAGGAAGCAGCATCGATTACACTGGGATAATATTTATCCGCCGCCTCTTCAAAGCCCTCAAGGGCGGACAGATCCACCACTGCCCCGCGTATTGCAAAATCCTGCAGGGTTACCTGAGCCAGACCGATTACAGCATCCGGGCTGTTCCCCGCCAAAGCGGCCCTTAAAACCACATCGACGGGAATTAATTGTAGATCCACGGAGATGCCTGTCTCCGGTGTAAACCGTTCATCAATCATGTTCTGGATGATTTGGGCCTGTTCCCTGCCGATGGATTGGACATTGGCCGCATTCCCCGCATTTACCATCCACACCTTGATGCTGCCGGCATCCCCTTCCTGGGAACCGTCGCTGACCTGGCTGATTTTAGCAAAGAAGGTGGAGAGAAACCGTATCGTTCCGTGATACAGGCTTTCCAAGGCATTGTTTCTTGCTCTGGGAAGCTCCGCCTCCGGGGCCGATACCATCAGGCTATCCAGCTCCAGGGGCATCTCCGAGATATTGACCAGCCAGGTGGCAAGAGCCGAGATATTTTCCTTCAGCTGCGCCACTTCCTCTACCACTGCTTCGGGATCCTTCGCCAGTCCCCCTGCTTCTACCGCCATCTTTTCCAGAAGGCTGGTATTCTCTCCCTTTTCACCGGTTATGGCTACCAGCCTGTCAATGATATTCTTAAGACGTACTTCCTCCGCTGCTATGGTTTCCCGGAATTCCGGGATCTTGGTTCCGATCTGGTAATCGATGAATTTGTCCGGCGTCTGCCCGGTGATCTCCGTCACCCTTAAGTAGAGCCGGCTCAGGGCGGACATGCTTTCTTCCACATCATTTACGATGCCTCCAAAGTCTCCCATGACACATTCCAGGCTAATGGTGTTAGCCCCTTCCTTCAGATAGAAGAGATAGGGTATACCGTCCTCCGCTGCCAGAGTGTAATTTACCATTGTGCTGCTGTAATCAAAGTTGACGGCATTCATCTCAGAATAAGGAATTATTCCATTTATATACAGTCTCCGGACAGAGGTAACCCCTCTCTTAAGACTCTGTCTCCCTTTAAAAGTCAATTCATACAGGCCCTCCTCAGGGACACTGATTGTCCAGGAGATGGCATTGCCCGGCTGCTTCCAATTGTCCGCACCGATGGTGTTGTATATCATTTTGTACGGATGATATGGGTATAGCAAGGAGTCTGAATAGTTTCTCTGAATGTTGATGGAGGAGGAATTCTTCTCAATGGAAACCGTCTGGCCCTCCGCACGTTCCGCCTGACAGATGATGTTATCTCCGCCATAAACCGGATACTTATTCTTTAAGTCATCAATTACCGCTTTATAATCAGGCGCTTTCTCCGCCTGGCCAAAGCGGATCAGGGTATAGCAGACAGGTTCCTTTACAGCCTCCAGGGTAATGGTATTCCTACCCGCCTCCAGATAAAACACATAGGGTTCCCCTGCCCGCCTTCCATAATCCTCCACATAGACCCTTGCTTCCTTATAGACCTCCCGGGTATCGGGTCTGATTTCATTCCCGTTCTTGCTGGAGATTGCTCCATCCTCCCAGAACCGTTTCAGCACAATCTGCTCCAGGCCGTCATGGCCTGCCTCACCGTTGATCAGCAGGCGCCTCTGAATATCGGAGGTGGTTCCCGGTACCGGGATATAACCCAGCTGCAGATGATAGAAGCCTGCTTCCTTCACATCAAAGGACCAGGTAATGGAGCCTGCATCTCCCGTAACCAGACCGTCCTCCGTCTCCTCAGCCGACATCTGATCCGTGATGGTGAATTTGCTAATGTCTACCTCCAGGCTCTCCCTGGCAAGTACTCCTGTAAAGCCATTTTTATTCAGGTATTCCTGATAGGAGGAATCATAAGCAGCGGTGTTTGAAGCCGGAATTGCATCTATTCCCTTAGAAAGGTCCTTATTCCTATAAATTACCGCTCCCGCAGCGAGTACTACACAAACCGCCGCAAGTATTATCAAGGACTTTTTCGATTTCATCATAATCTCCATGCCTTCCCTTTAAAATAAAGAGTCCGCTTGCGGACTCTTGCGCTGCCGCGCGGTTGCCTTCAGGCAGCATCTACCCATGCACAGAATGTGCATTTTGCGCGGCATGTGCATCCTGCGGAGCATTTTAATCGTATAGGGCGTACTTTCCTATACGATTAAAAACCGACTGCCATAAATCCCCGTCCTCCAGCTCTTCAATCTTTGACGTTTTATGGCAGCCGGCACATACCTTATTCAGGATACTGGATTACCTGCTTCTCTATTCTGCTTTCGCAACTGTCACAGTGAGCGTTACATTGCTGCTGTTGCCTGCATAATCCGTTACTGTAATTACCACTTCATAATCGCCGGGTGTTGATGTATCAAGGCTTGAAATATCCGCCGCAAGCTTGCCGGATACATCCAGTCCGTCCGCATCCACGGCGCTTGCAATGAAATCGCCCTTCCAGGAAATTGCCGACGCATCCTCGTCAATATGCACTGTGCGGGGGGCCTCAACCAGGGTGATTACCGGTGCGGATTTGTTGTCAGGATTATAAATTACAACCGAGGTACTCATGCTGGCCTCATTGCCCGATTTATCAGCCATCTTAACCTTTAGTCCGTTGTCATACTTCCCTACTGTGTTAAAATCTGCCGCGGAATAGTCATAGCTTGCCGCAGTGGCATCCAGCACACCGTCTATGGCGTCTGTAACGGATACATAATCAGAAAAGGCTACGCCTGCCGGATCGGTCCCTGCGGCTAATACCACGGGATCCGTATTCTTAATTTCAGGAGCAATGTTATCCCTGATCTCATCACTGGAAAGGATTGCTTCCATGCCGGAGGCCTTTTCCGTAAACAGATTCTTATTGGCCGCTACGGATACATCATAGGACGCATAGCCATCCACCCCGTAGAGGGATTTACCGAAGATATCATCCCAGATTACGCGGAAGCCCAGCAAATCAGAGTAATCATTGGGAACCGTCTGGTTTGCCACGTACTGGAAGGCGGATAACAGGTCATCGCCAAACTGTTCGCTGAAAATATCAAATCCAAAGCTGGCTGCCTGGGCGGTTGCCGCGCTGTTCTTGTAAGCGGAAAGGCTGTCAACACTGCCTAAGGTCTTATAATATGTACTGTAGTAAACCTTTAAGAATTCCAATGCCAGCTTGGTCGTCTCTTCATCCACACCCTTCAGGATACCCATGCTGTCACCCACGGTTAAAACCTGCCGGTAAGCCGGATCATCCGCTGCCAGATCATCCGGTCTGGGCCAGGGCACGATACCGATGGATTCCCCTCTGTCCGATGCCGCGGAAGCGGTTCCCCCGATGAGCCAGTCCGGGCAATCTGTAAATACACTTGCGCCTGCCTGGAAATCAGAAGCACCCTGGCACCATTTGGGGGTATATCCGTCATCATATAATCCGCAGTCCACCATAACGCCCGCATCCATTAACTCCTTAATAAACGAGGTCGCCTTTAGGGAGGCAGCACTGTCAGCCTGAATTCCATCCGCACCGTAGATGCCGCCTCCTGCCGCAAAAATAGCGGAAAGCCCCGCAAAACGGTGGTCGGTCTCATACGCCTGTACCATATCGTACTCGGCAGAATCGGGAGCCTTGGTATTGGCATAGTAGGTCTTGATCTTAGAAATATAATCCTTGAAGGTGTTCCAGGTCCATTTGCCCTCCAGGAACAGGGTTGTAGGATAGATGGTCTTGCCGTTTTCATCCTTTAAGGAGTCCACCTTTTCGATCATAGTCGCATTGTAAATCAGGGGCCATCTGGGTACAAAAGCCTGCTTCGAGGTCAGGAAATAATTATGGCCGTAGAGTTTGTCGTAAAGCATCCAGGAATATTCCTCGTCCGAAAACATATCCGCGTAGTCATCCAGAGGCTGCAGGATATTCTGGGATAGCACCGTGTTCTCAGATCCTCCCCACAGAATTGCAATATCACATACCGGATTGTTCGCCAGCACGCTGGTAATCAGCTCACTCCGGGTATCCGTTGCGTACTGTATAAATTCCACTTCTACATTAAGCTGATCTTTCACCGCCTGTAAGGCCGCCAGAGATGCCTGCCTGGATGCTTCCTCCATGGTATACTCCCCTGTCGTGGGATCTTGGTAATTGGGATCCAGCCCGGCCTGCCAATGTGTTCCGAAACGGATGATCTTGGGCTCGGCGGCTGCCGGCGTGTCCGTAACCGCCTCCTTATCTGCCTCCGGTGCCTTAGTGGCGGTAACCGCCTGTGTGGGGTCCACCTTTGTATCCGTTTCTTGTGTTCCTTTTTTGGCACACGCAGACATGGACAGCACTGCCAGTACTGAAATAGCAACGAATACGGCTGTTGATTTTTTCAACATTTTCCTAATCATGAAACCTTCCTCCTCCTTAATTTATATGTAATCGGTTGCACATTTTGACGTAATTCGCCTTATACACAATGCACAACGACATGCTTTGTGAAACCGATTTCATATAACTATAATATAATACCATTTTTTATTTGTCAATGACTTTTTATTGCACCTTATCTATATCATTCGATTATTTTTGTGTTACCGATTATGGAATCACGATAAATTCACGGAATGCTCCCGATTCCCCGCCCAAAATAAATAACTCCTGCTATCAGTGATATAAGCAGCAGAAACCGGGCAGGGAGGAACAATAGATATGCAAGAATGACAGAAAATATTTTAGATACGGGTCTCTCCGGAAAGGCCGAGATGCTCCAGCAAAGCCATGCATCCGTTCCAGACATCCTCATAGGTCTTTTCAAAATCTCCGGTATACCAAGGATCATCCACATCCCGGCCTTCCCCGGTAAAATCGAGAAGCTTGTACAGCTTATTCCCGGCATCCTTCCCGATCATACGGTTCATATTAGCCATATTCCGCTGATCCATGCCTATAATATAATCATAATACCGGCCATCCGATCCGGTCAGCTGGCGGGCAGATTTCCCTTCGGAGGATATTCCGTGCCGGCTGAGGATTCGCCGGGTTCCCGGATGAACCGGATTGCCGATCTCCTCTGTGCTTGTAGCAGCGGATGCAATCTCAAAGAGATGCCCGATCCCCTTCTTTTTCACCAGATCCTTAAAAACAAACTCCGCCATAGGGGAACGGCAGATGTTGCCGTGACAGACAAATAATATCTTTACCATATATCTCAAACCTCCGTCAAAACAATAAACTCAAATTAATCCCGGGCAGGTCAGACCGGCTCAATAAACAGCGAAATAATTCCTCCGCATACCATTCCTTCCTCTGCATCATTTCCGGTCATGTCCACCGTTATCAAGGCCGGTATTCCGTCATCCATGCACTGTATCGCCTTCTGTCTTGCTTCCGCTTCAACGCATCCGCCGCCGATGGTATCTATGATTGTCCCATCTTTTAAGACCAACATCTTGGTTCCTATGCCTCTGGGGGCGGAGCCCTTTCTGGCTACAATCGTCACCAGCGCCTTGGGTATCTCCTTGTATTCCTCACTGTCCAGACATTTCAGCAGCTGTTTGGAATAGCCTGAACCGGCCTGGACGGAATTCTTTACCTGAATGATCTCGGCCATGATGGCAACCGCAATTTCTGCCGGTGTCTCCGCTTTGATGTCCAGGCCGATGGGGGAATAGAGCTGGTCCAGCCTGGTCTGGTCAACCCCCTTCTCAATCAGAGCCTCCTTCACGGTGCGAACTCTTACCTTGCTCCCGATCATTCCTATATACCGGTTTTCTTTTTGAAGGATGCTTTCCAGACAAACCTGGTCATGGCGGTGCCCTCTTGTGACTACGACAAAAAAGGTGCTGATATCTCCCGGAATCTGACTGAGGGCATGCTCAAACTCATCACACAGAACCCGATCCGCTCCCGCCTCCCTGGCATTGTTGGCAAACTGGGGACGGTCATCGATTACTGTCACCTGGAAACCCAGCATCTTACTGATTTGTATTACCGGTATGGAAATATGGCCTGCCCCGCAGATCACTATTTTATATTCGTCCTGCAGGGGTTCAATATAGACACGGCTGTCTTCCGTCTCAATCATCGCGGTTCCCTTGGGAATCCGGCCTGCCACACTGTTCCATAATTCCAATTCCTTTGTGGCATACACTATCTCACTGTCAAGGAAAACGGCCTTTTCCCCCATTGATTTCCCATGGATCACCGTCGCGACATGATAGTTCTTATCCTTTTCTATTGAATTAATATACTGATAAAATCCCATGGCAGCCTCCATTCTGACTTATCTCCTTCTCTCATTATCCCCAGTCTTTGATCTTCTTCAATCCTTCGACGGGATCTTCCGAAGGATAATATTCCAGCCCGATATATCCCTGATATCCTGCTGCCACTAAGCTTTTCAGCACCTGCGGATATGCGATCTCTCCGTTGTCCGGCTCATGCCTTCCCGGATTCCCGGCCACATGCACATGCCCTATTTTATCAACCAGCTTTGTACTGCGCCGGATAATATCCCCTTCCATGATCTGCTGATGGTAATAATCAAACAGCATCTTAATCCTGGGGGATTTCACTTCACCAAGGATATCGGCTGCCACCTGGGAGGACCATAGAAAGTAACCCATATGATCAATTGTGGTGTTCAACGGTTCAATAACCAATGTAATATCCCGGTTTTCAAGCAGAGGAATACATTCCAGCAATCCATCCCGGATACTCCTTTTCTGTATCTCGAACGTCTCCCCTGTATCGCCGCCCACCTGGGAGATAATACAGCGGCAGTCCAAAAGTTCGGCCGTCTCAATGGTTTCCTTAAGTCCCTTCCTGTATTCAGTCCGTTTGCTGCTGTCCGTCAGACTTATAAACCGGGTACAGATGGCTGCTATATTCACCTTGTTCTCTAACCGGCTCCTGTTGATGGATGCCAGGTCCTTATCCCACCAGGACCAGAATTCCACCGCCTCATAGCCCAATGCTCCTGCCGTGCCAATCGCATCCGCCGTGCTCATATTCCTCAGAACGCTGTCGGTACAAATTGAAAATTTCATTTCGTTTCCTCCGTTTCCCCACTTCGATATGTATTTATTCTATCATTGCTTCTTCCTGCCGCCCCTGGGCCTCCGGAAGATTCGATATCACCAGCGCCGCCAGGATAACCGCACTGCCCAGCACCATGCGCAAGGTCATGACCTCATGCAGTATTATGACGGAAAATATAGTTCCAAATACGGATTCCATTGACATAATAATTGCCGCCTTCGTTTCCTCCACATATTTCTGGCATGTAGTTTGAAGCAGATAGCAGACGGTTGTGCTGACCACACCCAGATAAAGCACACTCAATCCGCCCTTGGCTGTAATCTCAAACTGCATCTCTCCTGAGCCTGCCATACACACTGCCGACAGCAAGAATGCAGTTGCCATCTGAATAAAATTCAACACGGCAACCCGGTATTTCTTAACAAATTCCCCGGTAAGGAATATCTGAAAGGCAAATCCTACGGCGCAGATCAGGGTTAATCCGTCCCCAATCCCCATGGAGAATTTCCCGTCCAGGGACAGCAAGGCCACTCCGCCCACCGACATCAGAGCACCGGCAACGCCTCTTATTCCCACCCTCTTCTTTAAAATCAGGAATGCAATAAAGGGCACCATCACCACATTTAAGGCTGTTAAAAACGCGTTCTTGGATGGCGTTGTATATTGCAGCCCGACAATCTGAAACACAAATCCGGCAAAGAGAGTGACTCCCATAAGCCCCCCGGCCAATGCCTCTTTTTTTGTAATTCCCTTGAGGGAACGAATACTCACCGCCCCCATAAGAACCGTTCCCAGTAAAAACCTCGCTGTCAGAATCTGAAACGGATGCAGGCTCTCCAATGCCATATCACTGGCAACAAAGCCCCCGCCCCATATAACTGTCACTATGATAAGACCGCCGATTGCCAGTCTGTTTTTCATTCCCATGTCCTCCTGCGTTTACCAAAGAGGATGCTGCAAATTTACAGCACCCCCTCAGACTTTTTATTTTTCAAGAGCGGCCAGCTTCGCCTCCGCTTCCTCCTTCGTATCTCCAAAAACGAATTGATACAGTGCCACACGGTTCTTCTGCCAGTTCAGGATCAGAGGATAGCCGATCCCATTGGCTTTCTTCGGAGCATCAAAGGCTCCGTCTACCGGAATACGGGAGGTCTCCATCTTCGTGATCCGGTTCTCCACTACCGCTTCCATTGCCCGCTCTATCTGCTTCTGGGACAGATTCGTTGTAACATAACCCAAGCCCTTTTTTGTAATAGGAAGAAGCTGAAGCATATTTCTCGGTGCCACATAGCTGTCAAACATGGCTTTTAAAACTCTCTGCTGACGCACAATACGCCCATAATCACTGTTTGCGCCGCCCAGAGTCTTCACCTTACGGACACGGCAATATCCCATAGCCTGGTTGCCGTTGAGCTTATTGACTCCGGCATGGACATTCCGATTCGCCTTCTTGGAAATATAATTGGTCTTGTTCAGATAGGCGGCTTCCTCTTTCCCCAGCTCAATCGTGACTCCGCCTAACATATCCACGATCTCCTCGAAGGATTCAAAGTCAACGGAAGCATAGCCGTCAATCTGTATCTTATAGTTGGTTTCGATAGTCTGAATCAACAGCGCAGCTCCGCCCTTGGCATAAGCGGAATTCAGCTTATTGGGCTTATGGTCCGGTATGTCCACATAGCTGTCTCTCAGCAGGGAGGTAAGCTTCACCGTGTTATCCTTCGTATTAATGGACGCAATCATCATGGAATCCGTATTTCTTGCTCCGCCAAACTTCTCTATTCCGAAGATCAGATAGTTTGTCACATAATCCTCATGGCGCGCCCCCGGCATATGCTGGATATCACTTGTCTCGTCCTCTTCGCCCTCCGTATTATCCATGTTCTGATATACAAAGTTGCCCGCAGCCCGGTAAATGACACTCCGTCCCGCCTTCGTCCCCAGCACAAGTCCCATACATACCAGCAACAGCACCATAATAACGGTAACGGTCTTAAGAGCGCGCTTCTTACGCCGGGACTTCTTACTCTTTCCCTTTCTCTTCGGCCCTCCTCCCTGCTCTGAGAATTCCTCTCTTTGCCGGGGCTCCTGCTGTTCTTCCTGCATGATTTCCAAGACCTGCTGTCCCAGCAGTTCTTCCTGTTCCTTTCTATTCTGCATTTCATTCACCTCGTTATCTGTCTCAATACTTATCCAATACTGCTGCTATCCCCAATGTCGTCATTCTATCATAAAACCGCAAAATAATAAAGCATTATTGTGTGGCATCCAACTCTTTACAGATTAACATAGACAATCTGCTCCGCATTGGCACAAGCCTGCAAATCCTTCTCCGTTTCCCTCCACCAATCCGCAAATTCCGCATCGCAGCGAAGCTCCAGCCGCTCCATCCCGGCACGCATGGACAGATTGTTCTCCGACTTGAATCTGCGAATTCCGGCAACAGTTTCCATAACGCTTTTCCCAAAGCTGAGAATATCTTTATCCACCGCTTCCGGCCTCTCCCACAGGGTAGTATGAATCGATTCCGCCCCTTCGTGCTGCCTGAAAAATTCCGAATAAATGTATTCCGTAATATGCGGAACATAGATGGCATACATTTTTAAGATATTCAGGAGCGCATAATAGAGGGCGTACTGGCCCGAACGCCGTTCCTCCTGCCCATGCACCTCCGGCTGATACAGTCTGGCTTTCACGATTTCAATATAATTATCACAGAAATCCCTCCAGAACAGCTCATCAAGCTCGTGGCGGGCCTGACCGATTTCATATTCCTTCAGCAGCTCTGTCACCCGGATCACGGTTTCCTTCATGCGCTCCAGCATCCAGCGGTCAATGGGCATAAGAGCCGGAACCAGGGATAAATCCAGGTCCGTGAGATGGGATATGGCAAATTTCGATGCATTCCACAGCTTGGTGATAAACCGTTTCGATATGGTAAGCTCATCGGCGTCAAAGAAGGTATCCGTGCCCAGCCGTGCATTTGCCGACCAGTAACGCAGCACATCCGACGAATGCGCTTCAATCAGGGCCGCCGGATCGAGAGCGGAATTATTCTTGGATTTGCTGATCTTCTCCCCTTTCTTCGCAAGGACAAAGCCATTAATCATCAGATCCTTCCAGGGGATATCCCCGGTATGGTAAAGGCTTCGGACAATAGAATAAAAGGTCCAGGTCCGGATGATTTCATGGGCGTGGGTTCTCATGCTCATGGGGGTCAGGCGGATGCCGGTTCTCTGGTTGATCTGAGGTGTGACCGACGAGGTGGCCCAGGTATCAAAAACAGCGCTTTCCGGTACAAATTCCCTGCAGCCGCATTGGCAAATGCCGTCATACTCCGTCTCCAGAGGATTCACGGGAAGCTGCTCCAGCCTTGCATATACGGCCTTCTTGCAGGCCTTGCAGTACCAGACCGGGAAGGGAACGCCGAAATAACGCTGGCGGGAAATGCACCAGTCCCATTTCAGATTTTCAACCCAGGAGATATAACGGTTTTTCATGTGAGCCGGATACCAGTTAATACGGTCGGCCGCCTCCAGAAACTTATCCTTATCCGTCAGAATATCGATGTACCACTGCCGGGAGGGAATAATCTCAACCTCCTTTCCGCAGCGCTCATGGGTAGCAACCGTATGGGTGATGGGTTCGGATTTATGAAGCAGCCCTTCTTCCTCCAGCAGCCGGATTATTTCCTTCCTGGCCGCCTTAACCTTCATTCCTCCGATCAAGGGAACATCCCCGGATATTGTACCGTCCGGCAGAATAACCCTGCGGTACGGCAGCTGATGGTCTCTGACCCATTCGGCGTCGGTGCTGTCGCCGAAGGTCGCGCACATAACAACACCGGTTCCTTTCTCGATCCCGGCCTTTTCATCTGCCAAAACCGGAATCTCATAATGATAGAGGGGAACGGCCGCCTTCTTCCCGATGATATCCTGATACCGTTCATCCTCCGGGTTGACGAAGAGGCAGACACATCCGTACAAAAGCTCCGGCCTCGTTGTGGCAACAAGGACCGCCCGGCCTTCCACCATAAAGGGAATATAGTTGAAGGTGCTGTCCACGTCGGCAGTGTCCAGCTCCGCCTGGGCAATGGAGGTCTGGCATTCCGTACACCAGAGCACCGGGGACTCCTTTGTGTAAGCCTTATCCATTTTCACCAGCTCAAGAAAGAGTTCCTGGGAAATCCTTCTGACATCCGGGCTGATGGTTTCATACTGCATGGACCAGTCAACGGAAAACCCCAGGGACTTCCACAATCCTTTAAATTCCGTTTCATATTTTTCTGTAGTCGCTTTGCATTTTTCAATAAATTCACTTCTCGGCAAATCCTTGGCATAGATGCCTTCCTCGCGTTCTACCAGGCGCTCCGTCGGCAGCCCGTTGTCATCAAAGCCAAAGGGATAGAAGACATTATCGCCCTGCATTCTGCGAAACCGTGCGATCATCTCTGCCTGGGCGTAGGAAAAAAGATGACCGATATGCAGACTTCCGCTGACTGTGGGCGGCGGCGTGTCAATGGAATATACCTCTCCCTGATGCTCCGGCTTAAATTTGTAAATCTGCTTTTCTTCCCAGAACTCCTGCATTTGCTTCTCAATCTGATTTGCATTGTAGTGCTTTTCCATGCGAATACCTCCAAAGATTTTAGTGATTGAACACAATAAAAACGCCCTAAAGCAACTGATATTACAGTTGCTTTAGGGCGAACATTGCGTCCGTGGTACCACCTAAATTCAGAGAATACTCTCTGCACTCTGCCAATACGGGACAGATGAAGCCCATCTCTCCGATATCGTTTTCCAATGACGGCGGAAATCCCGTTGAAGTCTACAGGGAAGAATATCACAGGAATGAACCCGATCCTTACCTTCCGTTCGGTTCACAGCTCAGAGGCTACTTCCATGTTTTCTTCACGAAGGCTTCCACCAGCCGCCTTCTCTCTTTGCATCCGATCAACATGTACTCCTCCTCGTCAATGCCTTTATTGTATTCAATTTTCATCAGTATAACCTGTTTTGTAAAAATAATCAAGTATTAATCTTAATCGAATTTGCAGACACTATTAAAAAGCGAAAGGAGCCATCTATTATGAATAACAAGGATATTTCTTCAAAAAAGCAGGGCAGTGCTGCCGGCGGCAATATCACTAATAAAAATGTCACCCACACAGATCACCGTTCAAAAACCGCATCCAACAGCGCTTACAATGATCCATTCTACACCCCTCCGGGTGAAGGGCCGAAGCCCCGGATCACATCGAATTAAACAACATCTGAAAAGGGACAGCCTGGTTCAGGCTGCCCCTTTTCAAGCGGTGTCAGGCACCTTTCCCTATCAATACTTTCCCAGTCCCACGCCGTCAGATAAGGCTTTTGCGCCAATCATATCTACCCCTGTCAAGTCCGGCTTTGTATTCCTTCTGAATTGCCTCTCTCCCGCCAGCTTGAATTTACCTACCTCCTGGCGCAGCATAGCGGCCTGGGCCGACATCTCTTCGCTGGTAGCGGAATTCTCCTGGGCTGTGGCAGCATTGGTCTGTACAACGGTGGAAATTTGGGAAAGTCCCTGCCTGATCTGCCCGATGGCGCCGTTTTGCTCTTCAATGGACTGCTCCATCCTTCCAAAGCTCTCTGTCACCTCAGCAGAACTGGTTTCCACATTTTTCAATATCTTTGCCGTTCGTCCTGTGATCTCCGCACCCCTGGCCACAGTAGCCACCGAATGCTCAATCAGCTCTGTTGTCTGTTTGGCTGCCTCACCCGACTTTGCGGCAAGAGTCCGCACCTCCTCCGCTACCACTGCGAAGCCCTTGCCGGCACTTCCGGCACGGGCCGCCTCAATTGCGGCATTGAGAGCCAGAATATTAGTCTGGAACGCGATGTCTTCTATTACCTTAGAGATATTGGCAATCTGGCTCGAAGCGGAGCCGATGTCCGCCATGGCGCGGGTAAGCTGCTCCATATGCTGGTTTCCTTCCTTCACACCTTCAACGGACTTTTGCACTGATTTTGATGCAGCTGCAACTGTGGCTGAGTTCTCTGCCGCCTGCTCCGCAATGCTTTCCACCGTAGCAGTCAGCTGCTGTACGGCGGCCGCCTGCTGGGTCGAGCCGCTGGCCAGCGCCTGCGCTCCGCCGGAGACCTGATCGGATCCGGTTGCCACCTGCTCGGCTGCTACGTCAATATTTCTCAGCGTATCGCTGAGCCTGTCTCTCATTCTTCGTATAGAATCCAGCATAGGACGGTAATCGCCTACATAACTGTCCTCCGCCTGCGAGTCCAGAGCGAAATTACCCTCGGCAAATGCAGTCAGCCCGCGTGTAAGATCATTTATGATTGTTTTCAATGTATCGGCCATCCCCCGGGAGGTCTGCGCCAGCACTCCGATTTCATCCCTTGAGTTTACCTCAATATTGACATCCAGATTCCCCCTGGCCAGCTTACCGGTAGCCTCCATAATCATCCCGATCCGCTTTGACAGATTCCTTGCCAGAAGCAGCCCGATCAGCACCGCAACAATCACTCCGGCTATAATGAATATGCCCATGGTGACCTCGGAGCGCATGGCTGTCTCATCATGGGCTGCCATCTGCTCTATCGCATACGCATTGTTGGAATCAATCAACGCGTCAATGGCTGCCTCCATATCCTGAGCCAGAGCATGGAGCTCTCCCCCATCACTCAGAATACGATAGGCTTCACTGCGGCGTGCCGTATCCATACCGATACCGTTCATGAATTCCTTTCGTTTATTGCCAAATGCATTCACAGCGGCTTCAAGATTGGCAACAAGCTTAAGGTCCGCTTCTACCTCCTCCGGCGGGTATTGTGCAAGAAGGGCTTTGTATTTGTTCAAATTATCATCTATAGTACTTCTATGATCCTGTATGCTGCTGATACAGTCTTCCTTGTCCGCCGTATTATCGGCCAATATCATTTCAAAGAGGTTAGTCCGCACCTCCTGGAAGGAAGAGCTGATCCGTTCCGTATACTGCAATGCCGCAGTCGTCTCCGAGTAGGAGGCACGGTACGTCGTACTAACGGTATTCAAGCTGATGATCCCGATTACTCCGATCAGCCCCGCGATTACGGTCACCATCAGGAAGCCGCAGGTAATTTTAAATCCGATTTTTAAATTACTAAACCATTTTTTCATCTTTTCCGCCCTCCAAAGTTTTACAGGGATGCTGCCAGTTCTGTCAGCTCTTCGTCACTCAGGAGCTTTTTACAGTCCAGCAGCAGCGTGATGCTTCCTCCCGCTTTACCGACACCCATAATGTAGTTGCGCCCTCCTTTGCTAAAATCCGGAGGCGGCGCAATATCCCCATCCTGCAGGGAAAGTACCTCCACAACCCTGTCCACGATCAGACCGATGGAGATATTCCCCGTGTCAATGACGATAATACAGGTTTTTTCATCATAGCTTCTCTCTTCTTTCTTGAATCGCAGCCGGGCATCCATAATGGGTATGATTTTCTCCCGGAGATTAATAATCCCTTTCATGTATACAGGCATTTCCGGAACCCTTGTCACAGCCTGCATTCCAATGATTTCAGTGACATAACGAATCTCCATTCCGTACAACTCGTGTTCTCCCACTGAAAAAACCAGATATTTTCCCTTAAGGGTATCCTCGTCCTGTTCTTTCAGATTCATCAATTCCATTTGCTCCATTTTTACTTACTCCTTTCCTATTTCTCATTTTTTTAATATCATTTGTTTTCTTCATACCGTTCCTGAATCAGGCACGAAAAAAAACAATCCATCATATGTAATCATACAGCGAATTGTTTTCTGCGTCTTGGTACTTTTGGTATGGAATTTCATTTTTCGACAAAATACTCACAATATCGGCCTGGTCATTCCACTTATCTGATAAATTCATTTTCTTATTCTCCCTTCAAAAGATATATTTTTCAATTACTTTCCATTGCAAAATACAAACATTTGTTCTATAATTTATCTATATTATTATTTTGTTGAGGTGATACCATGATATCCGGTCACTATGCAGCTGCTGCAAATAGCGTTGTATTTCCGCACCGCCATGAGGTATGTGTTGTTGCCGCCTTTAATCCAAAAGGCGATATACGCATCGATGCCTGGGGTATTGAGTTTAGCGGCAAAAGATTTAGGTACAAAGTCGAGACTGCTAAATTAATCGAGGAGGTCCATGCCTATTTAAAATTCCGTTGTGCCTATATAGAGTTTGGCTTGTTAAAGTCTGTTGACTTGGTATTCTTTCCCTGGGAGCATCGATGGGAAACGGGCTAATCCTAAGCGCAAGGGCCAACCCCCGGTTGCGGTGCAGCCACATACTCCACATACCCGCTTTTCACAGGTTTCACACCTATCAGTATCCTCACAGGACACCATTCACAGATTTCTCTTCTCATTGCGGTACGCTCCTTTTCCTAAATTTTCAGTTATGCCCATATGATAACTGGCTAACCATCATTTAAATATTACATTTGTGTTACGCATGTGCTACAATTCAATTGTTCCTAAGAAATAACAATCTTCGTAAGGAGGCAGACATCATGTGTTTTAAATTAAGCTCATGCAATTTCAACGATTTGTTAAACCAGATTTTAAAATACTGCGGTTATAGCAATTGCAACTAAGATGATTACGGCCCGTCCTCATGGATGGGCCATTTTTAATAATTCATGCACAGCACCTCGGTCCAAATCACTGCATCAAGTTTAATCTGTGCACGTTTCCTCAGATCTTCAATAAAATCATCATCCTGAAGAGCCTTAGCTTAGCTTCCCTTCGTTCGAGCTCCTTATTGATATCAGCCTCAGTATAATCTACATGATTGATTTTCAAAGCTCTGATTTCATCCCTTGCTGTCTCAGGCTTCACCTTCTCCATCAGTTCATCATCCACCTCTTTCCCCGGTCCTCAACCGCGGGATGCTTTTATATTGCTTGTACCTCTTTTAATTAAGTGGTATTTCTACCACTCAGCTTACGTCAGACTTTTTCAAAATAAGTAATATTGACCATCTCTGCTGTCAGGCTCATACTGGGATTTTCCAATCTACTTCTCGTCTCTTCAACAACCTCCCGATATGCATTCCAGTAATCCTGGTCAGTTACTGCTTCATGGGGATCTTTTTTACTTTCAATCATAAAAATAATGCTGCCGTTAAGTTCTCCAATATCTGGCCTAACGTAATATCTCTCATGTACCTCCCCTGTAATGCTAATACCGGTTTCCTGATAAACTCTAACCGCCGCTGTATTCCATATATTCCCGACGATGGTATTGGTATAATATTGGGGGTCAAGTCCAAAAAATGAAATTGAATAACTTTCTGTTTCCATAATCCACCACTAATATATCTTTATAATAATATATGTCTGTCTGCCAAAATGGTTAAATTCCACTTATTGATCCGACACAACTCTCCACTGCTCCTCGGGCCAGTCATCATTCCTGTGCTTGGTCCTGCTAAATGGATTTTCAGACGGCCCTACAGGCTCAAATTCAGTGTTCAGCTCCGGTATGCACATTGATCTTGCCACCGGATATGCTTCCCCAGCACTCTCCATTTAGCGCTGCTCCATCATGCGCGAATTTATAGTTGCTTTTCGGTTGAGCCGGTTCCTTCCGGCATGCCCATAGTTTTTTCTGACGACATCAGCAGAAAATTGGTTGTATGGTGGCCCATAATTTATTATAGATATTCCTCCAAATACATGTTATAATGGTAAATGTTGTTAATTACATTTAGAAAAATATAATTGGGAGGGCTGTTTAAATGAAAAAGTTGATTTTATTTATTATTTTGCTGTCTATGCTTACAGGGTGCGCCAAAAATAACCCTGTTGCCAAAGTCGATGATGGCAATGTTTCCGTAACGCCTAGCGCTGCACCTACGGATGTTGCTGTGCCCGCTACTGCTACCCCGATACCTACTGTAACGCCAGAGACCACACCTGTGGAAGAGCCTCAAGATCCAATATTGGACGAAGTAATAACGGACAAACTTGCGTCCTACATGTATAGTAGTTTCGGGGGATCTGGTACCGAGGAGTTAGCAGCCGGTTGGTACAAATATATTGATTATTTCGAAGTATTTCAGGAGGAAAACTTTTATACCGGAAACTTACACCTTAAGGAACGCCCTCTTGATGCTTCAGCGCAACTTATTTTAAGTCAATATTATCCTGATGACGGGTTAGATATTCTCTGCCCAATCTTATTGGATACTGGTGCGGCGCTTGATTTAGATGATCTTGATTTGTGTTTGATTGGGGAGGCGTTATATAAAATAAGCGCTGAGGAAGATGCAAAGACACAGTACTACTCCCTGGCAGCATTAAATATTCCTATCTACGATTTTCTTGCCAGTGCTTCCGGATGGAAGATTGCTGATGTAAAAAATGCGGTAAGCAATAATGAAGTCTCTGGAGATATAGCTTTTGAGATTCTTGTTGATTACATAGCGGATGAATACAAAGACGCATTTGATGGTTTATCGATGGAAATGGTTAAGCATATGTCCATGGCGGCATTGGCAAATTTTGAAGATGTGAGGATAGAAACACTTGCTGTATTTGATCAAGATGGCAAGGCGATCAATACTTATAAAAACTAAATTAAAAAACCGCCCCTGCTGCAAACAGAGACGGTTCCTGCAATAGAATAATCCGGTGATTAACCTTGATTTCTCAAGATTTTAATAGTGGAGCATAGGGGACTTGAACCCCTGACCCCCACACTGCCAGTGTGGTGCGCTCCCAACTGCGCTAATGCCCCGTAACTATATGTAAGTATATCAAAAATTGTGGATTTGTCAATTAAAATATTCATTTATTTTATATTTCATTTGTTTTATTAATTTTCTTGTATAATGCCTCAATTCATGTTATAATTTTGAAATAAGGAGGCATAGCTCAGTTGGGAGAGCGCTTGCTCGACAAGCAAGAAGTCGCTGGTTCAAGTCCAGTTGTCTCCATCAAAGAAAAGGACATCTTTTGATACAATGAAAGTCACCTATCACGGGTGGCTTTCATTGTATATATGCCTGAAAAATCCCGTAAATACGGGGCTTTGCTGCCTTAATGCCTTTTGCATTGAAACCACGCAACATAGCACGGCCAGCTCTAAATGACTATAATTGCTAACTTCCAGCCTGCAAGGCTAAAATTTTGCACCCCCTCTTGTATTTAGGAGCGTTTTCGTAAGATTAAATTTCCACCGAATGCAATACTCACTAAAAATGCACCCCCCTCCATATTGACATAGAAGCGCCAGCCGAGGCATTCCCCGGCTGGCGCTTTTTTGTTTCCATCTTTTATTTTGCCTGCTCGAATAGTCGATAATACCACGTTGTCCGCTCGCGTGGTTCGGTTGATTGCAGACCTGTTTATATATTTATCAGATCGCCTTGAATGTCCACCCTATCGTCAAGAGTCGCACTCCAAGTATCCAGTCGTTTATCCCTCAAAATTTCATCTATGCACATAGATTTTCCGCCAATGTATGTCCACATGAGGTCAACTTCCGTCGCCACACACCATGCGCGGTCTCGCGGCCACCATATGCTTGCGCTCTGCCACGAAAGGGACGATATAGATTGTGCAGCAATTTCAATTGTGCCGCGAACTAAATAATAGCCCCGATGTGGCAATTTTAGATATGCGGCTTCGGACTGAAGCTCATCCGAAACGAAAAACCCCCAGCCATCCCATATGGCGAAATAACAGTCTTGAGGTGTGGTCGTATGTTTACGCAGAATTTCGACCAGTACCTTAGCTTGATTTTGTGGAAGACTACCCGTATTCGGCGCTTTGAAACCAACAGATGAAATACCAGAGTGATGTGATTTTGTAATAGCGTGCCACTGCATTTGCGCATGTGGCTTCCGCATGAAATGCTCTGCGACCTCTGACCAGGACACTTCACGTTCCCCGTTTCCGATATATCCCGGATGCAAGAGCCGGGCATATGATTTAAATCCGCGAGGAATTATAGCTGCCGCATAATTGGCATTGTCCCCACGCCCCCAAGGCTTTTCAATGGATGCCTCCAACCATGTAGCCGTATCCGTATTTTTTACCGGCATAGCACGATAAGGTTCCAACATAAATTCACCTCCTTTTTTCATTTTCCGTCTTAATTCTAATATTATAGCACTTCGAATGCTCATGGCACACATTTTCCTTGTTTATAATATAACACATGGTTGTGAATAGCTGGCGACGAGGGCCAGATTATTCCTCCCGCTCAAATGCTACGCCGCAATCCCCGCATACCACGTTGACCTCCCGCGTAGCCCGGATGATGGTACCGCACTCAGGGCAAACATATTTGATACTCCGGTTGATGGATTTCTTGCTGCCTCCCTTGCCGCCGCCTTCTTCCGGCAGGCGGCTTGCGCGGATACCGTCCTCGCCTAAAGCCTCTCGGAGCCATGCCTCGGCTTCCGGGGTTACGGTAGTTACCGTCCAGCCATACTTCGGATGCTTTTTAATGTGCAAGCCGTGGGCCTCGGCGGTCGCTTTGAATTTCATGTTGTGGTAATACCCGTTATTGCTTACGTCCTGTATTCCATTTTGAAGGTTGTATAGGTGGGCCATTTCATGGAGCAGCGTTGCGCATACCTCGTTCAAAGGCCGGTCAAGATATTCCGCACAAAGGTTAATCTCGTGGTATTTCTCGTCCTCCGCGTTCCATATTTCGTATACGCTACACCAGCCATAGGAGCCGCGCCCGCCGTCCGGAGATACGGTGATCGCCGGGCGTATGAGCTCGTTATTGTAAAAATGCGCATTGAACAAGTCGAACATGTCCTCGGTTTTCTTTACGATTTCGGATATTTTCAGCATTGCCATGACCTCCTTAAAATTATGTTTCAATTCTGTGTGTCACAGCTTATCCATTCACGGGTGGAAAGCAAGCTCCAAACGTATCTTTTAAGAAAGAAATTTACATGAAAAAAGCCCCGCCGAAGCGGGGCCGAGTTTAGGGGTATAGCTTTCGTTATTCATCTTCGTCCTTGGTAGGCACATACATTTTTATTGCCTGCCCATTGCGCCCGAATGTATCAAACCATTTTCCCTTTTTATCTTCATCTTCATAGATTAAAAAACCTACCGCCTTAACGTCCATGGCTGAAAAATTACGGCGCTTGACGGCCTCATTTATTAGCCATTGAAGGTCGCTATCCCCTACGCGATAGGTGTCGATTGGCGTCCTTACTATATTGCCGTCGATTTCCCCGATATGCTCGCCGGTATAGATGTTAGTTAAAGTCTTATTTTTCATTTTCATGGCCTCCTAAAATTATGTTTTCTGTGTGTCACAGCTTACATTTTTTCGGGTGGAAAGCAAGCTCTAAACGGAAAGAAATCTGCACAAAAAAGCCCCGCCGAAGCAGGGCCAATAATGGGGTGCGCTATTTTTTGGCTGCCTCTTTAGTGGGCGCGGCGGGTTTGGTATCTTTCGGGGGCGTGGCCGCTACGGCGGAGGGCGTCGGCTTGCTATCCTCAGGCTTGCCTGCCTTTGGGGCGGGTTTCTCCGCTTCGGCCTCAGTTGCCGGGGTGATGGGCTTCATATCCTTGGCGGGTGTGGCCTTTGCCGCTTCCGGCTTTGCCTCTTTTGCGGCTGGTTTTTCCGGTACGGGATTGGTCGTCAGGGTGGCGGGGTTTGCTACTGTGGCCGCTGGCTTGGATTCCGGCGTTGTTCCGACCTTTGGAGCCGTTACCGGGGCCGTGGGCTTTACCTCTCCTGTTATGGGTTTTACTGCTGCCTTAGTTTCCGCCGCCTGTGGTGCTGTTTTCTCCGCCGCCTTGGCTGCGCGGGTCATTTTCGGCCTTTCCGTGGGGAATACCTCGGGCAATATCCCTTTGTCAAAGATAAGATGAAATACGATTTTTTCATCTTGCGGAACATGGAACTTAAAGTCTTTGATTTCCAATTCTTTGAGCTCGTCGGGAAGCTCAATATTCTTGTACCGCCTGACCTCCTTGCCGTCTACCATGAAGCAAACCGGTACCGCGTCCCTCAATTTTGCTGTGATTTTTCCTGCCTTCATTTTTCGTTACCGCCTTTCAAATTGTATTAGGCTTTCTGCCTGTGGCTCACAGCTTACATATTGGCGGTGTGAAAGCAAGCTCTATAATCAATGCTTTTCTCTTTTTCTTGTCCCAAAAGCACCAGAAAAAGGGGCGGCCCGCTTGATATTATTCGTCCAAGCGTATATAATAAAGTCAACTATGGAGGTGCTCTCATGGATTATATCATGCCGAAAGAAGCCGCAAAAAAATGGGGTATCTCTGAGCGCCGTGTACAGAAGCTGTGTGAGGAAGGCCGTATTCCCGGTGTGGTACTCTTTGGTCGTTCGTGGGCTATTCCTAAGAATGCTGAAAAACCAAAGGATAGTAGGTTGAGAGAACACAAGGGTAATATTGGCGATAAGTAACCGTTATTGCGACGTTTTTAAGCAATTCTAAAGTTCCGCTAAGCCAAATGGTACATTATAAAGGGGTGGAGGTGCCTTTATGAGATTATTATTTGCGGAAGATGAACCCGCCATGTCGGAAGCAGTGGTGGATATATTGACCTATCACAATTATTCTGTGGAAGCTGTTTACAATGGAAATGATGCTTTAGATTTTGCTCTCCTTGAAAAATACGATGGGATTATATTAGACATTATGATGCCGGGCAAGGATGGCTTTACTGTATTACAGGAGTTAAGAAAAGCAGGATGTAATACGCCGGTACTGTTGCTTACCGCAAAAAGCGAAGTGGAAAATCGTATACATGGACTAAATATTGGAGCGGACGATTATCTACCTAAGCCATTTGTTATGGGAGAACTGCTGGCTCGTGTCCGGGCAATGTTACGGCGGCGAGAAGAATATACGCCGGATGCTTTAACCTGTGGGAACATCACATTAGATACGGGCAGTATGACACTCGCTGGGTTGAACAATTCTTTCTCATTGAGCAAGCTGGAATATAAATTGATGGAGTTGTTTATGCTCAATCAAGGCATCTACTTCACTACCGAAAAAATATTGGAACGCATTTGGGGATATGATACCGAGGCAGAGGTGGGAACCGTGTGGGTATATGTTTCCTATCTTCGCAAGAAGCTGTCTGCGCTTGAAGCTAATGTTGAAATTACATCTAAACGTGGCATCGGTTATATGCTGTCGGAGGTAAAGTCATGATCCGAACTTTACAACGCCGATTTGTTTTGACCGCCATGCTTTCATTGTTTGTGCTGCTGATTATCGTAATCGGCGGCATCATCGGTGCAAGTTACTTTATCATGGAGAGGAATACCGATCAGGCCTTGGAAATGCTGTCTGTCGATAGGCCCAGAACCCCACCAACAGGTGACGAGCGCAGACCCATCTTCGGGTATCAGTTAAGACCCAATCTCTCGTCGTTCATGAATCATTGTGTTGTACTCGTGGATACCAAGGGTGAGGTCGCTTTCATCAACTCAGGATTTTACTCAAACTATGATGAGTCCGAGATATACGAGTATGCTCTCCGCATATTGGATGGCAGCAAAATGGATGGAAAAATCGGTTCGTTCAAGTATAAGGCAGTGGCTTTGGATAGTAGCAGATACAGAATTATCTTTTTAGACATGTCAGCGCAGGCGCAGATGTTGGCGGACACTGTAATAATGGCTTGTTTGATAGGGCTTGCTTGTCTTTTCCTTATGTTTATTATTCTTATTATAGTATCGCGTCGCACGGTGCTGCCCATTTCGGAAAGCATTGAAAAGCAGCGACGGTTTGTCACCGACGCCGGACATGAAATTAAAACGCCACTTGCGATCATCCAAGCAAACGTGGATGCAATGGAACTCCATAATGGCAAAAATAAATGGAGTAAACATATACAAGAGCAAGCGGTGCGGCTCGACGGTTTGATGAAGCAACTATTATCCCTTGCAAAAATGGACGAGGGAGAGGCCGCGATACCATTTGAAAATGTGGCGTTTAGCAAGTTAGTCGAGAATTGCGTGTCAGCCTTTTCTGAAATGGGTTGTGATAAAAAAATTATAAGCGATATCCCCCCAAGCATCTCTTTACGAGGCAATCGTGAGAGCCTTGAACAGCTTGTTTCAATTTTAATGGATAATGCTATAAAATACTCGGAGGTTGACGGAACAATAACCGTAAAGCTTACGACCATTGGAAAGAAAGCAATCTTAGAGGTGATAAATACTTGCATAGCATTGCCGGATGCTCCCCCGAACACTTTGTTTGACCGCTTCTATCGCGCCGATACCGCTCGCACGCAAAAAAGCGGTGGATATGGAGTGGGGCTGTCTATTGCAAGAGCCATCACAGAAATCCATAGGGGGAAAATATCGGCATTTTACGATAATGAGAACACGATACGATTCCGAGTAGAGATATAAACTGCTGCTACGACGTTCATAAAGCGGTCACTGATTTTTCATAAATCGGTGGCCGTTTTTCTAAGCCTACGCTAAGGTACGCATCATATACTCTCATACATAAACCAAAGAAAGGAGTAAGCTATGGACACTTATCGAAATGAGTGGAAGCATGAAATATCCTACTTGGACATGATTACCATACGCCATCGTATGGGAGCAATCGCAAAGCGGGATGAACACACAAAGCCGGACGGCACCTATGAAGTGCGGAGCCTATACTTTGATACGCCGTCAGACAAGGCGCTACGGGAAAAAATTGATGGCGTAAACCAAAGGGAGAAATTCCGCATCCGCTATTACAATGGCGACACTTCGCTAATCCAGCTTGAAAAAAAGAGCAAATTAAACGGTTTAGGCAATAAACAGAATGCGTCACTTACAGCAAAAGAAGCGCAGGCCATTGTAGACGGCAACTTAACTTGGATGCCCAAGAGCGGCAGGCCCCTTGTTGTCGAACTGTATAGCAAGATGCAATCGGAAGGATTGCGTCCCAAGACCATTGTGGACTACACAAGGGAGCCCTTTGTCTACGCGCCGGGTAATGTGCGTATCACGCTGGACTACAACATCCGTACCGGTCTTCACTGTACCGACTTTTTGAACCCGAAGTGCCTTACCATCCCTGCCGGGGACAGGATTATCGTTCTGGAAGTAAAATGGGATGAATTTTTACCCGCAATCATTCGCAAAGCCGTTGGTCTTGACAACAGGCGCAGCGGAGCATTTTCCAAGTACAGAATATGCCGTATCTACGGTTAATAAAACGTAAGGGAGATAAAAAAACATGACTTTTTCCGATATTTTCAAATCCAGTTTTTTAGAGAATGTGACCAGCGTTTCGCTGATTGATATGGCGGTTGCGCTTGTCTTGGCCTTTGGACTTGGCCTTTTCATTCATTTGGTCTACAAAAAGACCTATGCCGGAGTGATGTACTCCTCTGGTTTTTCCCTGACACTACTAGCCTTAACGATGATTACAACCCTTGTTATCCTCGCGGTGACTTCCAATGTCGTGTTATCGCTTGGTATGGTCGGCGCGCTGTCTATCGTCCGTTTTAGAACAGCGATTAAGGAACCCACCGACATTGCTTTCCTGTTCTGGTCTATCGCGGTGGGCATTGTGCTTGCAGCGGGGATGATTCCCCTTGCCGTAGGCGGCAGTGTGGTGATCGGTATTATTATACTTGTTTTCGCAAACAGAAAATCCTCTGACAACCCTTATATCATCGTGATAAGTTGTTCCGACCACGACAGCGAGTTGAGGGCAAAGGAATTTCTTGAAAAACAAGTTGCCCGCGCCGTTATCAAGAGCAAGAGCGCACAAAAGGGCGCCATTGAGCTTAACTATGACATAAGGCTAAAAGACGACAATACTGACTTCATCAACATTCTGTCGGAAATGAATGGCGTCAATAGTGCAGTGCTGGTCAGCTACAACGGAGATTATTTGGGGTAAGGAGGCGGCAAGTTTGCTGAGACACAAAAATATCAATAAAATCTGCTGGGTTGTTGTCTCGCTGACCATTGTTGTTGCTATCCTTTTCATGACCGCTTCTTCCTTGGGGTGGATCAAAGCCGATACGTCCATTGGATATGAAAACAGGCTTTTTGACACGTCCCGCGTCCATACCATTGACATTGTTATGGATGATTGGGAGGGATTTCTCGAAACCGCAACGAGAGAGGAATATTCGCCCTGTACAATCGTAATAGACGGTGAAAAATATTCCAATATCGGCATACGAGGCAAGGGAAACACCTCTTTGTCGCAGGTGGCGGCTTATGGCAACGACAGGTACAGCTTCAAGGTCGAATTTGACCAATACAACACTGGCGGCAGTTACTATGGGCTTGATAAGTTGAGCCTAAACAATATTTACGCTGACAACACATATATGAAGGACTATTTGTCTTATCAGATGATGGAATATGTTGGCGCTGCCTCACCTCTGTGCAGCTTTGTTTACATCACGGTAAATGGTAAGGATTGGGGCTTGTATCTGGCTGTCGAGGGTATTGAGGAAAGCTTTCTACAAAGAAATTATGGCAAAGATTACGGTGAACTATATAAGCCTGATAGCATGAATATGGGCGGTGGACGAGGCAACGGCGCTGGCTTCAACATTGAAGATTTTATGAATGAGGCTGATAGCGACCGTTCAAATGACGGCATAATAAATCGGCCGGGAAACTTCGACCCCTCCATGATGCCTGAGGGTGCGCAGCGAGAAGGGTTTGACCCCTCCACCATGATGCCTGAAGGTGCGCAGGGAGAAGGTTTTGACCCCTCCACTATGTTTGGAGAAGGCAACTTTGGGGGTGCTTTCGGCGGCAGAGGCAGCAGTGATGTATATCTCCAGTACATTGACGACAGTCCAGAGAGTTATCCCAACATTTTCGGCAGTGCGAAAACCGATATAACAGATGCGGATAAGAACCGTTTAATTGCTTCCCTGAAACAGCTTAGTGAAGGCGAAGCTATAAATGAGGTCGTTGATGTCGATGCCGTTATTAAGTATTTTGTGGCGCATACCTTTTTGTGCAACAGTGACAGCTATACCGGAACAATGGTACACAACTACTACTTGTATGAGAAGGATGGCGTGCTTACCATGCTCCCTTGGGATTACAATTTGGCATTTGGTGGCATGAACATGGGCATGGGTATGGGGCGTTCCAACTCATCGGTCGGAGCAACATCTGAGATAAACTCTCCTATTGATTCGCCTGTTACGGGCGGTGACATGGAATCTCGCCCAATGGTGGCATGGATTTTTGAGAATGAGGAGTATACCGCTCTCTATCATCAATACTACACTGAATTCATCAGGGACTATTTTGACAGTGGATTCTTTGAACAAATGCTGGATGAAACAGTCAATATGATCTCCCCCTATGTTGAGAAAGACCCTACAGCTTTCTGCACCTATGAGGAATTTCTGACCGGTGTGCAAACGCTGCGCGAATTTTGTCTTTTGCGTGCGGAAAGCATATCCGGCCAACTGGACGGAACAATTCCATCAACGCGAGACGGACAGAGCGCGGACAACTCGACTCTTATAGATGCTTCTCACATTAACATTACTGACATGGGTACCATGTCGGGCGGGGGAGGAGGGTTTGGCTGGGGCGGCAATAACGGATCTGATATGGGCAACATGCCGGGCCGGAACGAAATGCCACCAAGCGAAGCGCCCTCATTTCCCGGTGGCACAGAACAAACTGATCAAGGCGCAGAACGGCCCAGCAACGCAGCCCCATCTATGCCAGATGGCGCAGGGCAACCCAGCGACACAGCCCCATCTATGCCAAGCGGCTCAGGACAGCAACCCAACGGCGGCAGGAGGGGTAGAGAAAACTTTGATGCATCCGCTATGACGGAAGGCTTTGACCCATCTGTTATGTTTGGTGGCACATCCCCAAGTAACACAGGGGTATCAACGGCAACTCAATGGATGCTGGTGGGCGGCTCTGTCTTTCTACTATTAGTTGGGCTGTTTGTGGTAAAGAAATATAGGCATTGAGATTTGAAAATATTAAAAAACTACCCACGCGGTACTGGTATTCCGTTATAACAAAGTCTCTCTGTCGGAGGTATCATTCAGACAAAAGCAGGAAATTTTGACATGGGCAAGCAAATAACTATGGCTAAAAGCCAAACGCTAAGATGCAGAGCCGATAGCCGTGAGTGAAATCACAACTATCGGCTCTATTATTTTATGCATTATTTCTGCAAAATGATGAGCGGCAGGCTTTAGGGCAACCAAAGCTGGCCGCTCATCGCATTTTACCGAGGTAAAAATAAAAAATCTTTCCGGTTCGGGGTGCCCCAAAACGTTCTGGTTAAGTAAGGAGGCGAACAGCAACTAATCACACTCAAAACCGCATAAAGGGGGGAAACGATTATGTCGGCTCCCTCAAATAAAGCGGAAAGGCTCTGCGCTATGTTTGACAGTTATTGTAAAACCGTCCTGCGAAACGAAAGCCGGGATATAAAGCGAGCATTGGTACGGCGCAGCAAGCGCGAGCTGGCTATGGACGAGCCTATGCAATTTATATTCGATTTAATCAGCCACGAGGATACCTACCCGTCCGAGCAGTTGACGCTCTATGCGGACAGGTTCTCCTGTGAGGTATACAGAGATTCGTTATACGAGGCAATGTTATCTTTGCCGGAACGACAGCGATTGGTTCTTATCCTTGGTTTTTGGTATCACTGGACGGATGAGAAAATTTCAAAATACATGGAGGTGACCCCGCGCACGGTGTACAATCTGCGACAGCGTGCATTTCAAACAATCCGCAGCTTTTATGAGCAACAAGGAACAGATACATGAATTAAACTATGACCTGATTTGTAAGGCGGTAAGCGGCAATCCAGAGGCGCTGGACGCTATCCTTCGATACTATGACACATATATCAACGCTTTGGTGGCTTATGAAGCCATTGACGAGAACGGAAGAATGTATAAGGCGCTGGATGAAGATATGAAGGTGCGGCTCCAATGCAAGCTCGTGGAGGCAATAAAGAAATGGAGGGAAAAAATATGATGCTATTGACCGACCTGTTCTCCTTTGCCTATGTCCCCGGTTGGTACAACCAGCTTGACGAACTGGCAAAGCTGGCGCTGCCGGAGCCGTGGTGCTTTCGGAACCCGATGTACCTAACCAAGAATCCAGATACCCCTATATTAGAGCGATATATTCACACAGTCTTTCGTAAACAAGTTATAGATTTCAACAATGAACCAGACCCATATAAAAGGGATGCCTATTTCTATGTGCGCAACGAGGCCGCTTGTTTCCATACTGGCCTATATACCCCGCGATATAAACCCATTTACGCTTGTTTTGACCGCAACAAAAAGCGGGACACCATGCTGGACTGGTATTTCCGGTGCTTTGCGGACGAAACGTCGCCATGGTTGAAGTTTATAGAGCCTCTCCCTTTGAAACCTACATACTATATGACGCAATACGGCGTCAACTACAATCCCGAGTGGCCCATCCGGGTCAATGTAGAGCATATTTTAGGTGATCCAGAAAATATCGAGCGCCTGCCCGCTGAAATAAGAAGCGCGCGGAATTTGCCCCTCTTATTGGAAACAGCCGTGGAATTGGCGCGGCGGAAAGCGGTGGTGGAACCAAGCAGTGTCGTACCGCAGGGCTATCAAGGCCGGGTACAGTATTTATTGCCGATTTGCCTGACCGATATGGAGCAGCCAGGCCTCGCAATGGCGCTCACCATCATGGATGGGTATTATTTAGGGAATACCTGCCTGACATTGGAAATGGCATACTTGAACGCGCGGCTATTGGCCAGGCCTACCGCGCGCTGGCTGGCCGAACTGACAAAATAATCGCGTTTCGACGTATTCCTCTAATACCCCCTTTGGTCGGGCAACCGGCTGGAGGGGGTGTGCCATCTATAGGGAGAAAAAAGAGTTATTCTGATAAAAAGCCACGAAAAAGGGTGAAATGTCCAAGCTGCGGGTTTCCGCTCATGGATACCGCGCCTGATACAAGGCTGCTGGTTGTTTTAGCTCCCATGAGAAAGGGGCCGCCGGATTATTGTATCAAATGCCGTCATTGCAGAAAGGAGGTGGCTATCAAGCATTTGGATTCATAGACCATCTAAAAAACTGAATAGGTTGCGACCCGCCCCCGCTGTCCATATAGGACATGCTTGTGGGGCTGAACGGGGATACCGCGTCACGGCAACCGGCACGGCCTGTAAGAATGTATATGGGCCGGGGCAACGGCTGACTAAACCGGGATAACGGTCAACCGCGTTTGTTTGAGCATGTTGCACGAAGGGGCGATTTCATTCACGAAATAGGTCAAACCTTCACGATACCATCTGAAACATGATGGAGACGACAACGGGCCTGACAGGCGGCACTTAGTGCTGCTTGTCAGGCCCGTTTTTTTGTTTTTGCGGCCTAAGTGCCGACCTGCCGGGCTCCCGAAAGGAGCACTGGCAAGTGAAAATCTTATATCAATTCGCCGATGGCGAAATCTCGGAAATCGAAGTGTCCGACGAGCTCGGAGAACTTTTGCTCGGCCTCGACCGGCAGGCGTACAACAACGACCATAAGGAAACCCGCCGCCATGTTTCCCTTGACGGCATGGACTACGAGGGCGCGCTTTTCGCCGCCGCCAGCGACACCGCCGATCAGGCGGCGCTGAACATGGAACTGGACGCCTTGCGCCGGGCCATGGACACCCTCTCGCCCCGGCAGCGGGATTTGGTGCGCAAGGTGTTCTTTGAAGGCCGGAGCATAGCCTCCGTTGCCTGCGAGGAAAAGGTGAACGAATCCTCCGTCCGCGAACGCCTGCGGCACATCTACAAGAAATTAAAAAAGTTTTTAGAATAACCCCCCGGATTTGCCTTTCTCGTGGCCTAACAGCGAGGGCCACCATACTGCCCTCGGAAAGAGGTGAAAGGCAAATGCAACACAATCTGAAAATCTGCATTGCAAAAGAGCCGGATACCGGAGGCATTGTCCGATGCAGAACCGTTTCCCTGCGGGAGCGCCTATTCCGCCGCCTGCTGGGAGAGCCGCGCCGAATCATGGTGATTGTCCCTGCGGGCAGCGTCAAGACGCTATCCATTCAGGAAGTGCCGGAGGAGGGATTGCATGAATGTTCGTGACCCCTCCCCGCTGCTCCCCATGCCGATTAAGGCCCTCCCGTATCGGCACCAGATTGAGGCGTTCAATTTCGTATGCGGGTTGTTCGGCCTCCTGCCGGGAGGTGATGACGTTGCCCCAAGTGACGGCGAAATGCCACCTTTGCGGGCGGAGCTTCCAGCGGGCGGCCCACGAAATGCGGGCGCATAGCTTTTGCTGCGCGGAACATGCCCGCGCATGGAACGCCCAGCGGCTGGCGGAATACAACCGCACCGCGAATCCGCTCAACAAGCCGGGTGGCGTCCTCTCTGCCCGTAAAAAGCACCGGCTAAACCTGCAAGGCACCGGCGAGGGCAAGGCATACCGGAAGTTTTTCGGTCGGCATGAGCACCGCGCCATTGCGGAGGCCATGCTCGGCAGGCCCCTGCGCCCCGGCGAGGTGGTTCACCATATCGACGGAAACCGCCTCAACAACGACCCTTTGAATTTGGAGGTGCTGCCTTCCCAAGCGGAGCATGTCAAAACACAGCGCCGTGACGGTAGGGGGAGGTGGTGCAAATGAACATTTCCAGAAGTCCGGGGGCTGCCCTGCTTATGGAAATGGGCTGACCCCGCACAGGGAAAACACTCACGACCATTGCCGTAACCGGAGCGCTCTACAACGCGGGCCGTATCCGCAGGGTGCTCATTGTGGCCCCGCTCTCCATTCTCGGGGTTTGGTGTGACGAGTTTATGAAATTCGCCGCCTTTGACTACGCCCTCGTGGTGCTGGAAGGCTCGGGCGAGAAAAAACGCGATACCCTGCGGCATATGACCGGCGCGGCCTTGCAGGTGGTGGTTATCAACTACGAATCGGCGTGGCGCATGGAGAAAGAGCTCGCCGCATGGAGCCCCGACCTTATCGTGGCCGACGAGGGCCATAAAATCAAGACCCACAATATAGCGGCGTCAAAGACCATGCACCGGCTGGGAGCCAAAGCGCGTTACCGTCTGCTGCTTACCGGCACCGTGATAACCAACAAGGCGGTTGATGTTTTCTCGCAGTTTAAGTTTATCAACTCCGCTATATTCGGGCCGAGCTTCTACGCTTGGCGCAACCGGTATTTTGATATGACCGGCTACGGCAACCATACCCCGATACTCAAACGCTCTATGGAGCCGGAGCTTACGGCCCGGCTGCACAGCATATCGTACCGGGCCACCAAGGCGGAATGTCTTGATCTACCCGAAACGACCGACGTTATCCGGCAGGTGGAATTAGAGCCGCAGGCGCTGGGGATTTATCGCAGCCTTGTCAAAGAGAGCTTTGCCGAGCTATCCCAAGGCGAGGTAACGGCTACCAACATTCTTACCCGGCTGCTGCGCCTCTCCCAGCTTACGGGCGGATTTATCGGCAATGACGAAACCGCTGCCGTGGAACAGGTAAGCGCGGCAAAGCTGGCGGTATTGGAGGACATTCTGGAAAGCGCGATACAGGAAGAACGCAAGCTGGTTGTCATTGCGCGCTTCCTGCCCGAAATCCGGGCCATATGCCGGTTAAGTGAGAAAAAGGGCCTGCGCTATTCCATCATTACTGGCGCGGTCAAAAACCGCGACGAGCAGGTGGCGCAATTCCAGAATGACCGGGATGTGCCTGTGTTCGTGGGGCAAATCGCCACGGCTGGCCTCGGCATTACGCTCACCGCCGCCTCCACCATGGTTTTCTATTCCATGGACTACAGCATGAGCAACTATGAGCAGACCAAGGCGCGCATACACCGTGTCGGCCAGCGTATGCCCTGCACCTACATCCACCTCGTCGCCAAGGGTACCGTGGACGTAAAGGTGCTCCGGGCCTTGCGTAACAAGGCCGATCTTGCAAAAACGCTGGTTGACGATTACCGCAGCGGGCTCAACCCGTTTGCGAGTTAGGAGGAATTTTCATGTCTGACATGATGTTTGAACTGGCCGACCGGCTGCGCGAGCTCCGGGAGGCAAAGGACGAAACCGAGCAAGAGCTCAAACGCCTGAATACCGAAATTGACGAGGTAGATTATCAGCTTTCCGAGCTCATGATGGAGAGCGAAACGCAGAACTTTACACGGGCCGGGCTCATGTTCGTGCTGACCACCAAGACCCGCGCCTCCGCCGCCTCCGGGCGCAAGGAGGAATTATTCAGCGCCCTGCGCGACAGCGGTTTCGGCGACCTGATTTATGAAACGGTCAATGCCAACAGCCTTTCGGCCTTTGTGAAAGAACAAGTGGCCGAGAACGGCGACGCCCTGCCCGATTGGCTGGACGGCTTGGTGAATGTCTTTGATAAAACGACGGTCGGCGTGCGCAAAGCCGCCAAGAAATAAGGAGGATTTTCTATCATGGCTAAAAATGAACTGGCAAAGACGAGCGGCTTTCTGGCCCTCGCGGACTTTAATATGAACGCTGCCATGGCGGAGGAGCTCGACGGTTTGGAGGGCGGTTTCGACCGCGTGAAAATCCCCGCTGGCGGCACCACCATGTACGAGCTTCCCGGCGACGAAGCCGACGAGCCGGAAACCGTCAAGGAGTTTTCGGCGGTCATTCTGCACCATCATCCGGTGCTCCAATATTACAAGGAAAAGTATACCGGGGGCAGCAATCCGCCCGATTGCGGAAGCCTTGACGGCGTGACCGGCGAGGGCGACCCTGGAGGGATTTGCGCAAAATGCCCTCTGGCACAATTCGGCAGCGGCGAAAATGGCGGCAAAGCGTGTAAAAATCGCCGCAGGCTGTTCTTGCTCCGGGAGGGTGAGATTTTCCCGCTGCTGCTTTCGCTGCCCACCGGCTCGCTCAAAGAATATTCCCGGTATATCAAGCGCCTGCTCAGTCGCGGCAACAAGAGCAATATGGTGGTGACGCGCTTTTCCCTTAAAAAGGCCACCAATTCCAGCGGCATTGCTTACTCGCAGGCGGCCTTCGTGGTTGACCGCCCATTGACCGCCGAAGAGCAGGCCCTCATTGGCAGGCTTACCGAGCAGGTCAAGGCGCACAGCCGCCGTATCGGCTTTGACGCCGAGGAGCCGGTGGAAGGTGAGTATATCGACGCCGATACCGGAGAAGTCGTGGAACCCCTCAACTAAATACCCGCCCGGCGTGGGGGCGGGTATCCATTCCCGCTCCCCGCTCCGGGCAGAAGGAGCGAAAATATGAGCTACTCATGCGTTACGACGCTAAAGGATATAAAGGCGTATCTGGCCGGGGCCGCCCTTGTGGCTTTTGACTTTGAAACATCACCCACCAAGGAATACCGGGACGTGGAGCGCGCCGCGCTGGACGCCCACAAGGCGGAGATTACCGGCGTTAGCTTCTCGGTGGCCGAGGGCAGCGCCATCTATATTCCGCTGCGGCACCGCACCGGGAAAAACGCCAACCCCACCACGGTTATGCGGCATCTGCGCGAGGCCGTCTTTGAAAACAGGCAGGTTACAAAAATCGCCCACAACCTCGCCTTTGAATCGGCGTTCCTATATGCCCTGGGCGTGGTGGTGCAGCCGCCCTGCTATGACACCATTGCGGCGGCCCAGCTTACCCTAAAGAGCCATACGGAGTTTCGCGTACTTTCGGATAGCGGCCTCAAAACCTTGGTTCCGCTGCTGTTCGGCGTAGAGCTCCCGGACTTTGAAACAGTAACCGAGGGCCGCGCATTTGACGAGCTCGACCCGCAGAACGCCGAGACTGTGCGCTACGCCTGCGCCGACAGCGATTATGCCCTGCGTCTGTATCACCGCTTCAATAGCTGGTTTGACAGCGGCCTGCCCCGGCACCGCTTTATCACGGAGGCGTTAGAATCGCCCACCGCCGTATATTGCGGCCTCATGCGGTACAACGGCCTGCTCATGGATAGAGAAACCATGCTGGAAAAGCAGGCCGAGGCCGAGGCGCGCCTGTTGGAGATCCGGGCGGGCATTGCCGGAATCATCGGTGACGTGGAAATCGGGGCCAATGCCTCCACTTCCGCATTCAAAAGTTATCTTTACAATACCCTCGGCCTGCCGGTCGTAAAAACCACCGCCAAGTATCAAGAGGCGGCGGACGACGAGGCTATGGTGCTGCTGGCCGATTGGTGCCGGGAGCATAAGCCGGAGCTCGTGCCGCTATTTGAGCTTATACAGGAATACCGGCGCTGGGGCAAATTGAAAAGCACCTATCTGGACGGATACCTGCGCTTTATCAACGAGGCCACCGGGCGGATTCATCCCGATTTGCTGCCGTTAGGCACCGAAACGGGCCGGTTCGCCGCGCGCAATCCCAACCTTCAAAATATGCCCCGCAAGGACAACGACCCCGTGGGGATTCGCGGCCTGATTGTGGCCTCCTCCGGTCATGTCCTGTTGTCCTTGGACTTTTCGCAAATCGAGCTCCGCGTTGGGGCCTTCTACTGCCGCGACGAGCGCATGTTGGACACCTATCGGCAGGGCGGCGATATTCACGCCCAAACCACCAGCGTGATTTACCATATCCCCTTTGAACAGGCCGTTGATAAGAACGCCGAGCATTACAAGGAGCGCAGGACGATTGCGAAAAACTGCAACTTTGGGGTTTTCTTCGGCCTGTTCCCGCGCGGCCTGCAAAAGACGCTCAAATTCAAGGCCGGTCTGGATACCCCGCTTTCTGATTGCGAGCGCATTATTGCCAACCTCAAAGCCGGTTATCCCCGCCTTGCCGAATGGCAGCAGGTCGTCAAGCGCCAAGCCGAGGCCCGCAAATACAGCGAAACATGGCTCGGCAGGCGGCGCTATCTGCCCGGCATTACCTCCAACGATTGGGGTAAAAAGAGCTTCGCGGAACGCTGCGCCATGAATACGCCCATACAGGGAAGTGCCGCCGACATTTTGAAGCTGGCGCTGGCCCGGCTCATTATCGGCCTGCCGGAGCGCCCATGGCTGCGCCCGCTGCTGCAAATCCATGACGAGCTTGTTTTTGAGGTGCCGGAGGATAAAGCCGACGAGGCGATTGCATTCATCAAGACCTGCATGGAGGCGCAGCCCTTCCCGCAGTTTGATGTGCCTATCGTGGCCGAGGCGTCGGTCGGCCCGACCTTCGGCGACATGGCAGAAATGGGGTGACGTTTTGAGCAAGCCAAATCTGTACAATCACGAGGGGTATCTCGACCTGACGGCATACGAGGCGCTTCTCCACATCGAGCAGGAGGCGAAAAAGACCGCCTATAAAACGCTGGTCTATATTTGCAGCCCCTTTGCCGGGGATACCGAGCGCAACGCCGAGCGCGCGCGGGGGTATTGCCGCTTTGCCGTTTCTCAAAACTGCATACCCATTGCGCCGCATATCATCTTCCCTCAATTCATGGAGGAAAGCGACCCGGAGCAGCGCAGCCTTGGGCTTTTCTTCGGACTTGTTTTGCAAAGCAAATGCAAGGAAGTGTGGGTGTTTAGCAGGAATATCACGCGCGGCATGGCGGTGGAAATCGAAAAGGCCAAGCAGCGCGGCATCTTGATTCGCTACTTTACCGAGCGTTGCGTGGAGGTGGTCTTTGAATGACGCCGCATTATCCCCGCGAGCTCGCCGCCCTGCCGCAATGGGTGTGCTGGCGATTGGAGCCCGACCCCAAAGGCGGCAAGGATACCAAAGTACCATATAACCCGAAATCCGGCAAAAAAGCCTCCTCCACCAACCCGCAGACATGGAGCACCTTGCGCGAGGCCCTCACGGCGGCGCAAAAGTACCTCTATACCGGGATTGGCTTCGTGTTCACGCGGGAGGGCGGCATTGTCGGCATTGATATAGACCACTGCCGGGACGCGGAAACCGGTGCGCTCAACGATACCGCAAAAGCCATTGTTGAACGTGTATCCACCTATACGGAAATCAGCCCTTCGGGTACCGGCCTGCACCTTTTTCTAAAGGGTGAAATACCGGGCGGCGGCAATAAAAACAGCCGCACCGGCGTGGAAATGTACGCCCATAGCCGGTTTTTTACTATGACGGGCCAGCGTCTGCCGGATACCCCCGAGGAAGTGGTCGCCGACGCGAACGCGCTGGCGTGGGTGCATGAGAATTATGTCAAGCCCCTGCGCAAGGAGCGGAACAAGAAGAAATCCCGGAGCGGCAAAAAAGCGGCTCCCCTTACCGACGAGGAAGTCTTGGAGAAGGCCCGCAGCGCCGGGAACCATGAAGATTTTACCGCCTTGTGGGAGGGCCGCTGGGAGGAAAAATACGCGAGCCAATCTGAGGCGGATATGGCCCTGTGCTGTACGCTGGCCTTCTGGACGAACCGCAACAAGGAGCAGATAGACCGGCTTTTCCGGCAATCGGCCCTCATGCGGGATAAATGGGATAAGGTTCATCATGCCAGCGGCGCGACCTATGGCGAGGAAACGCTGGACAAGGCCATTGAGGCCACCGCCAGCGTATACAACCCGGAGGGCGATTCGCCCATTTTTGAATATGAGGGCCGCTATTTCCGCGCCAAGGGCGACAATGTATACCCCATTACCAACTTCATCATGCGCCCCATTGAAATGATTATCTCGGATGATGAAACCCAAATCACCGCCGACCTTGTAACGGTGCGCGGCGAGGTTTTCCAGCAGAATATCATGGCGACGGACTTCTCCAACCTGCAACGCTTTAAGAACATTCTCAACAAGCGCACCATTTCCCTGAGCTACACCGGCTCCGAGGGCGACCTCGAATTATTGAAAGGCTATGTATCCGAGCTCGAATGGACGCGCCGGGTTGGCGTGCGCGCGCTGGGTATCCATGATTACGCGGGCCGCTGGGTGTTCGTTTCGCCGGAGGGCGCGATTGAGGCGGACGGCGTTGCTGTCGCAGACATTTTGCAGCTTGAAAAATGGCGGAGTATCTCCACGAACATCCTGCGCTTTGCGCCGATCAGCGCGGCAGGCCTCCAAGACCTCGGCGGCCTGCTGCTGGGCTACAACGAGCCCGCCAAGACCGTGGCCGTACTGGCGTGGTGCGCCGGGTGCTTCATCAAGGAGCACCTAAAGCGCGCAAATATCCGCTTTCCCCACCTCTTTCTGATTGGCGAGCAAGGCAGCGGAAAAAGCAATACCTTGGAGCGCGTTATCCTGCCGATTTTCGGGCGGGAAAAGGTGAACGCCGCGACGCAGGTTACGGCCTTCACGCTTATGAAGGACAGCGCGTCAAGCAATATCATACCCCAGCCGCTGGACGAGTTTAAGCCCTCGAAAATCGACCGCATGAAGCTCCATTGGCTCTATAACCATATGCGCGACAGCTACGACGGCCATGAGGGCGTCCGGGGCCGCGCCGACCAATCCGTTATAACGTATGAACTGCTGGCTCCGCTTATTGTGGCCGGTGAAGAATCGCCGGACGAGGCGGCTATCCGAGAGCGCGGCATTGAACTCCTGTTTTCGCGCAAAGACCTGAAAACGGCGGACTATCGCAAGGCGTTTTTGCGGCTGTGCGAAAATCCCGAACCCCTTGGCGGCTTTGGGCGCGGGCTGCTGGATACGGCCCTGCGGACAAAGAGCAAAGAGGCCGTGGCGTGGTATACCGCCGCGAAGGAGCTATTTGACGAAGCCCTTCCGTCGCGTATCGTCAATAATCTGGCCTGCTGCATGGCGGGGCTGCGCTTGGTGGAGCGCCTATGCGCCTCACACAAGCTGGAATGGTCGCGGGTTTTTGATATTGACCCTGACGGCTGCGCGCGCTATCTCAATTACGCTGTCCGCGAGTATTTGCTCGACGGCAGCCCCACGAACAAGAGCGTGGTGGAACATTCGCTTGAAGTCATGGACAGGATGGGCCTTGACCCGCAGAGCGAGGTGCGCGTGCTGGACGACGGAGAGCTTATCGCCTTCCGGTTTCAAAAGTTTTACGACCGTTATACGAAATACCGGCGCGACCATGCCATAACCGGCGAGTGTTTGAGCTATGAACAATTCAAAAAGCAGCTTCGTGGCTCTGACCTATTTGCGGATTACAAAAACGTGCGGTTCGAGAGCGGGCTGGCGAAAGCCACCATTTTGAACTATGCCCTATTGCGGCAAAGGTGCGATATTACAGGGTTTTTTGGCACAGACGTACCGCCGCTGGGCAAAGAAATATGAACACAGTTAGAGGGTTTACTTTGTTACTTGTTACCTTTTACTTTCTATTTCTATATCTACACGGAACGCGATTCTCACATATGCGCGTGCGTGTGCGCGTGTGCGCGCGTATATACGCACACCTATAGAAATCGGGGAGTAATCGGTAACAGGTAACGCAAGAAAGGAGTGCCATTGTGTTAGAGAAGAACATCGTCGCCGCTATCCTGCGGCATTTGAAAGCCCGCCCACGCTGTTTTGTCTGGAAAACCCACGGCGGGATATACGGCACCTCCGGCCTCCCGGACGTTATCGCCTGTGTGGACGGGCGCTTCGCGGCCTTTGAGGTCAAGCAGCCGGGCGGTAAGCTCACCGCTTTGCAGGAGGCTACTATCAGAAAAATACATGCCGCTGGTGGGCTGGCATGTATGGCAACCTCGGTTGAGGATGTGAAGGCCGCATTGGCGGAGAAAGGAGCGGATTATGACAAGTAAGGAGTATCTCGGGCAGGCGTATCGTATCGACCAGCGGATAAACAGCAAGCTGGAGCAGGTGTCCTGCCTGCGGGAGATTGCAGCCAAGGCGACCTATACATTTTCCGAGACGCCGCCCAGCGGCACCCGCAATGTCCACTCCATGGAGGGCATTATCGTGAAAATCATTGACTTGGAGAATGAAATCAACGCCGACATTGACACCCTTGTGGATTTGAAGCGGGAAATTGTCGGGATTATCAAGGCCATAAAAAACCCGGAATATCAAACGCTGTTGGAGCTCCGGTATCTGTGCTTCCGCTCGTGGGAGCAGATCGCCGTCGCCATGGGCTACAGCTTGCAGCACATATTCCGCCTGCATGACAAGGCCCTGAATATGGTCAAGGTTCCCGAACATGAGAGTTAATGTGATAGAAAGAGAGTACCCGCCTGTGGTTTAATTATCATGAGCGAACCATAAAGAGGCTTCCCGGTATTCCGGCTTGTTTTAACTTTCTGCGCGTTTACCGAAAGATGAGAGTAAATGTGATAGAAAGAGAGTTGCCGTTTGTGGTTCAATTAGAATAGCGGGAACCGTAAAAAGCGGGAGCTCAAAAAAAGCGGGCTTCTAAAAATTGGTTCCGCAAAAATTACCCCGCAAATTGCATAGCCATTGAGAAAGCCTTCGCAGGAAATCTGCGGGGGCTTTCTTTATTGGCTGCACAAAGGAGGTCGGTTGGTATGCCGCGCAAACCCAAGCGGCCCTGCGCATACCCCGGCTGCCCGGAACTGACCGACGGGCGCTACTGCCCGGAGCACCAGAAGATTATCACGGCGCATTACAACCGCTATGAACGCGACCCGGCCAGCCGCAAACGATACGGGCGAGCTTGGAAACGGATACGCGACAGCTATATCGCCGAGCACCCGCTGTGCGAGCTATGCCAGCGCGACGGGAAATTGACCCCGGCGCGGGAGGTTCATCATATCCAACCGCTGGCGCAGGGCGGCACTCACGCGCGCGACAATCTCATGGCGCTATGTACCTCCTGCCATTCGACCATCACCGCCCGCGAGGGTGGCCGGTGGACGCCGCGCCGGTAGGGGGAGGAAAATCTCTACGGCTTCTCCAACGGGCAGCGGCCATGGGGTATCGCGCGAAAAGTCGCGCTTTCAAGTCGGGTATATGGCCGCCCGGTTTTCAAAGGAGGTGAGGCCGCATGGCAAACGGCCACGGAGGCGCGCGCATCGGCGCGGGCCAGAAGAAAAAGGCGCTTGCGGATAAGGTGCTGGAAGGCAATCCGGGCCGCCGCAAGCTCACAATTATGGAATTTACTGATACCGCAGATTTAGAGGGGCAGGCCATGCCGCCGCCTCGTGAATATTTGGCGGCCCGGCAGAAAAATGGGAAAGAACTGCTGGCGGTCAATGTTTACGAGAGCACATGGCAATGGCTCGACGCGCGGGGCTGTGCGCATTTGATTCCCGCGCAGATTTTAGAGCAGTATGCTATGGCTATTTCTCGCTGGATTCAGTGCGAGGAATGTATCACGGAGTTTGGCTTTCTCGCCAAGCACCCAACCACGGGCAATGCCATTCCCTCCCCATACGTCGCCATGAGCCAGTCTTTCGGCAAGCAGGCCAATAACCTGTGGTTTCAAATCTATCAAATTGTCCGCGAGAATTGCGCTTCTGAGTTTAAGGGCGCAACCCCGCACGACGACATGATGGAGCGGTTGCTCATGGCCCGGCGGGGGGGTTAAAACATAATTTTAGGAGATAGAGCCATGAACATTATTCAATTACCGCTTGCGGATATTCACCCCTATGAACGCAACCCGCGCAAAAACGACGGTGCGGTGCAGGCGGTCGCGGAGAGTATCCGGCAATATGGTTTTCTCGTCCCGCTGGTGATTTCCGCCGACCATGAGATTATTACGGGACATACCCGGTATAAGGCGGCGCAGCTACTGAAATTGAAAACCGTCCCCTGCGTCATTGCCGATGAATTGACCGACGAGCAAATCCGGGCCTTCCGGCTCGTGGATAACAAGGTCGGCGAGCTTGCGGAATGGGACGTGGATTTGCTCCCGCTCGAACTGGCGGAAATCGCCGAGGATTTGAGCGTCTTTGGTTTTGAAACCGTCACCGACGAGGAGTTTGGAGAGGATTTTACGCTGGACGACGGTGGTAAAAAGCCTTTTCAGCAAATCAGCCTGACCCTGCATGATAAGCAGGCCGAGCTCCTCCATGCCGCTATTGCCCACGTTTACGCCAATGAGGAGGTGGCGGAGACTTTCGGCAATGAGAACAAAAACGGGAACGGCATTTACGAGGTGGTGCGCCAATGGGCCGCGCAAAAGAAATTGTCCTGAAGGTGATACCCTCCTCCGTTGCCACGCCCTTTGTGCGCCGGTATCATTACAGCGGTTCTATTGTGACCAATAGCAGCCTGCATTTCGGCGCATTTCTGGACGGTCGGCTCCATGGGGTAATCAGCTACGGGCCAAGCCTCAACAAAGCAAAAATTCTGCCGCTGGTGGCCGGTACCGGTTGGAATGAATACCTCGAACTTAACCGGATGGCCTTTGACAGCTATCTCCCGCGCAATTCGGAAAGCCGGGCCATATCGCAGAGCATTAAGCTGATAAAGCGCAACGCTCCTCACATCAAATGGATTGTGAGCTTTGCGGACGCCTGCTCTTGCGGCGATGGCGCTATTTACCGGGCCAGTAATTTTGTCCTCACCGGCATCAAGGAAAACGAGGCGTTATGCCTGCTGCCGGACGGCTCCACCATTCATAAGGTCACGGTGGAGGCCAACCCGACCTCGCCGCGCCCGGAGCTTGGCGGGCGCTCTTTTTTCGATGTAACGGGCGGCAGATTCGCCTTCAAAGTCTATCTGGAAGCGGCGGGCGCAAAACTGCTCCCCGGCTACCAGCTACGCTATCTTTACTTTATTGATAAGGCCAAGCAAAAGGATTTGACCGTCCCGGTTATTCCGTTCTCCCGCATTGACGAAATAGGGGCCGGGATGTACAAGGGCGTGCAGATCAGCGGCGCCGAGCGGCACTATGCGAAGGAGGTGTGACTATGGGCCGGGCAAAAGATATTGTCATGAAGGTTATTCCCAGCAAAGTGGCGACCCCCTTCATGCGGGCGCACCACTACAGCGGCACCATTGTCAACAATAGCCTCCTGCATTTCGGGGTTTTCCTTGACGGGCGGCTCCACGGGGTTATGTCCTACGGCCCGAGCCTCGACAAGTCAAAAATCATCGGCTTGGTGGAAAGCACCGGCTGGAATGAGTTTTTAGAGCTTAACCGCATGGCGTTTGATTCGGTACTTCCGCGCAATAGCGAAAGCCGGGCCATATCCATGAGCCTCAAACTGATAAAAAAGCACGCCCCGCAGGTGAAATGGGTTGTTAGCTTTGCGGACGCTACCTCCTGCGGCGACGGTACCATATACCGCGCCAGTAACTTTCTACTGACCGGCATTAAGGAAAACCTCAACCTTTGCGTTCTACCGGACGGTACCCGCGTCCATAAGATGACCCTCGCCAGCAATCCCACCTCCCCGCGCAAGGAGCTCGGGGGCCGGACGTTTTTTGATGTGACCGGGGGCAAGTATAACTTTATGGATTATGTCAAGGCGGCAAACGCCACGATATTGCCGGGCTTTCAGCTTCGGTATATCTACTTCATAGACAAGAAGGCGCAAAAGGACCTGACGGTGCCTGTCATACCCTACTCAAAAATAGACGAGCTCGGGGCCGGGATGTACAAGGGCGAAAAAGTGACAATTGCCGAGCGCCATGTTTCCGCCCAGGCGGAAGCCTTCGAATAAGGAGGCGCGCTTATGGAGCTATGGCAGTTGAGGCAGTTTCAAGCCCTGCCCTTTGAAATCAAGGCGGAAAAAAGCAAGCTGCGCATCCGTGAATGGTACGACCATTTTGAAGGGAATGTGTTTGTTAGCTGCTCGGGCGGTAAGGATTCCACCGCTCTTTTACATTTGGTGCGTTCCATGTACCCGGAGGTTCCCGCTGTCTTTGTGGATACGGGCCTCGAATTTCCTGAAATCCGGGAATTTGTCAAAACGCTGCCGAATGTGGAGTGGCTAAAGCCGGACATATCGTTTCGGCAGGTCATAGAAAAGCATGGATACCCGGTCATAGGCAAGGAACAAAGCGAATGGATACACCGGATACGCGTCGGCGACCCCAACGTATTCCGGGCGAAATTCCACGGCGTCATGCCGGACGGGCGGCCCACACAATACAAACTGGCGGAGCAATGGCGCTTTCTGCTGGACGCGCCTTTCAAAATCGGCGGGGGCTGCTGTAATGAAATGAAGAAAAAACCGCTGGGACGCTATGCCAAGGCGTCGGGGCGGTTTTCCTATATCGGCACCATGGCCAGCGAAAGCCATCTGCGCATACAGCAATGGCTCAAAACCGGCTGCAATGCCTTTGATGCCAAGCGCCCCACCTCCATGCCGCTGTCCTTCTGGCTGGAATCGGACGTTTGGGAATACCTCCGGCGCTATGAGGTGCCGTACAGCAAAATTTACGACATGGGCTACGAGCGCACCGGCTGTATTTTTTGCGCCTTCGGCGCGCACCTCGATACCCAACCGACGCGCTTTCAACGGCTGCAAAAAACACACCCCAAGCTCTGGCGTTACTGTATGCGGGATTGGGAGGCTGGCGGTTTGGGGCTCCGGCAGGTGTTGGAATATATCGGGGTTCCCTATGAAGCCTTTACGTTAGGAGAATGACATGGATATTCAGAAAATCGACGCCGCGCGGCTCAATCCGGCCCCCTACAACCCGCGCCGGGATTTGAAGCCGGGCGACAAAGATTACGAAAAGCTCAAACGCTCTATGGAGCAATTCGGAGCCGTCGAACCTGTTGTATGGAACCAGCAGACCGGAAATGTGGTCGGCGGCCACCAGCGCCTTAAAATCCTGCTGGATATGGGCGAAACGCTGATTGATTGCGTTGTTGTGGATTTAGACCCGCAGCGCGAGAAGGCGCTCAACCTCGCATTGAACCGGATCACCGGCGATTGGGACGAGGGCAAGCTGGCGGCCCTCATGGCCGACCTTGACGCCTCGGCCTTTGATGTGAGCTTGACCGGCTTCGACGCCGAGGAAATCGACGCGCTTATGAATAAGTTTTACTCGGCGGAGGCTACGGAGGATAATTTTGACGCCGACAAGGCCACGGCAGACATTGAAGCGGCGGGCGGCCCTACGACAAAGCCCGGCGACCTCTGGCAGCTTGGCGACCATCGGCTTCTATGCGGTGACAGCGCATCGCCGGAGGATATGGCGCGGCTTATGGAAAAAGCGCGCGCGGCCTGCGCCGTTACGGCCCCGCCCGAAACCAGCGGCGATTACCGGAAGGACGGCCTCGGCCCATGGCTTGAAAAAATGGCGGCGGTTGCCCGCAATCTCTGTAGTTGCGCCGACGTGGTATGCTGGAACCTCTCCGACCTGTTTGCCACCGGCTCGCAATTCATTGAGCCCACCGGCTTTTACAGCGTGAAGCTGTTCGCGGACTGTAATTTCCGCCCGCTCTGGATTCGCGTCTGGAAAAAGCAAGGCATACTCGCCCGCACCGGCTCCGCCCATTTAACAAGCGCCAAACCGGCCCGCGAGTATGAATATGTGGCCGCCTTCGCGGGCAATGAGGTGGATGAATACAACGACCAAGAATATAAGTGGGTTTCCGCCTTCGCCGCTCACAGCTACCGCTTTACTCGCCGCCTTACAAAAGAGGAGCGGCGCAAATGGGGTTATGCGGGGGTGTGGGAAATCGCCGCCATGCCAAGCAGCAAGGGCGGCCCGCCGCTCATGCCGGTGGAGCTACCATGGCGCTGTATCAAAATGCACAGCGACCCCGGAGGCATTGTGCTTGACCCCTTCGCAGGCGCGGGCGCGACGCTGATTGCCGCCGAGCAAAGCGGGCGCTGCTGCTATGCCATGGATACCGACCCCCTCAATTGTGATTTGGTGATTTTACGCTGGGAGCAGTTTACCGGCGAAAAGGCACGGCTGATAGAGAACTTTTGCATTTAGAGCTTGCCTTTTGAGGTGTTCCAGAGTAGTCTCCACTCACATCAAACGGAGGTGGCACCTATGAAAGACTTTAAGAAAATGCCCTACCGCGAACTGGAACAGGAGGTTATCGCCAATCGCTGTGCAATGAGAACCGCCACCATCGAAAAAAAGCGGGAGCTAATCCGACGCAACCATGAACTAATGCTGGAAATGGATGCCCGCTGGAACGCTGCTGAGCAAAAGCGGCGGAATAATATATAAAAGAAAAAGCCCGAAGAACCGGGCTTTTTCGGTTGTCAGCCTTGTCTTTTAGGGGGGGCCAGAGTAAGCTGTCCACACCCTAAAACAAGGAGGTCAATTGTATGAAACAGACAATGGAAATGAAGAAGGCGGCCTTTGAGGCGCTCATGCTGGAAAACGGCTTTGAGCGCACCGGAGAGACTGCTTTGGGTGGCGAGCCGGTTTATGCGCGGGCATGGACGCGGGTTGCCAAGGTGGCTTTTTATGGCAATATGGAAAGCAGCTTCCGCATTACTGCGCACGAAAGCGCCGGGGTTCCGGTCATCCAGACATTTGATAAGGGCAAGCGCACCAGTACCCGTGATTATTCCAGCCCCAAGCGGGCCATGAACGCCATTAAAGAAATTGTCCGGTTCGCCGGATATGCCATGTAAGGGGGTGTCGGATATGAATGAGTTGTTTGCAAGCTGGCTGGCCGCCGAGGAAAGCGGCCCGCTCCATTTTCATAAAGGCAGCACCCTGTATATCTTCATTCGGGTGGCGAAAGGTGCAGGCTTTGACTACCTGTACTGCCAGCGCCATTACAACGCCGAGAGCTTTACGCGCGGCGACAGCTTCAAATACGCAGGCATCTACTATTCGCAGGACGGTCTGATCTATGACGGCCAGTACGACCTGCGCGACGTATGCGACGAGGATTCTACGGAAAGCCGAACCGTGGAGGCTTTACGGGAGCGGCTAAAAAAAGCTGTCCGGCAAAGGGTTGAGGCGGCTATCGGAAATGACCGGAATAACCTGAAAGTTACCGAGATTGCCGATAAGCGGCTTCTGGATAGTCTGGACTACTTTTATAAGTATACTGCCAAACAGAACGCCCGCTCGACATATCTTGACAATATTGAGGTTGAGGAGCCCGCGTTCCAGTGCAGGTATTCGCTGGATAATTGGACGGAGGAATCCTTGCTTTCGTATATCGCCGACCCGGACGGCTATGTGGAAAAGGAAGCATCCGCATACATGGCGGAAAATCAAGAGAATATGCTCTCTGATTTTTTGGAGAATGACGCCATCCTGTCGGAATACCGGGCCTTGCTGGAAAATACGCAAAACCCAGTGCACCACGTCAAGAAAATCATGGCTGCGGTCGGCGCATCCGGCGCAAAGACGGTCAATGTCACCATTTGCAAGGATGGTACGGAATTTTCATTCAAAACCGAGGCCAGCGATTTGCGCCGGGATTGTGATAGCTACTATCACTCTTGGCACATTGTGGCGGCAGATCGCCGGGAGTTTGAGCGGATATTTGGCAGAAATGCGGACTATAGGCCAGAGCACATTATCAGAATTATGTACGGCAAAAAGGTGCTGTATGAGGCCGACGAGTAAGGCCGCTGCCAGAACAATTAAAAAATAATTTTAAGGGACTTCCCGCGAGGGAGGTTCCTTTTTTGCTGCCAGTTTTTGAGGAAGGAGGCGGCCTGTCATACGCAAATTGAAAAAATACAAACCTTCGCGTTTTATGGCGACGGGTTCCAGCTACAACAAGGAACTGGCAGATATAGCGGTCGCCTTTATTCATTGTTTGAAGCACACCAAGGGCGAATGGTACGGCCAGCCCTTTGAATTGATAGATTGGCAGGAGCAGATTGTCCGGGACTTATTCGGAGTTGTCAAGCCGGACGGCTACCGGCAATTTAACACCGCTTTTGTAGAGATTGCGAAGAAGCAGGGAAAAAGCGAGCTTGCGGCTGCAATTGCCTTGCTGCTTACCTGCGGCGACGGCGAATATGGCGGCGAGATTTACGGCTGCGCCTCAGACCGGCAGCAAGCGTCCATTGTTTTTGATGTGGCCTGCGGCATGGTGGAGCAATGCCCGGCGCTCCGTTCCCGGATAAAGCCAATCATGTCGCAAAAGCGCCTCATATATAAGCCGCTCAACAGCTTTTATCAGGTACTTTCGGCGGAGGCATACACGAAACATGGGCTCAATGTCCATGCGGTAGTTTTTGACGAGCTCCATGCGCAGCCGTCGCGGGCGCTCTATGACGTAATGACCCATGGCTCAGGCGACGCGCGCAAGCAACCGCTATATTTCCTTATTACTACAGCGGGCAATGATACCAATTCTATCTGTTACGAGGTGCATAGCAAAGCCACGGATATATTGGAGGGCCGGAAAATCGACCCGACCTTCTATCCGGTAATTTACAGCGCCAAAGAGGACGAGGACTGGACTAACCCCAAGGTCTGGCGCAAAGCTAACCCCTCCCTTGGCATTACGGTGCAAGAGGAAAAATTACTCGCTGCTTGTGAGAGTGCCAAGCAAAATCCAGCGGAAGAAAACCTGTTCCGGCAGCTTCGCTTATGCCAATGGGTTAAGCAGGCCGTCCGGTGGATGCCCATGGAAAAGTGGGATAAATGCTCCTTTGCCGTTGACCCGGATGCGCTCCGGGGCCGCGTTTGCTATGGCGGGCTCGACCTCGCCTCCACAACGGATATTACCGCCTTTGTGCTGGTTTATCCCCCGGAGGACGAGGACGACAAGTATATCGTTCTGCCTTATTTCTGGCTCCCGGAGGAAACCCTCGACCTGCGCGTGCGGCGCGACCACGTTCCCTATGACGTGTGGGGGCAGCAGGGGCATATCCAGACCACCGAGGGCAATGTGGTGCATTACGACTTTATCGAGGCTTTCATTGAGGAGCTCGGCACGCTGTACAACATCCGTGAAATCGCTTATGACCGCTGGGGCGCGACGCAAATGGTTCAGAACCTTGAAGGGCTGGGCTTTGTTATCGTCCCCTTCGGGCAGGGCTTCAAAGATATGAGCCCGGCGTCCAAGGAACTCATGCGCTTGACCTTGGACGGGAAAATCGCCCACGGAGCCAACCCGGCTCTCCGTTGGATGATGGATAACATTCATATTCGCACCGACCCTGCCGGGAATATCAAGCCGGATAAAGAGCGGAGCACAGAAAAAATAGACGGCGCGGTCGCCACCATTATGGCGCTTGACCGCGCGCTGCGCGGGGGCTCCAATACAGGCCAATCGATCTATGACAGAAGGGGGTTATTGATTTTATGAGTATTTTCAGCCGCTTTTTCAAAGCGCGGGATAAACCGGCAGACGGCCTAAATGCGCAAAACGCGCTGAACGGCAGCCGGTACAGCTTTTTCTTTGGGGGGACTACGGCGGGCAAGAACGTCAACGAACATACCGCCATGCAAATGACGGCGGTGTATTCCTGCGTTCGGATTCTGTCCGAGGCTGTAGCGGGCCTTCCTCTGCATGTGTACCGCTATACCGATGAAGGGGGAAAAGAAAAAGCCCTCGATCACCCGCTGTACCGGATTCTGCATGACGAGCCCAACCCGGAAATGACTTCTTTTTCATTGCGTGAGACGCTCATGGGCCATTTGCTCCTATGGGGCAATGCCTATGCGCAAATCATACGCAACGGAAAAGGCGAGGTTGTAGGCCTCTATCCCCTCATGCCGAACAAGATGGCGGTTGACCGGGACAGCCGGGGCCAGCTTGTTTATCAGTATATGCGCACCTCGGAGGACGCGCCGCTCTCAAATGAAAGCATTGTTCCTCTGTCCCCATCGGATGTATTGCACATTCCCGGCCTCGGCTTTGACGGTCTTGTCGGCTATAGCCCCATCGCCATGGCAAAGAACGCCATCGGTATGGCAATCGCCACCGAGGAATACGGTGCGAAATTCTTTGCAAACGGCGCAGCGCCGGGCGGCGTCCTCCAACATCCCGGTATTATCAAAGACCCGCAGAAAGTCAAGGAAAGCTGGAACGACATGTACCGAGGCAGCGCCAACGCCCACCGTGTTGCGGTTTTAGAGGAAGGCATGAAATACCAGCAAATCGGCATTTCGCCGGAGCAGGCGCAATTCCTCGAAACTCGGAAATTCCAGATTAACGAGATTGCCCGTATTTTTAGGATTCCTCCCCATATGGTGGGCGACCTCGAAAAGAGCAGCTTTAGCAATATTGAGCAGCAGAGCCTTGAATTTGTGAAGTATACCCTTGACCCGTGGGTGTGCCGCTGGGAGCAAAGTATGGCCCGGCGCTTGCTGCTGGATAGCGAAAAGCCCCGGTTCTTCATCAAATTCAATCTTGACGGCCTTCTCCGGGGCGATTATCAAAGCCGCATGAACGGGTATGCCATCGGGCGGCAAAATGGCTGGATGTCCGCCAACGATATTCGGGAACTTGAAAACCTCGACCGGATACCAGTCGAACAGGGCGGCGACACCTATCTTATCAATGGCAATATGCTCCGTTTGGAGGATGCGGGGGCTTTTGCGCAAAACGCAGAATAGGAGGGAAACCACAAGTGAATAGGTTCTGGAATTGGGTGCGGAACTCCGACGAGAGCCGCACCCTTTATCTTGACGGCGTTATCGCGGAGGAATCGTGGTTCGCCGATGACATAACGCCGGAGGTGTTCCGCGAGGAGCTTTTTTCTGGTGAGGGCGACGTTGTTATCTGGATAAACTCGCCGGGCGGCGATTGCGTCGCCGCTTCGCAAATCTACAGTATGCTCATGGATTACAAGGGCAATGTCACCGTGAAAATCGACGGCATTGCCGCCAGCGCGGCCAGCGTTATCGCCATGGCGGGCACCGAGGTGCTCATGGCTCCAACCGCCCTCATGATGGTGCATAACCCGTTGACTATAGCCATTGGTGATAGCGAGGAAATGCAAAAGGCCATTGCCATGCTGGACGAAGTGAAGGAGAGCATTATCAATGCGTATGAAATCAAGACGGGGCTGTCCCGCACCAAGCTCTCCCACCTTATGGACGCAGAAACATGGCTGTCCGCCCACAAGGCAATTGAACTCGGGTTTGCGGACGGCCTATTGTCCAAATCGGCAATTGCTCCCCCGGCAGCGTCGGCGGGATACGCATTCAGCCGCCGGGCGGTAGTGGGCCAATTGCTACAAAAGCTGCCCAAGTCACCGAAAACCGAAAACAGGCACCCCGCAGAGCCGCTTTATAAGCGGCTTTCTTTATTGAAATAAGGAGGTTGTATCAATGAACAAGGTATTGGAACTGCGCGAAAAGCGCGCAAAGGTGTGGGAATCCGCCAAGGCATTTCTTGATTCCCGGCGCGGCTCGGACGGGTTGCTTTCCGCTGAGGATGTGGCGACCTATGAAAAAATAGAGGCCGAAGTGGTGAACCTCGGCAAAGAGATTGACCGGCTGGAACGCCAGCAGGCCCTTGACGCCGAGCTTAACCGCCCCATCAGCGCCCCGTTGACCAGTAAGCCCTCGGCGGCTGCCGGTGGTGAGGAAAAAACTGGCCGGGCCTCCGCTGAATATCGCAAATCCTTCTGGAACGCCATGCGGAGCAAGCTGCCCTCCCATGAGGTCATGAACGCGCTGCAAATCGGCACCGATTCGGAGGGCGGCTACCTCGTCCCCGATGAATACGAGCGCACGCTCGTTGAGGCGTTGGAGGAGGAGAACATCTTCCGTACGTTGGCGCATGTCATTCAGACCTCCTCCGGCGACCGTAAAATCCCGGTGGTTTCCTCCAAAGGCTCCGCTGCGTGGGTGGACGAGGAGGGCGCTATCCCCGAAGGTGACGACGCTTTTGCGCAGGTATCCATCGGCGCATATAAGCTCGGCACCATGATTAAGGTTTCCGACGAGCTCCTGAACGACAGCGTTTTCAACCTCGAAGCCTATATCTCGAAGGAATTTGCGCGCCGCATCGGTGCCAAGGAGGAAGAAGCCTTTTTCGTTGGAGATGGCGTTGGCAAGCCTACCGGCGTTCTGTCGGCGACGGGCGGCGCGGAAATCGGTGTGACTACTGCCGCAGCCGCAGCCTTTACCGCCGACGAAATTTTTGACCTGTTTTACTCGCTCAAAGCGCCTTATCGCCGGAAAGCGGTCTTTATCATGAACGACGCCAGCGTGAAGGCGCTGCGCAAGCTCAAAGACACCAACGGCCAGTATCTGTGGCAGCCCTCGCTGACCGCAGGTGTTATTCGGCATTTTACCTGATCTAGATTTCTTCTATTTCATGCAAATAAAAAGAAGGTACTGAATAAAAGATTCTGTTGCATTTTGCGTCAGA